>NZ_JAJISB010000016.1 GCF_021245735.1 Brevibacillus daliensis
GGGTCACTTTTTTAAGTGTCCATCTTACGGGTCACAGTTCAGATATTTAGTAGGACTCTGTTTTAATGTGAATTTCAACAACCCTCTTACTTCGCGATTTCAAACCAACCCTTGCACTTTATTTCTCCATACTCATTCTTTACAATTACCTGACCACCCAATCTGGTTTCGCCAGATGTCTCTAATTCCTCAATGATTTGCCCCTCAATAATGAGCTTCTCACCAGGCACACTCTTTTCTTTGAACCGCACATGAAAGGAACGAACCTTATCACGAGGAAACCAATGTGTAATGGCTTCACCAGCAAACCCCATTATTAGCATTCCATGTGCAATGACTCCTCCTAGCCCAGCTTGTTCACCCACAGGAACTACGGTGTGAATAGGATTAAAATCGCCCGATGCTCCTGCATAACGAACCAATTGGGTATGAGTGAGCGGAGGCTTTTCAATTGGTATACACTTAAACATGCATCTTTCCCTCCCTATTTACAACTGTTCTACAATTGTGGAGCGACTAATTAACACCTTTACGTCATATTGATTAACCCATTCGGTTTGAATAACAACGAATAGCAAGTCCCTTTTCTGGTTAGCAGATAAAATCGTACTCATTCCTGTTAGCTCATCACCTGCGTGAATAACTGCCAAGTACTGATACTCCTGCTCAGCATGCAATACTCGTAATGGGTTCATTTCCAAGAGCTGCATTAGTTCATCAAAATTATATCCGGCCCACATCTCCATAACAGTTGGAAAGGTAAGTGGAATGGGAATGTTGCGATAGCCTTGAGCTAGTGCTTCATCGAGATCGTAATAAATCGGATTATCATCTCCAATCGCTAGTACAAACTCCTTAATCTTCCCCTTTTCTATCAAATATTGAAAAGGACCAAGTGTCACACCAATTTTCCGCTGTAACTTTTCCACATATGCCCCTCCCTGCCAACTTTATTGAGAGAAAATTCAGATTATAATTTACTTATTCTTGCTCAAAAATATAAAATCCTTCTTCACTTGTTTAAAGAAGGATTTACATCACTATGCTTAATCAAACGAGATTGTCTCTAAGGCGTCACGTAGTATGTTTGCGGAATGTATTAGTTTCTCCTTTTCATCATCTGCCAAACAAATTTCGATAACCTCACGAACACCCGCTCGATTCACTACCGCTGGAACTCCAATATAAATATCTTTTAATCCGAACTCTCCATGAAGTAAAGTAGCGATCGTTAAAATGGAGTTTTGATTATACAAAATTGCTTTGGTTAATCTTGCCAGGCTCATACCAATCCCGTAGTAAGTAGCACCTTTTTTATCAATAATCTGGTAAGCTGCATCCCGCACATTAATAAAAATTTGGTCCAATTCTTCCTGACTAGGTCCTATTCCTTTATCCAGACATTCTAAAATACTTTTTCCTCCAATGCTTGCTTGGCTCCATATGGGAACCTCCGTATCACCGTGCTCTCCCATTATGTAGGCATGTACACTCCTGGAATCAACTTGAAAAGCTTCTCCCAGTAAAAAGCAAAATCGTGCCGTATCCAATATCGTACCCGAACCTAATACTCTTTCTGAAGGTAAGCCGGAAATTTTCCAAGTAGCATAAGTAAGAACATCTACCGGGTTACTTGCGACCAAAAAAATTCCGGAGAAACCACTATTCATGATGCTTGAAACGATCGTCTTGAATATTTTTACATTCTTCTCGATTAAATCGAGTCTCGTCTCACCCGGTAACTGATTGGCTCCCGCTGTAATCACAACCAGATCAGCATCCTTACAATCCGAATAATCGCCCGCCCAAATTTTCATAGGCGAGCTAAAAGGTATGCCATGGCTTAAATCCATGGCATCTCCCTCTGCTTTATTCTTATTTACATCAATGATAACCAATTCGTTTACCATTCCCTGATTTACCAAGGCATAAGCATAGCTCGATCCTACAAATCCCGAACCAATCAAGGCTACGCGAGAAATTTTTCTATTCATAATTTCTTGCTCCCTTTCCGATTTGATCCGTCATATTGTAACCGTATCTACTGCTTTTCATTAACAATCTTGGTATAAAAGCGTACAGTCAAGAAATAGTATCCCGTATAGATCAGGATAAATATCACAATCGTGACAAGGACAGGAATGGTAATCGACATATCAAATAACATCGACATTGTATTAAGAGCGAATAAACTGTGTATGATCCCCACTCCTAATGGCAGTGCAAAAATAAACAAAACTTGTTTGCTAATTGCACTCTTACGCTCTCTCTTCGTTGTTCCTATCTTGCTGATAATCGCATAAAGCTTCTTGTCATGATGTGCTTCTGTCAATTGTTTGAAATAGAGGATAGAACCCGTTGCCAGGATGAATACCAAGCCGATAAAACCTCCAATAAAGATCATCAAACCTGAGCTTTCCTTCAAAAGCTGATAGGAGGAATAATAATCGTTCATTGCTACGTTCTCGAGTTCTGTCAGTTCTTTCATCTCATTACTCAATGCAAGACTATTATCCTGATTATTAATCGTTACGTTTTCAATCGTGTATGGTGTCCCGATTTTTTTACTTTCTTCAAACACATTGTCATCAACAACGAGGATGGGGAAAAACAAATTGGACATTCGTTCACTTGCTATACCCACAAGACGTAGCTTCGTAACAGGAGCTTCTTTAGTCCCTTTCGTTAGAAGAATCGATTGATTTTTTATGCTACCCCACTGACTTTCATTGGCGTAAGGAAATATCATATGCATTTCATCTGAATTAAGCTCTATAGGCTGTAAACCTTGTTTTTCTCGATTGCTGTTATATTTGCTTTCGGATAATAATTTATAGCCATCTTTTCCGTTAAACTGTAAATAATGTTCTTCTGGTAAATCAAATCTTCCAGCCACAGAAAGGAACGGTAATTCATTACTCTCTACAATTTTATGTTCATCGGAATGTTTTTCAAAAATCTGCTCTACTTTCCCGGCAAATTCATCTGATTTTTTCTCGTATGAAAAGCTATACGGATTCATCTCTTTTGTTTTAATCCCTACGTTGTAATAAATAGTAGCCATAGTACCGATTGCACAAAGTGTTAAAGTGCATAGCACTGCAATGGTAGCAAGCGAGGTGGCATGCCCCTTAATCCGATACAAAAGCTGACCTTTTGTAATCATATTTAACCCTTTATAAATCGATTTCTTATTGTTACGAGCCCGCTTCAGGTAATTAACCATGAAAAAGTGGAAGAAAATATAGGTTCCAAGAACAGTGGCACCAATAATATATAAAGCGATTATTGGATCAGGGAATTTCATAAAGTTAACGGACAGATAATAGGCCGAACCTATCAAAATTACGGAAATTAGCGCCATAATTAGAGAACCCTTAGGAGCCTTCTCCCCTGCCTGATCTGCCTTAAATAGATCGATCAGCTTAAAGCGATAAATTAGCAAATAACTTTGAACAGACGTAAATAGGCTAAGACATATAAAGATCAGGACTGTATTAATAACAGCCTGTAAAGGAACCTCAAAAGAAACAGTAATAGTCAGGTTCATCAGATAGGCTAAATATGTGAGGGCTAATTTAGAAAAAAGAGTCCCTCCTGCTATACCAATTAGTAAAGCTCCCAAGCTGAGAAACATGTTTTCAAAAAACAGCATCATCCCTATTTGTTTTCTTCGTACACCCAATAGAGAATATAAACCTACTTCCTGTTTACGTTTCCTCGTAAAGAAACTATTGGAATAGACAGCAAATACAGCAACAAACAGGATAATTAACCAACTCGAGAAGGAAAATGCATATGACATACTTCCGGACAATTGACTTTGTTTCAGCACCTGTGAATTGTACTGTAGTGATACAAATGTATAGTAGATGGCGATACAAAATATGAGCGATATAAAGTAGAGTAAATAATTTTTTGCATTACGCTTCATATTTCGGGTAACGAGATTAAATAGCGTCATTTATGTCATCTCCAACTCTACCTAATAGTTCTAAAATCTCCTGCGCAAACTCTTTACGAGAACGGTTTCCCTTTATAAGCTCCTTATAAATCATCCCATCTGTAATAAACAAAATCCGATCGCAATAACTGCCTGCAAACACATCATGTGTTACCAATAAAATAGTCGCATGTTCCTGTTGGTTCAAATCCTGTAATGACTCAAGTAAATGCTGCGATGATTTAGAGTCCAGAGCTCCAGTAGGCTCATCTCCAAAAATCAATGAAGGATTGGTAACAATCGCTCGAGATGCTGCACAGCGTTGTTTTTGTCCTCCAGATACTTGATGCGGATACTTTTCAAGAATTTCTGTAATGCCTAACCGTTTAGCGATTTCTTCTACTCTTTTATCAATTTCTTTCGTCTTAACTCGATTTAAGGAAAGGGGTAACGCAATATTCTCTCTGATTGTGAGTGAATCAATCAGATTGTAATCTTGAAAAATAAAACCTAGCTTACTCCGGCGAAACAGAGCCAGTTGATCTTCCTTCATAGCGATGACATTAGTGCCGTCGATGAAAATATTACCCGATGTTGGCATATCAATCGTAGAGATAATATTAAGCAAGGTACTTTTCCCCGCTCCAGATGGTCCCATAATACCTACGAACTCTCCCCGATTTACTTGAAAGCTTACCTCTTCTAATGCTGTAAATTGATTTCCCTTATTACCATATAATTTCGAGACTTGATCTACTTTAAGAACTGCTTGCATGAATATCAATTCCTTTCGTTTCTGTTTTTATGATGTACCGCCTTTTTATCGTTGGCGGATTACGATGTATATGATGGGGCTTTGGGTCTCTGTAATCATTGCTTGCTGACTGCTGTGTGAGCATCTTTTAGTTTTAGTGTGGTCTCTTAAAAATGAATGATCTAACATTTTACGATCTCTTCCAGATCATCCACTTGAACCACTGCTTTTGTATCACAGAGCAACCGGATTACTGTCAGGATCACGCCCATTATTCTTTTCATTCGCTTCACCCTCCGTTTCTCTTGATGACTTAATTGTATAGGATGGGGATTTTTACTCCCATCGAGTTTGCTTTCAATAAACTTACATCTTTGTAAGTTATGCAGAGTAAAAAAGTAAGCGTGAAGGCTATGTATACCTTGCTCTTAACATAAAAAAAGAAGCCGCTCTTCAGCGACTTCTTTCATTTTCACTAAATATGTTTCACGTGAAACAGTCTAAACATGATCTGTTTTTAGTAATTGGCTCTCCCATCAACAATCAATTACACCCTTAATTTATTTATCTTAACTTAACATGTTAGGGTAGATCATTGTTCATGTTCATTTCTTTCAGTTATTGATCTTCCCCAGTCTAACTATTTCGTTAGGTTTTTGAAATATTGAATCGTCTCCAACTCATCCGCTTCATCAATAAACAGATTAAGCTGCTTCGTTACTTCCACTGCAAACTCGACATATGCGCCACCCTTTGCTGTAATAATATTGCCATCAACTGTTACATCCTGGTCTGTAAATGCTTCTTGTAACTTGATATCATCTACGGAAGTGGTATAACGTTTGTCCGTAAGTATCCCAGCTTTCTCTAATAGAAGGGGCCCCCCACAGATTGCAGCCAGTTTCTTGTTTTGTTGGTGCATGTTTCGTATCAATCCAAGAATCTCTTCATCCTCTTTTACATCGAACACATAGTTTCCACCTGGGATAACCAATAAATCATACTCTTCTGCTTGAACATCTCCTACTACAGCATGTGGCATTACTCTAAGTCCCCCAACACTAGTTACTCCCTCTTTATCGGTAGCAGAAGCAATTGTTATGATGTCACTGTTGCAGTGTGATAAACAATAGGTGAGAATACTAATTTCAAAATCAACGAATCCCGGTGCCAAGTAGATTAGGCTTTTCAATATGTTCACCTCTTTTTTTAAAATTTTCCGAATATTCCTGATATAGTAAGAAAACTAAAGCTTTACCGAGTCTTTGGCATAGGCAAAACTTTAGTTATACTTATACGGACTAGAGTTATACTTTCTTATCCGTTGAAAAAAGCCAGCTCATAACAGACACGGATGTTTGTACTTGCTGGCTCTACTCATATATATTTTTCTAGCGTATTTTGTTGGTTACAATTAAAAATCTAAATTACGCACATTACGTGAGTACGTTTCAATAAAGTCACGACGCGGTTCTACTTCATCACCCATCAATGTCTGAAATACCATATCTGCATCGATTGCGTCCTGTAATTCAACCTGAAGCAGCGTGCGTATTTCTGGGTCCATCGTAGTTTCCCACAATTGTTCCGGGTTCATTTCCCCCAGCCCTTTATAACGCGAAATATTGATTTTTGGTGTTTCTTTTAATTGGGATACAATCTCATCCCTCTGACGATCGTTATACGCATAGTATAAGTTCTTCCCTTGCTTAATACTGAACAAAGGTGGCTGACCAATATAAATATAGCCACATTCAATCAATGGACGCATATAGCGGAAGAAGAAGGTTAAGAGTAGCGTACGAATATGTGCACCATCGACATCTGCATCTGTCATGATAACAATTTTATGGTAACGAGCTTTGCCGATATCAAAGTCTTCCCCAATACCTGTTCCCAGTGCAGTGATAATCGTACGGATCTCATTGTCATTTAAAATTTTATCCAGACGTGATTTCTCAACGTTAAGCACTTTACCACGTAACGGCAAAATTGCCTGGAAGTGACGATCACGTCCCATTTTCGCTGAACCACCCGCAGAGTCTCCCTCTACGATAAATAGTTCGCTCTCAGAAGCATCTTTGGAGGAACAATCAGCCAGCTTACCTGGTAGAGCACTCACTTCCAGCGCATTTTTTCTACGCGTTAATTCACGTGCCTTACGTGCTGCTTCACGAGCTCTAGCAGCCATCAGGGACTTCTCAACCACTTTTTTGGCTACAGCAGGGTTCTGCTCCATGAAAGCCTGAAAACGCTCGCCAAAGACGGATTCTGTGATGCTACGAGCTTCAGAGTTACCCAACTTTGTTTTTGTTTGTCCTTCAAATTGTGGTTCAGGAATTTTAACAGAAATGATCGCTGTTATTCCTTCACGCACATCATCACCGGATAAGTTCGGGTCCTTTTCTTTCAAGAAGTTGAACTTTCGACTGTAGTCATTAATAACGCGGGTCAGCGCTGCCTTAAATCCCGCTTCATGCGTACCGCCCTCATGTGTGTTGATATTATTGGCAAAGGAGTAGATGTTACTTACATAGCTATCGTTATATTGCAACGCAACCTCTACTTGCAGTCCATCTTTTTCTCCCTCACAATAGATAACTTCTTCATGCATGGTATCACGGTTTCTATTTAGGAACGAAACGAAGGATTGAATTCCACCCTCGTAGTGAAACTCTTCACGGCGTTCTTGTTCTTCACGTTGATCTTCCAATGTGATTTTTAGCCCTTTATTCAAGAAAGCTAACTCACGAATACGTTTTTGTAAAATCTCGTATTCAAAACTTGTGATTTCGGTAAAAATGGATGGATCTGGCTTAAACGTGATTGTTGTACCGGTCTCTTCTGTTTCACCAATGATTTTAAGATCTTCAACAGGTGCTCCTACTTCAAATCTCATAAAATAAACGTTACCGTTCTGCTTGACCGTAACGTCCATCCATTCCGACAAGGCATTTACTACGGAGCTACCTACACCATGCAAACCACCAGATACCTTGTAACCGCCACCGCCAAATTTACCACCGGCATGCAGTACAGTTAATACGGTTTCTACTGTCGACTTACCCGTTTTTTCATGGATACCAGTTGGAATACCACGTCCATTGTCAATAACGGTAATCGTATTGTCTTTATGAATAAAAACATTAATCTCGTCGCAATGTCCAGCCAAGGATTCGTCGATAGAGTTGTCTACGATCTCCCATACCAAATGGTGAAGACCACGACTGCTGGTTGAACCAATGTACATACCTGGACGTTTTCGTACAGCCTCTAATCCTTCTAATACCTGTATCTGACTAGCATCATAATTTTGATCTTTGGTTGTTACATCCACTACTCTGTCAACTCCTTACTGTCAGTTTGCACGGGGAGTAACACATCTGACTGGTGCAAAAACTGCGCTCGTTTTTTTAAGGTAAGTGAAGAAATGGGAGAACAGTAAATCACATGTGAAGTAATAACATAAGATTTGATTTCTACATTCTCCTGATCGATCAAACGTTTTTCTTTCCCGGAATCCTCCATGAAGGCTAGAGAAATATTTGAGTTTTTCACCGTCTGATGGTCAATAATAGAGATCACATCTTTCATGCGGACAACAGTGTCCCCACCCACATGCAAAAACATAGCTTTCTCACCTTACCCTTCTTTGGAGATGGTTCCCTCCTGTACATTAAAGCGAGTTGCTTGTTGTAATACCTGATGTTTTAATCCTTCCACTCCTGTGGTCGTTACAAACGTCTGGATTTTATCTTGAATGGTTTCAAGCAACAAAGTTTGACGATGCTCATCCAGTTCTGACAATACATCATCGAGAAGTAGTACGGGATATTCTCCTACCTCTTGCTTGATCAATTCAATTTCTGCCAGTTTTAGAGAAAGGGCTGTCGTACGTTGTTGACCTTGGGAGCCGTATGATTGTACATCCATTCCATTCACATGCAAGGAAAAATCATCACGGTGCGGACCAATCAAGGTACTACCTCTCATCTTTTCGCGATCGAAGATTTCCTCATAAGCTGCAAGTAATGCTTGCAAGGCTTCTTCCTCATTCATCTCTCTTGTCACTGGAGAGCTGTTTTCGTACTTCAGGCTCAATTGTTCTTTACCGTTCGTAATTCCCCCATGGATCTCCTGAGCCCAACTTTCCAGCTTGGTGATGAATTCGAATCTCTTTTTTAATAATTTTACCGTTAGATCGGCCAATTGTGTATTCCAAATTGCCATCATGTCAGTCTGACTGCTCTTTTTCATTGCTAAATCTTTTAACAGCTGATTTCGCTGAGCCAAGACCTTGTTATAGTTGTTCAAATGATAGAGATAGGTAGGAGAAACCTGACCAATCTCCATATCCAGAAAACGTCTTCGTTGAGCAGGTGCTCCCTTCACAATCGCTAGATCCTCAGGAGCAAACAGTACTACATTTAACGCTCCAATGTAGTTACTTAATTTTTTCTGTTCTAAACCATTAATTTTAGCCTTTTTTCCCTTATTGGTCAATTGCATCTCTAAACGAACAGATCCGTAGCGTCTGTCTACTTCGCTACGGATAGTTGCATAGTCGGCATTCCAGTTAATCAGTTCTTTATCCTTGGAAGTCCGATGAGATTTAGCCAGGGCAAGAACATAAATAGCTTCGAGTGCATTGGTCTTACCCTGAGCATTATTTCCGACAAAAAGGTTAATCGGGCCTGTAAATTCCAGCGAAAGCTCTGCATAATTGCGATAGTGTGCCAACTTCAGATTGCGTAAGAACAAAGAGCTTACTCCTCTCAGCCTGCAGCCACTGTAAATGAACCATGATCTTCAATTTCAATCAGGTCATTCGGATATAGTTTCCGGCCACGTCGATCTTCCGGTTCCCCGTTTACTTTGATGGGAACTTCCGAAAGAAATGCTTTAGCCATTCCTCCTGTGTCGATTACACCACACAGCTTCAAAAATTGACCAAGCGTTATATATTCGGTACGAATCTTGACTGCATTAGCCATTGTTGTACATTCTCCTTTTATGAAACTGATTCTAATACGTACGAACTGGCAAGATTAGATGCAAACTCCAATTGTGATCGGTTGGGCGAAGAACAAATGGACTCATCGCTCCTGAAAAACTTGCCATGATTTCAGAGCTGTCAATAGAACGAAGCGCATCAATCATAAATTTAGCGTTAAAAGAGATTTTCAATTCTTCTCCGTTAAAATCTTTAGGTTGCAGAGTCTCCGTTACCTTACCAATCTCAGGTGCATTGGAGGAGATTTCAATATTTCCATCAGGTAATGTAGCCAGTTTAACCACGTTTGTTTTACCGGCACTACTTAGTAAAGAAGCACGCTCAATGGATTGAAGAAATTCCTTCGTTGATAAAATAATTTCAGTCTTGCTACCTTGAGGAATAATCCGGTTCGTATCTGGATAGGTTCCCTCTAAAAGACGAGAATAAAACAGGATATGATTTGATTTTACTAGAATTTGGTTGTCTGCTACAACAATATCAACCAAACTTTGGTCGTCATCCATGATTTTTACCAGTTCATTACAGCTTTTTCCTGGAACAACGATATTATAAAAACGAAGATCATCGGAACACTCTACTTTTGCATTGCGTGCTGCAAAGCGGTGACTATCCGTAGCGACAAATCGAAGTTCACCTTGCTCCAGCGTCCACATGATACCTGTCAAAATTGGACGCATTTCTGAAGCAGCTACTGCAAATGAAGTCTGACGAATCATTGTTTTTAACAAGTCACCAGGAATACTGAAAACTTTATCCTCTTCCAGCTGTGGCAATTGCGGATATTCGTCAGCATTTAGTCCGTTAATGGTAAACTCTGCTTGTCCAGAACGAATTGTAGTTACCAAACGCTCATCTACTTGAATATCGATCTCGTTAGCAGGCAGTTTCCGTACAATTTCACTAAAGATTCGTGAAGGCAGAACAATGCTACCTGGTTCATGTACAGTTACTCCCCAGTTTTCTCCCTCTTCCAATGGAATATGAACTTCGATAGAAATATCTGAGTCACTTCCTGTTAATGTTAACCCATCTTGATCTGCTTTTACTTTTATTCCCGTTAAGATTGGAATTGTTGTTCTGGTTGATACAGCTTTTCCTACATGTGATACAGCTGTCGATAATTTATCGCGTTGCACTGTGATCTTCATTATACCTTACCCCCGTATACGAAATTCTTGTATAAAAATGATGTATATTCTTTTCTCAGTCCGCGTATATTAATACATTAATTGTTTATATTAAAAAGATAGTAATAGTAATAGGGACTGTGGATTTGTGGATATCTCAAAGAAACGCTGATAACGAAAGCCTATACACATGTGGATAAGTTGTGTATAGGCTTTTTAGGTTATTCACAGTTTCCATGCTCTCTTTCGAATATTAATGGCCGGTTTTTAGCTTTTCTATTAATTGCTGAACAGTCTCTTGCAATTGAGGATCGGTAGCAAGGGACTTAGAAATTTTTTCATGGGCGTGGATGACTGTTGTATGATCACGGCCACCAAATTCGTCTCCAATTTTCGGCAGAGAGGCATCAGTAAGTTCGCGCGACAAATACATAGCGATTTGACGAGGAAATGCTACAGATTTGGTTCGTTTTCTTGCTTTAAAATCTTCCAATTTTAATGTAAAAGCTTCCCCTACTATTCGCTGAATGTCAATAATCGTGATAACTTTCGGCTTAGAGGAAGGAATAATATCTCGCAGGGCTTCCGCAGCTAATTGAGTATCAATATCGCGATTAATTAAGGAAGAATAGGCAACAACACGGATTAGTGCCCCTTCCAGTTCACGAATATTGCTATCAATTTGATTTGCGATATAAACCATCACTTCATTTGGTATATCAAGGTTTTCGGCCTTTGCTTTTTTACGTAAAATAGCAATCCGGGTTTCTAGATCCGGCGGTTGAATGTCAGTAATCAAGCCCCATTCAAAACGAGAACGAAGACGATCTTCCAACGTAGGAATCTCTTTTGGTGGTCGATCAGAAGATATGATAATTTGCTTACTTTCTTCGTGTAATGCATTGAAAGTATGGAAAAATTCTTCCTGAGTTTGTTCTTTTCCAGCCAGGAATTGAATATCATCAATCAAAAGCACGTCTACACTGCGATATTTATTACGAAATTCTACTGTTTTATTGTCTCGAATTGAATTAATAAATTCATTCGTAAATTTCTCTGACGATAGATAAACCACTTTTGCAGAGGGATTATGTTGAATAACGTAATGACCGATGGCATGCATCAAGTGAGTCTTACCTAATCCTACCCCCCCATATATAAACAGCGGATTATAGGCTTTGGCAGGAGCTTCTGCTACAGCAAGCGAAGCAGCATGAGCAAAACGGTTCCCAGATCCAATGACAAATGTATCAAATGTGTATCTAGGATTTAAAATGCTTGTAGGCTGATCTTCAACTCCTTGCGATTGTAGAACTACCTTTGGAGCTATCATCATTTCATCATTGATACCTAAATCGGGATTTTGTGGTACGACAAACTTTACTTTCATATGAACGCCAGTCGTTTCAAAAAGCATCTCTGTTATAAGCGGTGAGTAACGCGATTCCAGCCAATCACGGGCAAATTCATTGGGTGCGACTACAATTAAGGAGTCTTCTTCGAGTGCAGTTGCCTTCGTTGCTTTTAACCAGGTGTCAAAACTGGGCTTACTTAATGTTTTTTCGATCTTAGCTAGAACTTTTCGCCACAATTCGCTAATCGTTGCGTCCACCTAGTAAATTCCTCCTTCCACCATCACAAGTAATGTGTGGATAAATTACATCTATAGAAAAATAGAGTACGTCAAGTGTTTGAGAAAATAGAGAAAAAAAGAAGACAATTATCCGCAGGGTTGTGAGTATCTTATTCACAGTGCAGAACATCTGTCCACAAAATTATCCACATGCTGTGGAAAAACATTTATGCTTGTTCATTTATTAACGGATCAAAACAAAAACATGATATCAAATAAAAGCCATGATATCAATGGTTTTTTACTAGTTATCCACAAACACAACAAATAGTGGCGCTATGATATTCACACCCCTATATTTTGTGTACAAGCTGTAGATAGATTTGTCGAAAACTTTTCTGTGGATAAAAAAGTTATTCACAAGGGTTGGGAAATAGTTTTTTGTGGATAGTTAAAATAGAAATTTGGAAATAATGATACGTAGCTTATTAGAAGAAAATGAAGTAGGATAGGAAAGAAAGGAAAGAAACGGGAGGTCGCGTTGTCTAAAATGTAAACTTGACTTTTTCTTTTTTTCTCTATATAATGCCTTGGAGGACGGAGGTGTATTTCAATCATGAGACCTACATTTAATCCAAATAACCGTAAACGCAAAAAAGATCACGGGTTCCGTAAGCGTATGAGCACAAAAAATGGCCGTAAAATTTTGGCTGCCCGTCGTAGTAGAGGTAGAAAAGTTCTTTCCGCTTAGACCACATTAAAGAGTGGTCTTTTTCTTACTGTATCAGAAAGTATAAGCGATTGAGCATATATTCTCGATACTTAATGAAAATCATCCGCTGTAATGAAGGCTTCTACGAAATAATTTCGCTAGAAGTTTTTCTAAAAGTAGGTACTGCCTATGAAGGTCTGCCCTTGAAAGAGGATAAGGACAATAGATGCGAGAAGCCAGCCGCTGGCTGGCTTCTTCTTTGTTTCTTGGAAATACTAGTATCAGTGGAATGCGCCCTTTTTTTCCACTATAATGTTGATGGTAGGGGTGTAAACCATGCATCACTCGCATCGCCTGCGAAAAAATGAAGAGTTTCAAGCTGTTTTTCAAAATGGAAAATCAGCTGCTAATAAACAGTTTGTAATCTATACGTGGGAAAAAGAGGGACAAGCCAGTTTTCGGATAGGTATATCTGCCAGTAAGAAAATTGGTAACGCTGTCACTCGAAATAAGGTAAAGCGCCTTATAAAAGAAGTAGTCTCACGTGTTGAAGAGAAAATAAAACCTGAGCTAGACATTGTGGTTATTGTTAGACCTGGGGTAGAGGAATTATCGCTATCCACGATTCAAAGTACATTAATGCATGCGCTTAAAAGAGCAAAAGCAGTCAAGGCGACGAATTTACATACTGATAAAACTAGTTAAAAAGAGGATCATGTAGAATGAAAAAACTATTAATCATGTGTATCCGCTTTTATCAAAAGTTTATTTCGCCAATTAAACCACCGACATGCCGTTTTGCACCAACTTGTTCCTTCTATGCAATCGAGGCGATCAAACGCTTTGGTGCCTTGAAGGGAGGCTGGCTCGCAATTGTCCGAATTGCGAAATGTCATCCTTTCCATCCAGGAGGAATTGACCCTGTTCCAGAGAAAAAATAATATAAATTTTTCCTTGAGTAAATAATAAGGAGGAACAAAGCTTTGAGTAGTCGTATGCGTTATGCCCTTCTGGTGGGACTAGTTATGCTAGTTCTAACAGGTTGTGGAACAAGTATCACAAATCCTCCTCCAATCGGACCAGAATCGACTGGTATTTGGGATAAATTTTTTGTTTATCCATTATCCTGGTTGATTAAGGAATCTGCTGCTTTCTTAGGTGGCAGTTATGGACTTGGAATTTTGGTGGCAACCATTTTTATTCGTACACTGACGTTGCCATTAAACGTAAAACAAATTCGTTCATCAAAAGCAATGCAAGCAATACAACCAGAAATGCAAAAGCTTCGTGATAAGTACAAAAATGATCCGCAAAAAGCTCAAATGGAAACCATGAAGCTGTTCCAAAAGCATAATGTCAATCCGCTAGCTGGTTGTTTGCCAATTTTGGTTCAGATGCCAATTCTGATTGCCTTTTATAATGCAATCATTCGTACCACAGAAATTAGAGAACAAGAATTCTTGTGGATGCAACTTGGTGCAAGTGACCCGCTCTACATTTTGCCAGTGGTGGCTGCATTAACAACATACTTGCAACAGAAGATGATGGGAGCACAAATCCAAAATAACCCACAGATGCAAATGTTCTTATACATTATGCCAATTATGATTTTGGTTATCTCGGTAACTTTGCCTTCTGCACTAGCATTATATTGGGTATACGGTAACATTTATATGATTATTCAAACGTATTTCTTGTATAAAGATAGTCGTAGTGAAAATAGTTCCAAGGGGGGAACTTCCAAGTGAAAAAAGCGCTAGCTTCAGCCAAAACGATTGATGAGGCGGTTGATAAAGCACTGCAAGAACTTGGAGTCACGAAAGAACGAGTAAGTGTACGAGTTCTGGAGGAGCCAAGCAAAGGGTTTCTTGGGTTAATTGGAACACGTGACGCGAAAGTAGAAGTTGAATTGAATTATGATCCAGTGGAAGAAGGGCGTTCTTTCCTAGCTGATGTCCTTCGACAAATGGATTTGCAGGTTACCATCGAGACTGCAAAGCAATCAGATCATTATCAATTTAATATGATTGGACAAGACTTAGGAATGGTAATCGGAAGACGTGGTCATACACTGGATTCCCTACAATATTTGGTGAACGTAGTTGCCAATAAACATTCCGATAAGCATGTTCGAATTATCCTGGATGCTGAGAATTACCGGGCAAAACGTAAAGAAGCACTGGAAAAACTGGCTGCTCGTCTTGCTCATAAAGCAATCCAAACTAGACGCAATGTTAGACTTGAACCAATGTCAGCAGCTGAGAGAAAAGTAATTCATGCTTTTCTACAAAGTCGTTCTGAAGTGGTTACGTTTAGTGAGGGTGAAGAACCTCACCGTTACATTGTAGTATCACCAAAAACCAAGGAAGCCTCTCGTTAGAGGCTTCTTTTTTTTGACCCAATTCTAAGTATTACTAGTGGAAAGTTTGACCTAATTTTTTATCCACAAGAAGGAGTCGGATGTTTCTAACGGATGGCTTTTGCTCATACTGTGGATAAGTGAAGTTGATGTTGGAAAAGCCCCTGACCTCCCTGTTATTTGTGGAAAAAATATGGTAAGCTAAGACGTTAGATGATACACCAACATCATAATTTAGAGGTGAATGAAGTTGAATATGGATACAATTGCTGGAGTTGCTACTCCCATGGGAGAGGGCGGGATCGCTGTCATTCGTGTGAGCGGTGATGAAGCCATTGCGATTGTGGATAAAATATATTGCGGTAAAAATAAGTTATCCACTGTGGATAGCCATACCATACATTATGGGACATTAGCTGATCCCAAAACGAATGAAATGATTGAAGAGGTATTAGTTTCTGTGATGAAAGCTCCGCGTACATTTACGCGAGAGGATGTAGTAGAAATTAATTGTCATGGTGGTTTAATTTCCGTTGAAAAAGTACTTGATTTGGTTTTGGAATACGGAGCTAGATTGGCTGAACCAGGGGAGTTTACTAAACGAGCATTTTTGAATGGTCGTATTGATTTATCTCAGGCAGAAGCAGTTATTGACTTGATTCGTGCTAAGACAGATAAGGCACTAAAAGTGGCGTTATCTCAGGTAGAGGGTAAGTTATCCAAGCTGGTGCGAGCATTACGTCAGGAATTAATTGAAGCAATGGCCCATATAGAGGTAACGTTAGATTATCCAGAACACGATGTTGAAGATTTTACCCAAAATTTATTACTTAACAAATGCGAAGAAGTCAGAAGTCAGATTAAACGACTTTTACAAACAGCCAAACAGGGGAAAATTCTTCGTGAAGGTCTTTCTACCGCAATCGTAGGGAAACCCAATGTAGGAAAATCTTCATTACTAAACAGTTTTGTGCAAGAGGATAAAGCGATTGTTACTGATATAGCTGGTACAACTCGAGATGTTATTGAAGAATACGTCAACGTAAGAGGGGTACCACTTCGTTTGATTGATACGGCTGGTATTCGAGAGACTGAAGATATTGTCGAAAAAATCGGGGTTGAAAAGTCACGTAGCATGTTAAAACAAGCCGATTTAATACTATTGATGGTAAATTATAATGAAGAACTTACTCAGGATGATTATGCTATTTTTGAAGCAGCGAAAGACCTGCAAGTTGTTGTGATTGTAAACAAAACTGATTTGGCTCAGAATCTGGATATGGAGAAGGTAAAAGCAGCTTTTCCTAATCAACCAATTATCTTAACTTCTATAAAAGAGGAAGAAGGAATAGATGAATTGGAAAAGGCGATCGCTGAGTTATTCTTTAGTGGTCGTGTTCAGCAGGAAGATATGACATATGTAAGCAATGCTCGTCATATTCACTTATTAAGACAAGCTGAACAAGCAATGGAAGAAGCAATTATTGGCATTCATGATCGAATGCCTGTCGATATGGTACAAATTGATATTAAGAAAGCATGGGAGTTATTAGGAGAAGTGATTGGAGAGAGTGTTGGTGATGATTTGATCGATCAGATCTTCTCTCAATTCTGTCTCGGAAAATAGGAGGAAAAACATGAACACAACATATAATGGCGACGATTTTGACGTAATTGTTATAGGCGCGGGTCATGCAGGATGCGAATCAGCACTCGCAGCGGCCAGAATGGGATGTAAGACGTTGCTTTTAACGATTAACCTAGATGCGGTTGCTTACATGCCTTGTAATCCATCTGTAGGTGGACCTGCCAAAGGACACGTGGTGCGTGAAATTGATGCGCTAGGTGGAGAGATGGCAAAAAATACAGATCGAACCTATATTCAAATGAGAATGTTGAATACAGGAAAAGGTCCTGCTGTACACGCATTACGTGCGCAGGCTGATAAAATTGCTTACCAGAGTGAAATGAAAAAAACGATTGAAAATACGCCTAACTTAATCTTGCGTCAGGCAATGGTGGAAGAGCTTATTGTAAATGATGGTGTGTGCGAAGGTGTGATTACCAACACGGGAGCTCGCTATAAAGCTAAGGCAGTTGTTGTTACGACTGGTACTTACTTACGTGGAAAAATCATCATCGGTGATTTGCAATATGAGAGTGGACCAAATAATATGCGTCCATCTGTTCGTTTGGCTGAAAACCTGAAAGAACTGGGCCTTGAATTAGTTCGTTTCAAGACAGGGACACCGCCTCGCATTCATAAGAGCAGCGTTGATTTCAGTAAAATGGAGATCCAACCAGGTGATGAAGAACCACGTGCATTTTCCTATGAAACAACAACAGCCATTCCAGATCAACTACCTTGCTGGTTAACCTATACCAATTTGGAAACACATGAGGTTATTCAGGGGAACCTACATCGTGCACCAATGTATTCAGGTGCTATAGAGGGAACTGGACCACGTTATTGCCCATCCATTGAGGATAAGGTAGTTCGTTTTAACGATAAACCGCGTCACCAGATTTTCCTCGAGCCAGAAGGCCGTCATACAGAGGAAATGTATGTTCAAGGGCTATCTACCAGCATGCCAGAAGAAGTACAACTCTCCATGCTTCGCTCCATGACTGGAATGGAAGAGGTTAAAATGATGCGTCCTGGTTATGCAATTGAGTATGATTCTATTGTACCCACACAGTTATGGCCTTCATTAGAAACTAAACTAATTGAAGGATTGTTTACTGCAGGGCAAATCAATGGAACATCCGGTTATGAAGAGGCATCAGGGCAAGGTTTAATGGCGGGAATTAATGCTGCACGCAAAGTTCAAGATAAGCCACCAGTTATTCTGGGACGTGAAGAGGCTTATATTGGAGTGCTAATTGATGATCTAGTAACCAAAGGTACGAATGATCCATATCGGCTGCTAACATCGCGTGCAGAATATCGTTTGCTTCTGCGTCATGACAATGCTGATATGCGTTTAACTGACATCGGTTATGAGATCGGACTGATCAGTGAGGAGCGCTACAAAGCGTTTATTAATAAGCGCGAACAAGTGGCTCAAGAGAAAGAGCGCTTAAACAATACGCGCATCAAACCTGAAAATGAAGAAGCACAACAGGTTCTAAGAGAAACTGGAACTCCTGAGCTGACGGAAGTAATTGATTTGGCGCAGCTTTTACGTAGACCTGAAGTAAACTATGAACACATTCATCGTATCTCACCATCACCTGTGGAGCTTGATGAGGAAGTTCGTGAACAAGTAGAAATTCAGGTTAAGTATGATGGATATATTCGTAAATCACTTGCTCAAGTAGAGAAAATGAATAAAGTTGAAGGTAAGCTAATCCCTAGCGCAATCGATTATACGGTTATCTCAGGTATGTCAAAAGAGGCGAGAGAGAAGCTAGAGAAAATCAGACCTCTTAACATCGGTCAGGCTTCTCGTGTTTCCGGTGTTACCCCAGCTGATATTTCAGTATTGATGGTCTACCTGGAGCAATTCCACCGTGTTTTAACAAAAGCATCGGAGTAGAGGAGATAAGGGATGAGTAAGGAACACTTTGTTACAAGATTAGAGGAAAAAGGTGTTACATTAACCCAAGAGCAACTAGAACAGTTTGATCTCTACTATCGCCTGCTTGTGGAGTGGAATGAAAAAATGAACCTGACAGGCATTACAGAGGAAAATGAGGTTTATACCAAGCATTTCTATGATTCACTTACTTTGGGATTTTATTTTCCATTAAAAGATGTGAGCAAAATGGCCGATGTAGGGGGAGGGGCAGGATTTCCAAGCATTCCGCTTAAAATCTGTTATCCTCATCTGGAAATGACTATTGTAGACTCGTTGCAAAAACGTATGCATTTTCTTGAACATGTAGGTAAAGAGTTAGGTTTAACAGGTCTTTATCCTACTCACGGTAGAGCCGAGGAAATTGGTCAAAACGTTGCTTATCGCGAGAAGTTTGATATTGTGACTGCTCGTGCTGTTGCTAGACTTAACCTGCTAGCTGAGTTTTGCTTGCCATTAGCCCGTGTGGGAGGAACTTTTGCAGCACTAAAGGGACCAGACGTCACACTGGAGCTTAATGAAGCTAAAAAGGCTATTAAAACGCTTGGCGGGAAAACAAACAAGCTGGAGAGTTTTGAGTTACCTGATGATGCTGGAGAGAGAAACATAATTTTGATTAATAAAAAGGAACAGTCTCCAAAAGCATATCCAAGGCGTCCGGGTATTCCAGCGAAAAAACCTCTTATGTAAGCAGGTTTAACCGTAGAAATACGGGCTAAAAGTGCAGTTGGTTTGAAGAATTTGTACGATATTATATAAGAAATCAGCAGTATGAAAGTAAAGCTGTAGATTGAATAGTAAATTGAAGGAAGAGTCTACAAAGCTCTGGTGAAGCTGAAAATAAGTTAGCAATTGCCCCGATTTTGTATGTCTGAGATTATACTTGTTTCAAAAATAGCTTAAATCAGATGGGTAAAAGATTTGAATAAGGTAAACTGGTTGTAGGTTGTAATGGGAGTTGGCATAGATAAGCCAGCTCCTTTACTATGCAGGTATTATTAATGTTTCACGTGAAACATAGAGTTATCCTGGAGTGGTCAGGCAAGAAAGAAAATGTCCTTTTCGAGCAGGATTTAGAACTATTATGAAGAATTATCAGAGGAATAAGTAATACTTCGTACGGATGATTGCACGGTGCAAGTAAGACAGACTGTCGCGTTACTTTTTATTGTAGTTCTTGTTTTAGCCAAGGTCGGAGTAATCTATCAGGGGTAATAGGAACGAAAAGCCATAAATGGTGCGTGTAGCAGATGTTTAAAGTCATTCAAGGTGTAGATAACAAACAGTCTTTCTGTGTGAAAAGAAGTGGGGGATTGCACGATGACAGTTAAAGATCAATTTTCACGTTTATTTGGTCTTTCTGACAGGGGAGAAACAGAGGAGATAAGACAAATACCAGTTGATGAGATTGTCCCCAATCCTTATCAACCAAGAACGGTGTTTGATGACAGCAAGATAGATGAATTATGTCAGACAATCAAGACGCATGGAATTATTCAACCGATAGTTGTAAGGATTAGAAATGACCAATTTGAACTGATTGCAGGGGAGCGTAGATTACGTGCTTCAAAAAAGCTGGGGTTTGAGCGTATTCCAGCAATTGTGAAGGAATTTAACGATACACAAACCGCATCTATAGCGCTTATTGAAAATTTACAGCGTGAAGGATTAACCTCAATTGAAGAAGCATATGCCTATCAAAAACTTATTGATTTGCATAATCTGACTCAAGAAAGCTTAGCTCAACGATTAGGAAAAGGTCAATCAACTATCGCTAATAAATTGCGATTAATTCATTTACCCGAACAAATCAAGGTAGCTTTAATGAACCGGCAGATTACTGAGCGTCATGCAAGAGCACTGATTCCTCTAAAAGATGAAACGTGGCAAATCAGATTGATGGAAGAAATTCTTCTTCGTGAATTAAACGTAAAACAAACAGAGATCCGCGTGAAGCAGATTTTAAATAATCTAGAAAATCCGAAACCCGAGAAAGAGAAGAAAGCAAGAATGAAGGCTTTCTCACGAGATTCTCGTATCGCCATTAATACTGTGCGACAGTCAATTGATATGGTAATTCAAACGGGATTGCCTGTCGAAACAGATGAGGAGGATCACGATGAGTATTATCAATTTACGATTCGTATTCCTAAAAGTCAGAAACCCTAATAGTTGAAAACGCTTGGATAACTACGAGTTACTACTGCATTTATCAAAGGTTATTTTGGGATCATAATAGGTTAGAGGATGAGTGTTGAAGTAGACAGTTTTTCTTATTGTATCAGATGTAAAACTTCATAGAATTACTTCCTGATACGCATGAAAAACAACCTCTATTGAAATACCAGCTTCTTCGAATAGGCTTCATCAATAGTTTTTCATAAGGGAAAGGTTTACTTTAAGTGAGTCTACAGATAAAGCCTCAAGTAAACCGACTAATATTCCATCAGATAAAATCTTTCATCACCCAAGTTCATTTTTGATAACGTTATCTAAACCTAATAGGATGAAACCCTTGTACGATTATACTTTCTAATATAGAAATTAACCTACCATATAGCATGTTATAGAAAACATTCTTCGTTAGTAAAGGAAGAAAGTATACGTATGATTGATAAAGCGTACTACTTTTCTTCCTTTTTTTATTCGTAGGAGAGTATAATGCGCGATAAATGCCGTCTCACTTTGTAGAATAAGATTTTTCTTCATCTTTTCTCTTAACAATGTGTGAGAAAAAGGTAGTTTACGAGGTTTTCATGCTACAATAATTTTTGTAGGAAAATGAATTCCAGATAGATATGTTTTTGTTTTAAGAAACAAAACTTGTATATTATTGGTAGGTAATGAAAGGATCTTCATGTAAGTAAGAAAATTTCTTGAAGGAGATCACTGTTATTTAGTAAAGTTTTTCGTGAGTACGATTAGTGAGGTTGTTTTTTTCACTTATTGAAAGAGGAAAACCATTCTGCTTCATGCAGGAGAGAGATCATAAGTAACATAGACAAAATGAGGTGGAGATGTTGGGGAAAGTAATTGCAGTAGCCAATCAGAAGGGTGGGGTTGGCAAAACAACAACTTCTGTTAATCTAAGCGCATGTCTTGCTTCACTTGGTAAAAAAGTTTTGTTAGTAGATATTGATCCTCAGGGGAACGCAACAAGTGGAGTCGGAATCAATAAAGCAGATGTTCGTTATTGCATATATGATGTTCTGATTAATGACACTAGCCCAGTTGAAGCTACATTACCTACGGAGATGGATAAGCTATTTATTATTCCAGCAACAATTCAACTGGCTGGAGCAGAAATCGAGTTAGTTCCCACTATTTCAAGAGAAATAAGGCTAAAAAAAGCGTTAGAAATCGTGAAAGATAATTACGATTATATCATTATTGACTGCCCACCATCATTGGGTATACTGACAGTTAACTCATTAACTGCTGCTGATTCTGTCTTAATACCTATCCAATGTGAATACTATGCACTTGAGGGATTAAGTCAGCTTCTTAATACAATTCGTCTCGTTCAAAAACATCTTAATTCCAATCTCGCAATCGAAGGTGTACTGTTAACAATGCTGGATGCTCGCACAAATTTAGGTATTCAGGTTATAGAAGAAGTTAAGAAATATTTCCAAGAAAAAGTTTATCGTACAATTATTCCCCGTAATGTACGCTTAAGTGAAGCACCTTCACATGGACAAGCTATTATCAACTATGACCCTCGATCAAAAGGAGCCGAAGTATATACTGAATTGGCTAAGGAAGTGGTCGGCATATGAGTAAACGGTTGGGAAAAGGATTAGGTGCTTTGATAACTTCGAACTTAATTGAAGAAAATGAGCAAATAGCGGACATTCTTGTTCAGGATATTCGTCCCAATCCCTATCAACCTCGAAAAGAGTTTGATGAAACAGCTCTTAAGGAATTAAGTGAATCGATTAAGAGTCATGGTATTATTCAGCCCTTAATTGTAAGAAAAAGCATGAAGGGCTATGAGCTGGTAGCAGGGGAAAGAAGGCTTAGAGCTGCCAAATTGGGTGGGTTGGAGAGAGTTCCCGTTGTAGTTAAGGATTATTCTGATCAGCAATTGGTTGAGTTAGCACTGATTGAGAATTTACAGAGGGAAAATCTGAATCCACTTGAAGAAGCAGAGGCTTATCAAAAATTAATGGAGCATTGTTCATATACGCAGGAAGAGTTGGCGCAGAAAGTAGGAAAGAGCAGACCACATGTCACCAATATCTTGCGCTTGTTACAACTACCTGAAAAGATACAAAGGTTGGTTGCAAACAGTGCTCTTTCCATGGGACATGCTAGAGCATTACTTCCTGTAACGAAAGCAGAACAGCAGTGGAAGCTTGCAGAAGAAGCAATCAAGCATGAATGGACTGTTCGCCATTTAGAAGAAGTGGTTAAAACTTTAAATGTTTCACGTGAAACAAAAAAGACGAAACAATCACGAAAAAACAAGGTTTATGTACAAATGGAGCGTAGATTACAGGCTAGATTTGGGACGGGTGTTCAAATAAACAAAAGCAGTAAAAAAGGTAAAATCGAGATAGAATTTTATTCTGATGATGATTTGCAACGTATTCTAGAAATGCTTCAATTGGAAGAATAATATAGGCGGGACATAACCAGATTAGATGAAAAATGATTTGTCTTAGTGACTTTCCAATAGTATTTTTCCATACGGATACAGATAGAGAAAAGGAGCATATTCCATGTCGATAACATATCTGGATAATGCAGCATCCTCATGGCCTAAGCCTCCAGGGGTAAAGGAAGCAATGATAGAAGTTCTTGATCAGTATGCTGCCAATCCTGGTCGGGGTGGCCATACGTTAGCAATCAAGGCAAGTCGAGTACTGTTCCAAACACGTGTGCAATTATCCAGGTTATTTGGGGTAGATAACCCGAATAACCTCTTTTTTTATCCAAATGCAACAATAGCGCTAAATCAGGCAATCAAGGGATATGTAAAATCAGGGGATCATATCATTACATCATCCATTGAGCATAATTCTGTGAGAAGACCTTTGGAGTATCTGCATAAAACATTGGGAGTAACAATTACCTATGTTCAACCCAGGGAGGATCAACTCTTTTATCTGGAGGATTTCGAGAAGGAGATTACACCCTCAACAAGGCTTTTGGTTGTGAGTCATGCATCTAATCTAACTGGGGTTATTCTGCCTATAGCTGAGTTGGGACAATTGGCAAAGCAACACCAAATCACTTTTTTGGTAGATGCTTCTCAAAGTGCAGGTGTATTGCCTATTGATGTGAGCCAGATGAATATCGACATGCTTGCTTTTCCAGGTCATAAAGGCTTATATGGGCCACAGGGAACTGGTGGTCTTTATGTGACTGATTCGATTGATTTGGAACCTTTGATTCATGGAGGAACGGGTAGTCAGTCCGAAGCGATTGATCAACCTACGACAAGGCCGGATCGTTACGAGAGCGGAACAGCAAATACAGTAGGCGTTGCTGGATTAGGGGTTGGTGTGTCATTTGTACTGGAAAAAGGGATATCCCACATTCATCAGCACGAATGGCAATTGGCAAAGCAAGCACTCGAGCGGCTACAAACAATAGAGGGAGTAGAGGTATACGGTCCTGCACCAACAGTAGAACGGGTTGGTGTGGTTGCTTTCAATATTGCGGGAGCAGACGCGTCTGAGGTCTCTTTTATTCTCGATAAAGAATATCAAATTGCTACGAGGGCAGGATATCATTGTACGCCACTTGGACATGAGACCTCGGGGACACAGGATAAGGGTGCGGTTAGAGCCAGTTTTGGGATCTATAACGATGAAAATGACCTGAATCAACTAATTATGGCTGTACAAGAAATCTCGGAAGCATTTCGTCTGGGTTAATACAAAATCTAAACAGAAGCTGTACAATAGCAGGTAAACACCAAACAAAAATTAATAAGGCCGATTAAGTATATTCGTTTCTATAACTATGTCAGTAACTCACACATAGTTGAGAACAGAAAACGAACCACTTTAATCGGCCATTATTCATATTTATGACATACTGTTATCTCGCAAATAAGAAGAAGAATCCTGCCAGGGAAATGCAATCGGCTGCTCGATTCCTTTTGCAGCCTGATAAATAGCGGAGGCAATAACTTCAGCCATACTCATTACGATATGAAGCCTGGTGTTTTGTAAGACAAAATACTCCATGAAGCCACCAACATTAACGATTCCAGTGATATGAAATGTTCCTACGGCAGGGAGTTCCTTTTTTACTCCTGCACCAGGTTTAACCGGACCGTCAGACACGTTAATGCATCCAACATGTTGAAACTGACCTAAACAGGCATCAATGGCAACAATCAGGGCGTTAGGATGTTTTGTCTCGATTTGTGCAATATGTTCACCAAGATTGACCGCGTGTACTGGTGCTTCCAAGCTCCCATACACGGTGATATGCTCCAGATAGTAGGTTTTAAGCTTGGTTCCAATCAACGGGCCGAGTGCATCACCAGTCGATCGATCAGTACCGATACATAACACAACTAAATCCTGCTCATCCGCTTTTAGTAAAAAACGTTCATAGAGGTGGGCAGACAGCCTGTTTATTGCTGTCCCATGCTGATATTCCACTTTAAACGGAGGAAGGGAAACTTCGGGATTCTCATCATATCGTTTCATCGTTACCTCCAGAAGAGTAAAGTATTCCTAGTATATGGAGATAGAATTGATTTTATACCTGTTTAGGGAGGCTAGTTTGATAGATTACACATCGAATATCTAGTGATGGCGATTAATTACCTAAAATTAGTAGTACATATAATTGCAGGTTTATTGCAGGTTAAACTAGATCAACTAACCAGAAGCATGTAAAATAAAATATGTTTTAACGACTGTGGGACTAAGGAGAGAACTTTGTGGGAGATACAATTTTGATTGCTTTTGATTCAACGCAGCAGGCATTACGTGCAGAAATGCTACTGGAATATGCTAATATCGAAATTGATACCCGACCTACGCCAAAGGAAATTACGGCAGGATGTGCTTTATCCATCGAGTTTCCTTATGAGCAATACAGGCAGGCATGTAAGATTATTCATTCCCAACAGGTTGTGATTAAAGGGATGTATCAATACCAACAGGGAACATACGAAGAGATTAATTTGTTATCAATGGAAGGAGAGGAATAGATGGAAAATGTAGAGACAGCGAAAAGTGCTGGAGAAAAATTATTTGCGGCATTTTTAAATGTGGACTTCTGGATCAATATAGGGTTCACCTTGCTGGAAATAGGACTTGTCCTGCTTATTGCAAGGGTTTTAGTAGCTATGGTTTCCAAAGGGGTAAATAAGGTATTTACCTCACGTCATGGAAACAGAATACAGCTAGAACAAAGACGTATTGATACAATGCGTGTGCTAATCAACAATGTTGTGAGTTATAGCATATATTTTATCGCCCTGCTCATCGCCTTAAAGCAAGTTGGAATAGACCTGCAACCTGTATTGGTTAGTGCTGGGGTACTAGGCTTAGCAGTGGGATTTGGGGCGCAGAGTTTGGTCAAGGATGTAATCACAGGATTCTTCATTATATTTGAGGATCAGTTTGCCGTAGGTGATGTAGTAACCATTAATAATGTAACAGGTACAGTAATGGTTATTGGACTACGCATAACAAAGCTGAAGAGTTGGACAGGAGAGGTTCATATTTTCCCTAATGGTACCATTCAACAGGTAACCAACTTTTCTATTCAAAACTCACTCGCAGTTATTGATATTTCAGTAGCATACGAAGAAGATATTGAGCATGTAGAGCAAATATTGAAGGAAGTTATAGCAAATATGGATAATGAAATAGAAGACATCCTAAGTACTCCACAGGTATTAGGATTGCAGGCTCTTGGCCCTTCTGAAGTTATCATACGAGTTACAGCAGAATGTAAACCAAATACACACGTACCTGTTTCACGCAAAATCAGAGCGAAGGTAAAAGCAGAATTTGACCGCAGGGGTATTGAAATTCCTTATCCAAAAACGGTCATGGTGGGGAATTCTAAAAAGACAGGCGCAAATGAGGGATGAAGGAATGGATAGAAAACAGTTTGAGCTAGGTGATATTGTTCAAATGAAAAAGCCTCATCCATGCGGAACAAATGCCTGGAAAATTATTCGCATGGGCATGGATATTCGCATTAAATGTACCGGTTGTGATCATAGTGTTATGTTGCCTCGATTAGAGTTTGAGAAAAAGTTAAAAAAAATCCTGCAATCAAATGCAACTGAAAAAGCAACAGACACAAATGAATAAGTAAAAAAGAAGCATCTAATTCCTCATAATGAAAAGAGGGAGAAGATGCTTCTCACATTTTTATATAAAACCACTTATCCACAGGAAAAAGATAAACATGTGGATAACACAAAAGGGCGAAATCCTTATTGTATCAAGGTTTCTGCCTGTGTGTAACTTTATCTGATAATTATTATCCACATTATTACCCACAATGAAAAAGAAGGGAAAACACCCCAGGATGTGGACAACAAAAAAGAGCGACATCGACCATCATAACAGAAATAAGAAGCTTTTCCAATAATTTTTTAACAGTTACCCATAAAATATTGTCCTATTTTTTTATGAAAAGCTGTTCAATCTGGGTTTTCTTTTTTCTTGCAATCATCCTTAAGTATCGGTATCATCCAAAATAGTGAAGCTAATGAGGAGTGAATAACAATATGGGTTCAAGTGTTGGAATTGTAGGCTTGCCGAACGTAGGTAAATCTACACTGTTTAACGCCATCACACAGGCGGGAGCAGAATCCGCTAACTATCCTTTCTGTACGATTGATCCAAATGTGGGAATTGTTGAAGTTCCAGATCCGCGTTTGCAAAAGCTAACAGAGATCGTGGTTCCTAATAAAGTAGTACCAACAGCATTTGAGTTTGTAGATATTGCTGGTCTGGTAAAAGGTGCAAGTAAAGGTGAAGGACTAGGTAACCAGTTTTTATCTCACATTCGTGAAGTAGATGCAATTGCTCAAGTAGTACGTTGCTTTGAAGATGAGAATATCACGCATGTGGCTGGTAAAGTTGATCCACTGAGCGATATTGAAACAATCAATTTGGAATTGGTTTTTGCAGACCTTGATTCTGTAACTCGCCGTATCGAAAGAATTGGCCGTAAAGTAAAAGCGGGTGATAAAGAGGCGAAACAGGAACTGGATGTTCTGGAAAAACTGAAAGCTGCTTTTGAAGAAGGACACGCAGCACGCGGTGTGGAGTTAACAGAGGATGAGGTTAAACTCATTCGTGACCTGCATTTGCTAACCATTAAACCTATGCTATATGTATGTAACGTAGCGGAAGATGGAATTCTTACTGCTGATGATAACCCACACGTAAAAGCTGTGCGTAAACACGCTGAAACAGAAGGTGCAGAAGTGGTAATCATCAGTGCCAAGGTAGAATCTGAGATTGCTGAATTAGAAGGCGAAGACAAAGAAATGTTTCTGGAAGAACTAGGTCTTCACGAATCAGGTCTTGATCGTCTGATTCGTGCAGCTTATTCACTACTTGGTTTGATCACTTACTTTACAGCGGGAGTTCAGGAAGTACGCGCATGGACGGTTCGCAATGAAACCAAAGCTCCGCAAGCAGCTGGTGTTATCCACACTGACTTTGAGCGCGGTTTTATTCGAGCTGAAGTAGTAGCTTACAATGACCTGGTTGAAGCAGGTAACGTTGCTGCTGCTCGTGAAAAAGGAAAGTATCGTCTGGAAGGTAAAGAATACGTGGTAAAAGATGGCGATGTTATTCACTTCCGTTTCAACGTCTAGAAACTTGATTTGTCCCACTTGATTTGTTATAATGCAAAAATGCGAGTATATAAATGGGTGCCTATTATAGGTTTCATTGCACTCGCTCCTTGCCCTTGATATCCAAGGGCCGCTAGTCCAAAAGGAGGTGAAAAAGGTATGCGTCAATATGAAGTTATGTACGTATTGCGTCCAGACCTTGATGAAGAGAAAGTGAAAGCGAATGTAGCTCGTTATAGCGACATCGTGACTAACAATGGTGGAGAAGTCACCAAACTTCAAGAAATGGGCAAACGTCGTCTTGCTTACGAGATCCAGAAGCTCCGTGATGGTTTCTACGTTTTGATGAACTTTAAAGCTAATGCAGACGTTGTAGCTGAGACTGAGCGTCTGATGAAAATTAATGACGACGTTATTCGTTTCCTCTTCGTAAGAGAAGACCAGTAATCGTTGTCACGGGGAGGGGAATCTTATGCTAAATCGAGTTATTCTTATTGGAAACTTAACAAAGGACCCAGAGTTGCGTTATACGCCTAATGGTGTTGCAGTTACTACTTTTACCCTGGCGATTAATCGCCCTTACTCAGGAGCCAATGGCGACAAGGAGACAGACTTTATTAATATCGTAGCATGGCGCCAGTTGGCTGATCTTTGCGCGAACTACCTTCGTAAAGGTAGAAAAGCTGCAGTAGAAGGTCGCTTGCAGACTAGAAGTTATGATAATAAAGAGGGCAAAAAGGTATACGTAACAGAAGTTGTTGCTGATAACGTACAGTTCCTAAGCTCACGTGAAGCGGGTGAGGGTAACACTGGTTATGATTCTGGCCAAGGCTATGGATCACGTCCTGCTGCAGCTTCCAGAAATAATAACAATGATCAGCATAGTGATCCCTTCGCCGATGCTGGAAAGCCGATCAACATCTCTGATGATGATCTACCTTTCTAAGAAGTTCAAAAACTATCACATCCTTAAGAAGGAGGGACTATCATGGCACGTAAAGGACGCCCTAATAAACGTCGTAAAGTATGTTACTTTACTGTTAACAAGATCAAAAAGATCGATTACAAAGATACCGATCTACTGAAGAAGTTCATCAGCGAGCGTGGTAAAATTTTACCTCGTCGTGTAACTGGTACTTCTGCTAAATACCAACGTATGCTGACAGTTGCAATCAAACGCTCTCGTCAAGTAGCGTTGCTGCCATATACGGCTGAATAAGAGTATAAGAGATAAAGGGGGGCACAGAAACGTGGCCCCTCTTTTTCAATATTGAAGAAGGGAGTCGGTATCCGTTGCAAAATCGCACAAAACAACTTGCGGAAAATGCCTTATTATTAGGTATTGCTGGCGTTTTTCTCTTTTTGGGATTAAACGTCCTGCCGTTTTTTGCTAATATTTTTCTGCCTATTCCCTTCATTTTGTTGGGATTAAGACGTTCTGGGAAAGAAATGCTGGTTATCAGTTTGGCTTTTGCATTATTAGGCATGCTGCTAAGTAATATTCCCGGAATAATTGTGGCGATTGGCGGAGTTTTAATCGGCTGGTCTATGGGGTATGCCTATAAAAAGACTAACAGGGCTTTTCCAGGTGTATTTGCTGGTTCAATTGTCTCTGTTCTCATGACTTTGGTCGGAATCTATATTACCCTTCAGATTTTTAATATCAATCCTCTTGATCAAATAAATCAGGCCTTCCAAACCGTTATGAATAGCGACCAGTTCTTCGGAATGGTACCTGCTGGTTATACACTGGAACAATGGAAAGAATCAATGGAAATGTTGCGCATGACTCTCGTATCTATGCTTCCATTTTTCTTGGTAGCTTCAGGTTTTATCGCGACAGCCCTTATTCATTGGCTAGCTAGAATGATTAGCAAGCGGTTACGTGTAGCAATTCCTGCAATGCCACCTATTCGCGAATGGAAAATACCTCGCGTGTTGTTATTCATTTACTTAATTGTCATGCTGTTGATGTTTTTTAATCAGAGTAATCTTTACGAACAAACTTGGGGTTCCACTTTAATTAGCGTCTTCTACTCGCTACAGGTGCTCTTTTTTGTCCAAGGGATTAGTTTTATATCCTTTGCTGTACATAAGTACAAAAATAATCCACGCTTTCGAGGAGTTATGATAGGAGTATTTATTTTTCTTCTATTAGCTACTATACTTAGCATGGGTGCCATTTTAGTGATAGCAACCTTGGTAGGATTCATCGGGTTACTTGATATAGGCATACATTTGCGTACAAAACTTGAGTCTAGAAAGTGAAGAGGAGCTGAGTAAATGCCCAAGTTCCTATTTAAGCGTTGGTATGGTTTGCATATGGTATTGGCTATCACCCTCAGCTTGTTATTAGTAGCCATTCTGACGTTGTATCATTGGGTATACGGTGTAATCGGGATTCTGTTAGTGATTGGATTAATTATAGCCACTTTACAGGTCGAAAAAAGATTTCAACAAGACTTAAAAATGTATATGGCAACGATTAACCATCGTGTAAAAAAAGCAAGTGAAGGTCTTTTACAAGAAATGCCGATTGGTATCCTGCTGTTTAATGAAGAAAAAGTATTGGAATGGGCCAATCCTTACATGCAGAAAATCACTAATCAAGAATCTTTGATTGGGAAAGAACTTGTAGAAGTATTCCCTGCACTAGACTGGAAACCGGAACAGAAAAAAATAGATTTTGCCTATGGAGAACGAATATATGAGGTTCTCATTAGACCGGAGGAAAGACTGCTGTATTTTACAGATGTTACGGAATACAAGGAATTGGCAATACGCTATCAACAGGAAAGAACGGTTATGGGTATCATTCATTTAGATAACCTGGATGAATTAAGCCAAGTAATGGACGATCAAAGCCGGACATTGCTAACTACAAGTGTATCCGGTGTTATTATAGAATGGGCCGGGAAGCATGGGGTTTTTCTACGTCGTATCAGTTCTGACAAGTTTATTGCGATCATGGATCGAGCAGCTCTTGATAAACTGGAAGAAACTCGTTTTGAAATCCTCGATGTTGTAAGGGAAATGACCGTTGATAATAAAATACCTATTACGTTGTCGATCGGGATTGGAGCGGGAATGCCTACTCTTGTTGAGGTAGGAAAAAACGCACAATCTAGCTTAGACATTGCTTTGGGACGCGGTGGCGATCAGGCAGCTGTCAAGATTGGCAATAAGCTGAACTTCTACGGTGGTAAATCAAATGCTGTAGAGAAACGGACACGTGTACGTGCCAGAGTTATTGCTCATGCCTTGCGAGATTTGATTCACGAGGCTGATCAGGTTATCGTAATGGGTCATAAAAATGCAGATATGGACTCTATTGGGGCATGTCTGGGTGTTTTAAAAGCTGTACAGATTCATGATAAAAAAGCACATATTGTACTCGATAGTACGAATGCCGGTATTGATCGTTTAATGAAAGAGGTATATCAATCACCGATTGCTGAATGGTTTGTAACACCTGAGCAGGCATTTCAGCTTATTACAACCCGGACGCTGCTGGTTATTGTAGATACACATCGTCCATCACTAGTTATTGAACCACGTCTTTTGGAAGAGACCAGTCGCGTTGTGGTAATTGATCACCATAGACGCTCAGAAGAATTTATAGAAGACCCTGTTCTTTTATACTTGGAACCTTATGCTTCATCTACATCAGAACTAGTTACAGAATTACTTCAGTATCAAAGCGATCGTGTAAGTCTTGATAGTGTAATTGCGACTGGATTGCTATCCGGGATCGTTGTGGATACCAAAAGCTTTGCCTTCCGCACAGGATCACGTACCTTTGAAGCAGCTTCTTTCCTGCGGAGAAATGGTGCTGATACAGCGATGGTGCAACGGTTTCTTAAAGAGGATATCCAGCAATTCATCAAGCGTGCTCGTGTCGTAATGAATACAGAGGTATTTAAAGACCGAATTGCTATTGCAATAGGGGATGCAAATGAAAGCTATACTCAGGTACAAGTTGCTCAAGCCGCTGAAGCGTTACTGACACTGGAAGGAATACAGGCCTCCTTTGTAGTAGCCATGCGTTCTGATGATGCGGTCTTGATAAGCGCTCGTTCCCTGGGAGATATAAATGTACAATCGATTATGGAAAAAATGGGCGGCGGCGGTCACTTGAATGGGGCAGCCACTCAAATTAAAGATATATCTATTCCTGATGCAGTCAGAATGCTGAAGGATGTAATTAACACAGAATTGTAAGGAGGACGTTTCTCATGAAAGTAATCTTTTTGAAAGACGTAAAAGGACAAGGTAAAAAAGGTGAAATCAAGGATTTGTCTGAAGGTTATGTTCGTAATTTCCTTCTACCAAAAGGATTGGTTAAAGAAGCAACTGATGGAAATGTAAAAGCGTTAGATGCTCAAAAGAAAAGTGAACAGAAACGTAAGGAACAGGAAAAAATTGATGCCCAACAATTGGCTGAGAAAATGAACGAAATGACCGTTAAAATAGAGGGTAAAGCCGGTGAGGGCGGACGTCTTTTTGGCGCGATTTCCAGTAAGCAGGTAGTTGAAGCGTTGGAAAAACAATTTAACTTAAAAGTAGATAAACGTAAACTAGATATGGAACCTATTCGTTCCTTGGGAGTAACTCAAGTAAAGACAAAACTACATCCCGATGTAGTAGCTACACTAAAGGTGCATGTAGTAGAAGCATAAGTAATCTAACGAAGAAGTTGAGGGGTGTATTGTGAGCGATTTGTTTTTGGACCGTGTGCCACCGCAGAATATTGAAGCGGAGGAGTCAGTTTTAGGTGCGGTGTTTTTGACGAAAGAAGCGCTCATTACCGCAATGGAACTTCTTCGCCCAGAAGACTTTTATAAAACATCTCACCAGCGCATCTTTAATACCATGCTTGACCTTTATGAAAAAGGAGAGCCTGTCGATCTTGTTACCGTAACTGCATCGCTACAGGACCAAAAATTGCTAGAGGAAACAGGTGGCGTCGTTTATCTAACCTCCTTGGCAAGTTCAGTGCCTACTGCAGCAAATATTGGGTACTATGCAAAAATCGTCGAAGAAAAATCGCTTTTACGTCGCCTTATTCGTACAGCAACAAAAATTGCAAACGATGGTTATGGGCGTGAAGACGAAGTAGGCGAAATTATTGCTGATGCAGAAAAATATATTTTAGAAATTGCCCAAAACCGTAATAGTGGCGGGTTTATTCCAATTAGAGATGCGTTGATGGAAACTTATGAGCGCATTGAATTTTTGAGTCAGCGTAAAGGTGACGTAACCGGGATTCCTTCCGGGTATCCTGATCTTGATAAAATGACGGCTGGATTTCAGCGGTCTGACCTAATCATTTTGGCTGCTCGTCCATCTGTTGGTAAGACGGCATTCGCTTTGAATGTTGCCCAAAATGTAGCAGCACGAGCAAATGAAACTGTAGCCATATTTTCATTAGAGATGTCAGCTTCCCAACTGGTTCAGCGTATGATTTGTGCTGAGGGGAATCTGGATGCTTCTCGTATGCGTTCAGGGGCTCTGGAAGAAGATGATTGGCAAAAACTAACGATGGCTATCGGGACCTTGGCAAAGGCACCTGTGTACATTGACGATACTCCTGGTATTACCGTTCAGGATATCCGGGCAAAATGCCGTCGACTTCAAACGGAAAAAGGCTTGGGTATGATTCTGATTGACTACCTACAATTAATCTCTGGACGAGGTAAAGGAGATAATCGTCAGCAGGAAGTATCGGAAATTTCCCGTACACTTAAGGGGATTGCTCGTGAGTTGAATGTACCTGTTATTGCTTTGTCGCAGCTTAGCCGTTCTGTTGAACAGCGTCAAGATAAACGACCTATGATGTCTGATATTCGTGAATCGGGTTCTATTGAGCAGGATGCTGATATTGTAGCGTTCCTGTATCGTGACGATTACTACGACAAGGAAACAGAGGCTAAAAACATCATTGAAATTATCATCGCAAAGCAACGTAATGGTCCTACAGGAACGGTTGAATTGGTCTTTCTCAAAGAGTTTAATAAATTCGTTAGTCTTGACAATAGGTTTAGGGAAGTTGGCTAAGTTGAATCAAGCTATCTCTTAGGTACTAGTTATAAGTGTACCTGAGAGATAGCTTTTTTTATTTTTTGTCTATTACTTATACACATTGTAAATAATAGTAAATGACCAATTGCATCTAATTGGTAAAGTTATTCACGAACGTATTATGAATTTAATATAATAATGTTCGGGATTTGGTTGACATACCGATCTTGCTTTAGTAAAATGATTTTGTTTTTCTGATTATTATCAGGAGGTGTTTTCATTGTCAACAGTCGTGGTTGTAGGAACCCAATGGGGCGATGAGGGAAAAGGGAAAATTACCGATTACCTGGCAGAAACTGCTGAGGTAGTGGCTCGTTACCAGGGTGGTAACAATGCAGGTCACACAATTATTTTTGATGGGAATAAGTATAAGCTTCATCTCATTCCTTCTGGGATATTTTATACAGATAAAATTTGTGTAATTGGAAATGGTATGGTTATTGATCCTAAAGCATTGATAGCTGAACTAGATTACCTACATGGACATGGCTTTAGTACCAACAATCTAAAAGTAAGCGATCGTGCTCATGTTATTCTTCCTTACCACATCAAGCTAGATGGTGTAGAGGAAGAGAGTCGCGGTGCTAATAAAATCGGTACAACTCGCAAAGGTATTGGTCCAGCTTACATGGATAAAGCGGCGCGTATCGGTATTCGTATCGCTGACTTGATGGATGCAGAAGAGTTCAAAGAAAAACTGAGCCGCAATCTGGAAGAAAAGAACCGCATCCTAGAGAAATTGTATGGAGCGGAAGGCTTCAAACTGGAAGAAATCTATGAAGAGTATCTAAAATACGCGGAAATTATTCGTCCTTATGTAACGGATACTTCTGTTGTTCTAAACGATGTTATCGACAATGGAAGTCGTGTCTTGTTTGAAGGTGCTCAAGGTGTCCTGCTTGATATCGACCAAGGTACCTACCCATATGTAACCTCCTCTAGCCCAATTGCTGGTGGTGTTACAATTGGTTCCGGTGTAGGTCCATCCAAGATTCATCAGGTAATTGGGGTTGCAAAAGCATATACGACTCGTGTTGGAGATGGTCCATTCCCAACAGAGCTTCATGATGAAGTTGGTGACTTGATTCGTGAAGTAGGATTTGAGTTTGGTACTACAACAGGTAGACCACGTCGTATCGGTTGGTTTGACAGTGTAGTACTTCGTCATGCTCGTCGTGTAAGCGGCATTACTGGACTAGCAATCACCAAGCTGGATACGCTGTCTGGTCTTGAAACCTTGCGTATTTGTACCGCTTATAAGTATAAAGGTGAAATCCTTGAGCATTTCCCTGCTAGCCTAAAAGTATTGGCTGAATGTGAGCCGGTATATGAGGAACTTCCAGGCTGGTCTGAGGATATTACAGGTGTGCGTAACCTGAATGACCTTCCAGAAAATGCACGTCATTACATTGAGCGTATTACACAGCTAACTGGCGTTCCTATGTCCATTTTCTCTGTTGGACCTGATCGTGAACAAACAAATGTTGTTCGTGGAATTTACGTGTAATAACAAATAGAAGGATGCTTGGTAACCCTGGTTATGATCAGGTTCCCAAGCATCCTTTTTCTTTTTTTCTGGACAGTCACCACTTCACCCCATCTGGGCATATTGTATCCTATACCAAATGAAAACGGGGTGTTTGATAATGGGATTTGATCAAAAAGCAATGAGTTTGGTAGGAAAAAATGTTGAGGTAAAGATGTTTAATGGCTCAATCATTAGCGGAACCATGACACATGTAAGCAAGGGGTATGTCTGCTTTGTAATTGGAGTAAAAGAGGAAGCGCCAGCGAAAAAGAAAGAAATTCGCCGTCTGTCCATCCGAGATATTACATCAATGCTGCCTATTAAATAAATGAGAATAGGAAGAAGTTCATATGTATGCAGGGGAAGAAACAGCCACTTTCTTTATTTGAGAAAAGTGGCTGTTTTTTAACTGGATCAGAAAGTATAAACTTCGGAGCTTCTCACCCTGATACGCATGAAAAACATCCTCTAAGGAAGGATCAGCTTCTTCGAAAAGACTTCGATAGAAGTTTTTCTAATGGTCGGTTGTTTCTACTGCTAAAACATACCCCCGTATTTTTGAATGATTTTCTCAGCATTGCTACTGACAGCATCATCAACAAGTACGGTTAGCATATTACCTGGCATATTAAATTCTGCTCCACGATCCGCCATCCCACTGGCAGAAGGATCAACGGCAGCCATTACACTGGCATCGCGCCCACTAGGAAAATCTGCATCTAGTGTCATGCTCCCCAAGCTAGAAATTTTGCCTTGAATGGGGTTCGTAATTTTTTCTACGCCTTCGCCAGGATAGTTGCTAACACCATTAAGTTGAACGGTAGAACAGCCCATTTCACGCAGTTCCTGTGCGGCTTTCTTTGCGTTTTCCAATATTTTAAAACCAGCAATGATACTTATTTCTTTCATCTAAAACGTCCTCCCAATATAGCAGGTACTAGTAACAATTTTATTTTCTGTCGCAAAAAAAATGTCAATTTATTTTTCATCAACAAATTGTTACTAGTAGTATGACAGAGGAGTAAACTGTTTATTCGACCGGATTTTACACTTGATGACAGTTATAGTGTTGTGATACAGTCTTTGTAGTTGGCTTTTAGAAGGAAGAATGTCGAGAGTTGGAAGTAAGTAATAAACTAATGGAAAATTTTGTTATTTTCGACATAAAATCAGACACAATGTAATTAGACATTTTTGATGTTGGAGAGGCTTATAGGAGGTTAAAATGATGCAACCGGCCGAATGGAAAGACTGGTTGGTTAAGCGTGTCAAGTCATTGCTTGATACTAATAATCAGGGTTCCAGACAAATCGCTAAACGGACTTGGGCATATATCCTTGGCCATAGAAAACAATCTGCTACTATTGCAGCTGTATTCGTACTAGGTCTATCCAGTGCTACATACGCATATTATTCGGCAAACACCGCGACTTTATATCATGTAAAGTTGAACGGTAAAGAATTAGGCGTAGTGGACAACCCTTCAGTTGTCGAAACATGGATGGATAATAAACGTAAAAATGAAGAAGAAAAACAAGGTGCTGCTCTAACCCTTAGCGACAAGATTGTATATGCAGAAGAACAAGTATTTAATGGAAAAGTAGATAACGAAGAAACTCTGCGCACTCTAGATGCAGAATTGGACCTTCATGTTGAAGCTGTTAAAATTACAGTTGATGACAAAGTGGTTGGTTATGCTGCCAACGAAGAAGAAGCTAATAAAGTATTAGACAGCGTAAAAACACGTTATAGCGGGGTTCTCCCTAAAAAAGAAACAAAGCAAGAGGTTAAGGCTGCGTCCTTGCCAGATACTGTAGTAAAAACCGTTGAATTCAAAGAAGAAATAGATATGGAAAAGGATTCAATTCTGGCTGAGCAAATTATGCCAGTAGAAGAAATAGAACAACTCCTGTTGAAAGGAACGGCGCAAGAAGCAGTCCATTCAGTGAAACAGGGAGATACAATTAGCGGTATTGCTAAACAATATGGAATTACCCAAAAAGAAATACTTAGAAACAATCCTGGCCTTACAGAAACAACACTTTTGCAACTAGATCAAAAGTTAAATGTAACGGAGGTCCGTCCTTTTGTTACGGTTCAAGTGGTGGAGAATCTAACAACAGAAGAACCTGTTTATCATAAGATAGAGACAAGATCGAATCCAAAAATGCTTAAAGGCGAAACAAAAGTCGTCCAAGAAGGCAAGAATGGTCAAAAACGAGTACAATATGAAGTGGTAAAAGAGAATGGGCAACAGGTTGCCAAAAAGGTTCTTTCATGGGATGTACTTCAAGAACCTGTAACGAAAGTAGTAGAAAAAGGGACAAAAGTAATTGCTGATCGTGGTTCAGGTCGTATCATTTGGCCAGCAAAAGGAAATATTAGCAGCGGATATGGTAAACGTTGGGGCCGTCTGCATAAAGGACTGGACATTGCAGGCTCAGGTACGATTGTAGCTGCAGACAACGGTCGTGTGGTACAAGCTGGTTGGAATGGTAACTATGGTCTTAGTGTGACCATCGATCATAACAACGGCATGCGTACGCTTTATGGGCATATGCGTAGTATCAACGTTAAGAATGGACAAGTTGTCAGTCAGGGAGCTCCTATTGGTGTAATGGGTTCTACTGGACAATCAACTGGTGTTCATTTACATTTTGAAGTTATTAAAAATGGTTCAGTGATTAATCCACTAACCATGCTACGATAAAGAGAAATAAGAGAAACAGACCAATCTGGTAATCAGGCGGGTCTGTTTCTTTTATTTACAGACAAGAATTTTTAAAAATTCTTATCTGCATAAGTGCAACTAAAGCTTTTCCTGCGCCAAAGGCTTGACAAAGCCAAGTTTTCTAATCAGGGAATGATTTGTAAACGTTGATTGAGAGGATATAATTCGATAAAGTGGAACTGATAAGTATAGAGACGTGATAGTGAAAGGAGTACCACGATGGCCAAACTCCTCGTAGTAGATGATGAGAAACCAATTGCTGATATCTTAAAGTTTGCCCTAGAAAAAGAAGGACATCAGGTTGTATGTGCTTATGATGGAGAAGAGGCGCTTCGCCTGGTACATCAGGAAAAGCCTGATTTGATATTGTTAGACATTATGTTACCGGGACGGGACGGGATGGATGTATGCCGTCTTGTTCGTCAGGAGTATGACATGCCTATCATTATGTTAACAGCGAAAGATTCTGAGTTAGATAAAGTACTGGGCTTAGAGCTGGGAGCAGATGATTACGTCACAAAGCCTTTTGGTACTCGTGAATTGATTGCGCGGGTAAAAGCACATCTACGCAGACAAAAACCAAAACAAGAAGATCAGAACCGTCACCAATTCCGCATTGGAGAACTGGAAATTGATATGTTCTCCTATACCGTTAAAAAGATGGAAGAAACGCTTGAGCTTACGCACAGGGAGTTTGAATTGCTTGTATACCTTGCCAAGCACCAGGGACAAGTTATGATGCGTGAGCACCTATTACAAGCCGTCTGGGGTTACGACTACTTTGGTGATGTGCGAACGGTTGATGTAACCATTAGACGACTACGAGAAAAAATAGAGGATGATCCTAGCCAACCAACTTATATTATTACGAGACGTGGTTTGGGATATACCATGAAAAACCCGATTCCAGGGGGTTCTACGAATGGGTAAACTGAAGCTGTTTAAAACAGTTCAGTGGAAAGTAGTAGTCATATACGTCATGCTACTCATCATGGCGATGCAGGTGATGGGCGCTTATTTTACAAGAGAAGTAGAGAAGTACTATACCAATAGCTTCACAGAAAGCTTGAATAATCAAGCTTCGCTACTTGCCACCTTGTTAGAAAAACATTTTAGTTCGCCGCGCAATCCGGATGATCAGAGTGTGGCAAATAGTAAAGAAGATATTGATAACTTAATTCGGAACATGTCTAAGGAAGCTAGTGTCCAGGTTGTGGATTCGAATGGTGTAATTATAAGCACTTCGGAAGATAATCCGGCTATCGTAGGACAGAAAACAGCTCAAAAAGAAATAACGATTGCATTGTTAGGTACACGAAATGAATCGATGCGGATTGATCCGATTACGGAAGGGCGAGTCAAAGTACTGGCTGTTCCCATAAAAAAGGGAAGCACGGTCTATGGAGCAGTATATATGGTTGCTTCCGTAGAAGAACTTTATAGAACCATTCGTAAAATCACTACTATCTTTGCCACAGGGACTGCGATAGCTCTAGTTGTTACGGCGATTCTTGGATATTTTTTGGCTCAAACTATTACGAAGCCGGTAAAAGAAATGACCAAGCAGGCAAAGTCGGTAGCAACAGGTGACTTTAACCGTAAAGTACGCGTTTATAGTGATGATGAAATTGGACAATTGGGAATGGCGTTTAACGATATGACTCAGCGGTTAAAGGAGGCAGTACTACAGGAAGAAGAAGAACGGGAAAAGCTGTCTCAGATCCTCACGAATATGAGTGATGGCGTTATAGCTACCAATCGAGATGGTACGATTATTTTAGTGAATCGGTCTGCTGAAGATATCTTGGAAGTAAAAGAGAAGGATGTGTTAGAGCAGAATCGAACGATCTATGATGTATTACGGCTTCCTCCTGAGGAAGAGATGCCTTTGTTTGCTGAAGGAGCCCCCTTATTACTAGAAATGATGGTTTCCAATCGGGAAATTGTTATGTTACGTGTGCTAATTACACCATTACAACAGGATAGCGGGAAAAAGGGTGGAATTATTGCCGTTTTGCAGGATGTTACCGAACAAGAAAGAACGGAGCAACAACGACGTAATTTTGTCGCCAATGTCTCCCATGAGCTTCGTACTCCTCTTACAACGATAAAAAGCTATACAGAGGCGCTTATTGATGGAGCGGTAGATGAACCTGAAGTATCGAATCAATTTCTGCGAGTGACCATGAATGAAACAGAGCGCATGATTCGCCTGATTAATGATCTCCTGCAATTGTCACGATTCGATTCGCAAGGCGTTTATTTGAACCGGACTCATGCAAATCTGTCGGGTTTACTTACGTATGTGTCTCAACGATTTGCCATGCAGGCGGAACAGAAGGGCATTACGCTGTTTTTTACAGAATCAGGTGGACTTACGAACGTCTATCTGGATGAGGATGCTATTACGCAGGTCTTGGATAATTTGTTATCCAACGCAGTTAAATATACGCCAGATCATGGCAGTATCACGTTAAAAGCTTACGCAGATCAGGAAAAATACCGTGCCTATATTACGGTTACCGATACAGGAATCGGGATTCCTAAACGTGATTTGCGCCATATTTTCGAGCGCTTTTATCGAGTGGATAAAGCACGTTCTAGAAACCAAGGTGGGACGGGTCTTGGGCTTGCAATCGCCAGAGAGCTGGTAGAAGCACATGGTGGCGATATCCAGATTACAAGTGAATGGAATGAAGGAACAGAAGTAACCTTCTGGATTCCCCTGATGGAAGGCGGGAAGGTGAGATGATTAACAACGACTGGCTAGAAAAAGTTAAATCAGTGCTACTTGTCTTTTTAGTTCTGCTGAGCGGGGTATTAACCTTCTTACTATTGAACAATCAACCTAAGCTGGAGTTAATATCTCCTGCCACATTTTTTCCATCAGATAAATTAGGTACAACAAAACAGCTTGAAGACCTACTCAGACCGGAATCGATACTGTTTCATTACGGAGAGGATAAACATACAAAGGCGGTATATACAGATGATGTGTATCGCATTTTGATGGGAGAGATCGAAAACTGGTATTTCTCCGAGTTTACTTATTACCCACTTAGTGAACAAAAGTGGGAAGCCTTGACTCGTAATCAAAAAGGTCTTGAATTGCAATATCGCTCGCAGATTCCTATTTCTGTATTAAGCCAAGTGCTGACGATTCGTGGGGATGTTGATCCACGATTAACGGGTGTAGATCGAGTTTGGCTTTATCATGAACAGATGGATGATGCAGTCTATGCATTGTTTTTATCAAAGAAAGATCAAATCTCCTTCCGTGCCAAAACAGCAGTGACATCAAAGGATCTGAACAATTCGTACTTGATGTTTGGTAAATCACTGCCTGAACAGTCGTTACACGTATATAAACAACCTAAGAAATCACCGTATGTCGTACAGGATAGCTTGCCTTATTGGCACATTTACTATTTGCCTAAAAATTCTTCTACCCTTAGTCTTTATAATTACAACTACCTGCCGATTACGCGTAAGCAGTTGTTAGATACGTACTTTCTGGACCCGGGATTGGTTAGGCAGATCGTAGAAAGAGATGGTACCTACATCTATACAGATGGTACTAGATCCATTCAGATTCGGAGTGGTCAGCAATTAATGACGCTTACGTCGCCCACCTGGCAGACAGCGGATACAGATATTGAGCTAAGAGATCAGGTTCAGGAGGCTACCGTATTTATTAATCAGCATATGGGCTGGATTGATGATTTCCGGCTGGAGACGGTAGAGGAACGGATGGATCAGAATGCCCAGGTTGTTTTCAGACAGTATCTGGGTTCGTATCCGTTGATTAGTCAGGATGCTAAATTGATCGATAATATTCAGGTGAATGTGGATAAAGGTCAGGTTCTGTCGATGAGACGATCTCTGATTGATTTAGATACGTTTTTTGGATATAAGGATGAGCAGGTTGGCTCAGGTGAAGAGCTTTTTGCCTACTTGCAGGAAAAAGGAGTAGATATCAATAAGATCAGCGATGTCTATCTTGCCTATCAATTGGTGGAACAGAAGGGATATGTGCAATTAATCCCATCATGGGTTATCGAAATGGAAGGCGTGTATAATAAATTGATAGATGTGCGCAGTGCCAGAGTAAAAGGAGGGCAACCAGTTGGATTGGAGTAGAACCAAAACCATTCTGATTTTTGCCTTTCTCATTCTGAATGTTTTTCTTGGATATCAACTGTATCTATCAAAATTTCAACTAGGACTAGAATCAGATACAGCACAAAACATGCAATGGGAAATGGAAAACTTCTTAGCAAAACAAAATATCACATTGAAGATGGATATTCCACAGGAAACACCTGAACTTAATCATCTGTATGTGGAGTATGTTACATCATCGATAGACGGTCGGGAGCTTCTTGAACAGAAATCATATCTGGAAACAACCACATTGGTTTCTACTTTTTTAAATCCAATAGAGATTCGTGATCCTAAAAGTCCCAAGGATGTTTTGAACCTGCTTCAGGATAAGGTCAAGCATTTAGAGCAATACAAAGAGGATGTACGTTGGTCACTGGAATACCCAAATTATTGGCAAATGCATGATGGTTTACCAATGTTTGTGGCGCCGCTATCATTTCAAATAGAGGGCAACCAGATAAAAGGATACAGACAAACTTACTTGTTGGTGCGTAATCAGGGTTCGGGTCGGAAGATTATCTCTGCATACACGGCACTAAGCTCTTTGATAGAGAAGGAAATGATCAAGAGTGGAGAAACGATTGATAGTATCTCTCTAGGATATTACGGTAATAAATATGATGCTGATATTCAGGTATTGGCTCCGGTATGGAGATTCAAGCATGGCGATAAAGTAGACTACGTGAACGGTTTTCACGGGATCATTGAGAATCCGGCGAACCAATAATGTGGAGAAAACGATTAAGGGGAAAGAGGGATTGTCTTGCAGTTTAGTGTTTTAGCTAGCGGAAGTACAGGAAATGCCATTTATGTAGGAACAGAACGTACTTCTCTATTGGTTGACGTCGGGTTAACAGGAAAGCAGGCGGAAGCGTTACTGCAAGAGGTAGGCGTAAAACCGAATGAACTGCAGGCTATTCTCGTAACGCATGAGCACTCCGATCATATAAAAGGGGTCGGAGTTATGGCGAGACGTTATGGAATTCCTGTCTATACGACGGAGAAAACGTGGGGAGAACTGGATCGATTAATCGGTGTCGTACCAGAATCGCAGCGTCATCTTCTTGAAGTCGGACAAACTATGGAGTTTGGTGATATAACTGTCCAGTCATTCGGGACATCGCATGATGCGGTAGAGCCAATGGGTTTTTGCATGCATCATGAAAATAAGAAAATGACAATTGCTACTGATACGGGATATGTCAGTGACAAAATGAAAGAGATAATAAAGGGATCAGATGCCTATATCTTTGAATCGAATCATGATGTAGACATGCTGCGGATGTCCGCCTATCCATGGAGTATTAAGCAACGAATTTTAAGCGATTTTGGTCATTTATCCAACGAGATGGCTGCTGAAGCTCTGCTTGATATTCTAGGTGGGGAAGCGGAGAGGGTTTACCTTGCCCATTTAAGCAAAGAGAATAACATGATGGATTTAGCCAAATTGACGGTTAAAAACATCCTGGAAGAATCCGGTTTACGTGTGGGCGACGATGTTTATTTACGTGAGACGTATCCGCATCGTCCAACTAGAATGGAGAAACTATAGACCGCTTGATATGTAACTCTTCTACCATTCCATAACCTTTCCATATTTCTAACGTTAAATTGCCTAAAATCCTGTTTATACTGTTAACACAAGGACAGGGAAGGATTAATTAACAAACCACTCCTATTCTCTTATTCCTTAAAATCGAAAGGAGTAATTGCTATGGGCTATTATGATGATGAATTTTATAATGATAAGAAAAAAAAATCCTCGCAAGGAATGGGAAAAACAATCTTCACTTCGATCACATCAGCAGTAATCGGTGGTCTGGTGGTGATGATGGTAGCTCCGTGGTTAACTCAAGCGGGATACATGAATCCGTTATCAGATACGACTACTACGTCAAAAGTTACGGAACAACATTCTAGCTCTAAACTTGCACAACAGGTGAGTGTGGAAGTTAATACGGCTATTACCAAAGCGGTAGATAAAGTAGACGAAGCAGTGGTTGGTATTATTAATATTCAACAAGTAAGCAATCCGTGGAGCAGAGAGAGTCAAGCAGTAACAAGCGGTGAGGGATCGGGCGTTATCTTTGAAAAGAAAGATGGAAAAGCCCATATCATCACTAACAATCATGTTATTAAAGGGGCAGAGAAATTAGAAGTAAGTCTGATCAGTGGAGAACGGATAGAAGCAAAAGTGCTTGGTCATGATGAAAGAACGGACATTGCTGTATTGGAGATAGATGGTTCCAAGGTTAACAAGGTTGCAGAACTGGGTGACTCCAGTACATTAAAAGTCGGGGAGCCGGTAATTGCTATTGGTAACCCGCTAGGAATGGAATTCTCAGGAACTGTAACACAAGGAATTGTGAGCTCTACCAACCGTTCCATGCCAATGGATATTAATGAAGATGGAACAGTTGACTGGGAACTGGATGTTATTCAAACAGATGCAGCTATCAATCCCGGAAATAGCGGTGGTGCCTTGGTGAACATTGAGGGGCAGGTAGTTGGGATAAATACCTTGAAGATCTCTAAAAATGGTGTAGAAGGGCTAGGGTTTTCTATTCCTATCAATGATGTAAAAACAATTATTCCGGCACTCATCAAGGATGGTTATCTAAATCGAGCATATATGGGTGTGGGACCACGTGATCTGACTGATGTGCCACATTATGCGTGGAAAGATGTTCTGAAACTGCCTGAGACCATTCAAGCAGGGGTTGTAGTAATGTCAGTAGGTGAATTATCTCCAGCTCAACAAGCAGGGGTTAAAGAATATGATGTTATTACTCATCTTGATGATGAGCAGATAACAAGTGGTGCTCAATTACTGAAATACCTGACACAAAATAAAAAACCAGGTGACACTGTAGATGTCACGTTGTATCGTGATGGCTTCAAACAGAAAGTAAAAGTTAAACTTGGAGAAAGTCCTAGTCAACAACAACAGCAACAACAGCAACGCTAAAGAAGATTTCCCGGAAAATAATTAATGAGAAAGAGAGGCTGATAGTTGGCCTCTCTTTCTGTGTTATCAGAATGAATATAAGTGTGTAATCAAGTTCTTATGATCGTTTTTTCTACATATTTCCAGTTGTATTATTGAAGCGATAGATTTTTTTTGTGGAATTCAAGTTCAACCACTAGATTTTCAAATTGTTTACCCATCTCACTGTTAGGATCGAACGGATTGGATTGAGGAAGGGAACCAAGCCATACAAACTTATCGTTTTCAGCTAGTTTTACGCCAAGCTCTGGACCCTCTTCTTTAGACATTTTCGCATAGTTATCTTGAGTTACTTTATAAATGTTCAACAAGGATTCTAGATCATCTTGCTGCTTTCCTTCAGGTGCATAAAGGAATGATGTAATCATTTCTACTGCTGGCATAGAATCATCTTTATGTTCGTTAACTTTGATGACATCATTCCATATTTCTGGATATTTCAGAGTAAAACCGCTTTCTTTGCTAGCATATGTTTCTACATCAGCTTCATTTCCGTGTCCATCATCAAATTGTTCAGTGCCCAAATTCTCCGTTGAAGTCTGGCTGCCTGTTTTTGTAGGAGCTTCAGACTGAGGTTTTGAGCAGGCTGTAAAAGCGAACAACAATAATACTGTCAAAGAAGTAAGTGCGATTTTGTAGGTTCTTTTATTCATTGTAGTTGTGGCATCCCCTTGTATGTTTTGTTGCTATTGTGACCTAAATCAGAATATCAGATATTATTTTAAATAAGGTGACAATAAGATTACAAAACATATAAAATTGACATCTTTACTTGGATCGCATGTGTAAAAAATGATTTCGAGAGGAAAAAAATATAATGAATGACAATATTTATTGTCGGTAATTTCACAAAATTAAATTGAGATGTAATGTTTTAACATTGTATAATAAGGTAACGGTTTGCTCTGGATACATATAAGGTTACCCGTTCGTTAATGTTTAATGAAAGCGCTTAAATGTTAAGATGGGATGTTTTTTTCGGTGGCTTTGCAAACCAGTTGGTTTTTCCAAAATAGAAGTGGAAAGGTGAGTGTATGCATGTCACAAGAAACACTACTGATGAGAGAAGAGAGAGAAACAATCGTCGAATTTGGAATTAAGATGGCTAACAGTACATTAACAACTGGTACAGGTGGTAACCTTAGTATTATGAACCGTGAATTAGGATATATGGCAATTACACCAACTGGCGTTCCTTATGAAACGATGAAACCAGAAGATGTAGTTATCATGGACCTTGAGAATAACGTTATTGATGGCAAATTGAAACCATCCAGCGAATTCGATATGCACTCCATTGTATATCGCAATCGTACCGACGTAGATGCATTGGTACATTGCCACGCTATCTATGCGACTACTCTATCCACACTTCGTTTGCCATTGCCGGCAGTTGATTATCTAGTGGCGCATGCTGGTGGTAAAGACGTACGTTGTGCAGAATATGCAACGTATGGTTCCCCAGAGTTAGCGGTAAACGCACTGAAGGGTATGGAAGGCAGAACAGCGGTTCTTCTTGCTAACCACGGCTTGAACTCGGCTGGTAAAACTATGGCAGAAGCATTTGCTAAAGCAGAACAATTGGAATTCTGTTCCCAATTATATTTGCAGGCTAAAGCAGCAGGAGAGCCTGTGATCTTGTCTGATGAAGAAATGGAACGCAATGTTGAAAAATTCAAGACTTATGGGAAACAAGACTAATAATATCTATGTAATAGTAAGAGATGCGCTCGGGAAACCGGGCGCTTTTTTATTGTATCCTTATACACTACTGTAGTGGGCTGCAGAAGAAGGAAAGTGCAAAAGGTTGCGATGCTACGCAGTATCTCATGGGTTGCACTTTTAGATCCGCCCTCTTTGTTATGTAACTAGGTAGGACCTTAAAGGTTCTGGACAAAAAATGTGCTTCTTCTGCTAACGGTTTTAGGTAACAAAGAGAACCAACTGCCCGAAAAACCAGCTTCTCTTTTCACACAGAGTGTCTTGGCGAAGCCCAACTCAGCGGAGCATTATTTATCGGGAAAAAGAAGCGAGATCCAGCAAGTCTTACAGTGAATACATCGTTTTGAGCTTCCCCGATGAATAGTGCGGAGCGGACAGTCCAGCCACCAGAAGGGCGAAGACTCTAGCGAAGGGTGAAAAGAGAAGCTGGTTTTTTCCACAAAAGCCGGATGAAATCTAACCTTGAAGTAAAATCTTTGTTATGTTATTCCCTGTTATGGGACGATCTACATGAAAATATGTTAAAGAGAGGTGATGTAGATAAGTAATAACAGACTGTATAGATAGAAATCATGCTATATAGAGACTGGTTATTTCAAAAAAATGTAAAGTGAGATTGACGATAAAAAGATAGTGGAGCAAAATAAAGTAATAGTCTGTTTTTTAGCAGGCTGCTCATCCGTTTACCATAATAAATGAGACGAAAAGGGATGTACAGATTGTAACAGACAGGTTTTATTACTCAATCCCCATTTCGAACATGATGGGAAAGTTTACGAAGATAATACATCATTACAGTAAGAGTTAGATTATCGAAGGGAGAGAGAGTATGTTACATCCAGTATTGATTGAAAGAATGCTTCAAGCTGCTCTTCAAACAGGTGGCGATTTTGCTGATATATTTGTGGAAGATAAGGTAAGCAACAATCTAACCATGCTTGGTGGAACGGTAGAAAATGCATTGTCAGGACGAAATTATGGGGTAGGCATTCGTATTTTGAAAGGATCGTTTTCTGTCTATGCCTTTACGAATGATTTTCGGGAAGAGAATTTGCTCAAGGTAGCTACTTCAGCTGCACAAGCAATTACAGGAACACCTGGTAATCACACAATTGATCTCAGAAAAACAACGCTGGATAATGAGCACGTTATTCACCTAATGCCGAATGATGTGACCAAGAAACAAAAAATCGAATGGATGCGCCGTGCACATGAAGCGGGGAAAAATTATGATCCAATCATTTCACAAACGGAGATTTCTTATAATGACTATACGCAAAATGTCTTAATCGCTAACTCTGATGGTCTTTTTGTGGAGGATAGCCGAACACGTACGCGTTTGGGTATTAGATGTATTGCTTCAGATGGTCCAGAAAAGCAGGCAGGATATTTTGCTCCAGGTGCTCATGCGGGAGCAGAGTTCATTCAGGATATGGATATAGAGTGGTATGCACGTGAAGCTGCCCGAAGTGCGAAGACAATGCTTCATGCCGGCTATGCCCCAAGCGGCAAGCTGCCTGTAATTATTGATAACGCATTTGGAGGAGTAATCTTCCATGAAGCATGCGGACATGGCCTGGAATCAACCAGTGTTGCCAAGAAGGCTTCTGTATTCGCAGATAAAGTAGGGGAATACGTAGCTTCTCCGTTAGTAACAGCTATTGATGATGGTACAATTGCAAATGAATTCGGTTCTTCCAGAATCGATGACGAAGGTGCGAGAACTAGACGCAATGTACTGATCGAGAATGGTGTGTTAAAAGGATATCTGATCGATAAGCTGGGTGCGAGAATGATGAATACCGAATCAACCGGTTCAGGTCGTAAAGAGTCCTATAAATTCGCGCCCGCTTCCCGTATGAATAATACGTATATTGCAGCTGGCGATTCGACACCTGAAGAAATTATTGCAAATACAGAATACGCCCTTTATGCCAAGTATATGGGTGGTGGATCAGTGGATCCTGCCACCAGTGAATTTAACTTTGCGGTTAATGAAGCGTACATCGTTCGAAACGGAAAAATTGAAGAGCCAGTAAAAGGTGCAACTCTCATTGGAACAGGTATCGAAACCTTGAAAAATATTGATATGGTAGGAAACAATCTCTCCTATGGCCAAGGTATGTGCGGTTCGGTCAGCGGTAGTATCCCTGTAAATGTAGGGCAACCAATGATTCGCGTATCGCAAATGACAGTTGGCGGTAGAAAGGGGGAATAGAGAATGGACGTGAAACAATTCCAGGAAAGACTGTTTCAAGAGGGAAAAGAGCTAGGCTTTACCGATATGGAAGTATATTATAGTAGAAGTAGTTCTACCAATGTAAGTGTCTTTAAAAAGGAGATCGATACCTACACGATTAAGGAGAGCGGTGGCCTATCCTTCCGTGGTGTAATTGATGGGAAAATGTGCTACTCCTTTACCGAAAAAATAGATGAAAATTCAATCAAGATATTGCTGGAAGAGGCAAAAAGCAATGCCGAAGTATTAGAAAGTAATGAACAGGAAGAGCTTTTTAGTGGATCAGAGAGTTATGCTGAGGTAAAAACATATGCGGAAGAATTGGCAAGCACTTCGCCAAAAGAACTGATTGACGCCGCACAACTTCTGGAACAGATTGCAAGTGAAGCAGATCCACGTATTACACTGGTTAACAGAGTCGGGGTCAGTACGTCAGAAGGCGAAACCATGATTACCAATACCAAGGGACTTTCCTGCCACTCTCGTTATACCATTGCCTCCGCCAGACTTCAAGTAGTATCAGAAGAAAACGGAAGTACCACTTCCGGTTATGATTTTGCCTATACAACGGATCATTTTGAAGACCTGGATATTCCAAAGCTGGCTCAACGTGCAGTAGAGAATGCTCTCTCCCAGTTAGGTTCAGCAAGTGTGAAATCGGCTCAATATCCAGTGATCCTGCGCTATGATGCGGCAAGTGATTTACTCGCAACTTTTACTTCTATATTCTCAGGAAGTGCTGTTGAAAAAGGGTTCTCTCGCTTAGCAGGGAAGCTGAATCAGCAAGTGGCAGGTAGCAACATCACGATTGTAGACGATCCGCTTATGGAAGGAACAATGGGATGTACGTCTTTTGACGCTGAGGGTATGGCGACGAAAAAAGTGGAGGTTGTAAAGAATGGGCAATTACAAACCTTCCTGCATAACCGTAAAACTGCTAAAAAAGCAGGCGTAGAATCCACAGGCCACGCTTCCAAGGATGGTTATCGTGACAGCATTTCGGTGGCGCCACATAATTTGTTTATTCAACCAGGTGAGCATTCTTTGGATGAAATAGTAAGTGTAATTGACAAAGGCTTGCTTATTACCGATCTGGATGGTCTTCACTCTGGTACTAGCCCAATTTCCGGTGATTTTTCGCTTTCCTGCCGTGGTTTTTACATTGAAGGCGGTAAGATTACGAAGCCTGTCTATCAGATAACTGTTTCAGGCAATATGCTGGAGCTATTGAATCAGGTAGAGGAGATCGGTAATGATTTGAGATTTATGGGACGAATTAATTCCCCTTCCTTACGGGTTAGTTCGCTTGCGATTTCAGGGTTGTAGGATTCGAGTGAAGGTAAGTTATAGTTAGTAAGGCTCAAAAAGTAGAAAAGCTGGGATCGTCGTTGTCTTTCGATGGTTCTGGCTTTTTTATTTAGATCTTACGTTGGTTGTAGTGGTGTCGTAATTATTTCAAAGCCTCTGGAGATAAAAAATAATGGATAATAGCACCTTTTTATTCCAAATATTATAAAATATTTGACTAATTTGTGAACAAAACTAATAATATATAGAAAGGGGGTTGATTGACTTGGAATCTAAAGTAAAAATATTGAATTATGTGAAGTATGTTGGAGGAACTGTCCTCTTCGTTGGAATCATTACTTTTCTAATTGGTTTTTTGCAAAATAGTCATAATATTTTGACTCCTGTTGGCGTCGGTGCAGTTGTGGGTGCTGTTTTTATCTTTCTAATGGGATCATTTTTTGTAGTGACGGAGGAAATGTTGGAGAAAAGATCTGACCATGAAAAAACGATTTCCATGATAGGAATACCCGAAGAGTGAGCTTAAAGCCTTTTCCTTGTATTCGTTGTTATAACATGTATGATTGAAAAGAAAAATGCAGCCGACCTCCTGAGGAGAGGTGGCTGCATTTTTGTAATTACTATGGAATTTGATAACCCCAGATCATGGTTAGCAATGTACCGAAGACGGTAGCGAGGGCAATGATTAATCCGTAATATACGTTTGTATAAATTGCCCCTTTATCCTTAGTTTCACCAGCGTGCATAAACACAACTAGCTGAAGACCTGCTTGTATGAATGCTGTGACAAGAAGGATTGTTATGCCTACTGTAAATGACATTTCTAAGAAATACACCGAAAGTGCAGTTACAGTCAGAATCATTGAAAATACAAAACCCATTACTTGTTTAGCTGGGAATAATTCTTTCATGTTTACATCATTCCTTTCAGGTAAACGAAGCTGAAGATGAAGATCCAAACTACGTCTAGGAAATGCCAATAAAGTGAAAAGATGAATGATTTATTGGCAGTTTCAGGAGTCAACCCTTGCTTTCTGACTTGCATCAAGATAAATAATCCCCAGAACAGACCAAACGTAACGTGCGCTCCATGTGTACCTAAGGTTAATAACAGGATAGATGTAAAGGCACTAGTTTGGAGTCCTGCACCAATAGAAACATAGTGAACGAACTCATAAATTTCAACTCCTAGGAAACCTGCACCCAGAAGAAGCGTAGTAGTAAGGAATGCCATCATCGCTTTCTTGTTGCCAATACGCATGGCATGAATAGCAAGACCGATGGTAAAACTACTTGTTAACAGTACGATTGTTTCGATTAATACTGGAGTGATTTCAAAAATCTCTGCTCCAGTGGGGCCACTTCCCGTACGATCAACTAATACGAAATATGACGCAAATAGCGTGGCAAAAAGCATAATCTCAGCACCAAGGAAGATCCAAAAGCCTAAGATTTTCGTTTGATTTTCTTCAGTACTATATTCGAGTGGCAGCGAGTTATCTATTTTCATTATTTAAGCACCTCGCAATTTTTTTTCTGTCTCTTCAATTTCTCTAACGGAAATGTAACGACCATGATCTTGCTCGAAGGATCGATGAGCCAAACAAGCAAAGATACCGATTGTTGTAATGATTACTGTGGTCCACATGGCGAATATAAATGCAAAGCCCCATAAGAAGAAGATACAAGCCATAATAAACGGCATACCGCTGTTATTTGGCATATGAATTTTTTCTAATTCACCTTTATATAACACATGCCCATTTTTCTTGGAATCCCAGAATGCCTCACTTGAATTAACATGTGGTACCTGAGCAAAGTTATACTCCGGTACTGGACTATGAGTAGCCCACTCCAGTGAACGAGCATCCCATGGATCGGAACCAATATTTCTTGGGGAATAACGAATGCTGTAATAGACGTTGTAAACGATTAAAGCAAAACCTATCGCGAGCCCAATCGCTCCAATAAACGAAATCATATTCCATATGCCAAATCCAGTTGATTCAGAGTATGTGTACATACGACGTGCTTGACCATCTAAACCGGAGATAAACATTGGCATGAATGTTACCAAAGTATTGATTGAGATAAACCAGAATGCCCATTTCCCAATACGTTCGTTCAGCTTGAAGCCGAACATTTTTGGCCAATAGTAAGTGAGACCAGCAAGCATTGCGAATACAACACCAGGTAAAATAACCATATGGAAGTGAGCTACCAGAAACATTGTATTATGGTATTGATAGTCAGCGGCTGACATCCCAAGCATAACGCCGGTAACCCCACCGATTGTAAAAATCGGGATGAAACCTATTGAATAAAGCATTGGAACAGTAAACTCAATTTTACCTTTCCAGAGAGTAAACAACCAGTTAAATATCTTAACCCCGGTCGGAACGGCAATCGCCATTGTCGTAATCGAGAAGATACTATTTGTTAGTGCTCCCTGACCCATTGTAAAGAAATGGTGAGTCCAAACCAAGAAGGACAATAGAGAGATGATAACCATTGAGCCAACCATCGATTTATAGCCGTACAGATTGCGGCGTGCAAAGGTTGAGATAACCTCACTATAAATACCAAACGCTGGCAAAATTAAGATATATACTTCTGGATGTCCCCAAACCCAGAACAAGTTAGCCCAAAGCATATCCATACCACCATTAGCAGTGGTAAAGAAATTTGTTGCAAAAAGCCGGTCCATAGTACCCATTAGAAGCGCCACTGTTAAGACAGGGAAAGCGAAAACAATGATAACGTTAGTTACCAAAGTAGACCATGTGAACATTGGCATCTTCATTAATGTCATACCAGGTGCTCTCATTTTAAGAATCGTCGTGATAAAGTTAATACCCGTTATCATTGTACCGAGGCCGGATATCTGGAGAGCAAACATATAATAATTTGTTCCTACAGATTCACTAAATTCGTTACCCGCAAGTGGGAAATAAGAAGTCCAACCTGAATCTGGAGAACCACCGATAACGAAAGAGATGTTTAATAACATTGCACCCATAAAGAATAACCAGAAGCTTAGTGCATTCAAACGCGGAAACGCTACGTCACGAGCTCCAATTTGCAGTGGAACAACAAAGTTCATAAAGGCTATAACGAACGGCATAGCCATAAATATGATCATAACGAGACCATGCGTTGTAAATACTTCATTATAGTGCTGTGCATCTAGTAACCCGTTCTCAGGAACGGCTAGTTGTGCACGCATCATAATAGCATCTACTCCGCCGCGGAATAGCATCAGCAATGCAGAGATCAGATACATAATCCCGATACGCTTATGGTCAACGGTTGTTAACCATTCACGCCATAGATATCCCCATTTTTTAAAATAGGTTAAGCCAGCGATAATTGCGACAACAGTAAGTCCAATGGCAACCATCGAAGCGTAAATCGCAGGACTTGGATGTGGTACGGCAAATCTATCAAAGAAATCCATACTAGTTAACTCCTTTCGGATAACATATTACTTGAAATGTAAAATCAGCTACTATTAAACTTAAAAAACTTTAATGCTTACATTGTTCGGATTCTCTCTCTTCAGAAATCTTACGAGAATCATTTAGAACCGTGATTATGTCCACCATTTTCACCTTCTGGAGCTGGTGAGAAATCTAAATGCGTTCCTGTAAAAGTTAATTGTCCAAGATGACCTGGTTTAATTAGTTCATTGAAATGTTCTTCAGTAAGAGGCTTGGCAGTTTCTTTAACTTCTTTTACCCATTCATTAAATTTAGCTTCAGGCATTGCTTTTACGTTGAAAGTATTTTCAGCGAATCCTTTACCACTAAAGTTAGCATTTCGTCCCATAAATTCACCTGGAGCATCTGCTGCTAGGTGTAATGTGGTAACCATGTCTGCCATCGCGTATTTTTGTCCCCCAAGTTGTGGAATCCAAAAACTGGTGATCGGACCGTATGAGTAAAGTTTAAATTCAAGTGCTCGGTCTGTAGGAATATACAGGTAGTTTACGGTTTCAATATTCTCTTCTGGATAACTAAAATGCCACTTCCAGTTAGATGTAGAAGCATAAACAACTAAAGGCTTTTTATCTTCATATCCTACAGGTCTTGCTTCAACTTTATAGTTACTTTGAACAGAAACAATTGAAAGGAAAACTACGATTAAAACTGGAATCCCGACACAGATTGCTTCAACAATTGCATTCCCTTCAATGTGAGGAGGTTCATAATCTACACTTTGTTTAGAAGCACGGTACTTTACTAACATAAATACTAAAAGTACGAAAACGACAATGACAATAAACGACATTAACAAAATAGAAAGCATAATATCATTGGCTTGAGTTTGAGCTTGTGGCCCTTTAGGGTCCAAAACCGTTAATGGTTCACAACCGGTTAGCACGGTGATAATAGTGAAAACTACTGTTAAAAAAAACCACTTTCTTTTCATAGTCGTACCCCTTTCTTGAACTGACTATCGAGATTTTAAATATGATCGATAGTCTTCCGTATCTAGAGCAGCATGAAGACTAGTTTCCATATTTTTTCTCGTATTTACTTGTTTTTCTTCCATAAAGACCTGATCAGGAATGAAGATGGGAATGCAGCGGAAGGATAAAACATAGGAACTAATTCTCCCATCTGCTTCTATAAAAAGGGACGATGTTGTTGTCCGTATAAAATACATCTCGGTGAGTCATTTAATTTAAGAACCGAGTGGATGTATTTTTGTCTTTTTTATGTCTCCATCCCCTAACTGTGAATGCAACGGAAATAGTAACGTTCAATAAATTGTAAATAACTCCGTCGAAACAGATAAGTCAGAAAGAAAACAATATTAATTCAACCTTATCCTAGTTAACAATTAAAAAAATGTCTCCATCCAGTTTAAAAATGTTTCACCCATCCATGTTCAATGATTTGAAACAATTAAGACAAAAATTAGTCACATTTAAACATCGTTGCTAGTAACACAGACAATTTAAGCAAGACTAAAATTGGAAAAAGTATAACTTATGTCCAAAATTGGGCGTTGTTATGTTGGTGAGGAGATCAAAAGGTTAAGATGGAGTACCTTATTACTCATGTACGGGAATAGGATTAGTAAGAAATATCAAAAAAAGTTCACAAGCTGTCACAATATGTGTCTTCTTTCGGTATAACAACAGGTCATAGTTTGTGTTAGTAAAGGTAAGAGCTATTATAAGAGCATATAAGTTGAAATGAATGTTTTGGTTCTATAAACTTATAACTAATAAACTTATTAACTTATCTGAGTGAGTGTAAGGATGTGAATTCCTTTATGTCTTGGAAGCCCAATCGCGAAAGTCCAATACCAGTCTACAAGCAAATTGTCCAATATCTAGAACAGCGGATTTCCAATGGTGAATATCCACCGGGAACATTGCTTCCTTCCGAACGTTTGCTTTCAAAAGAATTAGGAGTAAACCGTTCGACAATCGTAGCTGCCTATGAGGAATTACGTGCTTTTGGTATTGTAGAAAGCCTGCAGGGGAAAGGGACCCTCGTAAGTAAAAACATATGGGGTACATCTCGCAAAAGAAGTCCGAACTGGGAGAAGCTGATCGAAACAGGGTCATTTCTACCGAACACCACAATGATGCGCGCTATAAGGAAAGAAAATTTCGATCTTGATCTCATCGATCTGGCAAGCGGAGAGCTTTCACCCGACTTATCTGCTACTCAATATTTTCGCAAAATCATGTCCAACGAGGATTTTAACTATCAAGTAGGATATGATCATTCTCAAGGGAATTTAGTACTGCGTGAAACCATTGCATCACATCTGAAAAAAATGAAAAATATACATGCAACCCCTTCATCTGTGTTGATTACTTCTGGGGCACAGCAGGCCTTGTATCTAATCGTCCAGTGCTTACTTAAACCAGGGGATGCAGTTGCGATTGAAGACCCTTCTTATTGCTATTCGTTGTCCTTATTTAAATCAGCAGGTATAAGACCTTATTTATTGCCTGTTGATGATCATGGAATTAATCCGGATGATATCGTTACATTACATAAGCAGCATCGCATAAAAATGGTATTTCTTAATCCTAATTTTCAAAATCCCACTGGGTCGTTTCTCGACATGGAACGAAGAAAGCGGGTACTGGAAATTTCCTCTAGCTACGGAATACCGATTATTGAGGATGATCCATACAGTTTAACTACTTTTGACAAGACACATATGTCAACGTTAAAATCCATGGATCAAAATGGAACCGTTCTCTATGTTAGTTCTCTAAGCAAAACCGTCGCTTCTGGATTGCGAATTGGATGGATTTTTGGCCCTCAAACAGTAATTGAACGTTTGGCGGATGCAAAACAGCAGATCGATTTAGGACCTAGCATTATTCCTGAATGGATTGCTAACCAGTTTTTATCGTCTGCGGATTTCTCGACACATATGAGCAAGCTTCGTGAGTCGCTTACATTTAATAGAGACAAAATGGTTTTCTCGCTATATGACCAGCTCGAGGACCAGGTAGAGTTTTTAGTCCCTGAGGGTGGCATTCATATCTGGTGTAAAGTAAAGGCGGACGTTAACGAACAACAATTATTAAAAGAGGCAATGAAAAGAGGAGTTGCTTTTGTACCTGGAAGAGTTTTCGGGACAGAGAAAGGATATGCTCGTTTTACATTCGGCCGTGCTCGAGAAGAGCATATTTATGAAGCGATTTCTCGTTTTTCAGGTGCTTTACGTAGCTTAAAATGAGGTAACTGATAACGAATAAATAAGGGCTGTTCTGTAAAGTAGGGTTTCTACTTGCAGGACAGCCCTATTTTAGGTTGGGATAGGAGGTGAGAAGAGGGAATTTCTAAAAAAGGATTTTATTCCCCTAGTAAAATTTTTATTCAAAACTTCCGATTAATATTAATGTAGATATTGTTATTCATTATAAAAATATTTTTTGTTGAATGAAGAAAATCAAATGGTATTAGAACGGAAAGAGTGAGAAGAGATTATAATGCTTCTCAGCTGCGAAAGGAAAGAAGACAACTATGAATTCAATAAAAAGTCAAATGTTATGTCTATTTTTGCCGGTCATCATACTAATGGTAGTAGTAATGTCAGGAGTATCCTACTTTAAAAGTAATACGATGATGATTGAACAGGTCGACTCTACAATGCACGCAGAATTAGAAAAAGGGATAGAGTCAATTAATCTATCCTTGCTAGCGCATGAAAAGACGCTACAAGCACTTTCATTAGACATTAAGGAAAATCCCAAACTGACAAGAGATGAATACCTGAAAAAAATGATGGCTATATTGCCAACAAATGATGAAACTTTTGCAGTAGGCGTTTTTTTTGAGCCGAACAAGCTAGATCCACAGGTTGGAACACTAGCTTATTTTGTTACTCAAAATGATGGTGTTATGACTGTTGATGATTCATTCAGTAATATAGATTACACAACAGAGGTATATTATAAGGATGCAAAAAACTTAAAAGAGGGAGAGTTGAAATGGACAGAGCCCTATACAGATGCAATTACTGGTGTGTCAATGGTCACAACTATTACTCCTCTCTATTATAATAATCAATTTATAGGTATAGTTTCTGCTGACTTGAAATTGGATCAAATCATGAAAATGTTATCAAACATTAAAGTTGGCGAAACAGGCGAGCCTATGCTCATAACTGGAGAAGGACTGTTTTTACATGATATAGTTTCTGAAAATGTTATGAAGAATTACATTCAAGATAATTCCAGTCAATCGTTAAAAACCCTCGGAAATGAAATGTTACAAAAAGTAAATGGACAATCGTTTATTAATGATGAGGGTGGCTACGGCGACGCCAAAGCCTATTACGATACAGTTAAGAAAACAGGCTGGAAGTTAGCATTCTTTATTTCAAATGAAGAAATAAATGCTTCATCTAAAGAATTATTACTAACTCTGTCAATAATAGGAATTATCGCTGTATTTGTTGTCGGCTCAGCAATTTTTATTTTTACAAGAAAACTGGGAAAACGATTGAAACGATTAGAAGATATGAGTAGGGTAATGGGTGAGGGAGACTTTACTGGTGTATTACAGATAACGAAAGAGGATGAGATAGGGAATATCGGGAATGCCTTCAACAAGATGTCTGAGACACTAAGGGGAGTCGTACGAGATGTTGCTAGAGACGCTGAGCATGTTAGTGCTACTAGTCAGGAATTAAGTGCTACCTTCGAGGAAATTACGAGTCAGATGGAACTAATTAACCGTTCCTCTGCTGAAATAGCGATGGGTTCACAAGATACAAGTGCTAGTAGTGAAGAGATAAGTGCTTCGATTGAAGAAGTGTCTATTCATGTACAAGAACTAGCCAAGACAGCACATGAAAGTAATCGGGAAGCAATCGAAATCAAAGAGAGAGCCGTTCACATAAGAAATACTGCAGAGCAATCTATCGAGCATACAAAAAAATTATATGAAGAAAAAGAAAAAGCGATCGTAGCAGCAATTGAAAATGGAAAAGTTGTTAGTGAAATAAAAGTAATGGCCGATGCTATTGCAAGTATTGCTAATCAAACAAATCTGCTTTCTTTAAATGCAGCTATAGAGGCGGCAAGAGCCGGAGACAGCGGAAAAGGGTTTGCTGTAGTAGCCCAGGAAGTACGAAAACTGGCCGATGAATCAGAGAAAACAGCTTTACAAATCCATGCAACAATTGAAAGTACGCAAAAAGCTTTTGATGATCTAACTCATGATGCGAATGGAATATTAGAATTCATTGATAAGCAAGTCATGACAAATTACGATCTCTTCCATGATACTGGCAAAAAATACAATGAAGATGCTGATTTTATAAGCCGAATGTCCAAAGATATCGCAACCATGTCAGAGAATGTTTCCCATACGATGAAGGAAATCTCAGATGCTATTGAAAATATGGCAAACATTGCCCAAAGAACCACAGAAAATACAGAAGAAATACAGAACAGTATTTCAGATACCAATGAAGGCATGAGACAAATCTCTCAGACTTCACAAGATCAGGCAAATGTAGCACAATCTTTAAACGATGTGGTGCAGCAATTCAAAGTGTAGAAGCTATGAGGGTATGAATAACAAGTAAAAGCATATTCATTCAAGTGAAGTGGTCTAAAGCGTGTAGAGAATGTACGAAGAGGTACAGATCTACACGCTTTTTCATTCTATACAGAAGGTATAACAAGCAAATCGATCAATACCCTATGATTTATTTACTGACTGGGGTAGACTAAAAGGTGCATCATACAAGATAAATACATAGCTTCTCTGGAATATGTAGCATTTTGTTAGGAGGAGCATTTCAAATAAAGCGAGGAACCATTCATATGACGAACAAAGTAAAAACTATTGTAATACAAGGAAAAGAAACACCCATCCACGAGGAGCATCCCATTCGTGTCAGTTGCATGGAACATATAGATGTAGAGTTGGACGATTACGTGAACTACCATGATGTAGCACCAGATACCTTTGCCATTGGAGATGTAGAGCTAGGCGAGATTGCTTCCACTTGTATGGAATGCGGTCAGCCAGGAAAAGTTGTATTACTGCATGTGAAAGGAATGTAGGACGGGTGCAAATCACGATTGTAACAGTAGGAAAACTGAAAGAGAAGTATCTGAAGGAAGGCATTCAGGAGTATGTGAAGCGGCTGTCAGCTTACTGCAAACTGAATGTGGTAGAAGTAAATGATGAGAAGGCTCCGGAAGAGCTAAGCGCTACAGAGATGGAGCAGGTAAAGAGAAAAGAAGGCGAGCGCATTCTAGGGCATATCAAGCAAGATCATTATGTCATTGCTCTAGCCATTGAGGGACAAATGTGGTCATCTGATAAGCTTTCCAGCGAAATGGACAAGCTTGCTTTGCATGGGCGAAGCCAGGTGGCTTTTGTCATTGGTGGATCGTTGGGATTGGCGGATGAGGTGTTGAAGCGAGCGGATGCGCAGTTGTCTTTTTCGAAGATGACTTTTCCTCATCAGTTGATGCGGTTGGTGTTGGTGGAGCAGATTTATCGGGGGTTTAGGATTAGTCGGGGGGAACCGTACCACAAATAGTGGTAAAGCCGAAAATCCTTATGGGCCTCTGTGTTCAGTGACGTATCAGTGTTTCAATATCAAATTGCTTATTCAAGCTGGTTTAAAGCCCTCGAGTATTTAAAATCAATCCATCTTTCATGGTGATAACATGATCTGCATAGGAGAGCATTTCTTCATCATGTGTGACCAGCAAGGTGGTGATTTTCAACTCTTTAGTCAAATTATGGATGAGTGTCATGACTTCTCTTGATCTTGTCGAGTCTAGACTTGCAGTTGGCTCATCTGCGAATAGCATTTTTGGTTTGTGGATGATGGCACGACCAATGGCAACCCGCTGTTTTTCCCCACCTGACAATGAAGAAGGATAAGCATTTTTGCGATGATCCATACCTACCAATTTGAGTATCGTCGTGACCTCTTCTTTTTGTTCACATTTACTCGTCTTGGTCTCTGACACGTTAAGCATCAGCATGAGCTGATCTTCTACGGTAAGGAATGGCACAAGATGAGACGATTGAAAAATGAACCTAAATTGACTGGCGCGTATTTTACAAATCTCTTCTTGCGACATGTCGGTCATGTTCTTTCCCCTTGGAGATTCGAGTTGATATTCTGGAGAATTCAATATGGACTGGACGATCAATCTACAATATATTTTCTATTCTGTGGTTGGTGCGAGGCTGCGAGTCAAAGTCAGCCTATGAAGCCCATATATACAGATTACAAGTTGTAATATAGATATCAAAACGGCAGCGATGCCGTTTTTTTGTTGTGCACTTCTTCTTTGCAACCTATCTGGAAATATGATGTAATAAATTATCATGTTTCTTAGTTAGGTACATCAGGTTTTTATAAATAGGACGACAAAGTTAGGATGATCATGAAATGAAAATTTTGCTTGTGGAAGATGATAAGACGATTGCATCTGGACTTGAATATTCGTTACAGCAAGATGGTTATTCTACGGTACTTTGCTATGATGTTACCTCTGCAAAGAAGGTGTTAGCGGAAGGCTTAGAGCAGTTCGCTTTATGTATATTCGATTTATCACTTCCGGATGGAAGCGGCTACGATCTATGTAGGATTGTGAAACAGGGAAGTGATCTTCCCGTTATTTTTCTAACAGCGATTGAGGATGAGGTTAATGTCGTGATGGGGCTTGATATGGGCGCTGATGATTATATTACCAAGCCGTTTCGTATACGGGAGCTTCTATCTAGGATCAAATCGGTATTGCGAAGATACCACAAACAAACGCAAACAAATACCATCGAGATCGATCAGATTCGAATCAATGTGCTCGAAGGAAAGGTTTATAAGCAAGGCAATGAAATTACGTTAACCGCCTTAGAGTACCGCTTATTGCTTATTTTTGCTAACCATGTCGGACAGGTGCTCTCCAGAAATCAGCTGTTGGAACAGATTTGGGATGTTGCGGGAGATTTCGTGAATGATAATACATTAACCGTATATATAAAAAGGCTGCGAGAAAAACTAGAGGATCATCCGCAAAACCCGACGCTAATCAAAACGGTGCGTGGACTTGGCTATAAGGTAGGTGATTAGATGCTGCGTAACCGAGAATATCAACTTGTACTATTTGTGATGTGTTTACTCAGTTTACTTGGAATTATTGCAGCGTCTTTCATATCGGCCATTGCCATGATCCTCATTGCCATTATCTCTGCGTTGCTAATTGGATGCAGCTTATTTTTTACGAGGTGGAGATATCGTGAAATAGCTAAGTTATCCAGCTATTTGCGTCAAATTAGTAGCGGGGATTATTCGCTAGATGTTCGTGATAATCAAGAAGGCGAGCTTAGTATTCTGAAGAACGATATTTATAAAGTGACGCTCATGCTATCAGAGCAGAGCTCTATTTTAAAGCAAGATAAAATCCAGCTTACAGATGCTATTTCGGATATATCCCATCAACTCAAAACCCCGATTACCTCTATGATGGTGATGGCTGATTTATTAAGTGATGCCGAGCTGCCAGTTGAGAAAAGAATGGAGTTCACGCACAATATTCACGTTCAGCTGGAACGGATTAAGTGGCTAGTTTCTTCCTTATTAAAGTTATCCAAAATCGATGCAGGAACGGTGCAATTCAAACAAGAACCCGTACCCGTGTACAAGCTTTGCCACAAAGCGTTAGAGCCATTGCTGATTCCAATAGACATTAAAGAACAAGCCGTTTCGATAAACGGGGACCATACAGTCTCTTTCCTTGGTGATCTTAATTGGAGCGTAGAAGCAATGATCAATATTCTGAAGAATGGTGTTGAGCATACGCAAGAAGGCGGTAACATCGACATTACTTTTGCTGAAAATGCGCTGTTTACGGAAATCGTCATTGCCGATAACGGACCGGGAATCCCGAAGGAGGATTTACCTTATATTTTTAAGCGGTTTTATAAAGGCAAGAATGCAAGCGAAGAAAGCATTGGTATTGGTCTTGCTATGGCTCACAGTATTATTACAAGCCAGAATGGACATATCGTTGTTCAAAGTGAGAAGGGAAAGGGTACACAGTTTCGGATTAAGTTTTACAAGCAGGTTATTTAGGATGGACCGTTATGTGACTAGATAGTCATATTACAGTCACCTGAAAATCATATTAGACAGATATACTAAATCCATTATCTGAATAGTGGAGGTTTAGCCATGGAAATTTTACGAATAGAACATCTGTCTAAAGTGTATGGCAAAGGGGAAACAGCCGTAAAGGCGCTTGATGACATTTCATTTTCAGTAAAAAAAGGGGAGTTTGTCGCGATTATCGGTCCATCTGGTTCTGGGAAATCAACACTCCTGCATATGCTGGGCGGTGTGGACAGGCCGACAAGTGGCAAGGTATTTGTCGATAACACAGATATATATAACTTGAATGAAACGCAGCTTGCGATCTTTAGGCGCCGGCAGATTGGCTTGATTTATCAATTCTATAATCTGATTCCGATCCTAACGGTTGAAGAGAATATCACACTGCCCTTGCTACTTGATGAACATAAGGTGAATAAGAAGCACCTTGATGATATCGTAACAACATTAAATTTACAAAATCGCTTAAATCATTTGCCGAATCAGCTTTCCGGGGGACAGCAGCAGCGGGTTTCAATCGGCAGAGCGCTGGTTAGTAATCCTGCCATAATGCTGGCAGACGAGCCGACAGGTAATTTGGACAGCAAGAATAGTGGAGAAATTATCGATCTACTTAAAATGTTTAATCGAACCAATAACCAGACGTTGATCATCATTACGCATGATGAACGGATTGCGCTGCAAGCGGATCGAGTCATTGCGATTGAAGACGGGAGGATCGCCAAGGATGAGGTGATCCGTCCATGAATATTGTCAATAAACTAACGATAAGGCATTTGAAACAGAACAAAAGACGGACGCTTGTGACCATTATTGGCGTCATTATATCTGTTGCGATGGTGATGGCTGTTGCAACTCTTGGCATCTCTTTTATGAATTTAATGCAAAGACAGTCGATCGCAGACAACGGAGAATGGCATGTTCTTTATAAAGATGTGAACAAAGCTCAGCTTGAAGCGGTTAAAGCAGATGAAGCAACACAAACGGTAGTGATCTCAAGGGATCGAGGCTACGCTCCTCTAGAAGGGGGACGCAATCCCAATAAGCCCTATTTATTTATCAGGGAATTTAATAAACAAGGCTTTGAACAGTTTCCGATTGAACTAAGCCAGGGAAGGCTTCCGCAAGCGAGCAATGAGGTCGTTATTTCGGAGGAAATTGCAAAGGGTGCTAAAGTGGATTACAAGATTGGTGATACTTTCACACTTGAGGTTGGTGAAAGATTTGCAGAAGACAAAGAGGATATACAGCGAGCACTTACACAGAATGACCCCTTGCGATTCGGGGATGATCAGAATGCGGAAATCTTAAAGAATACCAGGTCAGGAAGTTACACTGTAGTAGGCGTCATCAAGCGTCCAACGTGGGAACAGACCTGGGCTCCTGGTTATACCATCCTATCTTATGTTGATGAAAGTATGATTGATGCTGATGGCAAGGTTAATGCTACGGTTGTCTTAAAAAAAGTCAAAAGCACCTTATATACGCATGCTGGAGATTTAGCTAAGGCCAATGCAATCGATCCAGAGTCTGTTGTATTTAACAATGATTTATTGCGTTATTACGGTATAACGAATAATGATAACTTGCGGAGCACGCTTTATTCCTTGACTGCAATCATTATGACGGTCATTGTTATTGGCTCAGTTTCGTTGATCTACAATGCATTTGCGATTTCCGTTTCGGAACGTTCGCGTCATTTAGGTATGCTTTCAAGTGTGGGGGCGACCAGAAGGCAGAAGCGAAACTCGGTATTTTTTGAGGGAATGGTCATCGGTCTGATCTCTATCCCTATTGGAATCATCTGTGGCCTTGTGGGAATTGGCATCACTTTTATGTTCATTAACTCTATGGTTCAAGGAGCATTAGGATTAACAGAGAAATTTATAGTGATCTTTACGCCTTTATCAATAGTAGTTGCTTGTGCGATCTCGATCCTGACCATTTTCATTTCAACGTATCTGCCAGCCATGAAGGCTTCTAAGATCTCTGCTATTGATGCAATCAGGCAGACAACAGATATTAAGCTGACTGGCAAAGCGGTCAAAACGTCGAAGCTCATTCGTAGGTTGTTCGGAATTGAAGCGGAAATCGGCTTGAAGAACCTAAAACGAAATAAGCGCAGATACAAGGCAACCGTGTTTTCACTTGTGATTAGTATTGTTCTTTTTTTAGCCGTATCCTTCTTCACCTCTAGTTTGTCTAAATCGCTTGTACTCTCGCAGGATGGTGTGAATTATGATATTGAGGTCTATATGGGTAATGAAGACAGAACAACCAATGATCCATTGATACAATCCATAACAACCCTAAAGGATGTAACAGAAGCTAGTGTTATACAAAAATTGGGTGTATCCTCTTTGGTTGAAGAAGCATCACTTGCACCAGAATTGCGAGAGCGGGTGAAGATGGATAATAGCATGCTTAAGAACGGAAAATTACCTTATAATATTGAGGTTAATGCACTAAATGAAGAGAGTTTGCGAGCATATGCTACAGCTATTGGAGCAGATTACGAACAACTAGTTGACCCAGAACAATTAGCCGCGATTGTAATTGATACGACAATTTATGAAGATATGATAACAGAGAAATATGTTGAAACAAAAGCCATCTATACGAAGGTTGGCAATAGTCTTGATTTAATTTATACAGGTGGGCTAACAGATAAATGGATAAACTTAAACCAAGTGAAGATTGCTGCTCTGACCGATCAACTTCCTATGGGTATTCTATCTGTAGGAGTAGGTAATTTAAATATTATCGTCTCGGAACAGGTCATGAATCAACTGATTGATGATCAGATAAGGAGCGAAATTCAAACGTATATCTATCTCAAGAGTGCAGATCCAATGAATACACAGCAGCAAATTGAAGAGATCAAAGAAAATCATATGTCTGTTTACAATGTGTATCAAGGCAGACAACAGGAAGAACAAATGATTATGCTCATGTCTGTATTTACTTATGGCTTTATCGTATTAATTACGTTAATATCGATTGCCAACATATTCAATACAATCTCCACGAGCATATCACTGCGCAAACGAGAATTTGCAATGCTCAAATCCGTTGGAATGACACCGCAAGGCTTTAATAAAATGATGAATTATGAAAGCATCTTCTATGGGATAAAGTCGCTGCTCTACGGGCTTCCGCTCAGCATAGCAGTGATATATTTGATCCATAAGTCGGCGATGTACACCTTTAGCTATAGATTCACACTTCCTTGGACAGATATTTTGTTTGTCATTGTTGCTGTGTTCGTCATTGTTGGTGCAGCAATGTTGTATTCCAGTTCAAAAGTGAAAAAAGAAAACATTATTGATGCCTTAAAGCAGGAGAATATATAGAACAAAAGGGTGCCTAGTAAGGCAGGGGCTGGTTATGCCAGCCCTCTTTCATTTTTTGCCGATAGACCCGTTAAGCTGAACCGTACCACAAATAGTAGTAAAGCCCAAAATGATGATAAAGGTTGAAGCGGCATTGATAAATATGCTTTTGGGGGATTAAGCGTAGTTAAAGCCTATAACCTCTTGTATAATGAAACTATCTTATTTGGAAAATTACAATGCCTAAAAGAAAGCGGGGGAAGAACATGTACATAAGCAAATGGTGGGGAGATTTAATTGGCGGTTCCGATGATTCGCTGGCAATAATAGACTATTTGGAACAATTAGACTCAACAGATGTGACGCTCAATCAGATTTTAAAGGACTTGGGTTTGGATGTTCTGCTTTCCGAGGGAGACTTGAAATACGGCGGAAATATTGGATTTGATATGAAAAGTGCTAACGGCATGTTTCGGGTAGAACTTGATATTGCCTGCGGTGCTCTAATCGATCTTTCAGCCATTGTGTTGGAGTCTCTTAAATCAGGCTATGTCGATTTGCATGATTTGGATGAGGCTAGGCAGCCGTGCAAACTTTATATTGATTCCTCCGAAGAAAAAAGAAACCTGCTTCGGGATGAATTGTACAAGTTTTCCCGTAATCCGCTGGCTTACGAATTAGCCGAGCTTGTTCCGGCCGATGATATGAGGGAGCTTGCGGAAAAGGCAAAAATGATCGCAGATGAGCTGTTATAAGTTTACCCAGCTCACTACAAGACGACCGCAGAAGGCTTTCGGATATTTCGGTACATGTAAGGAAACACGTTATGATAGGCATTCATTGAACTAATGGAAATAATAGTTGAATCACCTACAATCAGGCGGTCGAGTACTTCGACGGCCTTCTGTTCATGTTATGAAGGTGTGGTCTTAGCCTTTCAATAGGGGAAGGTTTAGCGATTTCGCGCCGCGCTGCGTGAGGATTGAAAGGCTTAAAGATTTATGTATAAAGGGATACAGGTGAGTCGCAAAGCTAATAATTTTGTGTAATAAAATATTGAGGTTTAATAAAGGATGAGGGTACATGTTATGCCAAAAAACGATAATATGCTGGCAATTCTATGGTTGCTGAATTCGGGCGTAAAAATGACTGCAAAGCAAATATCCGAAAAGTTAGAAATAAATATAAGGACAGTATATCGGTATATTGATGCACTATGTGCCAGTGGAGTACCTATAATATCCGACTCAGGTCATAATGGCGGGTATAGCTTGCTGAATAATTTTATCAGAGCACCTCTGCTATTTGATATTGAAGAAAAAAAGGCTCTCCTTCATGCTGCGGTTTTTGCAAAAGAAGCCGGATACCCTTTGAGTGAGGCATTAGGTAATGCGACATCAAAGTTGAAAATGTATTCAAATCAGGAGCAGGAAAGTATACTTAGTCGTCATTTAGCCGGATTTGAAGTTATAAACCGGAGGGAATACCCTTCTATTCAGCCTGTATTGGTGGAATTGGAGCAGGCTGTAGAAAACGAATTCTCTGTAGAAATTGATTATCGCACATGCCATGAAGAGCAACCCAAGAATAGGGTGATAGACCCTTATGGTACGGTTTACTGGAACAATAAATGGTATACTGTTGCATTTTGCCACTTAAGGAATGAGATCCGCACCTTTCGGGTAGAACGGATTCTACAAATCAAGCGTACTCAAATAATATTTAAGCGTCCCGAAGCCTTTTCGCCCCGTGAATTTTTTATGCAAAATCTGTTACCTGATTTAGTGGGCAAGGACGGGTTAATTTCTTTAATTATCGGAGGCAGGTCAGATGCATTGGATGACTTATGCCTGCATTGGTACTTGGGGCATTATCTGAAAGAGCGGACATCAAATCAAGCAATCTTTTTACTTGAGGAAAAGTCAATTGATACTTATGTCCCTTCTCTTCTCCTATCCTACGGGAAATCCATTCAAGTAATCGAACCACAGAGTTTGAAAGAAAAACTCGTTGTTGTTGCGTCGGAGTTAATGGAATATTATCAGCTTTAGTAACTTCACTGACAGCAGATGTCAGTGAAGTTATTTTATTATGATGATAATCATTGATTACCGATGGATGGTAGGTATCATTTGATGAATTGTAAAATAAGGAGAACTTGCAAATGATTAATACGGTATATCTGTATGTGTTTGACACAATGGCAGACTGGGAAATAGGTTACTTAACTGCCGAACTGAACTCGGGAAGATATTATAAAAAGGGGCTGTCCTCAACAAAGTTAGTTACCATGGGAATTGAAAAGACTCCTGTAACTACAATGGGCGGATTGAAAATATTACCTGACATCAGTCTGGATGAGTGCAACATGGAAAGCACAGATGCATTGATTTTACCAGGTGGAGATACATGGACAGAAACAAATCACCAACCCATCTTAAAAATGGTTGAGAGGTGTTTAAAGGAAGGTATACTGGTTGCTGCGATTTGTGGTGCTACAGTGGGACTTGCCCAGACAGGATTGCTGAATTCACGTTGGCATACAAGCAATGATCTGGAATACCTTAAAATGATCTGTCCTACTTATACAGGCGAAAAGTATTACAAAATGGAGTCTGTAGTAACGGATGGAAAATTGATCACAGCATCTGGAATAGCTCCATTAGAATTTTCTGTACATGTATTGAGGGCTCTGGGTGTGTTTTCTTCAAAAACATTAGATGCCTGGTATAGTCTTCATAAGACTCATGAATCCAAGTATTTCTATGAGTTGATGAATTCAATCCAATAAAGGTATAAGAAGAAATATGATATCCAAATACGATGTAGCCCCAAATCAGCCTCCACGAAACGTGCATAAGACAGATCGACGCCCTGTACAGTCAGGTATTGTATCGTCTCTGTCAGGACAACTCCCCGGAAATCCTCTAGCTCGGTATCTATTTGTCCAAAGGGGGACGACGGAAAGGATCGTTCTTTTTTATGCAGGTTTTGTTTGCCCGTAACTGGGATTGATATCGTGGAAAGGTCTGATGCATGTCTCAGTATAGCTACTGAAGGCAAAAGCTTATTTGTATTAAGATTTAACAGGGTGACATGGTTTGACAAAATTAAGCGGTCTTGGTCCTGATTTCATTGGATTAAGGCCGCTTTATGATATATTCAAGTTAAGACGGCTTAATCCCTAACGACAAACCATTAAAAAGGAAGTGCGAATAATGAATCTAGAAATGGTCATGCAAGAGCTTGAAGCTCTCGGCAAGGAGCGCACTAAGAAGATATACCTATCCAATGGCGCGCACGAACCGCTTTTTGGCGTGGCTACAGGCCAGATGAAGCCCATTTTTAGGAAAATAAAACGTAATCAACCATTAGCCGAGGAGCTTTATGCTACAGGGAATTACGATGCGATGTACTTTGCCGGGGTGATCGCGGATCCTAAAGCAATGTCTGAGGCGGACTTTGAACGTTGGGTTGATAGGGCTTATTTTTATATGCTATCGGATTTTGTGGTAGCAGTAACTTTGGCAGAAACGGATATTGCGCAACAAGTTGCTGATAAATGGATTGCAAGCGATATAGAGCTAAAAATGTCGGCGGGCTGGAGCTGCTACTGCTGGCTACTCGGGAATCGTCCGGATAGTGAATTTCCTGAAGAGAAAATTGCCGATATGTTGGAACTTGTAAAAAATACAATTCATGATGCACCTGAGCGTACGAAATACGCGATGAACAATTTCATTTACACTGTGGGAGTATCCTATCTGCCGCTCCATGATAAGGCGGCCGCGATCGCGAAGGAAGTAGGCCCGGTAGAAGTTAATCGCGATACCGCCAAAAGCAAGTTTTTGAACGCTTCCGATAATATTCAAAAGGCGGTAGATAAAGGGCAGCTCGGCTTCAAACGAAAATATGTAAGGTGTTAGTCTGGAATGATTAAGATGCAAAGGAAGGCTGTCAAGACATTCTTGACAGCCTTAGATTGTAATGAGCAAAGAAGGTTGGCAGTTACTGCCGCAAGGGTTTTACAAATGTCTACTTTAGGGGGTACGTCATTTTCCAGAGGGATTTTTCAATTGATAGTAACAGCTGCTTACTTTGTACTAATCAGTACAGATCTTGTCTGGCCGTCCCATTGCACATTGACCTCTAAAGCTTCACCGACTAAAGAGACGGGTACCATCGAGGTGCCTTGGATGATTGTCGGGGCTACAGAAACCGTCTTTTCTTTTCCGTTAAGCCGGACATCTCGGTTGTTGATCTGGAACCAAAGCTCCCGTTGGCCTTTGGTAACCGACACGGATTGGTCAAGTGCATTCCATGACACATCTGCTCCCAGTGCCACAAAGATCTGTTTTAGTGGAACGAGCGTATTTCCCTGAATGATGACTGGCTCTTGGGAGAGATCTTGCTCAACGCCATCTATGAAGACTTTAATTGGTTGGCCGCATAGGCTGTCAATCCCAAATGTACCAAAGTCAATCGTCTCTCCAGTAACCTCTTTCCTTTCCCGGTTCAGATTCTCAATGGCGGTTCGTTTAGCCAAACATAACGATTTGATAGTGCTGGCTCTGCGCTCCTGAATGCTTTGCGTGGTAACCTGAACCCGATTGGTAAGGGCATTATGTGTATTACTTTTGATTTCTGCAAAATCCTTATTCAGCTGGGTTATGCTTGATTTGCCCTGCTCAAATCGATGCAGTGTTCCTCCAATTCGATGAACCTCGCCATAATAGCGATCCAGTGTTTCTGTGAGTCGATAGATATCTCCATAATACCTGTCGAGGGCCCCTGCCAGTCGATAGATATCGCCGTAGTAGCGATCCATCGATTGACCGAGTCTATGGATTTCTCCATAGTAGATGTCCACTGATCGACCCAGCCTGTTAATCTCACCGTAATAGCTATCTAGTTTCCGAGAATCGTATTTCTTCTTCAATTTGTTGTAATCGTCAGATGCGATATCTTTCAGGTGCTTATAGTCATTGTCTACAAGTTTTAGCAGCGATTGATAGCTTGCCTTTTCTGAGTCCGCGTATTTTTTGTAATTATCTTTTGCGCTTTTTTCGTAAGTATCATAATCTTTCTTTACTTTCTTGACGGCCTGCTCTTTGCTGTCTGCCGCTTGGATGTAATCTGGCATGACAAGGCTTTGAGTCAGGAGTAACGTGGCTAAGATCCATATAAGTTTTTGGGTGAACTTCATTTATATACCTCCTTAAAAGAAAATAATGAGAACACAGTACCAAGTTAGCAACCGAGGTGTTTTTTGTAAACCTCTAATGGTCAAAATAAAACGATCGACTCATGCAGACATGGATTAGTTAGTAAATAAAGACTATTACTGACAAAAAAACAATAGGGTATTTGGGATTATAAAAAAATGACGATTGTTACGATTGTCATTCTTTCCATACAACTTTTTCCGTTGTTCGATATTATTAGAGTGATTATGTAAGTCTAAAAGATTGGTTACGTATTTGTGGGAGAGGGTTATAAGAAGGTGGATTAGTCTCCGAAGATTGCGTGGCCCATAATGGTGATCCGCCAACTTGGTGCACATGCAGTTGTATCAGGTTGGCGGATTTATGTTGTAATGACGTAAAGAAAATTATCCGTTAGATTCGTTACGCAGTACCGTATCACAAGTGATAGTAAAGCGAGAGTAGAGATCACTGAAGTTTTTATGAAATTTTCACAAGGTTTGACCACTGTCTACGGTGATGATCTGACCTGTCATGGCTTCTTGTTCCAATACGGAACAAATGAACTGGGCGATATCCTCAGGTGTTGAAAGGTGTTGCAGTAACAGGTTGGGAGCAATACTATTCATTTGTTTTTCTCTACCAGCCCACCATCTTGTCTCTACGGCTCCTGGAGCGACACAATTGACACTGATGTTTGGAGCCAGTGCTCGTGCTAACGATTTCGTTAGACCATGAACCGCCGCCTTGGATACAGCATATGGAAGAGAAGACCCCATTCCGGTTTGCCCTGCTATGCTTCCAATATTTACAATTGCACCACGTTGTCTCTCCTTCATGAAAGGAGCGATAGCTCGCGAACAGTAAAACATACCTTTCACATTCACATCAAAAAGTTCATCCCATACCTCGTCCGTCGCAGCTTCAAGATCATCAAAAGGGAAATGCTGCGTAATGCCTGCATTATTAACAAGCAAATCGATCGTTCCGAAAGTCTGTACGATTTGATGCACCATAGACCTGACTTCGTTGTCCTGAGAAACATCAGCTTGAATCGCAATGGCACGTCCGCCATTTGACTTAATCATCTGCACTGTTTCTTCTGCGTCGACTTTTGAACGTGAATAGTTTATCGCTACCGATGCTCCGCGTTTAGATAATGCGAGACAGGTAGCCCTGCCAATTCCAGTACCCCCTCCAGTAACCAGTGCCACTTTGTTTTTTAAATCCATAACACCCTCTCCTTTAATTACTGAAAACTGATATATGTAATATTGTATCTATACAGCTAACATTTGTATAATTGAAAATTTAAATACATTAAAAACTTTTCATTAGATTGTGAAATATGAAAGTTTTGTTCCAGCTACAAAGGAAATGAACTATGCACAATCCATTGTAACCACGCAAATTCAGAAACTGGAGACAGATTTAGGAGTCCAACTAATGAAAAGACTGTAATTCATATGGTAGAAGAAGACACATCCTGTCCTTTAAAGTAAAGGGAACCGGATGTGTCAATATGTCGAGAAGGCTTCATTTCCCAGAGAATGGGGCTGCTAAAGACTTAAGTTAGAATATGTCCGCCCTCGACATGGAGAACGGTACCGGTCACGAAACCGTTCTGGATCAAATACAACACGCTTTGTGCGACATCTTCTGGTTGACCTATCCGGCGGACGGGAAGCTTGCCTGCCAGAGAGTCATAGAATTGATTGCGCGTCTCTTCCGGCATTTTACTGCGGGAAGGGGTGTCAATAATGCCGGGCGACACGATATTCACTCGGATCGGCGCCAGCTCCAAGGCTAACGTCTGACCGAGATTAGAGACTGCCGCATTTACGGCACCGAGTATGGACGATCCCGTCATCGTCTTATAAGCAACGACACCGGAGAATAAGGTAATGGAACCGTTCGTAGACATGTTTGGAGCCCCATACTTTACTGCATAATACTGTCCCCAGAATTTGTTGTCGAACAATTGACGGGCTTTGGCGGTGTCTGTTTCAAGGAACGATCCGCCTGACGTTTCCGCAGCGCTTATCACCAGGTGATCGAACCGGCCTACAGTCGCAAAGAAGGACTGAACTTGTTCCTCATGTGTGGTATCCAGCTTATAAGCCGTAACTTTATCGTTTAATGCAGATACCGCTGCTTTCAGCTTATCCTCAGAGCGGCTGGCAATAATCACTTCTGCGCCTTGCTCTATGGCTTGCTTGGCAGTCTGCATGCCAATTCCGGAACTTCCACCGATAATTACTATTTTATGACCTTGCAGCATATTGCATTCCTCCCGAGAGCTTGGTTGTGGCTTACAAGGAACAGTGTATCTATAATAGTTCCTTTAGGGAAGTAGTTATAATTAATTCATATAGTTACCTAAAAGATATTATTGTGTGGTTACCGTGTTGAATAGTACACGACAAAAAAACCGTATCCAGCATAAAAGGCTGATTACGGTTATTTATCTGATCCATCGTTTCATTACAAAGTAAGTCCAAATCGCTTCAATTCGATGAAAATGCTTTCTAAGCTTTTTCCTTTTTCGGTTATCGTATATTCCACGCGTGGTGGAACTTCCGGATAAACGGTTCTCACCACGATATGTTGCTCCTCCAGTTCCTTAAGACGGAGCGAGAGAGTCTTCGGACTGATTCCATCCATCGACTTTAGTAAGTCGCTGAACCGCATCGTTCCTTCAATAAGCAGGTCACGTATGATAAGGAACGTCCACTTGGACCCGATCAGGTCGAGCGTCTTGGCGATTGGACATCTTTCGCCTGGTGTTCCTTTAGTAAGTATGATCGGTTCACTTATATCCATGGCAATATTCTCCTTTAATAATGAACGGATTTTCTTAAGTATATTACAAAAATAACTTTTTTGATACTTAATGAAATAAATATCATTACTTCCCAAAAGGAACCATAGGTGTTATTCTCGCTAACAGCAACAAAATGCGATAAACAAGGAGAGAATGAAGATGAAAAATATACTTGTTATAAACGGTCATCAGAAATACGGATCGACAGGAGGTCAATTAAACCAAACATTGGCGGATGTCATGGTCCATTATTTAAGCGAAACGAACCGGGTTCAAACGACTACCATTCAAGATGGCTATAACATCGAAGAAGAGCAGCAAAAGTTCTTACGGGCTGACGTAATCATCTACCAGACGCCTATCTACTGGTTCAGCGTTCCGGGGTTATTTAAGACTTATATGGATGAAGTATATACTTACGGGCTCTTCTTTAAGGGAGCTGACGAATATGGTAGAGGCGGACTATTAACGGATAAGCAATATATGTTCTCGACGACATGGAATGCGCCGAAGCAAGCATTTATGGATCCGTTCCAGTTTTTCGGGGGGAAAAGCTTAGATGAAGCGTTGGACCACCTGCATCGTGCACAAGCCTATCTTGGCATGAAGCCGCTTAAGAGCTACGGGTGTTACGATGTAATGAAAAACCCTGACATCGATCGGTTCGTATCCGGTCTGAAAGCGCACTTGAAAGAGGAATTGCATCTCTAAACCGCTCGACGAGATTGAATCGGAACGAAGCGATATTGAAGATACCACCTTCAAGGGGATTGTTCCACTTTTGGATACAGACTGACTGAAACAGCCGACTAGCGTATCAGAAACACAATGGCCACCGTTAAGGTTCGGGATTCCAACACGAAAAGGCAGTCTCTGCTGAGATTGCCTTTTCGTGTAATGTCCTCTCATAATATCAAAAAAACCGATAGATTCTAACTGGGTTGTTCTGATAATTGTTCTTGTGGTAGACGTACTTCAAAGAGAGTACGAACTAAACTGCTTTCGGCAGAAATAATTCCATTATGTTGCGTTACTATATTCTTTGCAATGAATAAGCCAAGACCTGTACTTCCCACTTGATGGGTTCGTGCTTGGTCGCCGGTAAAAAACATATCAAAGAGATGTGGCAATATATCGGGGTGGATATGATCTCCATAATTGATCACTTGAACTACCACATCTTCTCCATCAAGATAGCTGTTGGTATCAACAAACTGACCGTCATTTCCATAACGGATTGCGTTGGTCAGGAGATTTTCGAATACCCGTGCCAGCAGGTCTCCATCTCCGTATACATGTAAACTGGGAGTCACATTCAATCTAGCTGTTAGATGATTATTCTCATAGGCAGGATATAATTCTTCATTTAATTGTATTAGCAGTTCGCTTAGATCGATTCTCTTTTTTTCAATCGTAAGCATGCCGTAATTCATTCTGGTAATTTCGAATAACTCATCAATAAGCTTCTCTAACCGTTGAGACTTAGTAAAAGCAATAGTTGTATAATGTTTGACTTGTTCATCAGTCAATTGATCGTCTCTTAGAATGAAATCTAAATAACCTATTACAGAAGTCAATGGTGTACGTAAATCATGAGCCAAATTCAAGACTAATTGATCTTTGCTGCTTTCTGCAAAATCTCCTCTTTCGATGGCTTGCTGTAATTGTTCGATTGCCAGATTAATATCTTTCGCAATATCGCCAAACTCATCATCGGATGAGATTTGAACTCGACTTGTAAAATCGCCATTGGCGAGACGATTAATACCAGTGGAAATCTCTTTAAAATAAGTTGTATAACGTTTGGTGAGGAGAAAGAAAAATAAAATTGCGAGTGGGATAAAAATGATCAAGAAGACATTAATATCACCAATAGTTTGGATGATTTTGCGTACATTGTGCAGGTTATCTTCAAACCGAACATTGGAGTGATAATAAAGCTGGAGAATTTTATAGAGTAGGTAGGTGATCGTACCAGATAGAATCAAACTTACACCCAATAACAAAATCATGTTAAACCGAAAACTTCGTAACATCTTAGCCATTGAATGAGTACCCCACACCCCATACGGTTTTGATAAGTTTGTTTTTATTTTTATCATCTCCAAGCTTTTTCCTTAAGGTACGAATATGTACCATGACAGTATTGCCGCTTTCGTAGTATGCTTCCCCCCACACCTGTTGGAATATATTTTCGGCACTGTAGACTTTCTTAGGATAGCGGGCCAGTAGATACAAAATATCAAATTCTTTAGGTGTTAATTCAATAGGCTTGCCGTAAAGACTAACGGTACGTTGTTCAGGAGAAATGAGCAATCCACTTAACTCCAATAATGTGTTGTTCACGTTAGTTGGTTGATTTAACTGCATGAAACGACGTAGCTGAGCATTTACACGGGCGATCAATTCCATTGGGTTAAATGGTTTGGTCATATAATCATCTGCCCCCATCACAAGTCCTGAGATCTTATCCATATCTGTAGTTTTGGCACTCAAAAAGATGATAGGCATGCGATAATGTTCGCGAATTTGTCGGGTTACTTCATAGCCGTTCAGTTTGGGCATCATGATATCAAGGATTGCTAGATCGATAGAATGGGTTTGAATTGCATGAATAGCTTCCTTACCGTCAGATGCGATTAAGGTACGGTACCCCTCTTTTTGAAGATGTAATGCAATCAACTCTGCAATCTCCGTCTCGTCATCTGCTATTAAAATGGTAATGCGCTTCATTTTATCCAACCCCCGGTATAAAAATCTCTTTATTATCATTATATCAGTTTCATGTCTAACCTACTCCTCATCGCTAACTAATCAGTCATGTATACTTTTTTTACACGTTCTCCTAAACGACTTACCAATTCATTGGTTATCGTCTTACACTGATTTGCCACTTGGTCAGCTGAAATGTATTCATTTTGATCCTTTCCAATAAATGTTGCAATATCCCCTTGCTTTACATCTTCCATATTTGTAATATCTACAATTAGCTGATCCATGCAAATCGTGCCAACAATGGGTCTTTTTTTCCCCTTTATTAGGCAGTTAGCGCTTGTTTGTGACAACATACGTGGAATCCCATCCGCATATCCGATTGAAATTATTGCAATTTTGCCGTCTTGTTCTGCTGTATATTTACGTCCGTAGCCTACGGTATTTCCTTTATCCACATTTTTTACCTGCACAACTCGTGCTTTGAGTGAAAGTACAGGACGTAAGTCAATGTTTGCTTTAACCTCATCTTCTTCACAACTCAACATACCGTAAAGAGCGATACCAACACGTGCATAATCATAATTAAGTTCACCATAGTTAAGCACACCGTAGCTGCTTTGAACATGTAGTTTCTTTGGAGCTATCCCTATTGCTTTTAGCTGTTCAATAACTTCATCGAAATGTGCAATTTGATTTTTGGTATATTGGATATCCCGTTCTTCCAAACTGTCAGCTACAGACAGATGCGTAAATGTGCCGCAGACGTGTAAATTTTCATATAGATACATGGAAGCAATTTTTTCTATGTTTTTACAGGATTCTCCCAGTCTTCCCATTCCTGTATCTATCTTGATATGAACAGGTATCTTTATATCGCAGTCATTCAGTTTTTTTGCATATTCTTCATCCACCACAGTTTGCGTAAGCTTGTATCGGGCAATTTTGTGTATATTGCTTTCGTGAGTAAATCCTAAAACCAAAATATCTCCCCTTACGCCTTTTTTCCTAAGCTCTATTCCTTCATCAATTGTTGCAACGGCAAAATGGTTGATCCCCAATTTACTTACGTATTTGGCAATTTGCCATCCCCCATGACCGTATGCCTGCGCCTTCGTTACGGCCATTATTTCACAGTTTTCAGGCAGAATACGCTGGATTTCCTTTACATTATGACGTAAATGATGAAAATCGATTTCAACCCATGCTCGTCCTGTTTGATTAAGAGTGTCTCCACGATACCTCTTTACAATTGACAGCCAAATTATAGAAATAGCAAATGACAACGCTGTTACCAGCATAAAATGAATCAAGCTGTTCTCCACAATCAACTGTGTAAGTCCTGTTATTTTTCCAACTGCACGAATAAGCACAATACACATTGGATGTATGATATAGACGTATAAGCTCAGCTTTCGCAAATATTCTATGCTTCTGCCTTTAAAACAAAGTAATAGCTGAAATAATAGGTACATATACGGAATCAAAAAAATATACATACTGTCATGTCGCTGAATATGATACGCATGTAAAAGTAAACCTTCCGTTACTAGCAAGCTTCCGTACAATATTAATCCGAATGCGTAAGATATAACATTTCGTCGTCCGTGATTGGAATTTGCAATCATCCCTCCCATGACAATAAACACAGGTGCAAAAAATATGCCATTTCTCGTGTAATCGAATAGGGTGAACATAGATTGATAGAATGCGTTACTATACGGATTCATCTGTGCAAATACAAAATAACTGTCACCGAATAAGCCGATTACATATAAAAGAACGGTAACCAAAAAAGTTATCTTTGCAGAAAGCCTTGTATATAAAAAGTAGCTGATACAAACCCCTAGCATAATGCCAGGAAAATACCAGAGATGATACATTGTCCCGTTAAACAAAATATCTTTCACCAATGAAAATAGAGTAAAGTTATTTGTAAAATATCCAGTGTATATATTTACGGGAATATATAAAATGATCGAAAGCACATAAAGTCTTCCCACTTTATATAAAAGCTGCTGCAACATATAGGTATTCTTACTCTTATCTTTGCCAATCTTTTGTAAAAAGAAAAATCCTGTACACATAAAGAAAAACGGAACCGCAATCCTAGCTACTATACGGGTTAAAGTAAAATCAGCAAACTCGCTAAATGACAGAAGTGGTGAAGTATGAAGAGCAATCACAAGTATTGCGGCAATTATTCTGAAACCATCCAACCCGCTATACTGCTTATTACTACTAACACTCATTACGATTCTCTTTATGAAATACAGTAACAATAAATCCATCCACATTGTTACCAGATATTTGGTATCGTGCACCATGTACAATTGGGATTTGTGTAATAAAATCTTCTGCCTTTACATAGTAGATTTCAATTCTCTGATTACCTACCAGTAAATGTTCATTGTGAAATTCGTAGTTTTTCGTAAAATTTATATATTCTTCAAGACAAAGGTGATGCTCTTCCATTAGAGAAGAATGCGGATAGCCAACATACCTAAAATGCCACGGTTCATCCGAAATACCTGTTAGCTGCTCTTTATCTTTGGTATAGCGTTGTACAAATCCGTATTGACTTGCGAGTTCCCTGAATGTTTGGCATACACCATGGTTGGGGAATGATGGGCAAATAAAATCAATTTCTTCCTTTTTTTCAGCAATATCAATAGCAAGCCCAGTCTGATGTTCGCTTTCATTTGGACGTGCTACAAACTGTCTTGTAAATTCCAAGCCATTATCATGTAAGGACTTATCATAGATGTTTTTTTGTTCTGCCTTACTGCGAAAACCGCTTACAGGTACGATATCATGCTCTGCGTTGGAGGCTTTCAGGAGTCTACTGAACATAATCGCGGCCGTGTTTTCCAACATAATATTGTTGTGCGTTCCATCTATAAGCCTCATGTTATTAAGAAGGATACCGTCGTCTGAATGCCACCGAATGGGGTAATGATGATTGACTAGGATTAAATGACCATAATACATATTTTGGCTGTTCAAATAAATCATAGAAAAACGATTTTTACTTGCTTTAATCATCAGTAACCCTCCTCCATAGCCAGAGAAATCAGTTTATCAATAACCTCTGTATAGGAAAGTCCCGCTGAACTCAGCATACTTGGATATCTGCTTTTTGTAGTAAAGCCTGGAATCGTATTCACTTCATTAAACACAACGTCACCGTTCGGTGTTATAAACATATCAACGCGTGCGAAACCACGACAGCCAAAAACCTGATAGAGGTGAATTGCTGTTTCCTTTATTTTTTCAGCGACTTCTTTTTCAATTCTAGCTGGGACATGTATGAGTGCAGTTGTCAGCGAATATTTTTCTTCATAATTGAAGAATCCATGTAGTAATTCGATTTCATCTACTTCTCCCACAATTACATCACTGTTCCCAAGAACGGCACATCCCACTTCAAATCCCGGAATGTTTTCCTCAATGACTACTTTGTTATCATGTGAAAAGGCTTTTTCAATACCCAGTATCAATTCAGCGGTATTTTGTGCTTTTGTAATTCCATTGGAGGATCCCTCTTTTGCAGGTTTTACATATAACGGAAATCCTAACGTTTTGGTGGCGGAGATAAGAGTATCAAGATTGGTATTTTTAAAAGCGGTAACTGAACGAGGAGTTTTTATTCCGGAACTATTTGCCAGAATGTGGGCAAAATCCTTGTCCATACAAATTGCAGAGGAAAGCGTATGACAACCTACAAAGGGAATTCCGGCAAGCTCTAATAGCCCCTGAACGGTACCATCCTCTCCATTTTTACCATGCAATACAGGAAAAACCACATCAATTTTTGTAGTTGTAATGGTACCATTATTGAGTGCAACGATTCCCTGCATTTGTCTGCATGGAGACAGAAAGGCAGGAACGGAATCATCGCTTTGATGCCAACTGTTATCCAGAATTCGATCAATGCTGCCATCATATCGAAGCCAACGTCCTTCCCTTGTAATCCCTATTAAAATGACATGATATTTATCTTGATCTATGTTTTCTAACACCGAGCTCATTGATTTAAGAGATACCTCATATTCTGAGGAGCACCCCCCAAACAAGATGGCGACTGTTATTTTCTTCATACTGCTCACTCCTTCCATAGCTAATTAGGGTACATGGTCACAATAATTCCACCCATATTGTCACCTGAAATATAGTGCCTATTTACTGGTACATTGATAGTAGTGTCTTGGGAAACAGGGTAATAAGAGATTTCATATGTTTCACCATCGACATGAACTGAGACGTGTTTTTTTTCTTTCAGGTAATCCAAATATTCTTCCAAAGTAAAATGATATTCTTGGATAATCGCACTATGAGGTAACCCTATATAACGGTAATGCCAGGGTTCATATGCCGTACCTGTGATAGCTATTTTGTCAGCTGGATAGCGTAAAATAAATCCGTATTTCCAAGCATTTTTTGCAAGCCATTTTCCTTCAGGCGCATTCTCCATTTTCATTTGAGTAGATCCAATATCAAGGGCCAAACCCATATTGTGTTCGCTAAAACCAGCCGGATTGGCATAGTCTGAGCCCATTTTTTCATAAAGTTGATTTTGTTCATCAAAGCCTCGATAACCGCTGTTAATCATAAAATGGCTCACGTTATCTTTCCTAGCATCCTGAGCCATATCTAAAAATGCTTTAGCTACACTTTCTGATATTTGAATGGAGGTATCGAGCAAACTATACCCCCTTATCAATTCCTCATTCTGATACAGATGGATCACATCGGACATTACAGCTTCTTCATGAATGGGATACTCTTTATTCACTAATAACAGATTTCCCTGGTATATCTGATCTTTTGTTATTTCTATTGTTTGGTATCCTTCCTTGGAAGTCTCTCCTTGAGCTTGATTATTTTCGTAACTAAGAGAGATTTGTGTGTTCTCATATATCTGTTGAGCGCCCTTATAACCTAGCAATAACAAGATGACAAGCAAAAAAAAAACTTTTTCATTCCCAGTTTCCTCCTTTAATCTTCACTCATTTAGGATAGGGACAACTGTTAAAAAGAAAAGTAGGGTGAAAATAAAATTTTTCTTAAGTTATCGGGCTCTCTTTATTTTATTAACATTGCGAGAATACTAAAAAGGAGATAGAATTTATTGATAATGATAATCAATTAGATTGAAAATCAGGGTAAATGCAGGATTTTAAGGAGGATGAGATGTTACGACAAAACAGAGTGTATTCCTTTAAAGAAGGCATTCATGTATGTATCAAAGCAGGGCAGGTAGCTGAATATGAAACAGAACTTGCGGTTCTTTTCATCATTTTATCTGGAACGGCAGAGATTCAAAGTGGAGACCAAATGTTCAACCTTGAGAACAGCTCGGTGTTAGTAATAAAACCTCAGGAAAAGGTAAATCTTCGAAATACAGGGAGAGCTGAACTTATCTATGATGTGTTCTTTTTTTCATGTTATGAGCTGATAGGTGTGACAGAGGAAGAATTGCGTTATCAGCAATCATTTGATTTAATTCCACAGAGTGGTTTGTATTATAACCAGGTTTCAGTAGAGGTGAAAAATTTAGCTACTCAGCTGATTAAAATATCTGCTGAAGAAGCGGAAAATTCAAAAGTAATTTTTTTGTTGAACGAATTAATTGCAAAAATTGAGGCTGAATTTATTTTATTTCAAGAGCGTACATATAGTTCGTCATTTCATTCAGTGTTGCAATACATTCATTTACATTCTCATCAAGCCTTGTCACGAGACGCAGTAGCAAAATACTTTGGCTATCATCCAAACTATTTTTCTGAGCGGTTTAAAAAAGAGACAGGTTGGAGTTTTTCTGACTATTTGGCGCATATTCGCATGGATAAGGCTAAGGTCTTTTTACTTGAACATACTCTGACGATTGGGGAGGTTGCACGCAAAGTTGGCTACCAGGATGGTCTTTATTTAAGCAGAAAATTCCGTAAGCAGACGGGGATGTCGCCAAGTGAGTTCAGGAAAGGAAGAAATTTTGAGCGAATCTTTACCCTTCAGTTTACAGGTTCACTGCTAGCGACAGGAATAAAACCGGCCGCAGTTCTCTCATCGTATGCTAATGTACCTGAGCTGTTAAGAGAGGAAGTTGGCTCATCAATCCAATTAGCCCCTGATAGACTGCCTACCATTGAACAATGGCGAGATCTCAAGCCAGATCTAATTATTGCCCCTACTTATTTATATCCGAATCAAAAGATGATCGAGGAGATGGAGTCAATAGCACCAATCATGATGCTTGATTGGGATACACATGACCGTTTGGAAGAAGTAGAGATGATCGGACGGATCGTTGGAAGAGAAACGGAAACGAATGAGTGGATTCGGACATTTAGGGAAAAAGCGGAATGTGCCCGGAAAATGCTGAAAGGTGTGCTAAAAGAGGAGGAGACAGTCGGTCTATATGAATTAAGAGAGAATGGAAATGTAGGGATATGGAAATCGACCGCAAGAGGAGCCTTTAATCTATATACAATGTTGAAGTTGACTCCTGCCAAGCGGATTCAACAGGAAGTATTGGAGACTAATAAGCATCTGATCATTCCTGAAAATGAACTTTCTGCGTATGCAGCTGACCATATGTTTGTTGTAGTTCATTCTGTAGAGCAATCGTCAAGAATCTCTGAACTTGAAGTTTGGCGTCAGCTATCAGCCGCAAAAAACAGACAAATCTATCTCTTACGCCTTGAAGATTTTTGGGCCAGTGAAGGTGTAGCGTTAGAGAAACAATTGGATATTCAAGTGAAATACATCTTAGGTAGGTTGTAAATCTGACATTTGTCCATATTGAATTAGTTATCATTGTCTATGTCTTTTCAAAATTGCTCTTGTTACAATTGAAAATGGTTATCGTTATCATTTTCGCTGTTGGGAGAGTGAGGATAATTTTGAACATATACAATAAGCTTTTGGTACTACTGACTGTTATCTCTCTAACCGTATTGACAGCCTGCAGCAGCAACGAGGTTAGTCAAAGTTCAGAGAATAACCCAAGAGATAAACAGGTTGCTGCTGAAGAAACGCGGGTAGTCCAAACGGTTAATGGAGAGGTGACAATCCCAGCAAAACCTCAGCGGATTGTGACACAAGCTGGATTATTAGCTACAGTTCTGGCCTTGGATATGAAGCCGGTTGGGGCAGGGAGTAAGGATATTAAAAATCCCCATATTCAAGATTTAGTCCAAGGAGTAGAAGACATTGGTGAAGGAACAGATTATGAGAAAATTCTGGAGCTTGAACCAGACTTAATCATTACGCAAAATAATGATTCAGACTTATAGTAAGGATCTTTATGTGTATGGAGATAGTTTATATCGGGGCGGTGAAGCATTGTATCAGTATTTGCAATTAAAACCAACTGATGCAATTGCTAAAGAGGTCATTGGAAATCCAGATGAATTTCTTACGATCTCATATGAAGTACTTGAGAACTATGCAGGGGATTATATTTTTGTAGATGAGTCATACGGTGGAAGTTTTGATACCAAAAGTCCAATTTGGAACAATCTTGAGGCAGTAAAAAATAAACGTGTGCTATTCCCAGACCCAGCTCGCTTCTGGCCGTATGATCCAATTTCCGTGGCCAACCAAGCGGAGGAATTTGCCGATATGTTGGAAGCGATTAAGAAATAGTTTTATCTGAAAATATCATTGATGTGTCGTTATTGGTGAAATCATTTGTATAGAAGCTTCACGAGTAATTCGAAACATGGAGGATTACTCTATTCATTTTCAAATGATAATGATAATCAATTTCGTTAAATTGTGGATATTTTAATGCAAAAATGAATGGATGATGGGAATGACTGCAGTGAAAATAGATGAAACGGAGATTGAAGCAGCGGAACCTCAGCTCCGTTCACGACCGGCAGCCGCAACAATCATTATGATTGGGGGAATTGCCGCACTTATATTTAGTATAGCTCTTTCCATTTCTTTTGGAGCAGCTGATATTAAATTGTCGGTTATTTGGGATTCTGTTTTTCATTTTAATCCTACTAGTAATGATCATCAGATTATCAGGGATTTGCGGCTGCCAAGAGTACTAGGGGCAGTGTTAGTAGGTGCAAGCTTTGCGGTTGCAGGTGCCATTATGCAGGGAATGACAAGAAATCCGCTTGCTGATTCGGGACTGCTCGGTTTGAATTCTGGTGCCGTATTAGTGATGTCGCTTTGCTTTGCCTTTTTTCCAGAGCTCCCGTACATGAACTTAATCATGTTTTCGTTTATCGGAGCGGCAGTCGGAGCAGGACTTGTGTTTGGAGTTGGTTCCATGGCAAAGGGTGGTTTGACACCGTTACGTCTAGTACTTGCTGGTGCAGCTGTCAGTGCTTTATTCGGTGCATTAAATGAAGGAATTGCATTATATTTTCGGATCGGACAGGATCTTGCCTTTTGGTATGCGGGGGGAGTAGCTGGGACGAAGTGGGAACAGTTGAAAATTATGATTCCATGGGTTAGCGTCGCGGTTCTTTGTGCCATTATGCTTTCCCGATCTATTACATTGCTCAGTCTTGGTGAGGAGATAGCCTCCGGTTTAGGGCAAAAAACAAAAATGGTTAAGCTTATGGGAACTATTCTTGTGTTGGTATTAGCTGGATCCGCTGTTTCAATTGTTGGAGCAGTCGGATTTGTCGGGCTTATCGTTCCGCATGTAACAAGATATTTAGTCGGGGTAGATTACCGCTACATTATTCCATGTTCAGCTGTTCTTGGAAGCCTATTGCTTCTATGGGCAGATTTTACCGCCAGGATGATCAATCCGCCTTATGAGACACCGGTCGGTGCTTTAATTGCTTTAATTGGTGTACCGTTCTTCCTCTACCTTGCTCGTAAAGAAAGGAGAGGGTTATAAGTGGAATGGTCTGATTTTTCACCTGCTGAATCCAAGAGAAGAAAGCGGAGCATAACGACATTAATTGTTTTTACAGTGTTCATTGTTGTTGCCTTTATTATAAGTGTTAATACAGGGCATATCCGACTAGCACCAATAGAATTAATTAGAACGTTATTTGGCGGGGGCACTGACAAGCAAGAGCTGATTTTGTTTGATTTCAGGCTTCCACGTATTATCATTTCTGTTCTTGTCGGGGCTTCACTTGCGGTTTCTGGCTGCGTATTGCAGGGGCTTTCCCGAAATGCACTGGCAGATCCCGGAATCCTGGGAATCAATGCGGGGGCAGGGCTTGTTGTGATGCTTTACGTTGCCTTTTTTCCAACGCAAACGGTTGGTTCTGTGATGCTCCTGCCGATATTAGCATGGCTGGGAGCGGGTCTCACCGCTGCGTTAATTTATGTCCTATCGCTTAAAAAAGGAGAGGGCCTGTCACCTACTAGGCTCTTATTGACAGGAATTGCTATTGCTGCAGGTATCAGTGCTGCTACGATTGTGCTGACTATGCGCATCTCACCAGAGCAATATCAGTTTGTGGCAACATGGATGGCTGGGAGTATTTGGGGCTCTAACTGGACATTTGTTGTCTCACTGCTTCCGTTTATTGTGATTTTAATGCCATTTGTATGCTATAAAGCTCGTGTACTAAATGTATTAAGCTTGGGCGATCAGATGACTATCGGACTAGGAGCTTCTGTGGAAAAAGAACGATTGGTTCTTCTTGCAGCAGCGGTTGGATTAGCAGGCTCTTCCGTTTCTGTCAGTGGCGGCATCGGGTTTGTCGGATTGATTGCGCCCCATCTTGTTCGCCGTCTGATCGGTCCGCAGCATCAATTTCTGCTTCCAGGATCTGCTCTGGCAGGAGCACTACTCGTTCTAGTAGCTGATACGATTGGACGTTGGATTATACAGCCTTCGGAAATTCCAGCAGGTGTTGTTGTTGCAGTGATAGGAGCGCCTTACTTTTTATACCTACTAGCCCGTTCAAAAGTTTAATGATCAAATAGGAGGGAGTTCTTTCACAATATGTTAAGGCAATTTTTTTCTTATTACCGGCCATATAAATGGCTATTTATTGCAGATTTTTCTTGTGCCATTTTTGCTGCCTTATTGGAGCTTGTTTTTCCATTAGCGATTAATAAAGTGATTGATGACTTACTGCCATCAGGAAACTGGAGCTTAATTATATGGGCGTGTGTCGCCTTGCTTGGGATATATATACTTACCTCTTTTCTGTATTATGTTGTTACATATTGGGGTCATATGCTTGGAATTAATATTGAAACAGATATGCGGAAAAAATTATTCAACCATGTCCAGAAGCTATCTTTTCGATTTTTTGATAATAACAAAACAGGCCATCTCGTTTCGCGGATGACCAATGATTTAATGGATATTGGCGAAATTGCCCATCATGGTCCAGAAGATTTGTTTATTGCGGTGATGACTCTGATTGGGGCCTTTGGTTTAATGTTATCGATTAATTGGGAGCTAGCTGTGCTGACATTCATTATTATTCCATTCCTGATATGTCTATCTATTTACTTTAGCGGGAAAATGTCGCGGGCATTCAGCCAAATGTTTGCCGATATAGCTGATTTCAATGCCAGAGTTGAAAATAACGTGAGCGGAATTCGGGTCGTTAAGGCATTTGCTAACGAAAATCATGAAATTAAGCAATTTGCAGTAAACAATGGACGATTCCGTACAACGAAGCTTGTTACTTACAAGGTGATGGCATGGAACTCATCGATTAGTCATTTGCTAATGAAGGTTGTTTCACTATTTGTTCTAGGTTGTGGTACTTGGTTTGTGATTGAAGGACAAATGACGTTTGGAGAATTTATGGCTTTTGTGCTTCTATCCAATATCTTTCTTACACCTATTCGACAAATTAATTCTGTTATAGAAACCTACCCAAAAGGAATAGCAGGTTTCCGTCGTTATTTGGATCTACTTAACACCGCGCCTGATGAGGAGGATGTACCTGATGCCATTCAAGTTAAACATCTAAACGGTGATATTGAGTATAAAAACGTCACATTTGGCTACGAGGGAAAAGGAAAGGTACTTACCAATATTAATTTTACTGTCAATAAAGGAGAAACGGTAGCGCTTGTCGGTCCATCGGGAGCTGGAAAGACGACGATTTGTAGTTTGTTGCCAAGGTTTTACGACATTGAATCAGGCAGTATTATGATTGACGGCATCGATATTAAAGAGATGGGGCTTCAATCATTGCGCCAGCAGATTGGGATTGTGCAGCAGGATGTGTTTCTTTTCGATGGATCAATTCGACAAAATATTGCCTACGGGAAGCTTGATGCGACGGAAGAGGAGATTTGGGAGGCTGCGAGGCGTGCGCAGATGGAAGACATTATCCTCGGGCTTCCAGATGGGTTGGATACCTTAATTGGTGAACGTGGCGTCAAGTTATCTGGAGGACAGAAGCAGCGAATTTCTATTGCTCGCATGTTCCTGAAAAATCCGCCAATTCTTATTCTCGATGAAGCGACTTCTGCGCTAGATACTGAAACAGAGGCAGCGATCCAGAAAGCCTTACATGAGCTGTCTCAAGGCAGAACCACGCTCGTGATTGCTCATCGCCTTGCCACGATTAAAAATGCCGATCGAATTCTAGTAATAACGGAAGAAGGTATTAAAGAGCAAGGATCACATAAGGAACTGCTTGAAGCAGGAGGTACCTACAGCAGACTGCATTATGCACAATTTCAAATGTAGAAGAAGATTAGATTATAGGAGGAGATAGAAATGGCTGATCGTTTATCAACCAAAGACTTAACCATCGGCTATGGCGATCATATCATCATCGATAACCTGAATTTGTCTGTACCGAATGGGAAAATTACCGCCTTAGTAGGAGCGAATGGTTCTGGCAAATCAACTATTTTGAAAACGATGGCACGCATTATGAAACCTATTGATGGCGGAGTGATGCTTGACGGGCAGATGATTCATACGAAGTCCACGAAAGAAGTGGCCAAGGAATTAGCCATTTTGCCGCAAAATCCGACTGCGCCAGATGGATTAACCGTCTATGAGCTGGTTGGCTATGGCCGCTACCCGCATCAAAAAGGCTTAGGCACAATGACACAGGAAGACCGTGAAATCATTCACTGGGCGATTAAAGTAACGGGAATGATGGATTTTTATGATCGGGCTGTTGACCAATTATCGGGAGGGCAGCGTCAACGAGCATGGATAGCGATGGCGCTTGCCCAGCAGACAAGTATTCTGTTTCTTGATGAACCGACGACTTTTTTAGATATGGCTCATCAGCTTGAAGTATTGAAACTGCTACAAAAGCTGAATGAGGAAGAGCAAAGAACGATTATAATGGTCGTCCATGATTTGAATCATGCGACTAGATTCGCCCATCATATGGTGGCGATCAAATCAGGAACAGTAGTGAGTGCAGGAACACCGGAAAAGGTGGTCACTCCTGAAGTGCTACGTGAGGTGTTTGCGATCGAAGCAGATATTATCACTGATCCACGTACAGGCGGTCCGCTTTGCCTGCCATATGAGCTAGCAGATGGATCGGAAAAGAAAGAAACAAACAAACATAAAGGTATTAGCAGCTGCTTATTAGAATAATTGGTGCGAGGTTGTGCCTATAGAAAAGAGTCAAACCTTAGTAGGTTAACCTTGCCCCTTTTAAAACTGAAAAGAAGGATTGAGTATACATGATGAAACAGAACATAAAAAGAACAGGATCCTGGCTGTTCATTTTATGCTTGATGTTCCTTCTTGCCGCTTGCGCAAGTGAAGGAGCCAGTAGTAACAGTACAAATGTAAGGAAAGAAGAACAGACGGTAGAACAAGATACGAATAAGACACGAATCATTTCCACGGTAACAGGCGATGTTGAAATTCCTACCCATCCTGAGCGCGTTATTGTCGACTGGGATCTCGGCCATGTGCTGGCACTAGGAGTAGAGCCAGTTGGTACTTCCAAAACAATTCTAGATTTTGGACGATTTCTTGAGCCGTACATAACAGACCGGACAGAGGATATTGGGCAGGATGGACAAGTATCGGTAGAAAAAATGCTTGCATTGAATCCAGATTTAATTATTACGTGGGATCCTAAAATGGTTGAGCAATATAGTAAAATTGCCCCTACCGTAGTGTTTGATACGGGTAACTATAACAGCATTCATGAGGAAATTACGGCAATGGGTGAAATTTTGAATAAACAAAAAGAAGCGGAAGAGTGGCTCACTTCTTTTGATAAACGGGTCGCAGTGGCTAAGGCAAAAATAAAAGAAGCGATTCCAGAAGGTGCCACCTTCTCAATTATTGACGTTGTTACTACTAAATCGACTATTGTTGTCGGTGAAGCGGGAGAGCGAGGCGGAGATGCCTTGTATCAAATTTTGGGAGTTACGCCGCATCCCTTAGTAAAAAGCGAAATCATTGATAAGGGAGAGCAAAGACTCGATGTATCCTGGGAAAAAGTAGACGACTTTGCTGGTGATTATATTTTTATGATTACAAAGGGTGAGGGGAGCAAACCAGAATTGCCGAGCGTTTGGAATTCGCTTGATGCTGTGAAAAAACAGCACGTATATGAACTAAATATTAAAAAATATTTTACCAGTGATCCATTATCAGCACTGTTACAAGCAGAGGAAATGGCAGAGATGTTAACAGGAGCGAAATAAATAAAAGCATGGGGGACCAAGATGACAGAAGGATTAGAGTTATTTGACGTAACTATTGTTGGTGGGGGACCTGCCGGGTTGTATACAGCTTTTTATAGTGGAATGCGTGATTTAAAAACAAAAATTATTGAGTATGGACCAAAGCTTGGGGGCAGAATGCTCATTTATCCAGAGAAAATGATTTGGGATGTAGGTGGAGTTACGCCAATTCTATGTGAGCAACTAATCACTCAATTAGAAGAGCAAGCGAGAACTTTCGATCCGAAAATTGTGTTGAATCAAAAGGTCGAAGGGTTAGAGAAATTGAAGGATGGAACCTTTATTTTGACGACGTCAACAGGTGAGAAGCATCATACAAAAACGGTTATCTTAGCGGTGGGGTATGGTGTATTAACCTTGCAAAAGCTAGAGATTGAAGGAGCAGACCGCTACGAGGTCACAAATTTACACTATACAGTACAAGAGCTTGAGGTATTTTGTGACAAGCATGTGCTGATATCTGGAGGTGGAAACTCAGCGGTTGACTGGGCAAATGAATTAGAACCAATCGCTGCAAGTGTAACAGTCGTGCATCGACGTAATGACTTTGGCGGACTAGAGAAGAATGTCATCAAGATGAAAGAGTCCTCTGTAGATGTACGTACACCTTATGAAGTGGTACAGCTGCATGGTAATGGAGATATGATCAGTCAAGTATCCATTTCTCATATAGAAACAGGTGAAATAGAGAGAATTGCTGTGGATGCAGTTATTGTCAATCATGGGTTGAAGTGCGATTACGGTTCAATAACCGAATGGGGATTAGAAATGAAAGATGATGCAGCGGTTGTGAATGCGAAAAGGGAAACGAATATCCCTGGTATTTATGGCGCAGGTGATTTCATTGACCATGAGAGCAAGGTGAGGTTGATTGCTGGGGCCTTCACGGATGGAGTGCTCGCCTTAAATAGTGCTAAGTTACATATTGAGCCAGATGCACCGAAAGTAGCATACGTTTCTTCACATAATATCCGGTTTAAGGAACGAAACAAGAAGCTTGGTTTAGATGACGAAAATTATAGAGAAGTGAGAGGCTAATAGGGGACTTGAGATAGCCACCCTGCTTCTTTTACTTAATGAAAGGAAAAATCCCTCAGGTCAATTTTGGAGTTTGAGGGATTTTTCTTGTTCTATATGTCTCATTAGGTTGAAGTACTACTAAACTTGCTTACAATAAATATCCGTTATGATCTGTTTCTGTTATCTGTTTCTGTATAGACAGATATAAGTACAATAGCCAGCTCATCGCCGATATTTTTTACCAAATGGGGTGTGCAGGCATTCCAAGAAAAAGAATCTCCCTCCACAAATACAGCCGAATCTTCTCCCTGCTCGGCATAGATCTTCCCTTTAATCACAACGTGTACTTCTTGACCCTCATGAGCATGCGGAACTTCACCTGTAGAAGAACCGGGAGGCATCTCAACGATCATCATTCTTACATTCCTTGTAGAGCTCAGATGCTCTACCTTTAGATTCTCGACTCCACTTGTCGTGATTTTTCTTTCTTCTTTTCGAACAATACCCATGCGTTCTTCTTTTTTTAGTAGCAAATAAGCTAAGGGTACCTTCAAAGCCTGCGCAATACTCTCAAGCGTGGCAATGGAAGGTGAGGTTTTATTGGTTTCGACCTGGCTTAAAAAGCCTTGGGATAGGCCTGTTTCTTCGCATATCTGAGCGATAGTAATGCTTTTTCGTTTCCGGATTGCTCTTATGTTGGAGCCAATGTCCATAGTATTCACTCGCCCTTTAAAATATTTGTAATACGGAATATATATTTATATTATCAAAGTTTTTATTGACACGCCAGAGTCCTATGATATATATTTCTTATATAAAATATATTTTATTATTACTAATATATTAAGAATGGAGAGATAAAGAATGACGAAAATGACAGGGGTAACAACTATTATGCGTGTTGTGTTGGGGATTATATTTCTCCTTCACGGAATTACTAAGTTCCAAATGGGTTTAGGTAATGTAGATGCTTGGTTTAGTTCTATGGGTATTCCTGGATTTATCGCTTATATCGCAGCAATAGTAGAAGTAGCTGGTGGCATTATGCTTATTGTTGGATTGTACACCCGCTTTGTATCAGCTTTGTTTATCCTATTGATGCTTGGCGCGATCATTACTGTGAAGCTTTCTGCAGGACTACTTGGAAGCGATCAGATGCCTGGGTACGAGATGGAAATAGGATTTATGTTGATCTCTATGCATCTGCTTGTATCTGAGCCTACGCCACTTTCAGTTGATCACATGATTCGTAGCAAGCGTAGCGTATCTTAACAATAATTGAAGAGATATGTTATGGAAAAAGGAGTGAATCGCTATATGATGCCATCATATTTTTTCGCGCACGGTGCACCTTCTCTTGTTCTTGAAGATCATGCGTACAATGACTTATTGAAAAGCTTTGCGGCCCATACAACAAAGCCAAAAGCGATTGTAATTTTTTCTGCTCATTGGGAGCAACAAACTCAAACAGTGAGCGCGGTTGATGAGTACAGCACCATTTATGATTTTGGTGGGTTCCAGGATGAGCTTTACCGTATGACCTATCCAGCCAAAGGTAATCGATCGCTAAGCGACGAGATCCAAGCGTTGTTCTCCAAGCACGGGATTCAGAGCACGTTGGATGAAGAGAGAGGACTTGATCACGGTGCTTGGGTAGTTCTCAAGCTGATTTATCCCGATGTGGATATTCCTGTTGTAGCCTTATCCGTCAACCGATATCTGACCAATGAACAGCAGTATCAAATCGGTAAAGCCTTGTCCGAGCTTAGGGAACAGGATGTGTTGATTATTGGTAGCGGGGGAACCGTGCACAATCTGCGGAGAGTAAATTGGAATTCAAAAGGTACTGATTCATGGGCCGAAGAATTCGATAACTGGTTGCAGAGCAAACTGGAAACGTGGGATGTTACTTCCTTGTTTAACTATAGGGAACTAGCTCCATATGCCCAAGATGCCGTGCCAACAAATGAACATTTTATTCCTTTGCTAATTGCGATGGGGGCTGGTGATGCGAATCGGGATGCAAAATTGCTTCACCGCAGCTATCAGTACGGTAATTTAAGCTTAAGCTGCTGGCAGTTTAATTAATAGTGATGGCGGTTTGAGATGATATAAGTTTAGGTTAGCACTAAGTTTCAGGGCACCCAATTGAGGGTGCCCTTTTGGTTTTGATGTGGGAGTAATGATTGCTAAATATCAAATGTTTTTGGAATATGAACTTCAAGGATGGCTTGAAGGAAGGCTTGTCAATAGGAGAAGACTATGACAGTATATACTTATATGAGGAAATCCCTATATGTTAGCTACTAAATTCAAAGCCCATACCTGCTATTCTTATAAAGCTGTAAAAAAGAAAATGTAATTCTTATATAGTAGAATGTACAACAACAAATGGAGGAAATGAATCTATGTCTACTTTGCCAAATTGCCCAAAATGTAATTCAGAATACACGTACGAGGACGGAAGCCATTTTGTTTGTCCTGAGTGTGCTCATGAGTGGAGTCTAGAGCTAGATACCGAAAATAATGAAGATAATAAGGTTATCAGAGATGCAAATGGAAATGTCCTAAACGATGGTGATACTGTATCTGTAATCAAAGACCTTAAAGTAAAAGGATCATCATCAGTCCTGAAAATAGGTACAAAAGTAAAAAATATACGTTTGGTTGATGGTGATCACGACATTGATTGCAAAATTGATGGTTTTGGAGCTATGAAACTAAAATCTGAGTTTGTTAAAAAGATATAGATACAGTTTTAATGCAATAGAACCGATATCATTACTGTTCTCTTCAAATGAAAGGATGAATTACCTAATAAACAAGGTAATCCATCCTTTTTTCATTAGAAATCAAGGTTCCCCATTTTACCGGAGTGGTACTCCTCAAAGGCTGTAATAATTTCTTCACGGGTATTCATGACGAAAGGTCCATGCATATAAATGGGCTCATTGATCGGTTCTCCACTAAGAATGATCACGAGGGTATCGTCAGTTAGGCCTTCAATGAGAATTTCCCCTTGTGTGTTTGAGAAGAGTATAAAATCCCCTTCATTGGCTTGTTTTGTTTCATTGATCTGGGCACTTCCTTTAAGTACCATAGCAGCTGTGTTATGAGTAGCTGGATGTTCAAAGCGAGCTTTTCCGTTCTTGTTAAAAGCGATATCGAACAAATTAATTGGTGTAAAAGTTTGCGCTGGTCCATGAGCTCCATTAAAATCTCCAGCAATGATTCGAACACTTCCACCATCGTCGGGAAGTTCTACACGTCCCATATCTTCTTTCAATAATGCCTGATATCTAGGTTCATGCGATTTATTAGCACGTGGGAGGTTGACCCAGAGTTGGATAAAATGGAATTCACCGCCGCGTTTCGAGAATTCTTTCTCGTGGTACTCCTTGTGAAGCAGTCCAGAACCGGCTGTCATCCATTGAACGTCACCAGGTCCGATAATCCCGTGGTTGCCAAAGCTGTCATGATGCTCAACATAGCCTTCGTATGCGATAGATACGGTTTCGAATCCTTTATGCGGATGGGCGCCAACACCTTTTACTTCGTTACTTGGTGGGAAAACAAAAGGTGCATTATAGTCCATCAAAAGAAACGGGCTGATTCGTTCTGCAAAATTAGTTCCTGATGGGAAGTAGTTGGATACGCGAAATCCATCTCCTACCATATGAAATGGGGCCCCTCTAAATGTTCCTTCAATAGCTCTAAATGTGTTAGTCATGTTATTACACTCCTTTTTCCGTTATTTTGGTATTGATCACTCTTCGATCTTCATAGCAGGGTATTCGTTGAATCGGGATCTTGCCTTTGGTGTACAGTGTTTCTAATATGCCAAACTTGGATGGTGACAATAGGAATCACCTCGCAAATTTTCTTTAATTTAATAATCTCTATTTAACTTATCTTTAATTGAAGATAATATGTAATTTACTTTTTGTCAACTCTTAAAATATCGGTGAATGTTTCCGTGATATACTATTTATCCTAAGAAGAGATGAATGAACAAAACGGTCATGACCGTTTTGTTGGACCGCAAGCGGTCACATCCCAATTTTATGAAAAATGTCGAAACGTTTTTCACAGAAAAATACACATAATGAAAAAGTAAAGGAGTATTCAATATGAATTCGCCCAAAAGTGTTATTGAGAAATTAAATATAAATAAATACCCGGCCAAACTAATCCTTCATATTCCTGAGGATAATAATGACTTTCAGGGATTAGAGTATGACACATCTATTAAAAAAGATAAGTACGATCTTATCTTTATCTTTATTTTCGGATTAGAAGATCTTACTACGTATGTAAAGGAAATTATTGATAAGCAATTACTTACGGATAAAGGTTATGTATTCTTTGCGTACCCGAAAAAGAATAACCCTACATATAAGGAATACATAGACCGTGACAGTTTATTTAGTCAAATTCCTCAAAATGAGGACGGGTATGTCTATGGAAGTACTATAAAATTTTCTAGAATGGTTAGCTTAAATGATATTTTCACTGTAGTCGGGCTTAAGTCAGAAGCACCAAAGAAAGTAAAAAAAGCTACTAGCACGAAAAGCAGTCAGTGTGTAGACGACTACATTGAACATGTTGAGGATATTAAGCAGCATTTGAAAAAGAATGAGGATTTATTACAAACATACAACCAGTTACCCTTTGGTTATCAAAAGGATTGGGCACGTTATGTATATAGCGCTAAGAGAAAAGAGACGCAAGAAAAGCGCTTGTCAGAAATGGAGACTATCTTAGGAGAAGGATATAAATCAATGGATTTATATAGAAAAAATAAGAAATAGGAAAATACAGGGAGTAATCTCCAGCTGTATCACCTACAAAAAGAACTGCAACCGGAATTAAGTGGGTATTAAAATCCACTATTCCAGCTACAGTTCTTTTTTCGTATTCCTTGTATTTGTTAGCCGTTTATTCTAGGGCTTTCCAGCATTACTTCTTAAAAGGCTCATCTATAGCAACCTGCGCAGCCACTAATTTGGCAACAGGTACGCGATAAGGAGAGCAGGACACGTATGATAAACCTAGCTCGTGGAAGAAGCGAATGGAGGCAGGATCACCGCCAACTTCACCACATACGCCTATTTTAAGAGCAGGTTTTACTACTCTTCCTTTTTTGCAGGCAATGGAGATAAGTTCTCCTACGCCATCGAAGTCCAATGTTTGGAATGGATCGTTTTTCATGATGCCTTTTTCGATATAATCCCAAGAGAATTTTTCTGAGTCATCTCGGGAGAAACCGTATGTCATTTGAGTTAAATCATTGGTACCAAAGCTGAAGAACTCAGCTTCCTTCGCAATTTCATCGGCTGTTAAACAAGCACGAGGAATTTCGATCATTGTTCCTATTTGATAGCCGATTTGAATGTTTTCTTGTTGCAGGATATCTTCGATTGTCTTCGCAATGTTATCTTTCACATAGTTGTATTCTTTTTGCGATCCAATGAAAGGAATCATAATCTCTGGAGCAACTTCGATACCAGACTTTTGTATAACAATTGCACTCTCGATAATAGCTTTTGCCTGCATATTATAAATTTCAGGATAAGTAATACCAAGGCGACAACCACGATGCCCTAACATTGGATTTACTTCTGACAATTCATGCAGACGTTGTTTCAAATAGAAGGTAGAAATCGACAGATCTTCTGCTAGCTTATTAATTTCATCCTCTGTTTTTGGCAAAAATTCATGAAGAGGAGGATCAAGTAGTCGAATGTTAACTGGTTTTCCAGCTGTGATGGTAAATAGCTGAATAAAATCTTCTTTCTGCATGAGAAGTAATTGGTCCAATGCTTTTTGACGTTCATCTATACTTTCAGCAAGGATCATTTGACGAACAGCAAATATACGATTTTCATTGAAAAACATATGCTCAGTGCGGCACAATCCAATTCCTGTTACACCAAAGTGGATAGCGGTTTGTACGTCCTTTGGCGTATCAGCATTGGCGCGAACTTCTAATTTGCTGAATTCATCTGTCCACGACATAAATTCCTTAAAGGAGTCTCCCATTGAATTATGATCATATGGAATTTCCCCTAGATATACCTTACCTGTTCCACCATCCAAGGAAATATAATCTCCTTCTTTAATGACGATGTCCCCGTAGCTTATTTCTTTTTTCTTTTCGTCAATGGTTAACGTGCTACAGCCAGCGATGCAACATAATCCCATTCCTCTTGCTACAACAGCGGCATGGGAGGTCATTCCACCACGTGATGTGAGAATACCTGCACTAGATACCATTCCCTCGATATCCTCTGGAGAGGTTTCCAATCTTGCTAATATACATGTTTCGCCTCGTTTTTTGGCGGCAACTACATCGTCAGCATGGAAGTAAACCTTACCGCTTGCTGCGCCAGGAGATGCAGGTAATCCGCTTGTAATCAAATTAGCTTGCTTAAGTCCTTGCACATCAAAAGTAGGGTGCAGGATCTGTTCAATTTGTTTAGCTGACACTCTTCGCATCGCCTGTTTTTTGGTAATCAATTTTTCCTCAACCAGGTCTACAGCGATTTTGATACTTGCCTGTGCAGTTCTTTTGCCATTTCTGGTTTGAAGAATAAAGAGCTTTCCAGTTTCAACAGTGAATTCAATATCCTGCATATCTAGATAGTGGTTTTCTAATAGACTTGTAATTTTTACAAATTCATCATACACATGGGGCATGATATTTCTTAGCTTATCGATGCTTTCAGGTGTACGTATACCTGCAACAACATCTTCACCCTGAGCATTCATGAGGAATTCACCAAATAATTTTGCCTCACCTGTAGAGGGGTTTCTTGTAAAAGCAACTCCCGTTCCGCTGGTATCACCCATATTACCAAATACCATGGATTGAATATTTACAGCGGTTCCTAAATGATCGGGAATATCATTTAATTGTCGATATACTTTTGCCCGTGCATTATCCCATGAGGAAAATACAGCTTCTACTGCCAATAGCAATTGTTGTTTAGGTTCCTCTGGAAAATCACTTTGGGTTTCTGTTTGGTAGATTTCTTTATATTGTTGTACAAGTTTTTTTAAATCAGAAGCAGGTATGTCAGCATCTATCTTGTAGTTATTTTTTGCTTTTATTTGTTCTAATTTCTTTTCGAATTTTTCTCTCGGCACATGCATGACAACGTCTGAGAACATTTGAATAAATCTGCGATAGCTATCATAAGCAAAGCGTTCGTTTTGGGTGGCTTCAGCAAGGGCAACCACAGTTTTATTATTTAATCCCAGATTTAAGATCGTATCCATCATACCAGGCATAGAAAAAACAGAGCCAGATCGAACAGAAACAAGAAGAGGATTTTTTACATCTCCAAAATTTTTACCCATTTGTACTTCCAATGCAGCAATTTCTTTTTCAAGCTCTTTCAATAAGTCATCTGATAGCTTTTTACCTGTTTGATAAAATTGGCGACAAGCTTCGGTTGTAATCGTAAAACCAGATGGAACAGGCAAACCGAGGTTTGTCATCTCTGCCAGATTTGCCCCTTTACCCCCAAGTAAAATTGACATATCCTTTGAACCTTCTTGAAAGCGATACACTAGTTTCTCCATGATATCCTCCTATATCTCGTTTCTTGATGGAATAACGTGATGGCAAACAGTAATATGAGCATTAATTATGAAGAATTCATATATGTGTTATACTTTTTATTTTGTAGTATAACACATATAATTTCAAGAGTATTTTTTTACAAATTACTGAAATGGTGTGAAAAATAATAATCGTACAAACTTATGATAAGAAAAACTCCTATCGAAGTCCTTTCGCAGTTCTAATACATCTAAAATATGTTTTTTATAACAGTCATAGTGCATAATACAGACATACATACAAAACAGGAGGAATACTATAATGTCCCAAGCAATTATCCAAACAGCAAAAACAGTACGCCAACTAGTAATCAAGCAGATTGAGGCAATTCCGGAGGAGCTATTCGATTCCCAGCCTGAAGGTTTTAGCAATACAGTTAGATGGAATGTGGGTCACATCATTTCCAGCTTTGAATTCTTCCTTACCATAGGTGGCATAACGTTTACATCTCAACTTCCTGAGAATTATCGTGCTTTATTCTCTACAGGAACACGTCCATCCGATTGGTCCGAGGCAGGACCTTCTAAGGAAGAGCTTCTGTCCCATATGTCAGGACAGCTTGCTATCATCAACGAGATTACTCCTGATGTACTTAACCAAACACTACAAACACCTGTAGAGTTAGGTTTCTTACGCTTTGATACCGTTGGTGAAATCTTTAATTTTGCTTTTATTCATGAAGCCATGCATTTGACAACGATCTCTTGCCTTGTAAAAGTAAGCAATAAATAGTAAAGCTTCTTTTACTATTGCGGCCGTTAGAGAGGTAATTCTCTAACGGTTCTTCTATTTTTTGACTATACTCATTTACTGGCTAATCTCTTAATTATCATTGCTGTTCAAGTTAATCGTGAAATGGAAGTCAATGAGATTATTCATGTGAGTAGATGTTATGACATAAAGAAAGTGGGAGGAACCAAGAATGATACAGAGGCTTAATGCTGCGAGAATACTGCTGTTTGCAGTCATTCTAGTATTGATGACTGCATGCTCGACACAAAATGTACAACCACCAGCTGAGAAAACACCTGCCCCATCCACAGAGACAGTAACTACACCTATTAAGGTAGTAGATGGAGTTGGCAAGGAGATAACTTTTGATAAAAAACCTGGGCGTATCGTATCTTTGATGCCTAGCAATACAGAAATTCTATTTGCGTTGGGTGTTGGTGATAAGGTTGTCGGTGTAACTGATGTATGTGATTTCCCTCAAGAAGCAACTACCAAGACGAAGGTATCAAATAGTATGACGGTTAACATTGAGGCTATTGTAGCTTTGAAGCCTGATGTCGTATTTGCTTATGCAATGGGGAATGGGGACGTAGTACGTAATTTGGAAGAGCTGGGATTGAAGGTAGTAACAATTAAATCAGCTGCTACTATTGATGATGTATATTCAGATATTGAGCTATTTGCCAAGATCACAGGTACGGAAGAAAAGGGTAAAGAGATCGTAGCAGGAATGAAGCAAAAACTAGAAGGAATTGTTAATGCGGCTAGTAAGGTTGAGAAGAAAAAGCAGGTTTATCTAGAAATAGCACCTAATCCCGACATTTGGACAGCAGGATCAGGAACATTCCAAGATGAGACGCTAAAACTGATTGGAGTAGAAAATACGTTTAGCGATGTAACAGGTTGGTCCAAGGTTTCTGAGGAGGCTGTTATTAAAAGAAAACCAGAAGTTATTTTGACTACCGTAGATTATGTACAAGAACCTGAGAAGGAAATCATGACGAGGAAATCATGGCAGGGCATACCTGCGGTTAAAAATAAAAATGTATTTTATGTGGACAGCGATCTGACTACAAGACCAGGACCTAGGATAGTAGATGGCATAGAGGTAATGTTTAAAGCAATTTATCCAGATTTAGCACAATAATAAGATTGAATGTTATAGAACCAGTCGGTATATCGGCTGGTTTTTTTATGTGTTTTTTTTCATGTATTTTACTGAGATTCGGCAAAACACGAATGATTTTTATGTTAGTACCACATGATTATTTATTAAATACGAATAATAAAAAGTTATTACATTGATAAAGATCGGTTTTTGTGTTAATTTTCAAATATGAAATGATTAAAAACTCATCTGAGAGATTTAGGGGAAAAGGAGAAAGAGAGAAATGGAATGGAAAGATATTATTGCGGCGCTAAGCGTTGTATTAAATGGTTTGCCGCAAGGTTTGCTTGCGCTGTCCCTTGGTTTTGCCTCTGTTCCAACTGCTTTGGCCTTTTTGGTTGGTGCTACGGGGAACGCGTTAACAGGATCAGTAGCAGTTGTCTCTTATCAGGCTGAAACGATTGCATTAGCAGGAACATTAGGAAAAAGCATGAGAGACAGACTCTCTATGATTTTTGTCGGGGGAGCAATCATGACCATTATCGGTCTGTTTGGTTTCCTGGAGAAAATCGTAGAATTTATTGGCCCTGTTATTACGAACGGTATGATGGCAGGGGTTGGAATCATGCTAGCTAAGGTGTCATGGGATATGGCACGTAATAATATGCCTGTTGGAATCACTTCGATGGCGACAGGTTTGGTAACGTACTTTGTAACAAAAGATCTGGTATATACAATTACTATTTCTGTTCTTGTTTCTAGTCTTGTTTCTATTGTTCTTAAGCAGAACAACTCCATTCAACCTTTAAAAAATGACCGTTTTATCTTTCAAAAACCAACACTTTCATTTAGCATTCTGCGTGGCGCGATGGCGATGGTATGTCTGAACATTGGGGCGAACATTGCCTTTGGTCAGATCAATGGCGATATTGCCAAAACTGATGTAAACATTGATACCCTAAGCATCATTAGTAGCGTCGCTGACATGGTTTCTGCCTTGTTTGGTGGTGCCCCTGTAGAAGCGATTATTTCTGCTACATCTGGAGCGCCTAACCCTGTAGCCTCCGGAGTTTTGATGATGATTATTATGGCTGCCATCCTAATTGCTGGTTTATTGCCAAAAATGGCACGATTTATCCCGAGCGAATCCATCTCTGGCTTTTTGTTTGTACTGGGTGCGATTGTAACGGTTCCGGTGAACGCTACTTCTGCGCTAACTGGTGGAGAAGCATCGTCTGGACTAGTGGGTGGGACAACAATGGTAGTAACGGCTATTTCTGATCCGTTCTTTGGGATGTTAGCTGGCTTATTAATGAGAGCGTTAATCAGTTTATTTGGAATGTAACAGGAGGGAGTACATATGGTTATGGAAAAAACATATACACTTGAGGTAGCAGGGGTTACCCGTCAATTGTCGATTATACCAATTACCGATGATCTTAGTATCGCTAGCTTTGTTATCCTCGGGGATACAGAGCTGGTAACAGCAGCAGCACCACTTCTAGCAGAAAAATTAGAGCAGGTTGACGTATTAATTACTGCTGAGGCAAAGGGTATTCCACTCATTCATGAAATATCCCGCGTTATGCAAATGAAAAAATATTATGTGGCTCGCAAAAGTGTTAAGCCATATATGGAAGCACCTTTAGTGAATGAAGTAGAGTCGATTACTACACAGAAAAAGCAAGTTCTTTGTCTGGATGGGGCAGATGCCAGAGAAATTGCAGGCAAACGAGTTGCCATTATCGATGATGTAATAAGTACTGGTAAATCGCTACAAGCGATTGAAGACCTGGTAGTACAGGCTGGAGGAATTGTTGTAGCACGAGCAGCCATTTTGGCAGAAGGAAATGCTACCCTGCGAAGTGATATTCTATTTTTGGAAGAGCTTCCGTTGTTCCCTCATGCACAGATGAAGTAAAGCTGTTGTTACATGAAAGAAACGGCAAAGTTTTTGTCGATATTATTTGTATAAGACGCCTGTTATCAGATAGGCGTCTTATTTTGTGAATAAGATTTTTAATAATACTGATTTACATAAGTACAACGAAGGTTTGTCTAAACGAAAGTCTCGAGAAATTTTCTGATAATTGATTATCATATTCATTTAAATAAAAAATAATTGAATTTGTAGAAAATTGTATTATTTTTTATTAAAATATATCAAAATAGAGCAATGATTTCTTGGAGTAATAGTTAACGGGTATTATAGGTAGTTATGAGTATCGTTCTTTGATAACTTTCCGTGTTATTTTTTCTGAATTGACAAATTTTCAGAAAAATAATAAAATGTAATGTCGTATATTAATACATAATCAGTAAATTAAAATACAGGAGTTGTCATCATGTACACTATACTAGGACCAGCAAAATATGTAAGAGAAATGGGAATAACAAAAGAAATCGCTTCCTACATAAAAACGTTAGGTGAAAATGCGCTGTTTATTGGTGGTAAAACGGCATTATCCATCGTTGAACCCATTATTAATGAAAGCTTGGAGCAAGAAGGGGTAGCCAGCAAAGGCTTCATTTGGTACGGCGGGGATTGTTCCTGGTCAAATGTAGAAGCGCTAAGTGCTGTGGTTCAGGAGAAAAATCCACAGGTACTCGTAGCAGTTGGAGGCGGTAAAGCAATCGACACGGTAAAAGCAGTTGCTTTTGCAAAGAAATTACCGTTACTTGCAATACCGACAATAGCGGCGACATGTGCAGCAGCTACACCAATTGCAATCATGTACGATGACGAGGGAACATTTATCGAAATCAGTCATCGATCTAAGGCTCCTGAAATCGTGTTGGTCGATACAGAAGTAATCAGTAAAGCACCATATCGATTTATAGCTGCGGGAATTGGTGATACGTTAGCAAAATGGTTTGAATCTTCTGCATCTGTTCAGAAAAACCAGCCTACAGCTCTTAACAGAAGCGCAGTAAGATTAGCAGAGGGAATTTATGAATTGTTGCTAGAAAAAGGCCCGTCTGCACTAGAAGCAGTTAAACAAGGAAAAGTAGATCAGGCTGTAGATGATGTAGTGGACAGCATCATTTTAATAAGTGGCAGTGTAAGTGGTTATGGCGGCGATGATTGTCGAACTGCTGCGGCACATGCCATATATTCTGGACTAACCATTTTTCCAGAGGTACATGAAACATATCACGGAGAAATCGTTGCTTTCGGAATTTTGTCTCAGCTCGTTATGGAAGGAAAAAGCGAAGAGTCTATTCGCGATTTAATCTCGTTCTATCAAAAGGTTCAATTGCCATACACTTTAGAGGACATGGGAATTATGAATCTTTCCGAGGAAGAATGGATTCGTCTCGGTGACGTTAGCGTGGAGATTGAAGACATGGCAAACATGCCATTTACCGTAACACCAGACATGGTGGTATCGGCTATCAAAGGTGCAGATCAGCTTGGAAAGAGGGTTAAACATGAAGCTTGAGAAAATGGTAAGAAGCGTCTACCCGAACCTATCTCCTTATGTATGCAAACTGGAGGATTTACCTGTTGAAGAAATAAAACAGGCATTAGGGTTAGATAAAGTATCCAAGTTATCTTTTAATGAAAATCCGTTAGGGCCTTCGCCAAAAGCAATAGATGCCATGCAGAAATCCCTGACACAATTAAATTTGTATCCTAGTTCCAATGGGGAAGCTGTTTTACATAAGATCGCTGAAAAAGAAGGAGTCACTTCGGATAGCATTATTCTTTCCAATGGTGCTGATGAAATGATTATTCTGGTAGCACAGACTTTTTTAGAGCCTGACGATGAGGTTATCATCCCGAAAATTTCATTTGTTCAGTATCTGGCTTCTACCCACCTGATGGGATCGACACCAGTGTTTTCTCCAATGAAAAAAGACTTGGGAGTAGACTTGGATGCCATTCTTGAGAGAATCACGAATAAAACAAAGGCAATCTTTTTATGTAATCCTAACAACCCTACAGGAAGAGCGATTCCTGCCGAGGAGCTGGAAGTGTTTCTCTCCAAGGTTCCTGGACAAGTATTGGTTGTCATTGACGAAGCTTATCATGAATATGCGGATGGGGATGGTTACCGTTCATCCGTAGAATTAGGGAAACGCTATAAAAATGTGTTTGTTGTGCGTACATTTTCCAAGATATATTCATTAGCCGCTGCCCGCATTGGCTATGGAATTGGTCAGCCTGAGATGGTTGATGCCATTAATCATGTTAGGCCGCCCTTTAACGTAAATAGCATTGCTCAGGCTGGTGCACTGGCTAGCCTTGATGATGATGAGCATGTCCTCCACTCAAGACAGATCAATGAGGAAGGAAAACGACTTCTGATTGATGTGTGTGAAGAGCTGGGGCTGACTTATGTAAGCAGTCAGGCGAACTTTGTTTATGTAGATACGGCTAAAGATAACAAAGTCGTTTTTGAGCAGTTGGCTGAACGGGGATTTATCGTTCGTACATTAACAGGGTACGGACTTCCGACCTCACTTCGCATCTCGATTGGACAGCCAGATGACATGAAGAATTTTAGTAAGGCATTCAAAGAAGTCATACAAAACGAAGAGAAAGATTGAGGGGGAAGTAGCATGAAAAAGTTTTTGATTACCATGCTGTCAGTAATAATGATTCTTGGATTGGTAGGATGTAGCTCGAATCAGGCTACACCTGGCGGGGGAAGTAAGGAACAAGCAGGAACGGCTGAAAAGACACCGCTTAAAGTAACGTTGCCAACCTGGACAGGGTATGGTCCATTATTCCTGGCAAAAGAAAAAGGATTATTTGAAAAGCATGGAGTCGACGTGGAATTATCGATAATTGAAGGGTTGGCTGAGCGTAAGCAGGCACTAGCTGGTGGTCAAGTTGACGGTATGGCTACTGCTCTTGATGTGCAAGTTACATTGGCTGCTGCGGGAGTACCGATGCAAGTTGTGTGGTTACTTGATGATTCCTATGGTGGGGATGGACTAATTGCTAAGAATAACATTCCTTCGGTTGCCGATTTGAAAGGGAAGAAAGTAGCCTTTGAACAAGGTTCTACTAGTCATCTTCTCATACTTACTGCACTTAAAGAAGCTAACTTAACTGATAAAGATGTAGAAATGGTTCAAATGTCAGCAGGTGACGCTGGTGCGGCTTTCGTAGCTGGAAAAGTTGATGCAGCAGTAACATGGGAACCATGGTTAACGAAAGCAACACAAGCAGATGGAAAAATACTTGTTTCTACAAAAGAACTATCTGGAATTATCGTGGATACAGTAGGGTTTAAAAAGGATGTCATCGAGCAGCGTCCAGATGATATCAAGGCTTTTGTAGCAGCGATGGCAGAAGCGATGGATTACTGGAAACAAAATCCGGAAGAATCAAACGGGATTATGGCTAAAGGTCTAAAAATTGAGCTAGCTGAGTTTACAGGAACCGTTACAGGTCTGAAATTTCTTCATAAAGAAGAAAATAAAACACTCTTTGGCTCAGTAGGAAGTAAGGGAGCTATCTATGATTCTACAAAGAATACGATTGATTTCTATGTAGAGCAAAAAATTATCGACAAAGCTCTGAATGCGGAAGATGTATTGAACCCAACATTTGTTGGAGGACTGTAAGAATACGTCTCTATGAAGAGCATTTGAAATCACGAGTTCTTTTCATTGGACGTAATTCAAGCAGATCGGGGAGTAACGCATCTGATATAGAAAAGGAGAGTCCTCAAAGGGCCTCCTTTTCTCATGCAAATAAAAGATTGTGATAGAAGGAGGAAGAGAGATGTGGAAAAATATTGTAACGCCAAAGAAAGAAATTGCGAAACCACTTTATACAGGTGTGGGCATATTTACCTTCCTGCTTCTAATCGGGACATGGTCCGTATTAAGCTATGGAGGGTTTGTAAATCCACTTTTCTTGCCTGCACCTGATCGGATTGTTGCAACTGCCATCTCTATGTTTCAAAGTGGAGAAATCTGGGCTGATATTGGGATCAGTTTTTCCCGGGTAGCATCAGGATTTATTTTAGCGGCACTTATTGGGGTACCGCTTGGAATATTAATGGGCTCATTACGTATTGTTCAAGGTGCATTTGAACCGATTATTGGGTTCATTCGATATATGCCAGCATCTGCGTTTATCCCGTTATTTATTTTATGGATTGGACTAGGTGAGGGCGAAAAAATGGCAGTTATATTTTTTGGTACGTTTTTTCAGCTTACATTAATGGTTATGGATGTCACGAAAAATGTACAGAACGATTTGATTGAGGTTTCCTACACATTGGGCGCTAAAAAAATGCAATTATTTCGAAAGGTAATCCTGCCTGCATCGATGCCAGGAATAGTAGATACACTACGAATCACGTTTGGTTGGTCTTGGACATATCTGGTTGTTGCGGAGCTCGTTGGCGCTTCCGAGGGCATTGGATTCATGATTATGCAGGCATCTCGCTTCTTGAAGCCTGATAAAATCATTGTGGGCATTATCATCATTGGTTTACTGGGACTGATTATGGATTTAATTTTCAAGGCAATTTACCGAGTATCTTTCTCCTGGATGAGAAAGGAAGGATCATAAGATGACCACGACACCAACACCAAAATTAGTCATTGATAATGTCGGAAAGATCTTCTCAACCAAGGGTGGGGAAGTAGTAGCATTGGATCAAACTTCATTTTCCGTAATGAATGGAGAATTTGTTACCATACTAGGTCCTTCCGGCTGTGGCAAATCAACAATACTACGAGTTGTAGCGGGACTAGAGGAACCAACCTCTGGCCATGTGTTTTTAGATGGTAAAGAAATTAAAGGACCTGGGCCAGATCGGGGAATGGTCTTCCAGTCCTACACGTTATATCCGTGGCTAACGGTGAAAGATAACATCACGTTCGGCTTACAGCTAAAAGGGATCTCCAAAAAAGAGCAGGATGAGATAGCCCATCACTATCTGGATATTATCGGTTTGACCGGATTTGATAAGCATTATCCGATCCAGCTTTCTGGTGGGATGAAGCAGCGTGTAGCAATAGCAAGAGCGCTTGCGAATGAACCAGAAATCTTATTGATGGATGAACCGTTTGGAGCACTTGATGCTCAGACCCGTTCCATTATGCAGGAGATTTTGTTGAAGGTATGGGAAGAATCGAAAAAAACCATTCTGTTTATCACGCATGATGTGGAAGAGTCTATTTTTCTAGGTGATTCTATCTATGTAATGACCGCAAGACCGGGTCGATTGAAGAAGAACATCAAGGTACCGTTGCCACGTCCACGTGATTACCAGAATAAAAGCAGTGCTGATTTTTTAGCGTTAAAGCTAGAATTGCTTGAGTTAATACGCGAGGAAAGTTTAAAGGCAGTTAAACCTTAGAATGAATAATAGGAAGACAGGGAGAAGGTAAGTTTCATCTTTTCTCTGTCTTTTTTATTTACAGATAAATTCTAATGGACTTTACTTGACTACTGAAGTGTGCTTCTTCAGCAAAGGGCTTCAGTGGGAAACAAAATCAAACTCAAAAGCATGAAAAACCAGATTCTCTTTTCACACAGAGCGACTTGGCGAAGCCCGACCTAGCGTAGCGCTATTCATCGGGATAAAAAAGCGAACCCCAGCAAGTCTTACAGTGAATACGTCGTTGAGAGCTTTCCCGATGGATAGTGCGGAGCGGGCAGTCCAACCCCTTGTGGGCGTAGACTTTTAGCGAAGGGTGAAAAGAGAAGCTGGTTTTTTCCACTAAAGTAGGATCAAGGCAAT
>NZ_JAJISB010000017.1 GCF_021245735.1 Brevibacillus daliensis
GTCGTTGAGAGCTTTCCCGATGGATAGTGCGGAGCGGGCAGTCCAACCCCTTGTGGGCGTAGACTTTTAGCGAAGGGTGAAAAGAGAAGCTGGTTTTTTCCACTAAAGTAGGATCAAGGCAATCCTTAAAAATCCCAGCAAGGATTGGATTTTATCAACATAATCATGTACAGTCATATCAATGATAAAGAAATATACGGACAAACGAGGTTACGATATGACAGAAACAGGCTTCAGTCACTATAAAATAAGTAATGAAATTCTGCGAGCATTAGATGGCTTGGAATATAAAAATCCTACAGAAGTTCAAGATAAAGTAATACCTGTGGCTCTAGATGAGAAGGACCTAGTGGTTAAGTCTCAAACAGGAAGTGGCAAGACAGCGGCATTTGCTATCCCTATCTGTGAAAATCTGGAGTGGGCAGAGAATAAGCCTCAAGCACTGGTATTAACACCAACTCGTGAGTTAGCTGTTCAAGTCAAAGAGGATTTTACGAATATCGGCAGGTTTAAACGGATTAAAGCGACTGCGGTGTATGGCAAGTCACCATTTGCCAGACAACAGGCTGAATTAAAACAAAAAAGCCACGTGGTTGTAGGAACTCCGGGACGTGTACTAGATCATATCCAGAAAGGGACGCTAGCTCTATCGCGTTTGAAATATCTTGTAATAGATGAAGCGGACGAAATGCTAAATATGGGGTTCATCGATCAGGTAGGAGCGATCATTGAACAGCTGCCTACTGATAGGATGACTATGTTATTTTCAGCAACGTTACCGGAGGATGTGGAAAAACTAGCGGAAACGTATATGAAAGATCCGATATACATTGAAATCATCGCAACTGGTGTAACAACGGATAAAATTGATCATGCCCTGTTAGAAGTAGAAGAGAGAGATAAATTTTCTTTGCTAACAGATGTTTTAACCGTAGAAAATCCGGATAGCTGTATTATTTTTTGTGGAACTCATGAACAGGTAAATCATGTATGTAGAAAAATGGACGAGCTAGACTATCCATGTGACAAAATCCATGGGGGGATGATACAGGAAGACCGCTTTGGAGTCATGAATGATTTTAAAAGAGGAGAATTCCGATACCTGATAGCGACGGATGTAGCAGCAAGAGGGATTGATATCGAGAATATTACTCATGTCATTAACTATGATTTGCCAACAGACAAGGAGAGTTACGTACATCGAACAGGCAGAACTGGACGCGCTGGTAACTCAGGAAAAGCCATCACCTTTATGGCACCAGATGAACGGGAAAAAGTAGAGGAAATTGAAAAGTACATTGGATTTAGCATAACTAAAATTGATAAGCCTTCCCTTGAGGAAGTTACAAGAAAGAAAGCCGCATTTGAAGAGAAGCTGGATGCAGGTCCTACACTAAAAAAAGATAAAAGTGCTGAGTTAAATAGTGAAATTACGAAGCTATATTTTAATGGAGGAAAGAAAAAGAAGCTGCGAGCCGTTGATTTTGTGGGCACCATTGCCAAAATCGATGGTGTAACAGCTGAAGATATCGGGATTATTACCATTCAGGACACGGCTACCTATGTGGAAATTTTGAATGGGAAAGGGTTGCTTGTCCTGCAAGAAATGAAGAATACAACGATAAAAGGGAAACTATTGAAGGTTCATAAAGCGAGAAAGTAAAGGGGAGCCATTCGTAATGAATGGCTTTCTTTGTTGTTCATAGATTTTCCTCGTAGACTTACTTAATTAACTGATGCCGAAGCGCCAACACAACAGCCTGAGTCCGATCCCCCACTGTAATTTTCTGAAGAATTCCATAAGAAAACAGGTTGCTTAGGTATTTTTAGGCAACCTGTTTTTATTACTGTATCAGAAAGCTTCTTCGAAAAGACTTCGATAGAAGTTTTTATCACTAATTAACCATTACAATCGTATGTTTCGGGAGATAGCCCTGTAAGAAACGGACTAACTCGACCTTTGTAATAAAGATGAAGCCCATGCATAGCCCGAGTACAAGCCGTATAGAACAACTTGCGGTCACTTTCCCTTCCATACTGTTCTTCTGAAGCATTGTAGATAATGACTGCATCAAATTCTACCCCTTTTGCGAGATAAGAGGGAATCACTACCGTACCTTTTTCAAAGGTAGCAGTATCTTTATTTATCAGGCGAATTTGGCAATCACCTTGTAAGACATCATAAGCTTCCTTACTCTCTTTAGCAGTTTTGCAAATTACGGCAATCGTTCGGTGTCCAGCTGCTTGTAGCTCTCTGATTCGTTCTTTGATTTTCCCCACATGATCCACTGAACTTTCAATTCGAGTAAGGGTAGGCTTAGTCCCTTCACGATTAAAAGGTTCAATCATCTCCCCACCTGTAACAAGTTCACGCGTAAACTCAATGATTTGACGTGTAGACCGATAACTCCGAGTAAGGTCGATTGTCTCTGTTTGCTCTGCTCCAAAGAACGAGGATAACTGTGAAAGGTCAATGCTACTGGCGGAAGCATGGGCAAAAATCGTTTGATTTACATCGCCTAGTATGGTCATTTTACTGTGTGGAAACAATTTCTGGATGAAAGCGAGCTGGAAAGGAGAATAATCCTGTGCTTCATCAATGAACACATGTAAAACGGTTGTATTCGTCTGAAAACCCTCAATCAACTCTTTCAAGTACAAGTAAGGAGTTGCATCCTCATAGGCTAACTCAGAGCGATCCAGCTTTTCAATTGTTTGAGCGCAAATAGCTGCCCACTGTTTGGGAATATCCGTTTCAGGTAACAAACGAGATAAATACTCGGGATCTTGAAATAACTGACGATAAATACGAGGTATATCAACATATTTAAATCGTTTTACAGCTGTCCGTATTGGTTTAAAGCGTTTGTTTACAATCATGGAACCAAGTAGCTTCTGCTCCATTGCGAAGTCATCGAAGGTATTACCCTTTAGACGATTCCTTTTGCGAAGTTCCTCATATGCCTGTTGGTACGCATCTTGATTGAGCAATTGGACTTCATCTTCTACCCATGATCTTTTTCGTTCGAGAAGAGCCAGCTTCTTTAATTGGATAAGCATGGATTGCGTAAGTAGTCTCATGCGATTGGGAATTGGTAGAGAAGAATCCCAGGAATAAAATTTCTCCTTCATATGCTCAGAGGAAAGGAGGGTAGCACCTCTGAATGTAATATCTTTAAAAAGTAAGCCTTCCCGTTTAAGCCTTTCCACGTACTGTTTGATGGCTTGTAAAAATGAGAGAGAGGCTTTAAAACGAATTCCTTCCATGCGTGCAGCGTACTCAGGTTCATGCATAGCTATATGCATATACTCGAGTTGAGTGAAGGGATCTTCGATGCGAAATGTTTTTCCAAGTCGTTTCTCTACATAATCCTGGTAGGTAGTCTGTTGCATGTTTTCCTCACCAAGCTCGGGTAGCACGGTGGATACATAGCTGTTGAACATGGAATTGGGGGAGAACAAGACGATTTGATCAGCACGGAGCATTCCTCTGAAACGATAAAGTAAATATGCGACGCGTTGCAAGGCGGCCGATGTTTTTCCACTTCCAGCAGCTCCCTGTACAATCAGCACTTTGCTTTTTTCATTGCGAATAATACGATTCTGTTCTTTTTGAATGGTGGAGACAATGCTTTTCATCTGCGTAGTTGCTTGTTTACCGAGCACCTCCTGTAACATTTCGTCGCCAATGGTAACACCGGTATTAAACATACTGCGAATCTGTCCGTCTCGGATGATGAATTGGCGTTTTAATTCCATGGTTCCGTTTACTGTGCCGTCTGGTGTCTCGTATTGCGCTGGACCGGGTGGATAATCGTAATAAAGACTGGATATGGGGGCACGCCAATCATATACCAGCCAGTTTTCTTCGCTTTCATCCAGTAGGGAAGCTACGCCTACGTAAATGGGTTCTATAAGTTGATTGATGTCGTTCTCATGAAAATCAATACGCCCAAAATAGGGAACCTGCTTCAGTTTCCGCAATGCGATAAGTTGTTTGGTAGCATGCTGATGGGTGCGTTCTCGTTCTGACAGTAGTTCCGCTTGCTGTTTCATGCTGGCATACGTATCAGCAGCCTCACTGTGATCATCAAAATTGACAGTGACATCATCCCAGAAGTTCTTGCGGATCTCCACAATGTCTTCCTTCAATCCGCTAGTATGCTGATCGAGTGATTCCATTTGTTTATCAATTTGATCGATCACCATGTCTACCCGCACTTGTTCTTCTCGCCAATCTTGATCAACTTTACTCATAGAATCGCCCCTTTTTTACTGTATCAGAAAGTATAAACTGCGAAGCTTCTCAGCCTGATATGCATGAAAAACATCCGCTAAGGAAAGAACAGGTTTTTCGAATGTATCTCAAAAAAATCAACTACTGCCTAAAAAAAGATTTGACATCATGGCATGTTTCGTTATATAATTAAATTGGGAAATACTAATCAAAATATTAAATTAACGATAACCAATCTTTATATTATCACGATGTTTATTTGATTTCAACCGATTGATTAATTTTCTGATGAATATAAAACGGAGATGCCTTGGGCACCTCCGTTTTTTTGTGGTCTTTCGATATCCAACCAGACCGATATATCGTTTTCTGAATTAAATCCTTGTAAAAAACCACCTATTGCTCCACACTGCCTCCGGTATCTCGAATCCAGCCATCTTTACCATCAAATGAAATTTGATACCATCCGTCTTTCTCAGCGATTTTCTTTATGGAAGTATTCTTGGCTAGTTGACCGATAACTTCAAAGGTTTCTCCTGGGCCAGCATAAACATTCATCATACCTGCATCAGAAGCATGTTCACCTGTTGTTTCTGTGGCATCTTTAGATGGAGTAGAAGGCTCTGTCCCAGGGATCTCGGAATTATCCAGAGGATCTGCTGGGTTCTCTAGACTTTCCTCGTCTTTTATAAGAGGTATAGAATTATTTTCATCGTATTCCAGCCCGGTATCTTTGAGATTGAAGTAGGCACGTTCATTTTCCCCTGTACCTTTTGGATTATCCACGACTACATTATTCAGACCTTCAATGGCAAAGCTGTCTCCCTCAATTTCAAATCGCTTCACCCATTTGGATTCTGACAGATCAGGAACGAATCCATAGTAGGTGGACAAGCGCGACTCACTATCTGTTTCAACCAGAATGATGGGACTCTTTCTTTTTAAAGGGAATTCAATCGTAGTGAAATTTTTTATGACACGATTGGAAAACGAGTCATCTTCCAGGTAGACAACTGATTTGTCTGGCATTTTTGCGGCAAAATGGATCAGTTGATCATCTTTTGAGAAGGCTGCCACAAAAATCTCTGAGTCCCATTTTTTCTCATCGGACATAACTAACTGGAATGTTTTATCAGGGTATTTCTCTTGTAACAAGCGAAGCGGTTCATGGAAGGTCCAACTTTCTTGCAAGCTAACGATCAACTCAGATGTATCTGTAACAGAGCGAAGACCTTCATAGAGAGCAAGTGCTTTTTCGAATTGATTAGATTCCTCATATCGCTTTGCCTGACGTAACTGGGAATCAATATGTTGGTCAATCAGTTCAAGTACCTGTGAATCAGATGGTAAGGCATTTTTAATGTTGCGATAAGCGGTTGCTTTGGCACTGAACAAATCTAGGTCATTTTTCTGAATAGCAAGATTGATCTCGGTACGTGCGTATTTTTCAAGGAGCGTAGGAAGCCAATCTGCTTCCAAGTCCTGGTCGTTGTAGAAATTGATTCGTTTTGCTGTGGTGGATAAAACGTCCTCAAAGGATTGAGTCGATGCTATATCCTTAAATTTTTTCTGATCGTAGGAACGAAAAACAGTAACAAATTCCTGCTCTTTCTTTTTTTCATCTCCAAAATACTCAGCAGGAACGGCAGCGAAAAAGAGGATCAATTGCTCCTCATCCTTATAGGTTTTTTGAGCGAGATTGGCTTGTAGAGACGCATTAATCTGCTCTTTACCTGTTAGAAAATACGCTTTTAGTTCTGCTTCCATTTTCAAGCGATTAGAAATATCGGTGAAAAAAGCAGAGGTGATCTCATCAGCCTGAAGGGAGCCTTTCTTCAAAAAATGGTAGCTATCATATACATCTACCATCAGTTCTGGATTGGTATATGTCTTGCCTGTCTGAATCTGTTCTGATAATACTTCTAGCTGAGTACGTGTATCCGTTAATGCAGACATCGATTCATTCCAGATTTCATCACCATAACGAATGGTAGTGATGGCATTAGCCTGAGCAAATACTTCCTCAGCAGCCACCCAGTTTTTTTCTTGGTAATAAGCCATCGCCTGATCATATAAAGTAATTTTTTTAATACTAAATCCAATTTTTACGGAGAGAATGATCAATGCTATCGTAAACAGACCGAATAAAATATTGCGCAGTAACAGTGAAGTTTGATAGTCGGACATTACTTTGCGTACGAATTGTTTCATAGAACTCCTTTAAAATCAGGATCAAAGGCATAATGTTGATCCACGTGTTTTTTAGTAGCTTCATATAAATTTGTCCAATCATATTCCTGTTCTGATTTCACTATTTTTGCAAGACGCAATACTCTCTCTTTAGGCAAGAAATCAATGACTTCAATAATAAAGTCTTGATAGCGATATACATTAGCTTTAACGCGAAGCGATGCACCGGCTACTTGACCAAGTATTTGATTGCCATTTTCGCGTTGCTCGATATAAGGCATATATTTGATTACATACTCCAGAACAGCCCGATTAACCAACCATGGCTGAACTTTAAGAGCTTCGTGTAGATAGAGAATAAAATGTTTGTTATAGTCTGATGGTATGAGCGTATCTAGCTCCAGATCCATATCTTTGCGTAAGACAAAGTGGTTCAGGTATTTGAGCTTTAATATTTTGATTAAATCAGAATCAAGGAAATAGCCTACCTCTCGAATTTTTTCATAGGCATCCTTTATCCGTTTTTCCTGCACATCGGCATCTATTTCGTCCAGTTGACGTAAGAGTGAATCCTTTATATTACGTTGCTCAGCCTTGAGGTGTTTTTTAAAATGGTATTCTTTTTCGTAGATGCCATACTGTTTCTGCATCAGTCCAAATAGCAAAAAGAGCAGGAGACCTCCACCACAAGCAAGAAGTAGTTTTTCTGTTGTATCGGCAAAGATTGCTGAGAGACAGGCAAATAAACCGATCCACAAAAAGCGAGTCTGAACGTTTCGTCTCGTAATTGCCAGCGAAATCGTTTTAATAGGAACGAGAGTCTCTTCCTTATCACATATTGTGCATTCTTCATTCCATAAGATCGAATAGGAATGGCAATTTTTACAATATTTTAATCGCTCGAAGGTATGCTGTGTCTTATTGGTTTTTCGAAATTGGACTCCAATTTTTGTCTTCATCTTCGTTCATCCTCATTGTTTAACAGGCTATGTAGCAGCTGATCTGTCTCTTCTAGCGCCTTATTTTTACGTTTGAACTGCAAAAGTTGGATCAATCTCGCTCCAAGCAATAGGAAAGCTATTCCGAAAAAAATATAAGTCATTATCTATCAGTCCCCATATATGCGATGTCGAAATATGTAACATAATAATGAACATCTCCGTATTACTAATATAGCTCACTAGGTCATTCCCATTGATAGGTAGTATAATATAGAGGTAATCTTGTCATATTGTTAAGTTGAATGCAACAGTTCTCCAAATAAGAAAGAAAAGTCGACAATAAATAAAATTGGTAGTGGGGGTTCATAAAGATGTTCCAAATTGGCAGGGTATTTCGGTTCTTACTGTGTGTGGGACTTCTACTTGGTTCAGTAACCACAGGTGCTTCATTTAGCTTTGCACAGACTGGCGGAGATAAAATGGATGCCGTGTTGGTTGTGGACGTTAGTAATTCCATGACGGACAGTGATAAGAACAAAGTAAGTAATGAAGCAATGAAAATGTTTGTTGATATGACTTCTATACAGGGTAACAAGATTGGGGTCGTAGCGTATACAGATAAAATCGAACGGGAAAAAGCATTGTTGGAAGTGAAATCCGATCAGGACAAGGAAGAGATAAAATCTTTTATTGATAGTTTGCAAAAAGGTGCCTATACGGATATCTCTGTCGGGGTAGAAGAAGCGGTAAAAATCCTTGATGCCGGACATGATCCAACTCACTCCCCAATCATTGTACTGTTGGCGGATGGTAATAACTATTTGAATCCAAGTTCGGGTCGCAATCAGCAAATGTCGGATCAAAAGCTGGATGCAGCGGTACAGACTGCAAAGAGCAATGGATATCCCATCTATACCATCGGGCTTAATGCAGATGGACAATTAAATCGAGTGCCCTTGCAGGAGATTGCTACTGAAACAAATGGTAAATTTTTCGAAACAAGCACAGCAGACAAGCTTCCACAAATTTTAAGTGAAATTTTTGCCAATCATCAGAAATTAAAAGTGGTTCCCATCGATAGTATTACATCAAACGGAGAATATCAGGAAGTCGCAATTGAGATCCCTAACAACGATGTAATGGAAGCAAATATATCGATCATGTCAGGAAAGCCTGTCGAAGTAAAGCTTTTCGATCCGGCTGGTAAGCAAGTAAATATTCCTTCTGACGTTGTTCGTTATTCTAAATCAAATGCTTATTCCATGGTGAAAATGCTTAAACCAACGCAAGGTAATTGGAAGTTACAGGTAAAAGGGGTAGCAAAAGATAAAATAGACATCAATATGATTTACAATTACGATGTACAGCTTGCGATGGAGGCAATTCCAGATAAAGCCTATAAGAAAGGTGACATCATTCCAATTAAAGCAGAGCTAGCAAGCAATGGACAGAAGGTAGCAAGTCCAGACCTTTATAAGACAATGAAGGCGAGGCTCATCATCAATGATCTAACGGATAACAAGGTTACAGAGAGTGAATTAAAAAACACGGGAAGCGGATTTGAGGGAAGCTTTACTGTACCTATGGACCATGAATACGAGATTAAGGTTAAAGCCGAGGATACGAGCTTCTATCGAGAAAGTACTCCAGTGAAGGTGGATGCTAGTGGAGCTGGTACTGGTACAGGAACTGTAACGGACCCATCAACTACAGCACCAGAAGAAGAGAAACCATTCCCATGGATGTGGGTTGTAGGTGGAGTACTTGGACTCATCCTGATAGGTGGTGGGGCATGGTACATGTCCACCGTATGGAAAAAGGCGAACAAAGGATTTATCGGACAGATGGCGCTGGAAATCGTTGATGAAGACACAGGTGAAAAATCAAGTCCTCAATACAAGAAACTGAATGCCTTTAAAGGAAAAGTAAAATTGCATCAGTTGTTACAGCTAGCACCAGAATTCCAGGAAACAGATAAAATTATCTTCATACCTGGGAAGAATGATACATTAATCATCCAGAACAATTCTTCATGCCAGATTGAAAAAGCAGGCAGAGTAATTGATGCAAGCGAAGGAAGAGAACTGAAGAAGAATGATCGCATTAAAGTAACGCTTACAAGCGTGAACAAGTCAGTCTTTATAGAGTATATCGTCTAGGAGAGGATCGATTATGAAAGCAATTGTTAGAGAGCATATCCAACAGTTAGATGTATCATTAGGCGGAGGGATTGTCAGTGATAAAATTCGTGTAGACACCATCGATAATCCTATGCTGGTTATTGGACTAGGTGGAACAGGGATCGATGCATTGCTTCGTCTAAAGTATCAGGTTAATCGTCGTTTTAAATTGCCGGTTGACCCTCTTTCCAAAAAAAGAAAAGAAAAGCCGGATAACATTGAGTTCGTTGCCTTTGAAACAAACGAACATGATCGCAACAAGCGTTATAAAGGTATTGGGCTTGATCCAATAACAGAATTTGTATTGCTCTCCAATCCTGAGATCGGGGGAGTTTTGCAAAACCGCAGTATTTTGGATCCTTATATTACAGAGTGGCTTTCTTCGGAGCTAACCATTACCGATGGAATCAGCGGTGCATCAGGGGTTAGACAAGCTGGACGTTTGCTCTTGTTTACTAAAATTACACAGGTTGTACAGACGCTAGAGAAAAAGATCAAAACACTTACCGAAGGCACAAACAAGAAGCTAACGGTCTTCATTTTGACAGGTATTTCAGGTGGTACAGGTAGTGGTTGTTTCCTTGATATCGCCTATATCGTACGTGGTATCCTGGAGCGTGAATTCGGCAGTACAGGCGTAGATAAGGTGAATTCCCTAGGTTATCTGTTTACACCAGACGTGAATCTGGCGAATAAGAGTCTTAGCTCCCATACTCGTGATTACATTATGAAAAACGGCTATGCTGCCTTAAAAGAATTAGATTACTGGATGAATGCAGACGAGCGTTCCGAGCGATTCAAGCAGCAATATGGCAATGTACTGAACGTCTCTTCACCTATGCCTCCATTTAACCTGTGTCACTTGATCTCTGCTACCAATCTGGAGGGCAAGGCACTGGAAAATGCTTATGACTATTGCATGAATGTAACAGCAGAGAACATTACCAACTTCATGGCGAGTGAGGAAAAAAGGTCGGGAGAAGAATTTGCGATTCACGACTATATCAGCAACATTCGCACTAATATTAATCAGATGCCAAAAGCATATGCAGCAAACTATCAGTACAACGTAATCGGTGCTTCTTCTGCTGTTCTACCAACCGAAGAGATGACAACCTATCTCGCCTATCGATTGTTCAAAAAGATGGAGAAGATGTTTACAGTAGCGCCTACCCAGGAGGATGCGGAGAAGTTCGCTCGTAAACTGGCTATTGATATCGATTCTATCTCCCGTAAATTCGAAGAGCGCGTTCCAGAACCAATTCCAGGCTATGAAAATAGTGAACGCTTGAGTTATAGCAATGTCATTAGCCAGCAAGTGGTTAGTATCGATCATGAACTGGAGCAGGGGTACTTATCCAAGGCGAGAGAAGCTTATATCAAATCAAAGAAACAATTGCCGGGTGAATTGGTGAATGTCTTTGGCGAAATGATTACTCGCGTGTTTTTACATCCGCAGCAGGGACCGTTTTATGCTTCCCGCCTGATCCATTCCGATAAAGGGTTCTGTCTGCTTAAAATGATTCTCTCTTATACCGAGAGCTTGAAGAGTAGCTTGGAGAGTTATCCACGCGAAATTGAAGCTGCTCGTGAAACAGCTAACGAGAAGCTGGGAGATGCCAGAAGCGCCTTTATTTCCAAAGAAAAGAAAAAGAATAACTACATTGAAGCAAAAATCAATGAATTTCAACTAGCTGCCGATCAGGAAAAGATCGAACAGATGATAGAGTTTTACGAGGAGCTATACCGCCTCTTAAATGATGAGAACAATCGTGTATATAACGTTTTCACAGAAATCTTGAAAACCCTGAACCAGATTTTTGAGAAGAACGGCGATATTTTACTTAATGGTTCAGAAGAGAGCGACCGTACAGGAAATAAAACGTATTACTGGAATATCGTGAACGTGCCTGATATTGCTAAAGTAATTGGGAACATCATGGATGATAAGGATACGGATGAACTAATTCGTGACTTTACAGCTGAGCTGTTGAAACGCTCTGATAATTGGGTGAAGGAACAGGATGTTGATATTGTCAGCTCCATTTCCGACTTCTTATCCGAGAAGTTCAGTGATCTCATCACAAAATCTATGGAAGACTTTCTTGTCATTAAATACGGGCAAGATGAGACGCTAGATCGTATCGTAGAGCGCAAAATTGCAGGCAAATTAGATGAAGAGGCAATTCCAGTCTTCCATCTTAGCAATAACCTTGGCAATCTTGATTTCCCATCCTGGGGATTCGTTTCTGTTCCGGTGAAAGCACCTTCGATTTTGAAGGGGATCAAAAACTATCAGAACACATCTATCAGTGGTTCACGTTTTACTGTGAAAGAGAGCGAAGTGAAAAACCGTATTTTCTGGTTAAACACGAAAAATGGTATTCCGCTGTTTGTATACACACCGCTCAAAGTATATGAGGAGAGTTACGAGCGTACCATTCTGGAAAGAGAAGGTATTGGTCGTCACCTTGTGCAGACAGATAAGAAAAACTGGACGTATCTTCCATCCCCAATTCCAGAGAAATCATGGGGAGAAACGTATCTCAATTCACGTGTAAAAGAATATAACGCTACGGTACGTCATTTATTTGACCTTGCAATGAAGTATGGTGCAATCGTTTTGAAAGGCGCTGATAATCAAACAAGCAATCGTTATGGTTGCATCATTACCAAACCGTTTGATATTGCTAGCTTCATGGCGAAATATCAGCTTCAAAAAGATCAATCAAAAGTGAATCCTGGTGAGATTAAACGTTGTCTGGCTGAACTAAAAGGCTTCCTACAGGATGGTTTGGAGATAGACTACACCAAGGATATCTTCGGAAGTATTAACGAGGATATGGCAAAAGAGAACCTGATTCGATCTCCAGAAATGATTCGCTTGTTGCAGGATGAGGTTCGTAAGTATGGAGAGATCGCAAGTAAAGTAGCTGAGCTAGAGCAAGTCATCTCAACCATGCAGGATGAAGAAGAATTAATCAACAGCTTTATTGAGGCGATGTATACCGATACAATCACCAAAAAAGGTGCCTTGTATGTATATGACAAGGATGAAGAAGAAGAAGCATGGGACCCATTCGTTAATCTGCTAAAAGTAAACAAACACGTGGAATACGTTATTTTTGAGCAAATTCGTAACCTTGATCCAAAACAGCTGACAGCTCTTAAACGTAAAGCAGGCAAACGAAGCGACCAACTAACTTCTTCTCTTGATACGCAAGACTTGATTACGAAGCTAGGAGAATTGTCAGCCTCTTTCCAAGCTACGAAGAATGATCTGGAATACGATCGAGACGAGTATGTAAATGGAGAAGAGATGTACAGCTTCTACAAAAAAGTATGGTCAAAAGTAAATGATATGCGTAAAACGCTACAGTAAAGAATAAGATAGCGAAGTCTAAGACGTAACGATGACTAGATAGCAGGAGGAAGCATGAGGGATTTGATTGAGCAGTTCGCGACCCATTACGTGTCGGATTTAGAAAAACAACTGGATAATGAAAACGGACAGCGTAGCATTCAGAACCCTGTGCTCTTCCTCTTTCTAGGGGATAAAAGCCTGCAAGCTCTCCAAAACATTTATGCGATCAATGAGCGGAAATGGCAAAACAGCGAGGGTGTACTTTATGTTCACGCCTACTCGGAAGAAACGATAGAACGTCCTAATTTGTACGGATTTCGCTTGCCAGAACGGGATACGCATAAACAAATGATGCGGACATCCTTATATGAAAAGTTCTATCATGATGAGTCTTATTTAGTTGAGTTAAATAGAATTATGAAGCTGATCAGTATTCGAATAGCGGAGCTGAGTAGACGATTTACATCTTACCGACAAATTAACATTGCCGTGGTAACGAGAGCAGATGATACAGCTACCATCTTACTGCCTGAGCTGACGCTCTTAATGAAAAGCTACTTGGCGGAGATGTTCAAGAATGTATCAATGGATTTATACGTCTTGTTGCAGGAACGAAACGATGGGCATGATTTCGGATTTTCTGCATCGCTTGGGGTCAGTTTTCTTGAGGAATGTAATAAGTATCAACGTGGCGACTATCATTTCCGCGCTGATTTACAGATGACAGAAGACAGGGTAAAACTGGCGGTAGAACACCAGCCTGCTCCACTTTTTTCCCTAGTCTATTTACTAAGCGATAAAAATGAGCACGGAATGTTTATCGACAACGGCCGGGAAGAGAATGATGAGGTAATTAGTAATCTTGTCCTTCTTAACAATAAAGAGGTAGAAGAAGAGATTCACGAAGGTAATGAGGGTTATAACAAGGCTCAATTTATACGAAGCATTAATGGAGTAGTAGATCATGCTGCGTTTTCCTCTGCTGGTTATTCCAAAGTAACTCGTCCTACTCATGCGATTGCCCTTACTGTACTGGCACATGTATATGATCATTTTTTGAAGCGAGTGAAAGAGGGAAATAGTCAGGATTGCACAGAAGCAATGGAGATGCTTGGACTAACACCTGCACATATTCAGCGGAAGGTCATTTCCTTCTTACCGGATGAAGAGAAGCTCGATGAAATGAGCAGTCTCATGACTTCAGGAGTGAGCTTCAGCGAGCTTACCAGTATGACAATGAAAGAAGCGGAACAAGCGCTATTTGATAGAAGCAGTCAAACCTTTTTTGAATCTAATTTTGTACGAGTGGCTCGTGAACAAGTTGAGAAAGCTGGAATAGAAGGGAACTTCCGACAGCATTTCAAACAGAGCATGATTGAAAATGAGAAGATTGGACTTTATGTCGCATACGAAATGACATCTTCTCTGGAATCAAAGAGCTCAATACTGCAAGTACTTCGTGGAGCGATAAGGGAAGTCTTGAGGCAACTTGAGCATAGAGGACAAGAACTAGAGGAGATATACCGACTCAGGGTTGATCAGCTGGAAATGAAAAAGGGCGGCTTTTTTACACGGGATAAAGAACGTGTGCGGAGCTTTGTCCGACAGCTATTCCCTATGGTGTATGGTAAAAAATACGAGATTCTGGGATTAGAGCTTGAACTGGAGCTTCTTAGAACCTATGAAAAACAAATAGAAGAGATGCATCAAGAAGTGAAGCTACAGGTAGAACAACTGGAAGGAATCCAGAAACAGCTTAAAAAAATCGCACAGAAAAGTACCCAGGAAGCCGTCGATTACCTGGGGAAAAACATCGATGAATATTACGAGGTCGTGGTGCATGCCTCGATACATGCAGTAGAAGCAAAAAGAGGCCCGCGATTTTATTTTGAGGAGAGATACATGGGTCGTGTATCCGCTCTCTTACAAAATGGCATTACTGATCTCATTCAGAGATTATGTACCTTGTGTCGGAATGAGATTTTGACCAATGAATGCTTTGCCATCTCTTTTGAGGATGAATTGTTGGCACGTGCCAATGTGACTGCTTCCTACGAAAATCGGGATGTATTGACGAAAGAGGAATTGTTCAGAGATTTATCCATAGCTTTGGAGGATCGGTCATCGGTTCATATCGACATATTCCATTTCACACAAAAACATCGCTATGAAGAAAAGTACTTCTTTGCTGATAGCACCAGTGATTTTGTCCAGTATGTACTTGCTACTGAGCAAACCTTACGAACATACAAGCTGGGCTACATCCATGAAGATCAAAAAAGTGGCGTTGAGAAGTTAAAACTAATGGGCGGATTCGGGATGGAAGATCTCATGTATTATCGAAACAACAAAAAATATCATGATTCTTATATAGAAAATGGATTTGTATTTCGCCGCCAAGGAGAGGGTTGATCGTCATGAGCCACAAGAAAATAAATCTACTCATGGTTCTTTGTAGCTTGATTGGTGGGGTAATTGGCTTTTTTGTAGGAGAAATCATATTAAATCAGCTTTCAAATGAGCTCCCGCATTGGCTTTTGATCGGGCTATATTTTGGTCAGTTTGCATTCTTTGTAGGACTTCTCTGCCTGATAGCGGAGTTGATTTCACCAAGACTAAACGGAGAGGGCTGGAAACAGCGGTATAGAGGTTTTTCCTGGAAGATGCTTGTACCTAGCACGTTCATCATGATTGGTGTGGTGGCGATGCTGTTACAGTTTGTATATGGTACCAATTTCCAATGGACAGGTGGAAAAGAAAACATTGTCATGCTCCTTGATACATCGGGAAGTATGCAGGATTCAGATCCAGATGGACAAGTTTTTAAAGCAGCGGCTGATGTTATAGGCAAAATGGAGGAAGACGTGAGCGTTGCCATTTTCACCTTTAATAGTAAAGTTGAGCTGTTACAACCCCTTATTCAACTAGATGGTGCACAGGCTAAGCAGGAAGTCATACAAAAACTAGTGAATCATCCCAAACCTGATGGTGGTACGGAGATTGAACTGGCATTGAATGAAGCCTTAGCTCATTTACAAAAGGAAACTGGATTATCCGGCGCAAGTACCATTCTTCTCATGTCTGATGGTTACAGTGATGTTACGTTGCCTGATGCACTTATACCTTTTCAGGAAGCGAATATTAGAATCCATTCTGTAGGAATGAGCGCAGTAAGTGCTGATGGAACAGATTTATTGAAGCAAATTGCAGAACAAACGCAAGGGAATTATTACGATGTAACCAATGCTGATCAAATCACAGCAGTGTTTGGAGAGATCTATGAAATTAGTCGTCAGGATCGTACTCTGATTACAGAAAGAACCGGCTCTTCCGCAGATAGCTTATGGTATGCGGGACTACGAGTAGGAAGTCTGACTATAATTGGAGCGTTGTTAGGCTTAGCATTAGGATTGATTTTTGATAACAGACATTTGGCCAAGGGCTTTACCATTGGGGGAGTTGTAGGTGGTTTGCTAGCCGGTCTGGTGCTAGAGATGGGACCTACCTCGTATAGCATAATCAATATGCTAGATCGATTTATAGCTGCTATACTGCTGGCTGTTGTGTTAACGCTATTTACCGTATTTTTTCCTGTTCCAAGCCATAGTTCAGGTACTGGTAAGAATCATTTTTCTAAAGGTAGATACTCCACAAGAAATAAGGCAGATGGTGACAGAGCCGGCAATACACGCTTTGATGTATAGAGTAGGAGCATGATGTGTAATGATCAGAATGGATGAAACATCCGACTTGTTAATCAAAGATATCACATACCGTTTGCAGGGAAATGAATGCATTATGAACTGGCATTGGGCTGATTCTGTTCCTTGCGTCTATATTTATAAATCTCCCTTTGGAGAACCAGTTGACCTCGCCGAAATAACAGAAAAGCAACTTAAGCTATACACACGGGAAGAGTACAAGGCAAAAAAAGGTTACTTTGAGGTAGTAGAGGGGTTCGGGAAAAATACCTATCGGATATTCCCTTGTGCCTTGGATAACGGAAAGCCTGTCATGCTCATTCCTGAGGGAGATCAGCACATCGCCCATGTCAATTCAGGTAGAGCCAAAATCTACTATTCTTTTAAAAGAGGCCGAAGCTGGTTTAGTTCGTACCAGTCCTTGCAGATACGTATCTTTTCGGAAACTCCCATTCCAAAAGAGGTACTCTGTTATGTAAAAAAAGAGGGGTCCTCTCCGATTAACAAGGATGATGGTGTTCAATATTCTTTTCTCCGTGATATAGAACCGGGGGTTACCATTATGCCGGAAGTTGAGATTAAGAAAAAAGATTTCATTCGCCTCTTTTTCACAGATGGCAAAAAATATGGGGAGTTCTACGAATTAATTCCAGAATAGGAGGGGACCCACATGTTTTCATTTTTGAAGAACATGTTTGAAAAAAAACAACCACTGAAGGAACGACTTCCTTTTTACGATATTGTGTGCCCCTACTGTTTTTCTAAATTTGCTCCCGATCAAGTCGTGTTCAGGGCGGCACACCATCGTAATGATGATGAGCAGTATGCATTGCAAGAGGACGAGATTTTGAATCAATATCGGGACAAATTCGGCTTGGATGCGATTGAGGAAATGGAAGCAATCATCGACCCGGAAACCATCCCGCCAGAAAATCGTCTGTATATTGACCAAGTATTAGTAGGTCTTACAGATCGATATGACATTGTGACGAAGCGAAGACTGTGCCCCAAATGTCATAATGAATTACCGATCACGGCTGGAAAAGCACCGAGTAACATCATCTCAATCGTAGGGGCTTCTCAGGTAGGGAAATCAGTATACATGACATCACTAATTCACACGCTACAAAACACCACCGCCAACAATTTCAATGCTGCTTGTATGCCACTTAATGCACAAATTAGTCGCAAATTCCGGGAGAATTACGAGGCTCCTCTATTTGAACGTGGACAATTACTTGATTCTACGCAGAAAGAGAAGCGACAGGAACCATTTATCTTCCAATTTATTTTTAAAGACAGTGAACAAGCTCCACTTATTCTTGTCTTTTTCGATGTGGCAGGCGAGGGAATGGTGGATCGTGAATACCTGGACCTGTATGCGTCACATGTGAAGAATTCGTCGGGAATCCTCTTCCTCGTTGATCCTCTGCAAATCAGAACGATACGAGACAAAATTATGTTAACCATTGGAGATCAGCCAGGCGAGTTCACTGCCAGATATGATGAACCTCGTGAGGTATTAATTACGCTGTTTGAAAACTTCATCGGGTATCAAGAGCAAAGCAAAACTCATATTCCAACAGCAGTTGTCCTGACCAAAAGTGATATGCTACATAATCTAAAAGAAGATGATAGCGAGTACATCAAGTCGAATAGCAATGTCTTCCGAAATTATGTGCACCATGAGTATTTAAATCTGGGAGAGTTCGAAAATATAAATGGGGAAATTCGTCGATTTATTGAAAAGGTGGATCGTCCTTTTAAAGATGCGCTGGATGTTTATTTTACCAACACAGCATATTTTGCTGTCTCTGCGCTGGGAAGCAACCCTGTTAATCAAAAAGTAGCGGGAGTGGTTACACCTGTACGTGTAGACGAGCCGTTTATCTGGCTGATGCATCAACTCGACTACGTTGAGGGGAGGGAGCAGCAGTGAGCCGGCAATTCATAGAGCAACAATACTACACGCGCGGCAGACAGGGGATTTTTCGCTCGAATGAAGGATACGATACCGTCTCCAAATCAATAGGATTAGACAATTCCTTTATTAAAAAGACACTCCACCCATTTTGCGTCTATGATGCCCCGAGAGAGTTGCAGGAGAGAGCAGAGAGCAATGTGAAAAATTACCCTGCTGCACTTTTCTCCTTTCGTGCAGAATCAGGCGAAATGGTACTAGGAAAGAGCGTTTATGTAGGCGCCGATTTTACTGGTCAACGTAATACGTTTTTTACCCATAATTATGTGATTCCGGTGTCCCGACGCGAGGAATTTATTAGAACACCCGCCAAGATTTTTGGAGCTCATTCATTTTGCAAACAATACGATGATACAGAAGGAAAAGAGCTATCCCCAGTAGAGAACATCCCTTATCACCATGCGATAACCGAGGATAAAAAACGGTTGTTACAGCAAATGGGTATTACGGAACAATCCTTCAAACAACTGCTGTATGCCATCATGGTCTCTATATCGTCTAAGAAAAAAGTATTTATCAGTCTCGATGTTGATACTCGTGTATTATCTGATTCAGCAAGTACGTTGCTAGAAATCATGTATGGAGCGCTTCCTTATGAAATGCGCAGACATTTTGGCTTTTTAACCTATACGAACGAGCCGGAGAGTAAGAAATATCTTCATGTCATGTTTGTGGAAAAGGGAAGTATTCGACCAGGAAACGGAACTGTTGATAAAGATTTTTTGTTTGATTTTCCTAATCAACGGATTCTTAATGTCGATATCCAAGAAAATCATGAATATCTTGAGTTTGCCTGGAGTAATCTCAATCAACCTCAGGCTCTGACTGCTTTTTATGATTTTGCGGATGAAATCCTTTCGGGTGATGACCCTACAAAGGGTTTAAGCATTACCACATACTATGAACTATGCTCATTGTTTTATATTGAATCGGGTAATATGGTTATCTATGAACGTAATAAAACATCCATATGGCAGGTTCTCTTAAACTATTTAAACAATGCACGATTGGAAAATAAACATAGGCTGTTTAATCTAGGTGAACTTCTTTTTCAAGAGGAAAAGAAGCTGCTTGCTGTAAAAAAGCTACCCGACATTGAGTTGGTTCGATTACTTATTGATTCGTATCAGGTTTTTCCAAAAGAAGGTACACGAAAAGAGATCATTTTGTATTTGATGGATCTCTTGCTTAAAGGAAAGGCATTTGGAAAAATTGATTACGTAAGAGAAGTGTACAAGCATCTGACGAGTAATCGTAAATTATTTACTTTCATGCTAAATACGATTTTGGGCTATCAAGAAGTAGTGAAGCCCTTATTTGAAGAATATGTAGAACAAAGATTATCTGCGATTGTAAAGATGGATGGTGTGTTACAGGAGATCAGCTTCTGGATTGATCATGCACCGCAAGCTTTACAAAATCGTTTTTTCACCCAGGTTACAGAGCAAAAACTGCTTCAATTATATGGGCAGGAGAGAAATAAAGTAGAAGCTGCGGGGCATATTCACCGTTATTTTCAAAAATTGATAAGTGGCAACAGCTTTACCTTCGCCAAGAGAATGATAGATGAGGTAGATCGAACCTTACTGAAATGTATCAAGTGGGATACGTTGTCCAAGGCGGACTTTTGTCAGCTTATCTATCTACTGGAAGAGAAACCGCAAAACTTTTTCAACGATCTCGATTTACAGACCCAACAGACACATCAATTGATTGTAAACCTGTCTTCCCTCCGTAAGCATCCAGATCAGACAGCGCAGGACTTTTTCCACGGTTTTGATGAACAGGATATGGAAATCCAGCAACAGCTCATTAAAAGGTTCCTTAGCAATCCGTTGGAGCCCGAATGCTTCTCACAAGTGATGCTAGCGTTTTATAGCGCCGATTTCCATGATTCATCGGATTATAGGTTCGAAGAGATGCTTGATTACGTAGAACAACACGGTGGGGATGAGGGCGTTTATCTGTTTATCCAGTGGTCTTTAAAACAACGAGGTCAATTTTTTGAGGGAAGACGTATCGTACCTGCCTATAAGAAAGCCTTGAAGCGTTACTTCCTCACTGATAATGGGAAGATGATACGTGATAAAGCGTGGCGCAAACGCTGGCAAGCGATTCGTAATGTCAACTTTCAGGAAATCCTTAAAGAAGTACGGAACGAGACTTCAAGTGGGCTGACCAGGTTTTTTCGCAAGAACAAGGTTTTGGTGAGTGTAGGAGTTGTGGTTATCCTGGCAGGAGGTACAGTTACAGGGATGTACTATAACTCTACCAATTCAGCACAGACTCCGAATCAGCAACCAGCTACAGGCCCTCTTCCTAGTCAAATTGAAGAAGTATCCGAGCAGTCACCAATGATTGAGAAGAAAGATGAGTTGTGGAAATATGATTCGATTCCGCTGCGAAATCTGCTTCATCCACAGGTTAAACTGAATAAGTAAGACTAAGAATCGATCTAGAAGAATAACCCGAACAATGAACGTTCATGTCATTGCTCGGGTTTTATTCTGTTTAGGAACCGATAAGAAACAACTTCTATTGAAGTCCTTTCGAAGAAGCTGGTTCTTCTTTAGAGGATGTTTTTCATGCGCATCAGGAAGTGGCCCTTCGAAGTTTACACTTTCTGATACAGTAAATGAATTATTTGGCATCAAGCGGTTTCTCTAATATGTAACGATAAATAGGAACCTCTGCGCCTTTTTCCACAGGAATGAAGTTAAATGATACGTAACTATCAACAGATTCAGGCTCAAAAGCTAACGCAATGTAGTTGGCATTAGGCTGTGCCATGCTAAAAATATAGCTATCTGCTGGGAAAGTCATCGTTTTAGGAGTTACTTCTGTGATGACATCATTCGTGTAATGACCGTTTTCCTGGACTGCGCTTACTTTATTTTCGGTCACTTTATAGCTTTCGACAGGGACGGGAATCTTTACTGAAGAGTAGCATCGGAATGTCATGACCCTCCAGAGACTGACCGATAATCTCCAGTTTTACATTTGGATTATTATTCGTAAGCGTTAAAAGGAAATCCATCATTTCTTCTTGGCTAGTGAAGGCAACCTTATCTTTTTGGAACGCAGGAGTAATTAATTTTTCTGTAGGCTTGGGAAAAAGAGCTTGGACATTCTCTGGCTGTACGTAAGAAGGACCTGTGCCGTAATAAGGAGTAAAGGTTTTCGTTTCTTCTGCTGCGATTGCTTTGTCCAATAAAACGGGTGAAACAAGCACTATTGGTCCAGTGAGTAGAGAGAGTGTGATAATAAGTGAATAGGTGGAACGTAGACTCTTCTTCATAGTAAATCCTCCTCAGCAAAGAATGATTACTACCTAAAATTTATCACAATATTCAGAAAAAATAAGGAGAAAACCGTATTTTTAACAAAAATGAATCTTTTATACTGGTACTCTATGAAATGAATTATGTTATTCTCATACTTTGGTAGGAGCTGGGATAAAAAAACAAGCAACCACTGTCTAATTGGTAACAGACTGTGGCTACTTGTTTTGTTTTGGTGATTTATTTCTAGTTACAGTATGAGTCATGTAGATAATTCAAATGCAAGACGGAATGATTACACCACAGGAACAAAAATATCCATATAATGTACACCGTCGCGATCATATTCCTCTTCAAAGCAGCTTCTGCCTATAGTAAGCTCTGTTTCATACTTACTGTTATTAATAAAAGAAAGCAGAAGTGCATAACCCTGTGCAACATTTTCGAGAGATTCATTGTGAGGATCAGCTATGGTTAGTTTGGCATAATTACCTTCTTCAATATTAGAAATCTCAGCACCACAGCAAGTGGATTCATAATCCTCCGGAATTACATACGCACAGACATAGCCACGCAATCCAAAGTGTTCTGATTGTTCAATGGATACAAAAGGAAAATCCCAACCAATTCTACGAGGAATATAACCTTCCTTATCCAGCAAGCCGCAATTTTTTGCCCATTGATCCATATAGGAGATAACATCCTTTTCAGGAGCAGGACTGATCATTACATAGCTAGCAATACGCATTCGAGGTACATGCACAATTTCAATTTCATTATAAATACCCACTTTAGTTCCCCCAATCTTAGATGAATAAACTACAGTTATTAAAGGTAACAAAAAGATAGATGCATTAATGATTTGCACATTTCCATTATACGTTAATTTACCAAGATATTCTGTGTCACAGAGGAGACAAGTACAGGAATAAAATGTAATCTGAGCCAGATGATTTTCGATCCCACTAATAATGCACCCCCGCAGGATAAGCGTTGATGCCGGGAATAAAACAGACCATCGTGAGCTGTATCGTATCAATCACGGTCTAAAAGACCAAGGAGTTACTGTCCCAATAACTGATCGAGCCTGTGAGACATGGATTTTTTCAATGATTCCCTCACATATTTCATGATGTGTAAGCCAGCGAGATCGACTGTCCTCCACGATAAATCCTAAGATAATTTCACGGTACACTAAATATGGATAGGTTGTACGGAAGAGACCATGATCATTAAAAGAATGATCTGGATGGGCAGCAGCACTGCCTAGGAGCCTAACATATGTAGAATCTGGGGAGGTTTGATTCAGCAAGGTTGCCAGTGCATAGGGCGCCTCTTTGGCATAACTATGAATCCAGTTAACTGAAAGAGAGATAGGGCCGTGCTGGTTAATTGAATGGGTAACAGAATGGATGAAGCTTTTGATGTCATGGTAATCAACGGGAATCGGATTAATATTTCCAGGCAAATGGGATAAGTCTACTGCTAACTGTTGATGGGTATGTTCATTTCTAGCAACTACCGATACGAGTTTGCCCCGTTCCAAAAAATGTTTGACCATTCCTTTAAGCATTCCTGTACGGCCAACTACTAACACATGCTCATTTGAAGGCATGATTAAGCTCCTTCCCAGTGAAAATATTGGTAATGATTCACATAAATAAATTAATTCTGCTAATTTATGCAATAATGCGAGACTCTTTCTCAATTATAGAGTAATATTGAATGGATACAACCGTGTTACGAATTGATTGTGAGAGAGGGAGATCTATAGAATGGTTCAACAGGCAAAAGCTGGGTGGCGAGCCGATATCGCACCATATGAAAGACCGCAAATGAAGCGTAGTGTGTTTCAAATTGTTAACACACTGGTTCCCTTTTTTGTAATTTGGTACTTGGCTTATCTAAGCCTCTCCATTTCATATTTGCTAACCCTTGTGTTGGCTATACCAGCTGCAGGATTTTTGGTTCGTACTTTTATTATTTTTCATGACTGCTGCCATGGATCTTTCTTTAAGAATAAGGTAGCTAATGAAATACTGGGAACAGTTACAGGAGTATTGACTTGCTGCCCCTATCATCAGTGGAGACGTAGCCATTCCATTCATCATGCTACTAGTGGGAATCTGAATAAAAGAGGTACGGGTGATATATGGACCCTTACCGTTGACGAATATGTTGCCTTGCCATTTTTTAAAAGAATGTATTATCGTATTTATCGTAATCCATTCGTGATGTTCTTTATTGGACCGATTTATATTTTTCTGATTGATTACCGTTTTAACCGTAGACAGGCTGGAATGAAGGAGCGCTTGAACACCTACATCACTAACCTGGGCATTATTGGCATTGCAGTCCTTTTGTCTTGGTTATTAGGCTGGAAAGAATTCTTGCTGGTTCAAGGACCTATCTTTTTTATATCAGGTATTGCTGGCATTTGGCTCTTTTATGTACAGCATCAGTTTGAAGAAACTTATTTTGAACATGAGGAAAATTGGGATTATGTAAAAGCAGCATTGGAAGGAAGCTCTTTCTATAACTTGCCAAAGGTTCTACATTGGATTACCGGAAACATTGGTTTTCATCATATTCACCATCTGGATCCACGAGTACCTAACTATTATCTGGAGAAAGTTCATAATACGAACTCGATGTTTCGTGATGTTAAATCAATAACATTAAAAACCAGTATAAAATCACTTCAATATCGGGTATGGAATGAGCAATCCAAAAAGTTCGTTGGATTTAAAGAAATTAAAAAAATCACTGCTTCGTATAAATTAAAGAGTAAGTTAGAGCAGTAAATGGACACGCATCTTCCATATAACTCCCTTGTTGCATGCTGTTAATCCAACTGAAACGGTGAATGATTAGTGTAGTTACATGCATGCCAGCGGTTTTGAACATGGATAGGTCGTTTAGGTTATCACTTATTCCAACGGTATCTTTTAATGGAATTTGCAAATGTCTTGCAATATACTCTCTAAAGCCCATCCTTTGCTGGCATCAGGATGGGCTATCTCTATTCTTGTCGATCCTCCGATAGTAATGTCCCATCTAAATCAATCGCTATAAGTTTCATTTTTCCTCCTCAACCAATACAAGAACTAAAATTATAAAATACACCTCTTACGGGTTGTATATAATATACATCGTAAGAGGTGCTTACTCTCTCCTTTATTAAGAACTCACGTTAGCTTAGATTCCGGTTCAGATGTTTGAAACAGAATAAATATTATAAAGCATCTGGATCATGTGTGGATACAGCTTCAATACGAACTTCTTCTAAATCCTTTTCTGTGATGTTAAAGGATTTTCCTATAAGTTTTTCCACTCCTTTTACAAGAGAAATAGAATCGAGACCATACTCAGTCATTAGATAATGCTGAGTGGCACCATGAGCAAAAGTATCATTTAGACCAAGTTTCACCAAAGGTTTGCCTATCGCATTTTCTGCCATCACTTCTGCTACACAAGTTCCCAAACCACCGATCACCGTATGATTTTCAAGTGTAATGGCTCCATATTTCACTTTTTTCAAGGCTTCAACAACTAGAGGATCTGTAAAAGGCTTTAATGTAGAGATATGAAGATGTTGAATGGATAACCCTTTTTCTTTTAATACTTTAGTGGCACGCATTGCTTCCTCTGTACAAATACTGCTGGAGAAAACTGCGATATCAGTCCCTTCACTTAAAACCCGAGCTTTATTTATCTTAAAAGGTTCATTACGATCAAATAGCCTTGGAACCTCTTTACGAAGCATTCGAATATATACTGGTCCATTTACTTCTTCTACAGCATCCAAAACCGTTTCTATTTCTGTTGCATCACCCATATCAAGAATAGTCATATTTGGTAAACCACGAAGAACGGATACATCTTCAATAGCTTGATGGGTAACTCCACCTGGAGTCATAATGCCAGGAAGGAAACCTACGAGAGTAACTGGTAGATTAGGATAGGCAATAGACATTGCTAATTGATCGTATGCCCGGCGGTAGAAAAATACAGCAAAGGTATGAAGCCATGGACGAAATCCTTCTCTAGCAAGACCTGCTGCAAAACCTAACATATTCTGTTCAGCAACACCCATAGAGAAAAAACGGTCTGGATAAGTTTCTTTAAAAGGCTTAATTTCACAAGAGCTTGTTAAATCACCAGATAAAACGACTACTTCAGATCTATTTTTTGACCATTCAACAAGGTTCTTAGCATGTACATTTGATAAAACTTCCATTCTGTTCACTCCCCTACATTTGATTCAAGAAATCAATATATTTTTGTTCTTCTTCATCAGACTTAAAACGAACGTAATGTAAGAATGGTTTTCTTTCCTCTAACATTGGTATCCCTTGACTAGAATTCGTATAAGTAAGAATTACAAGTGGTTTTCCATCGTTAGCTGGTTCTGCTGCCTTGATTATGGCTTCCAGATCGTGACCATCGACAGAAAAAACGCGAGTTCCAAAAGCTTCACAACGACTCGCTAGAGGTTCAATATTCATTACATCCTTTGTATATCCATCCAATTGTTGTCCGTTAACATCAACAATAATAGCTAAATTATCTAGTTTATAAAACGAAGCAGCTTGAAGTGCTTCCCATGTCTGTCCCTCTTGAAATTCTCCGTCAGACATATAAGTGAAGATTCTTCCTTCTTCACCCTTTAATTTACGGGCAAGAGCAATTCCTCCAGCCACACTAATAGCTTGTGCAAGGGACCCAGTTGTACACTCAAATCCCGGAGAGTGTTCTGCTCCGATCATTTCTAGCGTACTTCCATCTATATTGAAATTATCGATACTTTCAGGTGACATTCGTCCACTTTCTACTAAAGCAGAATAAACGACAACAGCATAATGTGCGGGTGAAAAAATAAGTCGGTCATAAGGTGCCTTTGTTGAACCGTTGTAGGCAGCTCCTGTAGGATAATCCATATTAGTAGGACCAGGCACACCAGGGAATTTAGGAGGAATGGCAGGTCCTTCACTTGGAGATAGATTCATGATTCTAGTATATAGTGCGGTGATTGTATCAGCTGATGAACACGCTTGACTAAGGTAACCACCTTTTCTGTCAATTGTTAACGTTAGGATACGGCGGCGAATATTATTAGCCATTTTCTGTATTTCTGGAATACTATATTTCTCACTCATTCTATAATCCTCCTATTCTATCAAGTTACTTCTGACCATAATTATTTTGATAGAAGTCATAAACTTCTTGGACATATTTTTTTGATAGTGGCTCAATATGATTTGCTAATGAGAGTGCATAATAAACACTTTGTGCAGTTTCTTCTAGAATAACAGCGGCTTTTAGAGAGTCAGTACTGGACTTTCCAACAGTGAAGACTCCATGGTTTTTTAAAAGTAGAGCAGAATTATTACCAATTTTGTCTACAATTTCTTTTCCAATTGCCGTTTCACCAACAGCTGCAATGTCAGATATCGGAATTTCTCTGCCAAATACGGCTGCTGAAGTAGTTGTATAAATGGGAAGTGATTTTCCTAGAATTGCAAAACAAGTGGCATACGGTGAATGCGTGTGTGTAATACCATGTATGTCTTGTCTATGTCTGTAAATATATAAGTGTGATTCTGTATCGACAGATGGTGCCAAATCTCCTTCAATAACATTTCCATCTAAATCAACGATTGTTAAATTTTCAGGTGTTAAATCTTCAAAGTGTACTCCACTTGGCTTGATTACGACTAAATTACTTTCAGGATCTCTTGCACTGACATTTCCGCTTGTCCATAAAACCAATCCATTGGCTGGTAGTGCAGTGTTATCTTTCCATACTTTTTTCCTTAAATCAGTAAGTAACAACGAAAGACACCCCTTCCTTGAAAATAAGTTCATAATGTTGAACGTTTGCTCGAGAACATTATTTCAATTAAAAGCACATATGTCAACATGTAATTTAATTATTAGAGAAAAGGTGTTAAAAAAATAAACGGTAAGCAAAATTTTTGCTTACCGTTTCGTAATGATCATTATTCTAATATTTTTAAAGCAACTGTCTCATCACATATCAGTACATTAATTAGTTTTCCGTTTAATGCACCAATTGTGGCTTCAGCTCTCTCAGCTGAGACGACGCATCCAATACTCATCGGTGCGTTTCGTAAGATATCCAATTCACCGGTAATAGGGAAATGATTATCTAATTTAATTTCATCACCGTTAATATTGTACATTCTACCCATGATATGACCGACTGTTCCTTTTTCTTTCAAAATAGTGATGTCATGATTGTTTAAAATTCCTGCTTTTCGTAACGTATTATGATGAATATCAAACGTACCAATACCATTAATTGTTATATCTACTTTTCGTCCAAGTTCGATTACTTCTTTAATTTGGGGTTCTTCAAGCATTTCTTGCTGTAGCATTTTAGAAGAAACATAAGCAGGGGAGTTTAAAATACAATATTTCCCATTAAGTTGTTTTGCAAGCAGATAAATCAATTCTGTTCCCTCGAGACTATTATCCTGTACGCCAAGACTACCAATAAGCTGGACAGCGAGTATATTATTCAAATTGGTTTGAGGTAAACTGCTGACAACAGCTTTGAGTGCCCGCCCCCAAGAAATACCGATTGACATATTATCATCTAAGAAACCGAGTAAATATTCAGCAACTGCATGTCCAACATTCAGCATAGATGTATCGTAATCTTCACTTCCAGATATCACAATTACATCTCTTAAATGATATTTGGTTCGGATTGCTTCAGATAAACTAGGATTTTTCTTAATAGGTGTGTTAATGGTAATGGTTACAATCCCCTGTTCTCGTGCCTCATCGAGCAATCTAGACACAGAAGGTCGGGATGTTCCTATGATTTTGGCTATTTCACTCTGATTCATCTTGTGTTGGTAATAAAGTTCTGCAACTCGGATAAGCAGAGAATTTTTCGATGACATGATTATCCTCCATTATTAAAATATTTCAATCATATGAACATATGATAAGTGTAATCTATATTCAAATGTAATAGGAATATAAATTATTGCTATTTAATAAAACCATATGTTCCCTGTTAAATCAAATGATTTAGGTTGCTGTAATAGTTAATTTATCAAATATAAAAACAAAAAATGAAAGCGCTTAAATTATTATTGACAAGTAATGCATAACATGGAACACTTAGCATATGTTCTATTCCATAGACTTTTGTTCAAATTTAGCTTTGAGGGGGTTTTTGATTTGTTAGAGATGCTAAAAAATGTTTTTGATGCTTTTGGTGCCGCAATATTTGTACCTATTATGCTCTACATTATTGCTCTAATTTTAAAAGTTCCGTCGAAAAAAGCATTTAATTCCGCATTATCAGCAGGTGTTGGTTTAACTGGTTTCTCACTTATTACCAACTCATTTATTCCGATTATGGTTCCTATTGTCGATAGAATGGTCAAAACAACAGGAATAGATTTGCCGATTCTTGATATTGGCTGGCAGGCAACATCAGTTGTTGCTTATTCTACACAAGTCGGTCTAGTTTTTATTGGTATAGCACTACTTATTCAAATCGTATTATTCCTTCTTAAATGGACCAATATTTTTATGCCTGGGGATCTGTGGAATAACTACTCCTTTATGGTATGGGGATCAATGCTTTATTTATTAACTGAAAATATGGTTCTAGCAATTGCTTGTATGGTTGTATTAAACCTTTACATATTGCTGTTTGCCGAAGTATATGAAAAAAGATTTTCAACCTATTATAACTATCCTAATTGTGCTTTGACCGCTCCACACCATGTTGGTGCAGTACCGTATGCTATTGCAATGGATTGGGTGTTACGTAAGCTAGGAGCAGATAAAGTAAATTTAAATCCTGCTACGATCAAAAGAAGACTCGGATTTATTGGTGATCCCGTTACACTTGGTCTCATTTTAGGTTGTTTGTTAGGAATCGCTGGTAACTTTGATCAATTAAATCGTTTAGAAGCATGGGGACAAATTTTAACAGTCGGTATTTCTACTGCGGCAGTAATGGCAATTTTTCCAAAAGTTGCTGTTTTTTTCGAAGCATCCGCTTTCACAAGTTTAACAGATGCTTCGAAAAAAACAGCAAAAGGTTCATCTAAAAAGCGTGAATGGTATATAGCTGTTAATGATGCAGTTGGGTATGGAGAACCAGCTACACTAATTACGGGAATTCTCCTTATTCCAATTATGGTTATTCTAGCTGTTATCCTTCCTGGAAATAAAGCATTACCTATGGTGGATTTAATTGCCTTACCGTATATGGTTATTGTCATTATAAGTATTTCAAAGGGGAATATTTTCAAAGCACTTATCTCTGGTGCCATTTGGTTCTCACTGGGATTGTATATGTGTACGATAACAGCAGGGTATTTTACAGAAGTTGCTATGGGAGTTGGAATTGATATTCCTGCAGGTGTCATGATGATTACTAGTTTCGGTATTATGTATAACCCATTTATGGCTGCTATTTTCTTGGCGTTCCTGTCACAAAATGTGCTGATTATAACAGGCGTCGTAGTCCTTTACTTTGTTCTATATGTGCTTTTCCGCAAGAATCGTACTCGGGTTCATGATTATTTAGAGAATGCGGGAGAAACAGAACAAGATGTTAAACCTGAAGTTGCTTTGTAATATGTAGACTTGAATGAAAAATAGGAAGAAATAGGTGTTAAAACACTAGTTTCATAGTGAAATTATTTCAAGATGAAACTAGTCCCTTTAATAATAAATTATTTTGCTGTGAATAAGTGACACCAATTTTTCCATAGGAGGTCGAAAAATGAAAGCATTGGTGATAACCAAACAAGGATACGGAAATATGGAACTAAAAGAAGTTCAAAAACCGGAACCAATAGATAATCTCATTAGAGTCAAAGTAGCATATGCAGGAATTTGTGGAACCGATATTCACTGTTATAAAGGAGAATATGACCGTTTTAATCCGCCACTTATTTTAGGGCATGAATTCTCAGGAATTGTTGATGCGGTTGGAGAAAATGTGACAAAAGTAAAGCCGGGTGACAGGGTTACAAGCGAGACAACGCTGTGGACGTGCGGAGAGTGTGAAAATTGTAAAAATAGGGAATATAACTTATGTAGAAATCGAAAAGGAATTGGCTCCCAAGTAGATGGCTGTTTTGCTGAATATATAATCGTCCGGGAAGAAAGTGTGCATAAATTAGCAGATAATATTAGCCTTCTTGCTGCATCCATTACGGAACCGATAGCATGTGGTGTCCATGCATCTATGGAAAAATCCAATGTTCAAGCTGGAGATATGGTTGTTATTTTAGGCCCTGGACCCATTGGTTTATGTTTGGCTCAGGTTCTTAAATCAATGGATGTGAAGGTTATTGTAGCAGGTATTACCAAAGACGAAAAACGGTTGGAATTGGCCAAAAATCTCGGTGTAGATCTCACAGTTGATACAATGAAAGAAAATTTGCCGAAAATTGTTTCTGAATATACAAATGGCAAGGGAGCTGACATCGTTTTTGAATGCTCAGGCGTTGCTCTTGTCCTTGGGAATATTTTTGATTTACTGAAACAAAAAGGTCAGTTAATTCAAATGGGTGTATTTGCAAAAAATGAAAATTTGTTAGATCTAAATGCAATTGTGCAGAGAGAAATATGCGTGATTGGTTCGCGATCACAAAAACCATCTTCATGGATAACAACGCTACATTTAATGAAAGAGGGAAAAATTACTCCTGAAAAATTGATTACTCGTATAGAACCATTGGACAACTGGGAGGAAGCCTTTCAGGCAGCGATGCAAGGAACAGAAATAAAAGTAGTTCTACAGCCAAATATGCTTGATGTAAAAGAAGGAGGTATATGAATGGAGGTGTTGAAAAATCAATATCCATGCACAGTAGCCTATGAAATTACACAAATGGCTTTTACCATGTGGCAATTAGGTTGGGATGAGCGAAATGGTGGGAATATCAGCTATATAGTGAAAGAAGAGGAATTGGTAAGCGATATTGATTTGCATGGAGAAACAAGGCATATACCGTTAAACTTTGATTTTGAAAGTAGTCTTTTGGATGGAAAACTACTTCTTATAACAGCATCAGGAAGCTATTTTCGAAATATGCTAGATTTTCCTGAAAAGAATATTGGACTTGTTAGGTTAGATTTAACAGGAAAAAAACTGGATGTATTGTGGGGACTAGAAGGTGGTGGAGTCCCAACAAGTGAACTGGCAACACATTTAATGAGCCATGAAACGAGGTTATCTGTTGACCCAGAACATCGAATTGTACTACATAATCATGCAACGAACATTGTAGCACTTACACTCCGAGAACCAGCTGATGAAAAGAGAGTATCGTTACTTCTTTGGAAAACGTTAACTGAATGTATTTTTATTTTCCCAGAAGGTGTAGGAATCGTCCCTTGGATGCCACCAGGGACAGCAAAACTGGGAAAAGCCACATCGGGAAAGATGGAGAAATTCCGTATTGTCATATGGCCAGGGCATGGAATTCTTGCTGCAGGTAACTCTGTTGAAGAGGCTTTTGGTTTGATTGAAACAGTGGATAAATCAGCAAATATATATATGCTTGCAGGTTCTCAGGCAGAATATTTTCTTACAGAAGATCAACTGAGGCTGTTATGTAATGAAAATAATCTTCAAGTGAATAAGGAACTGCTTGAATTACAAATAGAGGAGGTATGAAAATGGAATTAGTTAATGAATCTCTTATCTGTCTACATGCAGATGTGAAAACAGCTGAAGAAGCAATTCATCTCGCAGCAGATAGATTAATGCAGGAAGGCTTTGTAACATCTGATTATGCACAAGCTGTTATTGAGCGCGAAAAAACATATCCGACGGGACTTGCTGGAGCAGGTTATAATATTGCAATTCCTCATACCAATCCAGAATTTGTTATTAAACCAGGAGTAGCAGTTGTCATACCTAAAGATCCCATTATTTTTGCCATGATGGGAACTCCTGCGGAGAAACTAGCATGTCAGATGATTTTCCCGTTGGCAATGAAAAGCCCTGACAAACAATTACAGCTTTTAATGAAGTTAATGTCATTTTTCCAGAATAGTGAAGTACTTAAGCAGGTTTATGAGGCTAAAGAGGCAAAAACAATTATGGAGTTAATGAAAGAACTAGAAAACTAAACACAGAGGAGAAATGTAAAATGAAAAAAGTAAATATTTTATCCGTTTGTGGTTCAGGTACAGTAAGTTCTGCTATGGTGGGTCAAAAAATTAAGGAAATGCTTGGCGAACATGGATATGACTGCGAAATCCATGAAGTGAGTCCTGGAATGGTAGCGGGCGCAGTGGGAAGTAGTCATGTTGATCTTATTGCTTTTACTAGTCCGTTTGATCCCAATGATGCTGAAGGAATTCCACAACTAAATGCAGTAGGAGTTTTAACAGGAATGGATGAAGAAACATTTTTGGAAAAAGCCTTAGAAGTGTTGAAGGATCTTAAATAAACAAAATACTACTAAAACTGCTGTGTTTACATGGCAGTTTTTTTGTAAAGGAGCAAAAGTGATGAAGATAATTGTCATAGGAGATATTCATGTAGATGTGGATTTTTTTGCAAAACAGGCTGCTCAATTTGAATGGAGAGAAAAACCTGAGATTACAAAAGTTATATGGAAGCAAAAAAGTAAAGAGGAATTCCAACACCTGGCAGATATGATCGAAAAAGATGGACCAGAGGCAGTAAAATATCCGAAAGAACTTGATCAAGAAGTAGTCGATGCTGAGGTTATTTTGACACATTTTTGCCCATTGCCGACGAATTTGATTGCAAAAGCAAAAAACTTAAAATTAATTGGTACCTGTAGAGGTGGTTTAGAACATATTGCTGTTGAAGAAGCATCGAAACGTAATATTCCAGTAATTAACGCGATCCGAAATGCAGAGCCAGTTGCTGACTTTACCATTGGCTTGATGTATGCAGAGACCAGAAATATTGCTAGGGCACATCAGCAAATTAAAGCAGGAAAATGGCCGAAGAGTTTTGTTAATTCTCCCTATACAGCTAATTTAAATGAAAAGAGAGTAGGGATTATTGGATTTGGCAATATCGGTGGATTAGTTGCGGAGAAATTAGTAGCATTAGGAGTAGAAACGTTTGTGTACGATTCTCATATGACAGAAGCAAAAATAAGAGAAGCTGTACCATCTGTTATCCCAGTCACTTTAGATAAATTATACAGAGAATCTGATATCATATCTCTTCATGTTCGTTTTGAAAGAGGAATGCCACCTTTGATTAATAAAGCTGCTTTTGAAAAAATGAAGCCAAGTTGTTCATTAATTAATACTAGTCGTGCATATGCAGTGGATGAAAAAGCTTTAATAGAAGCCTTAAAAACCAAAAAAATAGCTGGAGCGGCATTGGATGTATTTAGAGAGGAGCCCCTCCCATCTGGACATCCGTTATTAGAAATTGAAAATGTTACATTAACGTCCCATATTGGGGGAGACACTGTTGCTGCAATTCCAATGTCACCCAAAATACTAATGAAAAATATTAAGAAGTTTCTAGTACATTAATGAGATTATATGAGAGACCTTCTGCAATCAGTCTAGATAAGTAATTGGTAATTTGACACTTTCAATCATGATTTGCATATTATATGATATTTCTGGAATGTACTTGTTTTTTAGGAGAAGATGTAAGTAAAATTAATAGTGAAATTTATGAAGAATCTATAATTATAAACAGTAAGAATAAATGAAAACTTTTTTTACAGGGGTATTATTATGAATGTAAATCATTTGAAAAACTACAGGATATCACTGTTTCTGTTCATAACGCTCTCAATAGTTGTGAAATGTATTTTGTTTACAGCAATAACCGCACAAATTCCTATCACAGAGCCACATTTTTATGGACTAATGAAAACAACTTTGTCACGTACACCTTATTACCTTGGGTTTATTTTACTATTATTATGTTTTTCATTCTTATTTACATCAAAAAAATCTCATTTTATATACCTTCTGATTGCAGACGTTCTGGTAACACTATTAATGGTAGCAGACATATGGTACTACAGAGGGTTCAGTACATTGCCATCGATTGTAATATTACAGCAATTCGATAACCTGGAGAATTTATCAGGTAGTATTATTTCCTTAATGAAGCCCATTGATTTACTATTGTTTGGTGATTTTATTTTGCTTGGATTTATTTATAAACGTCTTACATATGAGAAGAAAAGAGTTAAGTTTTTCATAAGTCTCTTGGTTGCTTTGGTATTGGTTTTTCACGTTCCTTTTTCAAGTAAATATTTAGGGATTAGAGACAGTAAAGCATTGTTTTCTATGCTTGATACTTCTATTACAGCATTAAATCTATCTCCAATCGGCTATCATTTTATGGATGCTTACTATTACGTCAAAGAGAACAAGAAATTACTTTTAACTCAAAATGAAAAAGATAAAATTGAAGAGTGGTTCAATCAAAGTGAAAAAACAGCGGTAATGAGTGCTCCGATCCGGGATAAGAATATTATTGTGTTGCAATTGGAGTCTTTTGAGGATTTTGTTATTGGATTAAAGGTAGATAATCAGGAAGTGACACCTAATTTAAATAAATTGTTGGCTAACAGCTATCGATTTACCAACATATATGAGCAGGTTAAAGAAGGAACTACTTCCGATGCGGAATTTATGATAAATACGTCTTTGTATCCTCTACAAAAAGGGAGCGTGTTTTTCCGTTATCCACATCATGAATTCCCTTCCTTGCCAGATCATTTGGAAAAACAGGGCTATTCCACAATTTCCATGCATGGAGATAGAGGAACGTATTGGAACTGGATGAATGCACATAGATCTATTGGATTCAATACGATGCTTGATAGTAGTGCATGGACGATCGATGAACAAATGGGAATGGGATTAAGTGATCGATCTTTCTTACGGCAAGTGTCTGAAAAGATTGTGCAGCAGCCTAAACCTTTTTACTCCTTTATCGTTACTTTGACAAGTCATTCGCCATTTGTAATTGATGAAAAAGAAATCAGAATTAAAATTCCGGAAAAATTAAAGGGAACGACGATTGGACGTTACATGGAAGCGACCAATTATACCGATTATTCAGTAGGTGAATTCATAAAGGAGCTAGAAAAGAATAATCTTCTGCAAGATACGATTCTGGTTATTTATGGGGATCATGAAGGCGTGCATAAGTACTATGGAGACGAAGAAGCATCAAAACTATATAAAAATGAAAAACGTGTCCCATTTATTATCTATCATCCATCAATTGAAGGGAAAGAAATCGATACCATTGGTGGACAGATCGATATTATGCCAACCGTTCTTTCTTTAGTAGGAATGGAGAAGCCTATATATGCTAAGGGAAGAGATTTATTTACCACCAAGCAGTCCTTTGCGGCTCTGATGAACGGGACAATAGTAGGGAATGTAAATGAAGCGGAGCGAGCAAGGATTTTGGAAGGGATCATACATTCTGACCTGATTATTAGAAGCAACTATTTACAGGCTGTTAACCATGTAGAGAAAGAACACGAAGTAACACGAGAATACAGAAACATACACACCCCGCGGGAGAATAAACTGGAAGAGTAAGCGTATTAATAAAAGAACCTAAGGATATGGGGCAGAGTCAGCCCATTCCTTAGGTTCTTGTTTTATTTAAGAGATGCGTAATAAGAGGTGAGTGCGTTCACAATGCCTAAAGGATTTTTTCGCAAGTCTTTTGCACTAAAGAAGACACTTCCCTGTACTTGAGGGATTCCGGCATTATAGTTCAGCTGATTAATGATCTCTTGGGCAGACTGCCAGCCTACTTCCTTTGTCCCCAGTTTGTAGGCTGCGTGTCCAATGTATAGCTTCACATTGGTACCATTTACTTCTTTTGCCCACCAAGAGACTAATTTATCATAAGGAACAGCATTAAAAGAAAAACTCCAGTAAACTTGTGGCATGATGTAATCGATCCAGCCATTTTGAATCCACGTACGAACATCAGCGTGCATATTGTCATAGGCGGTTACACCTGCCTTGGTGTCGGAACCCGTTGGATCGACAGATTTATTACGCCATACTCCAAACGGACTGATTCCATATTCTACATCTGGTTTTACGCTTTGAATGGATTCGCTTAGTACTCGTACGAATTCATTGATGTTATCACGACGCCATTCCGCTTTATTGGAGAAGCCTTTGCTATTATATGCTTTAAAGGTAGCATCATCCGGGAACACACCATTGGATGGATAAAAATAATCATCCAGATGGACACCATCGATGTCATAATTGCGTACCACTTCCATGATTTCATCGATAATTTGTTGACGTGCCGCAGGAATTCCAGGATTGATATAATACTTGTTGCTGGAGTTGATCAACCATTCTGGGTGTGCTTTTGCAACATGGTTGGAAGCAAGCTGATCTGTTTTAGCATCAGTAGTTGCCCGGAAAGGGTTGAACCAAGCATGAAACTCCATGCCACGCTTATGCGTTTCTTCCACCATAAATGCCAGCGGATCATAGCCCGGATTTTTCCCTTGGGTACCCGTCAAATATTTCGACCACGGTACCATGTTGGATGGGTAGATTGCATCTGCTGAAGGTCGTACCTGAACAAAAACAGTGTTCATTCCCATACTTTGCAATTCATTTAATAAGGTGGTAAACTCCTGTTTTTGTTTAGCAGCATTACCATATGAAGTGGTAGAAGGCCAATCCAGGTTGTAAACTGTAGAAATCCAGACTCCACGCATGTTCTGAATAGTTCCAGGATTTATAACTGGTGGTGGTGTAACAGGCGGTAGGATCGGAAGCAATTCAGGTGGTGTCACACTAGATCCAGAGAGTAGCGTAATAGTTTTAGTATCCTGATCCCAGTTAACTTGTAGACCGAGCTGTTCGCTGACAAAACGAAGGGGTACCATTACACGTCCTTGCTTGTTTTGTGCGGCAGCGTCTAAAGCTACGCTATTCCCATTTACAAAAGCCTTTTTCTCGTTAACAGTCATTTGAAGAGTTGTTTCGGTCGTGCGAATCGTTGCCGTCTCTCTGGATTGATCCCAGTTGACTTCTGCTCCTAGACTCTCACTGATAATACGTAGAGGAACCATTGTTACATTCACATTTGGAATAATAAACGGGGCGACATCGGTATGTACTTGTTGTCCGTCTAAAAAGATGCTAATTCCCTGATCGGCATGCACCTTTTGAATGGAGAAACCAGACATCGGTGTACATAAAGCGAACAACAACAACAGGGTAAACCACTTGCGAAACTTCATTAGTTGAATCCTCCGAATATAGTATATTTGCAAGAAAAAGCTCTCCAACTATAGACGCGTGGAGACAGTTGTTTGTTTCGATTTTCTGGAAAATAATACACAAGTGAGGAAGCAAGTATTAATGGCGGAGGGTAAGCTGTTTTTCAGATCGTAAGTAAAAAAGTAGGGAGATAACCTTGTCTCTACTCTAGCTTCATATGACAATGAGGAGTAAGTGGACAGTAAGAATGTCGCAGAGAGTCAGTTTGGGACAATGAAGTGCGGATAAATGAGGTGGTAACGATGAAACTACTAATTATTGAAGATGATATAAATCTTTCCCATACCATTCGTGAAACAACACATAAAATGTTTGAGGTGACACAGGCATTTGATGGGGAGGAAGGACTTTTTTTAGCCTCTCAACATATTTTTGATGTCATTATTTTAGATATCATGCTGCCCTTTATGAATGGATATGAGGTACTGGAAAAACTAAGGAAGCAAAATATCTTAACTCCAGTAATTATACTGACAGCAAAGGATGGGATTGATGATAAAATCCTTGGATTCAAAAAAGGAGCAGATGATTATCTGGTAAAGCCGTTTCATCGTGAGGAGCTGTTATTGCGCCTGGAAGCGATCCTACGGCGTTCAGGGGGAGATTTTAAACAGAATATCCTTAGCTTTAAGGATTTGCACCTGCATACGCAGAATGTAACGGTTACGATTGGGGACGAGGTTGTTAAACTACATGGCAAACAGTTTTCCTTGCTGGAATACCTCCTGCATAACAAGAACACAATCGTGACTAAAGAGCAGATATTTGACAGAATATGGGGCTATGACTCTGAAACGTCAACCTCGGTAGTTGAGGTATACGCCAGTAATTTGCGCAAGAATCTTAAAAGATTTGGGTACGACAAATATATTAAAACCTTTCGGGGATTAGGCTATATGCTAACTGAAAATGGTGAGGACTGTGACTGAAGAAAAAATCATTAAGAACCAACAGCGCAAATTAATGATCTACAATTTTATTGCTTTCACTATCATATTCACCATATTTGGTTTGATTATTTTTAGCCAAACCAAACTAACGCTATATTCTAAAACTGATAGAGACCTGCTAGCATTTAAAAGCAATATTGAGAGGGTAGGGCTTATTGGTCTTCAGAAGAATAAACCTGCTCCACCAGGCATTATGCCACCACCCGAATTTAGACTTGAGCCTAATCCACGGATTATCATCCTACTCTGGGACAAAAATAAGGAATTGTTGAATCCGGAAAGTACGGCTTTTTATGGTGATTTTTTTGAAGACTTACACTATAAACCATATGAGAGCATAACGAATATTACACTTAGCGGTATGTACACCTATCGTACCATTACCTTCCCCAATCCTGATACGGAAGATACCGCAGAGACAATTCAGCTAATGGTAAATGTGGATGGAGAGCAGAACGTCATAAACAACTACCAGACCTTACTTATTCTTTGTTCGATAGTCTTTCTCTTTCTATCTCTTACGGCCAGTTTTATATTATCTCGCAAAACTATGAAGCCAATCATTCAAGCGTGGGACAAACAGCGGGAATTCGTAGAGAACGCTTCCCATGAGCTGCGAACACCGTTAACGATCATACAAAACAAGCTGGAGCTACTACTTACTACTCCTTATGCTAAAATCATGGATAAATTTGATGCGATAGCCCTGACGCTCTCAGAAACGCGCAGGCTCTCTAAGCTTACCTCTGATTTATTGACCTTGGCTCGAGCAGATTCTATTGAGACCCAGTTGGAAAAAGAGTCGTTTTATCTGGATCAATTTATTCAAACCATATGCCAGCCCTATTACGAGATAGCTGAGGTAGAAGAAAAGGATTTCAGAGTGGATGTTGAAGGTAATACGATGATTGTAGCCGATAAAAACAGGATGCATCAGTTGTTGGTCATCTTACTCGATAATGCACTGAAATACACGGGAAATCAGGACACTATCGTAATCAAAATGGGTGCAGATGAACATAAAATTACGCTAGAAGTGTGCGATACAGGTATCGGAATCAGCGACGAAGGATTAGAAAATATCTTTTCTCGCTTCTATCGGGATGACAAAGCTCGTTCCCGAGAAAAGGGAGGAACAGGACTTGGGCTTGCTATTGCGGAATGGATTGTAACCAGTCACAAGGGAACGATTCAGGCTTCTCACAATACACCTAGCGGAACATGTATTACTATTACGTTGCCAAAATAACGAGAAAGAACGGTACACCCTATTTATCAGGGGTACCGTTCTTTTTTATTATTACACAAGATTCCCTCATTGTTTTAAGGTTTCTTTAAGCTTCACTCCCTATACTCAAAAACGAGCAGAACATCCGAGCAGAAAGGAGTGAGCACGATGAATAACACAGGCATAAATACGTTTAAGGGTCGCGTGGAGCTAAAACATGAAATCACCGCGATGGATTGTTTCCTTTTGAGACATAACCTACAGCATATTATGAAATCGGACCCTCATGCCAACAACAATGGGACCTATGTCATTCGCAGCGTCTACTTTGACAATATAGACGACAAGGTCGTTACAGAGAAAAAGGAAGGCTTCTACAAACGGGACAAATATAGAGTCAGGCTGTATGACCATAACACTGAATATATGAATCTCGAAAAAAAGAGTAAGCGTAATGATCTCTGTCAAAAACAAAAGTGCCGCATTACTAAAGAGGAATATGAACGAATCAGACATGATGATATTGGATGGATGGAAGAGGATGAGAGAGACCTCATCAGAGAATTATACGTTCAAATGAATCTGTTTCAATTAAAGCCAATTACCATTGTAGATTATAAACGGGAAGCCTTTATCTATGAGTATGGCAATGTTCGCGTCACCTTTGACAGTTCGATTAAAACCAGCTTTCGCAATAATGATCTGCTTAATCCTGATATTACGATGATCGACATTTTGGAACCGAATATGGTGGTTCTGGAAGTAAAATATGATGAATATTTGCCTGATGTTATTAGAAAGATGCTACAAGTTAGCGATCGTAGGAAAAATGCATTCTCAAAATACCAGGTAAGCCGGATGTTCGGATAAACATGATAGGGCGACTATCAGTACTTTTCACATGTGAGGGATGGAAAAATGAATAGAACAACTTTTAGCGATATATTTAAGTCTAGTTTTTTGGAAAACACAATAAACTTTTCGATAATTGATTCACTTATTGCAATTGTAACTGCATTTGTGGTTGGACTGTTTATATACTTGGTGTATAAGAAAACATTCTCAGGTGTTATGTATTCACACACATTCAGTATTTCACTGATTGTAATGACAATGGCAACTGCGTTAATTATTATCGGGGTATCAAGCAATGTTCTGTTATCACTGGGGATGGTAGGGGCACTTTCTATCGTTCGCTTTCGGACACCGATCAAGGACCCGATGGATATTGTGTATATTTTCTGGGCAATTGCCTCTGGAATCCTATGTGGAGCAGGTTTTATCCCACTAGTTATTATGGGAGCAATTTTGATCGGCTTGGTATTACTCTTCTTTGTAAACCGGTTAACAGTAGAAAATCCGTTCCTGTTAATTGTTAAATACCAAGACCCCTCTATAGAAAAAGCACTGGAACAAGCTATTTCAGCAAAATCAATTAAGCATACAGTTAAATCCAAATCAGTTACAGCAGGAAATGAACTAGAAGTTATTTATGAGATACGCGTGAAAAAGAATGATACTGCATTCCTAAACAAGATATCAGGTATGGAAGGCGTTAAAACAGCAATGATGCTTAGCTATGATGGTAATTTTACTGCTTAATAGAAACGAAGTATGAACGGCGGGCATAGGGTATTCCTGTTTCTATGCCCGCTTTTTTCTTTATTCGTAGGACGTGACTGGAAAGGAGTAGAGACATAGTGAAAACAAAATATGTTTATGCAACGATAGGTTTGCTGCTACTACTTTTTGTGGGAGCGGTTCTGGTGCTTCCTCAACTAAATCTAGAGATTAGGGAGCAGGAAGCATCTTATGTTGAAACTATTTTTGATAAAAGCAGAGTTACCACGGTGGATATCACATTAAGTGAAAAGGATTTGGAAAACATTCTGGCTAATCCAATGAAAGAGGAAGTTGTCTCTGCGGATGTAGTCATTAATGGAGAAAAGGTAGAGAATGTAGGATTCCGTACAAAGGGGAACATGACATTGCGTTCTGTTGCTCAAATGGATGATTCCGATCGCTATAGCTTCAAAATTGATTTTGATAAGTATGTAGACGAACAAAGTTTACATGGATTGAAAAAAATAAATTTAAACAATAACTACACAGATCCTACTCAGCAGCGAGAGTACTTATCCTATGATCTGATGGAAAAAATGGATGTACCTACTCCTGCCAACTCTTATATGTACGTGACGATAAACGGAAAAGAGTGGGGGCTTTATCTGGGGGTGGAGGCAATCGAGGAAACCTTTCTTGATCGGAACTTTCTCTACAGCAAAGGTGATTTATACAAACCTGATGGGGTTGGCAGTGATCTAAAATGGATCAGTGATGATATTGATGAATACAAGGATTTGAATTTGAAAACAAACAAAAAAACAAGCGACGAGACGGCCATTATAAACATGTTAGATGCGATTAATAATGGCGGTACAATCGAGGAATTCTTGAATGTAGATGAAATGCTTCGCTATTTTGCGACCAATACTGCCTTGGTTAATTTGGACAGCTATCAGGGGCAATTGAAGCACAATTATTATTTATATGAAGAGAACGGTGTATTTTCCATCTTACCGTGGGACTACAACATGTCATTTGCAGGATTTGGAACAGGAGGAGGGGGAGGTGTTGGTAATCCAGGCGATCCAGGAAACCAAGGAAACCCAGGAAACCAAGGAGGAATCCCAGGCGATCGTAAGGAGCAAAACAACGCTTCGACTAAAAAGGAGCGAGCAGCTGGAGAAATGAAAGCTCCTGGTGGCGGTGGGAACCCAGCTGGGGATATGGCCGCTAATTTTATGAATGAGGAAAACATTAATTTTAGTATTACAACACCAGTTGGTGGCGTAAGTCTTGAAGATCGTCCTTTGCTACAAGTACTTTTGTCTGTGGATGAATACCGGGAGAAATACAATTCTTATTTAAAGGAAATTGCTACAACTTATTTCACTGAGGAACACATGCAAAAGATGACTACAGAGGCTTCAGCTGTTATCCGTAGTTATGTAGAGAAGGACCCTACCAAGTTTTATACGCTAGAGCAATTTGATGCAGGTGTATCTGGTGATAAAAGTTTAGTGGCTTTTTCGATAAAACGGGCAGAGTCGATAGTAGCACAATTATCGGGGGAGTTGGTAGTTGAAGCGAATACGACAGGAGCAGGTAGCGGTGAAAACCAAGGGATGCCTGAGGGACCGGGGGGTCAAGGAGGTCCAGAGGGTCCCGGGGAAAGACCACAAGGTATGGCCCAAGAAATACCACCAGATATGGCTCAGGGTCAGATGCCGGGAAATATGCAAATGAACGATGGAAATGGACAAGGAAATAGAATGGCGCCACCAAGTGACTGGAGAGGAAGAGGCCAAACAGCCAATGAAGGCTACTCACAAGAAATGGTGGTCATGACCGCTATCGGGTTGGGACTCATGGGAGCTGCGATTCTTTTTACCGTGTTTTTTAAGCGAAGAAGAGGATAACATTTATAGCATTTCAACTCAAAAGCCAGCCTCGTTATTTGAAGAGGCTGGCTTTTTCCTGTCAGTACTGCTTATACGATGCGTTTTCTGGAACCGAGGGCATCATAATTTCGTTTCCATTCGATAAGTCCCTGAATGCATAGGCAGAGGTTAATGGCAGCAAGGATAATCATGACATATAAACCTGTTTGTAAATAAATGATGATGGAGAGGACATTAGCAAGAATCCAGAGATGCCAGTTTTCCAGGATTTTTTTACTTAGCATAAATTGAGCAACCAGGCCGATTACTGCATTGAAGGCATCAATATAAGGTCTACTTGCATCGGTATACGTAACCTGATAATACGCCCATAAAGCCCAGAGAATAACGATTGCTACCAGATATTTTATCCATCCGGGAACAGAAAGACGAACGGTTGGGCGTACATCTGCCTCCCCTTTGCTTTGGAGCCAGTAATACCAGCCGTACACGTTAAAACCAATCTGGATCACAGAAAGTATCGACATCGCATACAATCCCTGTTGCATGAAAATGATTAAAAAGCAGGCAACCGCAATGATTCCAAAAATGAAGTTAAGTACCTTTTCCCTAGCTAATAACCACACGTTTGCAATACCAATCACAGAAGCAAAAATCTCCAGATAGCTCGATTCAAGATACAGACCTACAGCCAGACAAAGTACACTGGCAATAAGTAAAAATAAAGGATGTTTGACCATAAATAAGTCCCTCCCCAAAAGGTGTAAAGCACTGTAATGGGTAATTGTAATAGAATTATTACTTCAAGATAAGTAAAATCATACCATAATAAAGGGGAAAATCACCCCTCCAGTCAACAGTAATATTTTCATGATAAGCTCAAGTTTTTTAACTGACTACCGTAAGGGGATGGTATCACTATCTATCATGTTAAGCACACGTTCTACCTCAGAAACTATGATAGGTTTTTTCTCTATGGTGATCCTTTGAAAAATAGTAGAATCAGATTAAGTTATTGACAAATTCTCCTTACAAAGTATAATGAGAATTGTTACCAACTAATTGATAATGAATATCATTATCTACATTATACTAATTCTAAAGAAGTAGCTATACTAAATTTGCAACGAGTGGGAAGATAAATGAAGAAGAGATATTTAATACTTGCCCTAGTTATATTTTCAATTGCTTCCGTTTTTATCGGAGTTTCCAACATATCTCCGCTCGACTTGTTCAGCCTGACTGAAGAAGAGCTACAGGTATTGTTTGTGAGCAGAGTTCCAAGGCTGGTTAGTATTGTCATCGCCGGCATGAGCATGAGTATTATTGGTTTAATCATGCAACAGCTTACTCGCAACAAATTTGTTTCTCCAACGACGGCTGGTACGATGGATTCGGCACGCTTCGGGATTCTAATTGCATTGATGGTCTTTTCCAATGCTACTCCTATCCAGAAGATGCTGGTTGCTTTTATCTTTGCGCTTTTAGGGACTTTCATCTTTATGAAAATCCTGGACAGAATCAAGTTCAAGGATGTTATCTTTATCCCGTTAGTTGGATTAATGTTCGGTAACATCGTCAGCTCAATCACTACTTTTTTTGCATATAAAAACGACATGATTCAAAACATGGCATCTTGGTTGCATGGTGATTTTTCCCTGATTATTAAGGGGCAGTATGAAATGATTTACATAAGCATACCGCTACTAATTATCGCCTATCTATTCGCTAATAAATTTACACTTGCGGGAATGGGAGAGGAATTCGCTATCAACTTGGGACTTAACTACAAACGAGTCGTAAATATCGGCTTGGTGATTGTAGCAATGGTCTCCTCCGTAGTCATTCTGACAGTAGGAACGATTCCTTTTTTGGGATTGATCATACCAAATATTGTGACAATATATCATGGCGACAATCTTAAAAAGAATCTTCCTCATACGGCATTGCTCGGAGCGGTTTTCGTTCTGGCCTGTGATATCTTTGGCCGCGTGATTATCTATCCATATGAAATCTCCATTGGGCTAACAGTAGGAGTAATCGGCAGTGCGATATTTATCTACTTACTCTTGAGAGGAAAGGCACATGGATTATGAAAGCAAAGCTAGGGGTACTTGCCGGATTCGCATTAGTATTAATCGCTCTCTTTATATTTATGGATGCCAATGGAAATTGGGATTATGTCCTACCCAGAAGAGGCAAGAAAATTTTAGCCATTATCCTGACAGGTGGGGCTATCGCTTTCTCAACAATGGTGTTTCAAACCATTACCAACAATAGAATTTTGACACCTAGCATCATGGGTCTTGATTCTCTATATATGTTGATTCAAACCATTGTCGTTTTCTTTTTCGGTTCAACCAGCTTAACCATGATTAATAAAAATGTTAACTTTGCAATCTCTGTCAGTGTAATGATTCTGTTCTCAGGACTCCTATACAAGTTTCTCTTTAGAAGAGAAGGACAGAACGTTTACTTCCTGCTCCTAGTCGGGATCATCTGCGGGACATTTTTTCAGAGCATGTCTTCCTTTATGGAAGTGCTTATTGACCCGAATGAGTTCCAAAATTTATCTGACAAAATGTTTGCCAGCTTTAACAACGTAAACACAGATTTGTTGAATCTCTCGATCGTATGCTTCGGTGCGATCATCCTTTATTTTATGAAATTTACCAAGTATCTCGATGTTCTTTCTTTGGGAAGAGATGCAGCGGTTAACCTGGGTGTCGATTACGACTTTGTAGTAAAACGATTGTTAATTGTTGTAGCAATCTTGATATCCATTGCAACAGCTTTGATTGGCCCTATTACCTTCCTTGGTCTATTAGTAGCCAATGTTGCACATCAGTTTTTACGAACGCACAAACACAGCATTTTGATTACGGGTTCAATTCTGATCAGTATCATTGCTCTAGTGGGCGGACAACTCATCGTGGAGCGGGTATTTACATTCTCTACAACGATAAGCGTTATCATTAACTTTGTAGGTGGAGTGTACTTTATCTATCTTCTATTAAAGGGGAAAAAGTAAATGATAGAAGTGAAACAGCTTTCTAAAAAATACGGAAGTAAATATGTTGTTGACGATGTCTCTCTTACCATCGAAAAGGGAACCATTACTTCTTTTATCGGACCAAATGGTGCAGGTAAAAGTACGTTACTGTCTATGATTAGTCGCCTTTTAAGCAAAGATGCAGGCGAAATCTATATTGATAATCAGATTGTAGGGCAAGTGAAAAGTAATGAGTTGGCTAAAAAGATTTCTATCCTGAAACAAGCTAACCACATTGATATCAGACTGACTGTTAGAGACCTGGTAAGCTTCGGGCGTTTTCCTTACTCTCAAGGCAAGCTGACGAAGGAAGATTGGATTTATGTAGATGAAGCAATAGAATATATGGAGCTTGAGGATCTACAAGATAGATATTTGGATCAGCTAAGCGGTGGGCAGAAACAGCGTGCTTTTATTGCGATGGTCTTGGCGCAGAATACAGAATATATCTTGCTAGATGAGCCGCTTAATAACCTTGATATGAAGCACTCTGTGCAAATCATGAAAGTGCTTCGTAAATTGGTGGATGAGAAGGGGAAAACGATTGTTATCGTGATTCACGATATTAACTTTGCTTCTTTCTATTCCGATCATATTGTAGCGTTGAAAGACGGGAAGATCGTGAAAAAAGGTCCAACCGCTGAGATTATTGATTCTTGTGTCTTGAAGTGTGTCTATGACATGGATATCTGTATTCAAGATATTAATGAGAATAAAATGTGTGTTTACTTTTCGTAATACCTGATCAGTGATGGATGGTACTGTGGTGAGAGGAGTACTACTCGCATCATAGTCTTTCATAAATAAAAACAAAACTCTTTTGAGGTGACAAAAATGAAAAAGAATGGCTTACTGTTTTTTATGACTTTAATGCTAGCTGTTTTAGTAGCAGCTTGCGGTACAAATAATGCATCTAATACAAGCGCTCCTGAATCAACGAATGGTGCGGCACCAGCTCCTGCTCAAGCAGAAGAAATCGTTGTAAAGCACAAACTGGGTGAAGCAAAAGTGAAGAAAAACCCAGAGAAAGTAGTAGTATTTGACTTCGGTTCCCTTAGTACCCTGGATAAATTGGGTGTAGATGTATTAGCAGTACCAAAAGATAGTGTACCTTCTTATATGCCTAAATATAAAGAAGACAAATACAAAAATGCTGGTGGAATTAAAGAGCCAGACTTTGAAAAAATCAGTGCAATGGCTCCAGACCTGATCATCATCTCTGGAAGACAAGCTGATGCTTATGAAGAATTGAATAAAATTGCTCCAACGATCTACTTAGATGTAGAATACGAGAAGTACATGGAATCTTTTGAGACAAATGCAAAAATTATTGGTCAAATCTTTGGAAAAGAAGCAGAAGTAGAGAAAGAATTGGAGCAAATCAACAAAGACATTAAAGCACTGGAAGAAAAAGTAAAAGCGAAAGGCAAAAATGCTTTAATTATCTTGGCTAATGAAGGAAAAGTAAGTGCATACGGTAGCGGTTCTCGTTTTGGTATCATCCATGATGTAATGGGCTTCACACCTGTTGATACTAACATTAAAGCTTCTACCCACGGTAACAGCGTTTCCTTTGAATATATCGTAGAAAAAGATGCTGATTACCTGTTTGTTGTTGACAGAGGATTGGTAGCAGGCGGTAAAGCAGAACAAATCCCTGCAAAACAAGTAATTGAAAACGATCTAGTTAAAAATACAAAAGCGTTCAAAGAAGGTAACATTGTTTACCTAGATCCTAACTACTGGTACCTATCTGGTGGCGGACTAGTCTCCGTAGCTGAAATGGTTAAAGCAGTAGATGCTGCAGTAAAATAATTGATACAAAACGTCCATGACCGTTTTGTTTGACCACAAGCGGTCACATCCAATTTTAAGAAAAAGCTATCTCTTCTCATCGCTTAGATGATAGGAGGTAGCTTTTTTCTATAATTTCTTCCCACAGGAAGGACAGTACTGATAATCTTCATTTGTTTCCGTGCCACAGTATGGGCAGAAGCGTTTCGCTTTTTGACCAGCTACCTCTGCACCTGGTTCATACGATCGTTTATAAGGGTTGTGATCATCATCAGAGGAACGCCGGTGTCTGTCTAACGGATCTGGTTCCTGATTGCTATCTACAATATCCACAATGGACATTCGGTTCTTACTGGTTGCATTTTTATAATGATAGATACCTTGTACGATAGAAATGATGATGAAAAGAACACCAAAGAACGGAAAGATAAAACCAACTAAGCCAAACGGAGAATCTTGAGTTATTTGAAATGCCATAATTGTCCAAAATACTCCAAAAATACCTGTTACAACACTGCCCATTACACCCATAGAGGAAGGGCCACGGCCTGGTTTGATGCTTTTCATGATTAGTACACCCCCACACGTTATGTATACTTCTTATACGTAAGGAAGGTGAGGTAAGTTTCTTTTCTTGCCAATATTGACGCTTTGCTAAGAAGACAACACCATACTCATACTGAGATTGGCATTCCAGCCATGTTTACATGTAGCCAATTGCATGTGCGATGATAACAAATATGATTGCAATGGCATACTGAAGTACCAATAAAGGAATTAACCATCTAAACCATTTGCCATAGGGGATTCCTGCAATTCCGATCCCGGCTACTGCTACCCCAGGTACGAATAGATTAGAAATACCGTCTCCAAATTGGAAGGCTAGAACAGCTGTCTGTCTGGTGATCCCAACTAAATCAGCTAGTGGGCTCATCAGTGGCATAGTAAGTGCTGCCATTCCGCTACCGGAAGGAATGAAAAGGCTTAAGAATGTTTGTAATCCCAGCATGCCCACAGCTGTTAGCATTGCTGGAAGTCCTTCAATTAGCATAACCAAATAGTACAGAATGGTATCCATGATATGCCCTTGTTCCAATATGATGACAATTCCACGAGCGACACCAATCAAAAGAGCACCGTAAAGAACGGTAGAAGCACCCGACATAAAGGAATCAACAATGTTTTGTGTGGACAATCGACCAAGGAATCCAATGACAATACCAAGCAATAAAAAGAGTCCAGCAATTTCAGTTATATACCAGCCATATTGAATGACACCGGTTGCAATTACGATCAGGTTTAGGACAAAAGCGGCAAGAATCCATTTATGACGTTTTTTCAACACCAGATTAGCATCCACAAGATTACTCGTATCTTGTCCTTCAAACAGCCCATAATAACCCATGGAAGGTGTTTTCTTTACTTTCATCGCATAACGGTAAACAAAAGCTGTTGAGACAACGTACATCACGATGAAAACAACAATGCGAAAGCCTAATCCGGAAAAAGGTTGTAGCTCAGCAATGCCCTGTGCAACCCCAACGGTAAAAGGGTTCATAATGGCGGAGGTAAAACCAACAGAAGCTCCCACCAATACGATAGCCGCCCCTGTGATGGCATCAAATCCAAGCGCAATACAAAGTGGGACAAGTATAGCGATGTAAGGTAGAGTCTCCTCAAACAACCCGATCAAGGCGCCAGATTTTTTTTCACCATTATTTGTTGAGAAACAGAGTACATGATTCGGGTCACTCTAAAGAAAATATGCTATAACTCGTAGTGATTTATAGCAAAAAATACCGGGTAAGGAATGGAAAATAAATATGTTATTCGTTGAAACTTATATGATTTAGCTTACGTATATCTCACTATACCTATTGGATTGATAAAAAATGGTAATGGGATTTATTTTTAGTAAGGGAGGGAACCATATGGATACAACACTATTTATTGAATACTTTTGGGTATTGATTATCCTAATTGGCCTTGAAGGTATTCTGGCAGCTGATAATGCTCTGGTGCTAGCTGTAATGGTTAAAGACTTACAAGAGGAACAACGGAAAAAGGCGCTATTTTATGGTCTTGCTGGGGCATTTGTTTTCCGATTTGCATCCTTGTTTGCCATCTCGTTTTTGGTTGATGTATGGCAGGTTCAAGCACTTGGTGCCCTCTACCTGTTGTTTATTGCTAGTAACCATATCGTTCGAAAATGGGTAGGCAGCAATAAGGAAAAGAAAGTGAAAGATAAGGAGCCAAAGGGTTTTTGGGCTACAGTAATTAAAGTTGAGCTGGCTGACATTGCATTTGCGGTGGATTCCATTTTAGCTGCCGTTGCTTTAGCAGTTTCCCTACCGCTCACTCCACTTCCTAAAATTGGAGGAATGGACGGTGGTCATTTCCTCGTTATTTTTACAGGAGGTTTAATCGGGCTTATTATCATGCGATTTGCAGCAAATAAATTCGTGGCTCTACTAAAGAAAAGGCCTGGTTTGGAAACGGCAGCCTTTATGATTGTTGGTTGGGTAGGGGTAAAACTAATGATATATACTCTCTGCCATCCTAACGTTGGTGTACTGCCGGAGGCTGTTGCCCATTCGCCAGTGTGGAAAATCACATTTTATATTGTGCTTGTCCTGATTGCGGTAGGTGGATGGTTCCTTTCTCCCAAGAAGAAGAATGGGGAAATGGAAGGAACTGGAAACGCTTAAACATACATGAAAATAACGAAAAGAGCCGAATGTATATTTCAACGGGCAAGGCACGTAAAGCCCACTTGCAACATATAGGTACATGGAGTCCTTGTTACCAAGGAAAACATGTACTTTTTTGTTTATCGCACGAAAATGAACCTCGATAGAAGATTTTCTTACTTACCTCTAACAATTGGAGAGGGGAGAGATTATGACGAAAGAATTGGTACTAGGCGTTCATTTATTAGTGCGTGATGAAGAAGAACTATTACCGCACTGTTTAAGAAGCATTGTAATGATAGCAGATGAAATTATTATCATTGATACGGGTTCTACTGATAAAACTGTGGAAATTGCTAAAGCATTTGGAGCAAAAGTAATTGCTACCGAGTGGCAGGATGACTTCGCACAGGCAAGGAATGTGGGGCTTCAACATGCTACAACAAAATGGGTTTTTTATATAGATGCAGATGAAGAGGTACTTACGGGAGAAGCAGAGATCCGTCATTTCCTGGAAAAGACTACAGCTGATCGATGCATGGTGCATGTAACTAACCGGGTAGGAGAGAGACCCGAAGAGAAGATAGAGCATGGCTTAATCAGGATATTTCGTACAGATAAAGGTTTCCGGTTTCAAGGAAGAATTCATGAGCAGCTTCTTTCAGATCAAGAGATGATTTCAGAAATACCAGTAAGTCCGTTACGCCTGAATCACGATGGCTATCTGCCATCCCTAATGAAACGAAAAGAGAAAGTAAATCGAAACATGCATATATTGACACAGTGCCTGCAAGATAGCCCTACAGATCCCTTCATCTTATACAATCTGGCAGTTACACATTGTCAACGAGGAGAGTATCAACAAGCGGTAGATAAGTGTGCTGAGTCATTTCGGAATATTGATTTTCAAGCACCTTACCGCCCTACATTATTGCGTGATTGGGCAAAAATTTTACTGAAATTAGGTCAAAGTAATCAAGTTGTCCATTTACTGCAAAATGAAGTTCAGCATTATAGGAATTATGCTGACTTACACGTTTTATTGGCACAAGCATTAGAAGAACAAGGCTTTCTACTGGGGGCCTTCGCTTCTTATGAGCAAGCATCAGGATGTAAAGCGGAAGCGGGTAATTCATATGTATGTGAAGCAGGAATGAACAGCTATCGTCCTTATACTGCGATGGGAAGGTTAGCTCAGCAGAAAGGCGAGTTACAGGTGGCGCGCCACTTATTTGAACATGCACTTAAGCTTCATCCTCGATATGAACCTGCGTTAATTAGTTGGGCCGATTATTTACAGGAAACAGGTGCTAGTGACTCCGAAATAGCAGAACAACTAATGGGACTGGTTCAGCCGGAGCAACCAGAAGATACGTGTATGACTATTCATGCTCTCTTGCATATTGGGGCATTTTCAACTGCATTGTTCATTCTGGATGAACATATGCTGCATACGCCCAAATACACGAACCTTCAGCTAATCTGCCTCATCCAAACGGGGCAACTATCTGTTTCTGTTGCTCTCATCAAGAAAATGATCGCAGCGTTTCCCGAGGAAAATAGGCAGACCTTATTGATTGATTGGGCATTGTGTAGTTGGAGTGAACAGAGGATACTGCCTTATACCTTTTATGAAGCAATGGAAGTGGAACAAAAAATTATGATTCGATCAATAGAAAACTGGGTCTTGGAAGAAAAAGGTGTTCAACAAACAACAGATAATAAAGCAACCATCGATTTTATTCAGATTATCATGGAACGAGCAGTTGAATACCGCCTGCTGCGTTTGGCAAAAAGACTTTCTGAGTGGAATAGCTGCTTATTAATTCCCTATGCCAAAGCTTTGTATCAGGAGGGACATATTTTACTTTCGGCAGATATTTTACTTGATTTACTGGAGCAACAACAATTAGATGCGGAAGGTCATTTGTATCTTGGAGAAATTTTATATCTAAAAGGATTTTATGCTCAGGCATCAACGATGTTTGAGGGTGTTATATCCCTTGCTTCAGATAATTGGAAAGCAAGAATGGGTGCAGCAGCCAGCTATTTACACCTGGCAAGAGAAGTTGCTTTTGACACCATTACCGCGCATCCGGAAGCAGAGATTGTCAGGCAGGATCTGCAAAAGCTAGAAGCTTCGTTAAAGGCAATGGGCGGCATCAGTTGGCAAATGAAGCAACAGGGCAGACGGAGGAGGAATATACGTGCAGAATAAGCTGATTTCTCTTTGCATGATCACGAAGGATGAGGAAGAGATGATTGGCCGTTGCCTGAAAAGTGTTACTGGAGTAGTGGATGAAATGATCGTGGTAGATACAGGTTCGAGTGATCGAACGGTTGAAATCGCCAGAGAAATGGGAGCAAAAGTGCTTACGCATACCTGGACTGATGATTTTTCTGCTGCAAGAAATAGAGGATTGGCAGAAGCAGCAGGGAGATGGATTCTGTATCTGGATGCGGACGAAGAATTGGAACAAGATCACAGGGAAAAGCTGCGTTTGCTTGCAAGTCACACAGAATTTGACGGTTTTTTTCTTCAGGTACACAACTATGTTGGTAATGAATCACAGAGAGCAACCATCAATCCAATTATGCGGCTTTTTCCTAATCAACCGTATCATCGATTCGAAGGTGCAATTCACGAACAGATTGCGGAATCAATCTGTCGTCATAAGGAGAATCCACGGTTTCATCTGACCGAAGTGAAAATACATCATTATGGCTATCAACAGGAAATCGTCATTCGAAAAGAGAAGGTGCAACGTAATATCGATTTGCTTCAAAAAGCTCTGTCTGAAGAACCTGATCATCCGTTTTATCACTTCAACATGGGTGTGGAATATTTACGAACCAATCAAGTTGCTCAAGCTTTGGATTCCTTTTTGCTGACAAAAAGAATGATTGATGTAAAGACATTAAGCTACGCACACCTTTTATATAAGTATTTGATTCGTTGCTACTTCACCATGGCTAATTGGGAGAACGCAGTGGCTGTATCAGAGGAGGCCATTACACTATATCCAGACTATACCGATTTATACCATTATCTTGGGATTACGGAAATGGTCAGGGGGCAATCACACAAGGCATCAGAAGCTTTGCTCAAAGCAATGGAGATCGGCCCTGCCCCAACCACCTACCATACAGAAGAGGGCATGGGTACATTTCAAACTGCCTTTTTACTGGGAAAGCTGGAGGAGGAACGTGGAAATAGCAACGAGGCTATCAATTGGTATTCCGAGTCTGTTCGACATCAAACCAGTCTGATTGCTCCCTTGTATCGAATATGTAAGGTAATGAAGATTGCTGGGAAAGAGACTGAAATTCCTTCGTTGATCTTCGAACGTTTTCAGATTGACAAGGCTGATGCTGTGAATAAGATTGCCATGATTCTTTTACATTGCAGATGTATAACGGCTCTTCGTATTCTGCTTGATACGGGGAAAGGTAAAAAAATTCCCGATCTAGAGCGAGAACAATATCTACTCTACGGTGCATTGATACAAGGTGATCTGGCATCAGCAAGGCGACAGTTGGCTAATGGACCACTGCGAAAAGTCAGTAAGGGGAAAAACGAGTGGGGCGAGCTGTCAAAGCAACTTACTTGGGTAGAAGGAAATCAGGACAAGGTAACGGGTGCTGTTCGAGCGATTTTTACACAGAGAAATAGAAAACATCCCAGATCGGTTACAGCTGAGAAGAAAAATTATGAGAGTCAGTCTTCCTTGGTGCGTCTTCAAATCTTGCTAGAGTCGGCTTATGCTTCAGGAAAAGTGAAATCATTTCAGTGTCTGATGCAAACCTGGCTTGAACATCAGGAAACATTGGAGCAGGAGAGTAGGGTAGCTAGTACGAACGCATTGATAAAAGGGATTGTATCTGTAGCAGACCAGCATCTTTCTCATTTAGGGCAACAGTTTACAGAGCTTGGCTCAGCATACCTACAACAACTACGTAGCAAATTTCCTTTTGAAGAAGGATATGATGCGTGATCTTTCCTATTCTCTGATACAAAGGGGAGTTGGTAGTGGAAAGGTTGAACATTTCTTTGTGCATGATTGTACGAGATGAAGAATTGCCTGGTACGTTCTCTCCAGTTTTTTTCAGGAATCTTGCAAAAGGGAATTTTTGTCCCTCTGTGATACACTATAATAGAAAATATTGTTCAGGACATAGCAAAATTGCTGGAGGAGGGTGTAGGTATTTTGTTACAACGTGCAGAGGAAATATTGCAATCTTATTATGGCTATCCCTCTTTTCGTGACGGACAGAAGGAGATTATAAGCAGTCTTCTAGCTGGTCATGATACAGTTGGGATTATGCCTACTGGTGGAGGAAAATCAATCTGTTATCAGGTTCCGGCACTTACCATGGAGGGAATCACTTTAGTAATATCTCCGTTGATCTCATTGATGAAGGATCAGGTAGATGCTTTACATGCCATGGGAATATCAGCTATAGAGATTAATAGTAGTCTGTCAGTGAGTGAACTACAAGAACGGATGTATAACGCCAGTACGGGTTTATATAAATTATTGTATATTGCTCCAGAACGACTGGAATCGGAGCGTTTTCAATCATTGCTTCGGGACATTCCCGTCTCGATGATAGCAGTAGACGAAGCCCATTGTGTTTCTTCTTGGGGACATGATTTTCGCCCCAGTTATTTAGCTATATCTCGATTTATTGAATCCTTACCAAGTAGACCACTTGTAACGGCTTTTACTGCCACAGCTACTCCTGAGGTTATCACTGATATTCGTACACTCCTTGGATTAGTGAATGAACAGGTGTATATTACAGGTTTTGAGAGAGATAATCTACGGCTACAAGTACGTAGAGGGGAAAATAAAAACAAGTTCGTAAGTGAGTATATTCGATCTCATAGTGATCAGGCAGGTATTATTTATGCTTCTACTCGAAAAGAGGTAGACAGTTTGCAGGAGCAATTGGTAGAGGCAGGTATTGAAGCAACGAAGTACCACGCAGGATTGTCGGAGATTGAGCGAAAAACGAATCAGGATGCTTTTCTGTTTGATGATGCAAGGGTGATGGTAGCTACCAATGCTTTTGGTATGGGAATTGATAAATCCAATGTGCGATACGTCATTCATTACAATATGCCAAAAAACATGGAAGCCTATTACCAGGAAGCAGGTCGGGCTGGACGCGACGGAGATGTGAGCGAGTGCATCTTGTTGTTTCATCCACAAGATATTCAGACTCAAAAATTCTTTATTGAGCAGGGGGAGCAATCGCAGGATCGTAAAGAATTGGAGTACAAAAAATTGTATACCATGAACGATTACTGCCGTACGTCACGCTGTCTTATGCAGTATATTGTCGAGTATTTTGGAGATACAACATGCAAGGAGTGTGGGGAATGCAGTAACTGCACCAATCATGCTGAATTGGTTGATATAACGGTTGAAGCACAAAAGATTTTTTCCTGTGTAAAGCGAATGCGTGAACGCTTTGGTTCAGCCCTAATCGCACAGGTATTAAAGGGATCAAAAAATAAGAAAGTACTTCAATTCGGATTCGATAAGTTGCCTACGTACGGTATTATGGATCAATGTACCGAGCGGGAAATTGTTGATTTGATTCAGCTGCTAATAGCGGAAGGCTACATGAATATAACGGAGAGTCAGTACCCGATTGTCATGCTTGGTGAGCGGGCAGCAAACGTACTACGAGGTGAAGAAAAAGTTTGGCAAAAAGTAACCTTGAAGGCTGCACCACAAGAAGTAAACGACGAATTATTTGATCATTTGAAAATGCTACGTAAACGAATCGCCGGGCAAGAGGGGCTCCCTCCTTACGTCATTTTTCATGATAAAACGATAAAAGAGCTAAGTAGCTTATGTCCCAAGGATAAAGCAAGCATGCTACAAATTAAAGGAGTTGGGGAAGCAAAGTTCGAGAAGTATGGGGAAGCGTTTCTGACTGCGATTCACGAATATGAAGAGCGGAATAAAGAGCGGGAAAGCAGTTACAACTAAGGAACAAAGATAAAAACACCTCAAGGCAAATGGTAAGAGCGAAAGGCTCTGTTACCCTGCATGAGGTGTTTTAGCGGTTGCACACTTCGTGAAAAAAATCAGTTGATATCTGCTGAAAGAGTTGTAAGTGGACCAGGGTCTGCCGAAATGGATTGCAGCGAGTAAACGGAGATAGGGAACATGGGAAATCCGACATAGTAAGGAGTAATTTCATAGAGAGCAAAGAAAATAACTAGCGCCTTATCTGCCAAGTAATAACTCTGATTAGGTGATATGGAGTGGAATGGTTCAAGTAGCGGGATCTGACGTTTTATGATCTGCTCGGAAACCTGCTGGGAAATGATTGTGATATAAGGGGAACTGGGTTTAAAAAGATCAGGCAAAGAGTAGAGTTTACCAGTCATGATATCAAAAGTAAGGGCACGTAGAATGGTATATCCATGTGCCATTGGATAGGAATAGGTATAGTTGCTAAGCGTAAGACTTACTATTCCTCGTTCATTGGTCTTGATTTCGAAGTGTCCGGTTGTTTGTGGATTGCTTCCGGATTGGTATTTTAGTTGTTCGTGTCTCATCTGATCGATTGTTTGACGGATGGTCTGATTAATGAAGCGCTCCACAGATGGATTCATCAGGTTCGTTACAACAGGAACAAAAATTTTTTCAGAGGGTGTTAGGATTGACTCTGTTCGAATAAGGACAGGCGGCAAAAAATCTGGCATCATTGATTCCTCCTGAGAGTAGGTTACAATAGCCTATTCAGTAGTAGTATGTGTGGTTCACTTGTTGAGAAGATGTGCCTCCCTTTTAGCTATTTCAAAAACCTACTTTAACCAAAGTAGGTTTTTTTACCTTCCATTCCCTCTACTAGAATGCGGAAATCACAAAAATTTTCTCTTCATTTTTATGAGATTTTCGATATAATCATATAGATTGGTTATCAACAATGAAAAAAGTGACTAGACTGGCTTGAAGTCAGTATATGGATAAATATCGTATAAAGAATAATGGAGATAAATGAAAACAAAACGGTCATGACCGTTTTGTTGGCCCGCCAGCGGTCACATCCAATTTAATGAAAAACGTCGAGACGTTTTTCATAGAAAAAAAAAGGAGACTTGCATGAGTATTTTAACAGTACAAAATCTTACTCACGGATTTGGTGATCGAGCCATTTTTAATGATGTATCATTCCGCTTGCTAAAAGGGGAACATATTGGATTTGTTGGAGCGAATGGTGAAGGTAAATCTACCTTTATGAACATCATTACGGGCAAACTACAGCCAGACGAAGGAAAAATAGAGTGGTCAAAAAACGTTCGTGTAGGTTACTTGGATCAGCATGCCGTTTTACAACGGGGAACCACGATTCGCGATGTACTTCGTAGTGCGTTTCAATACCTTTTTGATATGGAAACAGAAATGAACCAGATTTGCGAAAAGATGGGCGATGCAACTCCAGAAGAGTTGGAAAAACTATTGGAAGACATGGGAACCATTCAGGAAGTTCTCACGAATAACGATTTTTATGTTATTGATGCCAAGGTAGAAGAGATTGCCCGAGGACTTGGACTGGATGATATTGGACTAGATCGTGAAGTGCAGGACTTGAGCGGTGGTCAGCGTACCAAAATTCTGCTTGCCAAGCTTCTATTAGAAAAACCAGATATCCTCTTACTGGACGAGCCGACCAACTATCTGGATGAGCAACATATTGAGTGGTTGAAGCGTTACTTGCAAGAGTATGAGAATGCCTTCATTCTGATCTCGCATGACATTCCATTCCTTAATAGTGTTATTAATTTGATCTATCACATGGCAAATCAAGAGTTGGGACGTTATGTAGGTGATTACGATAATTTTGTAAATATCTATGAAGCGAAAAAATCACAACTGGAGTCCGCTTATAAGCGTCAACAACAAGAGATTTCTGACTTGAAGGACTTCGTTGCTCGTAATAAAGCACGTGTATCTACTCGTAACATGGCGATGTCACGTCAGAAAAAACTGGACAAGATGGAAGTTATCGAGCTGGCGAAGGATAAACCAAAACCAACATTTAATTTCAAGGAATCTCGTGCTTCTGGCAAAGTAATTCTGGAAACGAAAAATCTGGTTATTGGTTATGATGAGCCACTGTCACGCCCACTTGATCTGTACATGGAACGTGGACAAAAAATTGCGCTGGTTGGTGCAAACGGTATCGGTAAAACAACGTTGATGCGTAGCATTCTAGGCGAAATTAAGCCGATTTCTGGTGATGCTCGTCTAGGTGATTATCTACAAACTGGATATTTCGAGCAAGAAATGAAGAAGGTAAATTACAATACATGTATCGAGGAAGTATGGAATGAATTCCCGTCTCTGAATCAATTTGAAGTACGTGCTGCTTTAGCTAGATGCGGATTAACCACCAAACATATTGAGAGTAAAATCGAAGTATTAAGCGGTGGAGAAAAGGCAAAAGTACGTCTTTGCAAATTGATCAACCGAGATACCAATTTACTTGTATTAGACGAGCCGACCAATCACTTGGATGTAGATGCAAAAGATGAATTAAAGCGTGCCTTGCAGGAGTATAAAGGTAGTATCCTGATTATTTGCCACGAACCGGAATTCTATAATGACGTGGTAACGGATGTTTGGAACTGCGAGAGCTGGACAACTAAAGTATTTTAAGGGAACAATTAATAAGTAATAGGGAATAACATATAGAAGGTGCAAAAACCACTTCTTAGACCGTTTATAACGGTCTGGAGTGGTTTTTTTGTTTTGACCATTCACCCCCATTCATTTCGGATAGAAAGGAAAACAAAGGGGAGACTGTAGACAATGTAATTCAGATAACAGAATGAAAGGGTGTTTTAGTATGAGTAAAGCGGATGCAAAGCGACTTCGTTGGTATAACATCGCTCTCATGGCATTTGTGTCCGTATGGGGTTTTGGCAACGTAGTAAATAACTATGCCAACCAAGGGCTAACGGTTATTACTTCCTGGGTCTTAATCATTGGTTTATACTTTATCCCCTATGCTCTGATGGTAGGTCAGCTTGGTTCTACTTTTAAAGAGGGAAAAGGCGGTGTAAGTACCTGGATTAAAGAAACGATGGGCCCGCAGATCGCCTATTTTGCTGCCTGGACTTATTGGGCTGTACATATTCCCTATCTGGCGCAAAAACCACAAGCGATCCTCATTGCATTAGGATGGACTTTTACGGGTAGTGGTAAAATTATAGATGCTTATTCTACTTTGACGATCCAGTTAGCATGTCTGGTCGTATTTTTGATATTTCTATGGATATCTGCTCAAGGTATTTCCTCCTTAAAAAGAATCGGAACGGTTGCTGGTATCGCGGTGTTTGTCATGTCCTTGCTCTATATCGTTCTTGCCTTATCTGCTCCAATGCTTCGAGGTGTCCAAGTAGCATCAAGTAACATGTCAGTTGGTACGTTTATTCCTGAATTTAATTTTGCTTATTTTACTACGTTATCAATGCTAGTGTTCGCAGTCGGTGGAGCGGAAAAAATAGCACCATATGTGAATCACACTTATAACCCAACCAAAGAATTCCCACGCGGCATGCTGACGCTTGCGATGATGGTTGCCGTATGCGCCTTATTAGGTTCCTATGCAATGGGTATTATGTTTAACTCCAGTAGCATACCGACAGATTTGAAAATGAATGGACAGTACTATGCCTTCCAGATTCTTGGTGAATATTATGGGATTGGAAATACTTTTCTAATTCTGTATGCAATCTCAAATACCTTGGCCCAAATTTCAGCCTTAGCTTTTTCCATAGATGCACCTCTTAAGGTACTCTTGTTAGATACAGATGAGAAATATATTCCTCGCAAATTATTGAAGACGAATAATAAGGGGACCCCGGTCAATGGGTATATTATGACAGCCATACTGGTTGGCATTTTGATCGTTATCCCTGCACTGGGAATTGGAAATATGAATTCTCTCTTTAACTGGTTGCTTACCCTGAATTCGATTGTCATGCCACTTCGCTATTTGTGGGTTTTTCTAGCCTACATAGGATTGATGAAGGTTGCTGACAAATATGTTTCAGATTATAAATTCGTGAAGAGTCATAAGGCGGGTATTGTTATCGGGGGATGGTGTTTTTTCTTTACGGCTTTTGCCTGCTTTATGGGCATGTTTCCTGAGGTACCAGTTTATTCTGTAGAATGGTATTTCCAGTTAACGCTTAACATCCTGACACCGTTTATTTTGATGGGATTGGGCTTGATTCTTCCACGTATTGCCCGGGCAACGAATAAGTAATCATCATATTTCCGTATTGGATATCCACCTCAGCTTTTATGGGGTGGATTTTTCCTTGCCATGCTATTGTCAAAAAGGTAGAACGAACAGCGATGAATACACGTTTACAATAAGAAGGGAGAACAAGACGAAGAGAGGTGCTTGATTTGCTACAGCAAGAGATACCGTTCCCTTTTTCAGAATCGGCAACGAAAGCAATGAATTGGCTCTGCGATCAGGGAGCATTTTTAACTACGTCTGCTGATGGTCGTATCAATACCATGACGATAGCGTGGGGAAGTGCGGGTATTGTGATGAAAAAGCCGACGCTAACAGTGTTCATCCGTGAATCTCGCTATACACAGGAATTGTTATCTACTTCCAATGAATTTACTGTCAGTATTCCAGACAGTAAAAACATGTTTACTAAACTGCTCGCTTGTGGCAAGCAGTCTGGACGTGATGGAGACAAAATAGCAAATAACCAGTTAACTCTTCAATCTGCAAAAGTGGTGGATACCCCTATTATTGCGGAAGGAACATGGCATCTGGAGTGTAAGGTATTGCTTGCACAGCCTATGACAGCACCATTTATTGATGAAGAGTGTCAACAGGAGCATTGGATAGAGGATAATCCTTATCTATGTTATATTGCAGAAGTAGTGGCATGTTACGGGAAGTAACATGCCACTTCCTTTTTCTACTTATGGATAAAGTGGTTTCAAGTAATGTATTTTATTGAGAAAATATAATAATAATTATAAAGTGAAATTATTCACATACATGAGTGCATAGTTTCTTTATACTATCATCGAGCGCTTCATTAAAATCTCTTCCAAAAATTTGAGAAGAGGAAGAATATATAAGGGGGAAAGAAACATGAAAAAATGGATTTCAATAATGATGGCTTCCTTTTTAGCGTTTCCAGTACTAAGTGGATGTGGATCAACCACTGGCGCACCTGCAGATAGTGCCACTCCAAAAGCGGCGGAAACTGCTACTAAGGATGATACAGCAGACATCGTAGTAATAGGAGCAGGTGGAGCAGGCATGTCTGCGGCTGTTGAAGCTACGAATCAAGGTGCGAAAGTAATCGTTCTTGAAAAAATGCCAATGGTTGGTGGTAACACGACCCGTGCAACAGGCGGGCTAAATGCTGCTGGGACGAAACATCAGGAAGCAGCAGGTATTAAAGATAGCCAACAATTATATTTCGATGACACCATGAAGGGTGGACATGATAAAAATAATCCAGAACTGGTAAAGGTTCTTACAACAAAAGCAAAAGATTCGGTAGTATGGCTAGAAGAGATGGGTGCTGATTTATCTGAGGTAGGTCGTGCAGGTGGGGCAAGTGTGAACCGTATCCACCGTCCAAAAGGTGGTTCCGCTGTCGGTCCTAATGTGGTTACTACACTGAAAAAAGTAATTGAGGAGAAAAACATTGATCTTCGCCTAAACAATTCAGCGACTGAGATTATAAAAGGTGAAGATGGAAGTGTTGCTGGTGTAAAAGCTAAAGATAAAGATGGTAAAGAGTACAACATTACTTCAAAAGCAGTTATCCTTGCTACTGGTGGATTCTCTGCTAACCAAGACATGGTTATAAAATACCGCCCAGATTTAAAAGGATTCGCTACAACTAATCATCCGGGTGCACTGGGTGAAGGGATCACCATGGCAGAAAAAGTTAATGTAAACCTGGTAGATATGGGAGAGATCCAAACACATCCAACCGTTGTACCAGACAATGGTGTCATGATCACAGAAGGTGTTCGTGGTGATGGTGCAATCTTGATTAACAAAGAGGGAAAACGCTTTATCAATGAATTGCTTACTCGAGATGTAGTGTCCAAAGGAATTTTGAGTCAGACTGATGGCGTAGCGTATTTGTTCTTCGATGATGGACTTCGTGAAGGTTTGGCAGCTACAGAAGAGTATTTCAACATGGGATTAGTTACGGAAGCCGATTCTGTAGAAGAATTGGCTGACAAGATTGGTGTAGATAAGAAAGAAATGGTTAGCACTGTTGAAGCATACAACAAAGCAGTAATGGCGAAAGAAGATAAAGATTTCCAACGTGCTAATATGCCTATCCAATTAAATAAAGGTAAATTATATGCGATCCAAGTAACCCCTGCTATTCACCATACCATGGGTGGGGTTGAAATTAATACGAACGCAGAAGTTGTTGGTACAGATGGTAATTTGATCAAAGGGTTATATGCTGCTGGTGAAATTACAGGTGGCGTTCATGGTGGTAACCGCTTAGGTGGTAACGCAATGGCCGACATCATTACATTTGGTCGCATTGCAGGTGAAAGTGCAGCTAAAATGGTGAAACAGTAATAGAGTCAGTATTATCTGGTTCGTGAAATTTTGTGGAGAAGCGTCCAATTAGTACCAAAGGGAAGTATCAATTGATACTTCCCTTTTTTATATATTGAGATAGGCCGCATGTAGCTTTTCCTAGCCTTATTATAAAAATAGAAACTGCCATTAAGAGATATTAGTAAATCTAAATGTATCTTAAAGTGTGAATCTTTTCACATACAATAGTTGCTCTTTTTACTATACTACGGTCGGAAAGGTCGTCTTACCCACTAGAAAGAAAAAAGGGGATCTTTTCCAAAATGCGTATAGTTAGGGGATACCAACAACATGAAAAAGTGGATATCTATCACGATGGCAGCATTTTTGGCGGTACCAATGTTAGCAGGTTGCGGTTCTTCAACTGAACCAGCTAAGTCTGGTACAGCAACACAAACTCCTTCAGAAGCACAAAAAGATGAAACGACTGATATCGTAATCGTCGGTGCAGGTGGAGCTGGATTATCTGCAGCAGTTGAAGCTACTGACCAAGGTGCAAAAGTAATTGTGCTAGAAAAAATGCCAATGGTTGGCGGTAACACAACTCGTGCTACGGGTGGTTTAAATGCAGCTGGCACGAAGCATCAAGCTGCCAAAAATATTGAAGACAGTTCCGAATTGTTCTACAAAGATACAATGAAGGGCGGATACGATAAGAATAATCCAGAACTGGTTAAAGTTCTGACTACACAAGCAAAAAATTCCGTTGAATGGTTGGAGAGCTTGGGTGCAGACCTTTCTGACGTAGGTCGTAGTGCTGGTGCGAGCGTGAATCGTTTCCACCGTCCAGAAGGTGGAGCAGCGGTTGGTTCTCACGTTGTTACAACACTGAAAAATAAAGTGAAAGAAAAAAATATCGATGTACGCCTTAACAGTGAAGCAGTTGAAATATTGAAAGATGATGCTGGCAATGTATCTGGCGTAAAAGCAAAAAATAAAGAGGGACAAGAATACACCATTAATGCTAAAGCCGTAATCATGGCAACTGGTGGTTTCTCTGCTAATCAGGATATGGTAATAAAATATCAGCCTGATCTGAAAGGCTTTGCTACTACCAACCACCCAGGTGCAACAGGTGAAGGTATCACGATGGCAGAAAAAGTAGGTGCTAATCTGGTAGACATGGTTGAAATCCAGACACACCCAACCGTAGTTCCTGAAAAAGGTATCATGGTTACAGAAGCAGTTCGTGGTAATGGTGCGATCCTGTTTAATAAAGAAGGAAAACGGTTCACAAGCGAAATGTTGACTCGTGACGTTGTTTCTAAAGCGATCCTGGAACAAACAGATGGTGTAGCTTACTTGTTCTTTGATGAAGGTCTTCGCAAAGGTTTGAAAGCAACAGAAGAATACTTCAATATGCAATTGGTAACAGAGGCTGATTCTGTAGAAGAGTTAGCAGGAAAGCTTCAATTGGACCCAGCTACATTAAAAGGCACAATTGATACGTACAACAAAGCGGTAGAAGCAAAAACAGATGCTGAATTTAAGCGTGATGATCTACCTCGTCAACTGAACGAAGGTAAAGTATATGCAATCATGGTAACTCCAGCTGTTCACCATACTATGGGCGGTATCGAGATCAACACCAATGCAGAAGTTGTTGGTGCTGATGGACAAGTAATCAAAGGCTTCTATGCAGCAGGTGAAGTAACTGGTGGCGTTCATGGTGGTAACCGTCTAGGCGGTAATGCGATGGCTGACATCGTAACGTTTGGTCGCATTGCAGGTCAAAATGCTGCAAAAGCAGTGAAATAACTATTCAGCACGAGTTTGGGGAGGAAGTATCAATGAAAAAAGGTATTAAAATTCTAGCCATTGCATCTGTAGCAGCAATGATGCTTGCAGGTTGTGGATCTTCAGATGCTGGAGCATATAAAGATGGAACTTATGAAGGAACTGCTCGTGGTGCAGCAAGCGACGTAAAAGTATCCGTTGAAGTAGCATCTGGAAAAATCTCTAAAATTGAAGTTGTAGAACACGGTGAGACGGCCAATCTAATAGAAGCAGTCGTTGAAAACACAATCCCTGCGATCATTGAAAAGCAAGGAACTGAAGGTGTAGAAGCAATTTCTGGTGCTTCTAAATCTAGTGAAGCTGTGAAAGAAGCTGTTAATAAAGCCCTTGAAGGAGCTAAATAAGCTTCTGACGAGATAACTAATACGAAAACGCTCAGATGTAGATAATCTGAGCGTTTTTCTTATGTGCGCCCAGCATGGGCGTTATCTATAGGGTTCAAGT
>NZ_JAJISB010000018.1 GCF_021245735.1 Brevibacillus daliensis
TCAGAGGGTCGAAGGTTCGAGTCCTTCATGGCTCACCATTTCTTTTCTTAGCATTAATTTTATGCTATAATATAACCAATGCGGACGTAGCTCAATTGGTAGAGCGTCGCCTTGCCAAGGCGAAGGTCGAGGGTTCGAGACCCTTCGTCCGCTCCATATGTGCCCTTAGCTCAGCTGGATAGAGCGTTTGACTACGAATCAAAAGGCCGGGAGTTCGAATCTCTCAGGGCACGCCATTTTTCTTTTTTATAAAGAAGATGAAAACGCTGTCTGTTAAGGCGATAAGCAGTACGGACAAATGTAAATCGGGAAGTAGCTCAGCTTGGTAGAGTACTTGGTTTGGGACCAAGGTGTCGCAGGTTCGAATCCTGTCTTCCCGACCATTTTTTCATCGCCGGGGTGGCGGAATAGGCAGACGCAACAGACTTAAAATCTGTCGGGGTTTACCCCGTACCGGTTCAAGTCCGGTCCTCGGCACCATCATTTGCGGGTGTAGTTCAATGGTAGAACTCCAGCCTTCCAAGCTGGTCGCGTGGGTTCGATTCCCATCACCCGCTCCATAATGTATACAGGGATGCTATGTAGCATTCTTTTTTTATTTGTCCATGTTAAAGGTAATGGTAATTAAATGGTAAAGAAAAAGACCTTTAAAATGGAAGGTCTTATCTCATATCATTCTGTTAATACCAAATGAGCTAATTCAGCTCTTTCAAGCTCTTTATGACTGAGTGAACAGTCATTCTATGAAATGTGATCAATTGCCCTTTATAAACGGCACTAAAAATACCATAAGGAGTTGGTGAGAGTCTCATCAATTCCTCTCTTCCTTTCATATCAATAATATCTACGTTGATCCCCAGTTTTGTAGCACCCTCAACGATATTTTCTGTTGCAATCTGTACATAAGGGCATTGAAAAGTCCGTATTATAGTTAAGTTGTTATAATGAGCTAAACGTTCTTCCCAATCAATAGGAAAGTAAGGGTCAGGTTTATCGTCGAATTTATATACAAGTAATTCAAAACCATAAGGTGCTTTGTCTACAACAGAAAAGTTTCTTTTCAAAAAGATTTCTTTGCTTGCAGCCCAAGAAGTATCTGAATTAGAGACGACTACAACACCATGTTTATTAAGCCTTTTAGCATCTTCAAGACATTTCGTAATGAGCTTTGTTCCATATCCTTTACCTGTTGAACTAACCCATAAGCAATGTATAACCAGATAGTTGTTAGCATGTACTACTCTGGAGGAAAACTCTGCTTCTATGTATTCAATGAAACCCACTGTTTTCTTGTTCTCAAGCAATTTTACATACGTTAGCCCTTCTTCAAAACTATTATGTAACCATTTATTTTTATTGATATATCCTTTCGATGTTTGTTTACTTCTGAGGCAAAAGCTACCCATTCCTTCCAAAAGCTCATGGTTTACTTCAACTAATTGTATCGTTTCCATAAATTACCTCCTGTTTCCTAATTCCTTTTTCGACTTATTTATAGACTCCACCTTTTTGAAAAGGTTTGTTCTACTTTACAAAATGAATAATAAGTACAAGCCTTCTCGAAAAAATCGAAAAGGCTTGTCTAATAATGAAATGTCCATGTACTACCTTCATAGTGCTTCTTCCCTATACAATTGCAATGATCGGTTAGGGAAGGAGGGGAGCTTATTTGCAAGGAGGACGAATGATCTAAGTTTCTTCTTATTGAGTAATCGGATGGTTATAGGGCAATTGAATAATAAACCGAGTACGCTCACGATTCGATTCACAAATAATTTGACCATTATGTTTATCGATCAAGTTTTTACAAATGGAGAGACCAATACCTACGCCTTCATTTTTTGTAGAGAAAAAAGGCTGAAACATGATATCCACCAGATCCTCAGGTATTTCTTCCCCGTTATTTTCAACAATTATCGTGAGGGAGTCTAAATGATTATAGCTAGAGATTTGAACAAATTTGTGTGTATTGGTGCTGACAGCATCGATTGCATTATTTAATAGGTGAATAATAACTTGAAGTAAACCTTCTTTATAACAGTAGAAATAACAGGGCTCCATTCGAATGCTTAACGTCACGTTCTCAGCATGAAGTCTGGGGATCACTAAAAGTTCCACTTCTTGAAGTAAGTCAACCATAGATATTTCTTTGTATACTTCATCAAGTATTGGTTTTTTGCAAAAGCTGAGAAAGCCAGTGATGAGTCGGTGGAATCCGTCAAATTCATGAAACACAACATTTACATAACCCTCAAGCTCTGAATTTCCAGAAGCATTTTCTCTAATCAGTTTAAGGAATCCTTCAATCGCACATAACGGGTTTCGTAGTTCATGCGCCATGTTTGCAGCAATCTTGTCAAGAACATCTAATTTGTCATGATGTAGAAACGAGATAGCTTCTTCTTTTTTGTTAAGTTCAAGCTGTACTAAATCTTCGTATTTTTGTACTGCTTGATAGAGAGTATTATCTATCACTTCTTTAAATTTCTTTGAAACATCCGAAAAATTTTCTGGTGATAAATATACATTCTTTAGCTGGGTATCAAAAACATCTGAATAGACTTGATCAAGTGTATGATAGGTTTTTAATAACAAAGACAGTGGAAGTTTCTGGGACCAGAACCAAATCCCCATTTCATGAGAGGATTGAGAAACTTGACATTTATAATCATCATGTAGCAAGAAAAATGATAACAGATAACAGGTAGTATCAGATATTTCCTGAGGGAGTCTCTCTGGGTAGGAATAGTAGAGGCTGTCGAGCTCCTGTAACCATTTATCCTTAATCGTTGGTACCAACGTAGCGATAATATTTGTGAGTTGCTCATAGGTTAGTAAAGGCATGTGAACCATTTTTAACTATCACCCTCCTCGTCCTAATCAAGATTACTACGATTTTCCAACAAAAAACACCCTTTTTGTTGGAAAATCGTAAGTCAAATTCCGACAAAAATAACGAAGAAAGGCTTACACTTTATTCCAATTAAGTGACACTTCATTCACAATAAAAAGATTTAAAAGTGGTAGAATTTATTTTGAGATAAAATGTAATGAATTAAGTGGAGGAGCCTGAAGTACAAATGGAAACAGAAATAGTAATCGCTTTATTAAACATCTTGGTGATCGACCTAGTATTAAGTGGTGATAATGCTGTAGTAATCGGGATGGCATGTCAAGGCTTAGCACCAGCTGATAGGAAAAAGGCCATTATGTTTGGTACATTAGGGGCAGTCGTATTACGCGTATTACTGACTCTAGTTGCTGCATTTTTATTAACTATCCTTATGGTTAAAGCTGTTGGTGGTATCATGTTGGTCGGTATTGCTCTGAAGCTTCTGAGTGATAAGAGTGATGGCGGAGAAGAGATTGGTCAACAAAAAAGTATGAGCACTGCGATAAAAACGATTATCATGGCAGACTTGGTGATGAGTCTGGATAATGTATTAGCAGTCGGTGGGGCTGCTCATGGTAACTTTTTACTTGTATTGTTTGGACTAGCTGTAAGTATACCATTACTCATGGTTGGTAGTAATATGATTGCAACCTTGTTAAATAAATACCCATCTCTTATGTACGTGGGTGTAGTAATCCTGGCACATACTGCTATCACCATGTTTTTATCTGATCCGATTGTTGATCGATTCATGCCAGGTTTGATTATGAACAATGTTCAACTGACCTCAATAATTCTGTCAGGACTTATTCTTGCCTACGGAATCTGGAGAAAAAAAGCTGCGACTACAAAAGAATGGTCCGGGCAAACTGCTAAACAGGAAACAAAAATGGAAAGAATTTAGTTATGAATATAGAAAAGTAACCGAATAGAATAACCTATTCAAGTAAAATGGATCGTATAATTTTTCCCCTTGTTACTCAAGTATTGTAAGAGGGAAACTTACATCGATCCATTTTTTTACTGTTAGAGATTGTATTAACCTCATATAGCTCTTCGATTTGACTTCGATAGAAGCTTTTCTTACTTTTCCTCTGGCCACTCTACTACATGTACTACAATATGATCCAAAAGGACATCCTCAACATAGAAATCGAGTCTCCACAATCCGGCATGTGGGATGGAGAGATTAGATATTGTCTCATAGAAGTGGGGAGTATTGACATTAGGAGAAAGCTGCAAAATCCCCGTTACTGCCTCTACTTCAATTCCGGAGTGAGAGGGACCACTCGTTGCCTTGACTGTGAAAGGAACCTGATGCTTCCCTTCTTTATTAACCCAAACAATCCATTTGAGTTTGTTCCTTGAATCGGTATAGATTTTACCAGAGAGTAGCCCCAGACTATTCTTCTTGCCGATAAAATCTTGTGATCCGTATTCGAAGTATGTGCTGGTAATCCAAGAGTGATTTACTGAGGATGATGAGGAAGCTGGCTGGCTTGTCGTTGCTGATGTGGACTGACTAAGAGTGCTTTCTATTACCTCTGGCTTCGTAATGCGTTCCTTTAGACATCCTGATAACAACAAGCTGCATATGACAAGAGATATCCAAATACGATTCATAGGAAGTCCTCCTTTGTAGTTCCTTTATAACGACACCACAGCACTGTCAAAATATACGTCATTTACATATACATCCAGTCGCCACAAGCCTTTATCAGGAAAGGAAATACTGCCAACGGAATAACCAGGCTTGGCATAGACGTTAATCGGGAATCCAAGATGTTCAAAATCATCATCGAAACGTATGGTAACGGGATTTGTAGAGGAGGAGCCCTTTTCAGGTACGGCAACTATTTTTATTTTTGATTGCTTATTTTGAAAGGGCTTGGTCCAGAGAAATAAAGTAAAGCGATGATACCCCATTGATGCTTGTAGGGGATACCAAAAGTGAAATCCCATTCTTCCCTCGGTTCCGTGAAGTTTATCGGAGCCATAAACAAAGGTATTGCTTACTTTCCACATAACTTGTTCAGGAGATAACTCTGAAGCATTCTCAGAGACTTTTCCCTCGTTCCACGCATCTTTTACCTCTACGACGATACTCGCATAGTACTTGTTATCCAGATAAGTATCTAGTCTCCAAAGCCCGGCATAGGGAAGCGAGATCAGGGACGGAGAATGGGCATCTGCGTCTGCAAGAGGTCCTCCTAGTTCAATTTCCCAGATCTTACTTCGTGAATTGTTACTATCAACTCTGTCTAACGCAGGAAATTGCTCTCCTGTCTCCTTATGAATGGCAACTACTTTTAATTTTGCGCCCAGAAGGTGATCCCGGTCTCCCCAGACATGCCACATCATTTTATTACTGCGGCCAGAGAAAAAAAAAGGAGTATCCATGATTGCGATTTTGCCAGGGACTCCCCTCATTTGATAGGTTCCTGATGTAAATACCTGACTCAGTTCCCAAGGATAGTCCTCAGCTGGTGAAGGAGTAATTTCATCAGTCTGTAAGGAAGGTGAGGGAAGTTTTGGTCCAAATACAGGTAAAGCTTCTGGGGTAGAATAATTTGGAGGTGCAGAGGCATTTTCGCTCGTCAGACAACCTGATAAAAGTAGACTTGCAATAATTGTAAGCATTAATACTTGTTTCATCCTTTTTCACATCCTTATTCATTGATTACAAAATGGATATGTCTATTCAGCAATTAGACGAAAATAACAGTAGTTGCTTACAGTAATTTGGAAAAATCAAAAAAAACATCTGACATAGAAGCTAATTACGATGAACAGAATAACTAGGTCATATGATTTTTACATAGGAGCAAAAGGGGAGAACGCGAGTGAAAGGACTCATACTAGTACTGTGGGGAATATGGGATGTTTGCTATCACTACTGCAGACGGTTGAGATACATACAGAAAGAGAAAAATATTTTCCGATATCTAATCGTGAAATATAACGGGGAGACATTACGTTCAAATAATGGAGCTATGATCAAGCAAGGAGATTTAATTGTTCAACTCCATATTCATAATTACATTTTGGCTAAACGTTGTCGTTATATGAATAGTGAAATACAAATGGGTCTAGTCTTGAGAAACGAAATTAAGCGATCACTGCCTATGCTGGCAGAGGTGCTTTCCAATCATGCAAAAGAGAAGCAGATAGCTGGAATTGTGGGGACAACACTTTTAAATAAAGGGGGTACCCAGCTTGGTTTCTCGTTAGCGCCAGTTCCAAAAACGGCATGGTTTCGCTTTAAAAGCATGTATCTGCGTTGGCTAAAATACCTCATGCAGCCTTCAAGCATGCGTGTGAGGAAATCAGTTAACCGATCAACTAAATGGAAAGTTTTTTCAAAAAACGGTGACCAGAAGAAAAGTGGGTCACTTCAACGGGTATTTATGACGAAACAGGAGCTATACAACATGTTTTTGCTAAGGGGAAACAACACAACCAGCTAATTATTCCCATGCATGACTCCGTTGGATTCTACACATAGTATAGCTACATTCAAAGGACAACTAGTTTACCGGCAAATAAATATACATAGCACCTTGTTGACAGCAATGAGGACGTGAGGGAACGTAGAACGTAAACCTAACATTCTGATTGCTGTCAACAAAATAATTGACAGCAAAAACACTACGACTGGAGTGAACAGGTTATGGCAAACAACGGTTCTAGCAACAACCTAGTGGTTCCTCAAGCAAACCAAGCTTTGGATCAATTGAAATATGAGATTGCTACCGAATTCGGAGTACATCTTGGACCAGACACAACTTCTCGCCAAAACGGATCTGTTGGTGGAGAAATCACTAAGCGTTTGGTAAGCTTCGCAGAACAACAATTGTCTGGTCGCTAATTGAATATGTGGATGAGAAAAGGTGCCCTCTAAGGCACCTTTTTCTTTTGTTATCCGAATTTGGAAATATTTATACATTGAGCTATTCTGAAAGCTTGTTAAAATGGAACATAGACCTTATCAGCATAAGGAACGAAAACATCTAGGAGGTTGATGTATGAGACGAAAGATGCTGATTACTGTGCTGACATGTCTATTTAGCATGCAGCTCACAGTTACACAAGCAAGTGATATAAAAGCAGAACCGCTTACTGACGTCCAGGGTCATTGGGCGGAACAGAAAATTAATGCATTACAAAAGGCTGGAGTGATCTCTGGCAACGAAGGCAACTTTATGCCAAATAAGTCAATCACCATGTCTGAACTCGTCGTTATGATCTTGAAGGCTTCTGACATTGAACCAACAAAAGCTGCGAAGTCGAGTTTTGCTGATGTATCCCTAGACAGTTGGATGTCTCCCTATATGGAAACGGCATACCGATTAGGCATTATTCATGGCTCAGTAGAAAACGGGAGAAGAACCCTGGATGCTACATCACCAATCAAACGCCAAGAACTGATTGCGATAATGAATCGGGCCAAAGGAGATAGTGGGAAAGTAAACAATGTAAAATGGTCAGATACCTACAATACATTGAAAAATTATCCCGATCATCAGCAAGTCCCAACCTGGAGCCAACGAGAGTACGTGTACGCTATCAAAAACTGGGATTTAGGGGAAATCATAGCAGGTACAGGTGACCAGCTAGACCCAACAAAAAGCGTAACTCGAGCTGAGGCCGCCAACTTTGTGTATAATTTGTTATACCAACCTGCAACGGAAGAACAGAAACAAATGAAGACAGGGTCAGTTAGCTTTCCCTACACAAAAAAGATAAATGTAAAAACAACTGCTTATGATTTTACCAATGGACCAACAAAGGGATATTTAGGATGGGATTTGCGAGAGGGTATTGTTGCCGTAGATCCTGCAATCATTCCTCTTGGTACTCATCTTTATATTGAGGGCTACGGATATGCGGTAGCAGGAGATATAGGCTCTGCTGTTAAGAAGAACCACATTGACTTGTTTATGAAGTCTAACAAGCAGTCTGAGGCTCATGGTATTAAGCAAGCTAACGTATATATTTTAGATTAACAGTTGGACATATTTGGCTCTCTTTTCGCTCATAATACTGGGTGAAAGGGGGCTTTTTTTTGTATGTTCTCGTCAGTATCGGCATAATTTTGGCTGTGCTAATCCTTTTACTAATGATTACTCCAGTTACTATTGAATTGTCATACAGTCGTCAAAGTGAGGACGACGAATTACAAATACATATCCGTATCTGGCATGGTCTTATTCGTTTTCGTTATGAGTTACCTTTTATTGATTTTGAACGCGATGGAGATGGATTTAAAATCTCAGCAGAAGTGAAGCGAGATGGCAATAAACTTCCCTATGAAGAGTTTAAAAAGGCTCTTCATAAAAGACAAATCGCCAATTATTTCCACAGGGTTCAGAGAATTATTGAACATGTTCAGGATTTTTATCCAATTATCCGTGGTGTATTGCAACATATTTCTTGTCAAAAACTAGAATGGATAACGGCAATAGGTGTAGGGGATGCTGCAGCTACAGGGACATTGATTGGCCTAGTTACCGGAGTAAAAAATATGCTGGTCGGAATGCTTTCCTATTACATTTCTTTGCAGGAGATGCCGAGTATTAGGGTGGAACCAATGTGGAATGATAACATCATCCGAACCCAGTTCCATTGTGTTCTTTTCTTTCGGGTAGGACACGCTATTGTTGCGGCAGTTCGAATCGTAATCAAATTAAGGAAAGGAAGTGCGAGTAGATGGCAGAGCACCCCATCCAAGGCTTAATGAAAACAACCATGGAAAATCTAAAGCACATGGTGGATGTAAATACGATAATTGGTGACCCGGTGGAGACACCGGATGGAAGTGTTATTTTACCTATATCAAAAGTTGGATTTGGTTTCGCTTCAGGGGGGAGTGAATTCAAAATATCTGGCGATCTCCATCCAGACCATACCCATCCATTTGGAGGAGGTAGCGGTGGAGGTGTTTCTATTACTCCTGTAGCTTTTTTAGTGGTAGGGAAACAGGGAGTGCGTTCAGTTCCACTTGAAAATCAAACCCATCTGTATGATCGTATCCTTGATTCAGTACCGGTGATTGTAGATAAATTTCAGAGCATGATGACGGAGAAAAAAGACCAGCAACAGCAACAACAGCACAATCCTCAAGGTAACGAATGCTGTGATCATACACACGTGTATACGGACCCAGTATATAAGCCGTCAAGCCGTGATGAGTTGGATGATTTGCTGGAAGACTAAAAGCTTAGCAAAACAAAAATAAAAAGCTGTTGAGGAAAAAATCACCTCAACAGCTTTTTTAACATTCCAGGAGTATTAACTCCTATTCCAGTTCAATTAACAAATCGCCAACTTCTACACTTTCGCCTTCCTTCACATAAATGGCTTTAATTGTACCATCTGTAGGAGCTTGAATAGTGGTTTCCATCTTCATCGCTTCGCTGACAATCAAATGTTGACCACGGAAAATGGTATCGTCTGGGTTAACCAATACCTTTAATACTTTTCCAGGCATAGATGCCCCAATGTGGTTTGGATTCTTATGATCAGCTTTCTGACGAACAGCAGCCGTTATTTGAGCGGAAAGGTCACGAACCGTGATGTAACGAGTTTGTCCATTTAGATCAAAGCTTACTTTTCGTGTACCATCTGGCAAAATGCTACCCACACTGTTCAGCTTGATAATTAGGGTTTTACCTTGTTCGATTGTTACCGACACTTCTTCACCAGGACGCAATCCATAGAAGAAGGCAGCGGTGCACAAATTGGATAGATCACCATACAATTTGACTGTTTGATCGTATTGAAGGAATACTTGTGGATACATGATATAAGAAAGGACTTCCAAATCGGATACTTCCCGTTCCACTTTTTCTTCCAATTCTTCTTTTAGGGTCTCAAAGTTAATCTGTGAAAGCAACTCGCCAGGACGGCATGTAAAAGCTTTCTTTCCTTTAAGAATAATTTGTTGCAATTTTTCTGGGAAACCACCAGGCGGTTGCCCTAAATATCCTTGGAAGAACTGAATAACGCTATCAGGGAAATCAATGCGTTCACCCTTCTCATAAATGTTCTCTTCCGTCAGGTCGTTCTGAACCATGAATAAAGCCATGTCGCCTACGACCTTAGAAGAAGGCGTTACTTTTACGATATCACCAAACATCTGGTTAACGGATGCATACATCTTCTTAACTTCTTCCCAGCGTCCTTCAAGACCAACTGCTTTGGCCTGTTGTTCCAGATTGGAGTATTGACCTCCTGGCATTTCGTGCATATATACTTCCGCACTGGTTGATGTCATATCACTCGCGAAACCTTGGTACATGGGGCGAACATCTTCCCAGTAGTCGGACAGCTTGTTGAATTGGTCCAGATCTAATTGAGTAGAACGATCACTTCCGTTCAGAGCAGCAATCAATCCATTTAGACTTGGTTGAGAGGTGAGTCCAGACATAGAACTGATGCTTGCATCAACAATATCTACCCCAGCTTCAATTGCTTTTAGTAACGTTGCACCGCCATTTCCTGACGAATCGTGAGTATGCAAGTGAATAGGGATACCAATCTCTTGTTTCAAGGCATGGACAAGCTGGTATGCCGCATATGGTTTTAATAAGCCAGCCATATCTTTGATGGCCAAAATGTTTGCTCCTGCTTTCTCTAGATCTTTCGCAAGAGAAATGTAGTAATTCAGGTTATATTTATCCCGGTTTGGATTGAGAATGTCACCTGTGTAGCAAATCGAAGCTTCCGCGATCTTACCAGACTCACGTACAGAATTAATGGCTACTTCCATACCTGGCAACCAGTTCAAACTATCGAAAATACGGAATACATCAATACCATTTTCAGCAGATGCCTTGATGAATGCCTGTACAGCATTATCTGGATAGTTGGCGTATCCAACTGCATTAGCTCCACGTAATAGCATTTGGAACAACACATTCGGGATTTTTTCGCGTAACAGCTGCAGGCGTTCCCAAGGAGATTCACTTAAGAATCGCATGCTCGTATCGAATGTAGCGCCGCCCCACATTTCTAGAGAGAATAAATCTCCTCCAATTTTTCCAGTTGCCTCGGCAATTGCCAACATGTCATAGGTACGAACACGAGTGGCAAACAAGGATTGGTGGGCATCACGGAAAGTTGTATCCGTTACCAAGACTTTATTCTGATTTTGAATCCACTTAATCAGTCCATCTACACCTTCTAGTTCCAGAATTTGCTTGGTTCCAGCAGGATAAGGCTGATCAAATGGTGTTTTTGGGATACGTGGCGTTACGAATAGTGGTTTTGGCTCATCCTTAGGAAGGCCAGGATAACCGTTCACCGCAATATTACCAATGTAGTTTAACAATCGAGTACCACGGTCCTGTATGCCTGGGAACTTAAATAGCTCCGGTTTGGTATCAATGAACGATGTATTGTACTGGCCTGACAAGAAATCAGGATGGGTTACTACATTTTTCAAAAACGGCAGATTTGTCTTTACGCCACGAATTCGGAATTCGCGAAGACTACGTAGCATTTTGCGAGATGCTTGCTCAAAAGTATTGGCAAAGGTACAAATTTTGACAAGCAAGGAATCATAATAAGGGGTGATAACAGCACCAGGATAACCATTATTACCATCTAAACGTACTCCAAAACCTTCACCCGAGCGGAAAGCAAGCAACTTACCTGCGTCTGGGATAAAACCATTTTCCGGGTCCTCAGTAGTTACACGACACTGGATGGCGAATCCGCTCATTTTGATTTCCTCTTGTGAAGAAATGCCAATTTGCGGGTCGCTTAAATGGTATCCTTCTGCCACACGAATTTGGGCTTGAACGATATCAATTCCTGTAATCAGTTCTGTAATCGTATGCTCTACCTGAATACGAGGGTTTACTTCTATGAAATAAAACTTATTGTCAGGTGTTAACAAGAATTCAACAGTACCCGCATTCGAGTATCCTGCGGCTTTCATCAGTTGAAGAGCAGATCCACAAATTTCCTGACGCAATTCTTCTGTCAGAGTGGTACTAGGTGCAACCTCTACCACTTTTTGATGGCGACGCTGGATGGAACAATCCCGTTCAAATAAATGAACGATGTTTCCATAGTTGTCACCCACAATTTGTACTTCGATATGCTTCGGCTCCTCCAGGTAGCGCTCCAGATATACTTCAGCGTTACCAAAAGAAGACTTCGCTTCCGAACGTGCACGATCAAGCGCTTCCTGAAGCTCTTCAGGTCCTCGGACAATTCGCATACCGCGTCCGCCGCCACCTGAAACACCTTTGATAATAATCGGATAACCGTTTACTCTGGCAAACTGCATCGCTTCATCCAATGAATCGATTGGATGTTCTGTTCCGGGTATTACCGGAATACCTGCGGAGATAGCCAGTTTACGGGCTTCAACCTTATCACCGAATTTTTGAATTAACTCTGAGGATGGACCAATAAAAATAATTCCTTCTTCGGCACAACGAGTTGCAAATTCAGTGTTTTCAGCAAGAAAACCATATCCGGGATGAATTGCATCGATGTTGTGTCGCTTGGCAATCTCAATGATTCCCTCTACATCGAGATATGCTTCAATAGGTCCTTTTCCTTCGCCTATCAGATAGGACTCATCCGCTTTAAAGCGATGAAGAGAAATATTGTCCTGTTCCGAATAAATAGCGACAGTACGAATGGACAACTCTGTAGCTGCACGGAAGATACGGATAGCGATCTCACCACGATTGGCTACAAGCAGTCTTTTAATTTTTTTCAGCTCCATGACTCTCTCCCCTGTTCGAAATATAAGTGAGTTGACTCCTATCAAGTAGTTTCTTTTACTATACAGAAAAGAAGAACTGATTACATCCCTTTTTTGGTGAAAAAATTAACACAATAGTATTACTATTACCCAAAATTATCTTTGTTGATCAAGGAAAATAATAGAATTATTCTTTTGCAGGCCTTATATTTGAAGTTTTACCTAATGTTGATCATTCATATACCTATGAAGAAAGGCTAGATGAAAATTGGGTGCTACCTCTTTCGTTCCTGAAAGAATGAAACCTTGTTTTTCATAGAGGCGAATGGCAGGAATGTTTTTGGCACCAGTATGGACTTTTATTTCATGATAGGCGGAGAAATGGTCCAGGATATAGTGAAGTAGAGTATGAGCTACACCCTTCCGAAAATGATCAGGATGAACAACCATACGGCAGATGGTCATCATGTTCTTCTCGGCGGTTGATTCACTCTCACTTTTTTCTACAGAACATACAGCGATAAGTTCATTCTCTTCATAACATCCATAAAAAATCTCGGTTGATTGTTGAATGGATGATGCGGTATCAAGTAATGCTGGGATGCCTGAAAATTCAATAATAGAAGCTTCAATTTGATAGGCTGGCAGTTGAATATGCAGGATTTGTTCGGCAATTTCCTGCTTATGATGTGACAGTTGTTTAACCAGAAAAGACATGACTACCCCCCTTAATACGGAATGTTGCTTTCCTTCCGCTACAATAAAGTATAAAATGGGTTATCGTTAAATGGGAAGAAAAAGAGATTATGATATGGAAGATAACAGGTTTATATATGAATAGGGGAGTACATAATCGTCAACAACTCATGACTAAAGTCACGAGCTTGTAACTACCCAATAGTCAGAACGTCTTTCGACTCCTATCTTTTATCGCTTTTGCAAGCGTGGTGTTACATCATGGCAGGCTGACAGCTACCCAACAAAAGAAGCTATGCTCCAGTTGTTACTTCAACGACGTACTCAATTCCTTTTCGTTGAAGGTTCATTGCGCCAATGCGATCATCGTTTGATGTGTACTGACATGTTTTACAGCAGAATACATGTATTTTCTTGTTTCGATTAGATTTTTCCGTGTGACCGCACTTTGGACAGGTTTGGGATGTGTATCGTGGATCAACTGCGATTACTTTAGATTGTTGCAAAGTAGCTTTGTATTCCAGCATGTGACGTAATTGGTAGAATGCCCAAGAAACTGTCTCATATCGATCTTTAACACGCACACGTTCAGTGGCTTGGCGAACACCTGCCAAGTCTTCAACAACGAAGAGTGTATTTGCTCCATACCGATCTACGAGTGCCTTACTAACAGTGTGGTTAACATCTGTCATCCAACGGTTTTCTCGTTGACCGATTTTCTTTAAACGTCTACGTGAAGAAGCAGTTTGCTTCATTTGCAGTTGTTTACGTAAATATTTATACTTCGCTCGCTTATGCTTAACATGTTTTCCGTTAAAGAAGGTTGTTTTTTCTTTTGAATCATAGGCTGCAGCAATAAAGTTAATACCCATATCAATCCCAACCACTTGCTTTATGTTGTGGGAATCTGGTTCAGAAACTTCCTTTGTCATTGGAATATGCAGAGAAAACTTTCCATATTTATGGACGATCTTGGCTGTACCAAAAGACCAAGAGCCATCAAAGTATTGTTCCATCGCTTTTGACTCGTAAGGCACTTTAATTCTACCTTGTAGAGTATTCACTGAAAATAATCCTTGGACGAGCGAATAGTCACGATTCCATACAAGATCATATTCTGCTTTCTTGAACACAATCTTCGGCCATGCATGTTTGTTACTTTTTGTAGATTTGTAACGTGCAATTACCGTCTTCATAACCGACTGTGCCATTTGTGAACGTAGTAGGTATTCCGTTCGCAGTGCATCGTAAGTCATTTTATGTAGCTTGAGTTGTGACAATTGTTTGGTTTCAAAGATTACAGAAGAAACATAGTTACAGCCAGAACGATAGGCACGTAATGTTTGCTTCAATAATGCTACTTGCTCTATAGTAGGCTTTATTTTGATTTTAGCTGTGAGTGTTATTTGCATACTGATTCACCTCACTTTCACTAATAAAAGTTTATTGTCGGCAATAGTGAAAGTAAATAGGTAATTGAAAGGAGGTTCAGTGGAGTGTTTCGTTTCATTTAACGTGGCTATAAGCCACGCCTGAAACGACTCAGTTTCCTCACACGACTAAAGTTGCGTGTCTCCACTGAGATATCATGAAATTAATCATCGTGGTGATTGTTACCATGTTGATTAGCTGCGTAGAGACCGTCTCCTATGCAGCGCGTTTATCCGGGGCGCGCACGGGTAAGATTGGAGCATCTACCTCGCTTTTCAACATTCTGGTTTTGTTTGCTCGATTTGCGGTTATGAGTCAATCGGTTCTGCTAGCATCAATGCTGGAAGCTGTTACACAATATAACGGAAAAATACCTGAGATGAGCTATCAGGAGCTCATGGATGGATTATTATTAAATTTTCGAGTGGTTTTATTAGCGATGAGTGCCGGAATTGTGCTGGGCATGTTTTTATTGCCGACAGTGGCACGTATTTTGGCTATCGGTACAAAGAAGCTGGATGAGCATGGAAGTGTACCTAAAATAATTATGAGTGAAGGTATTTTACGTATTCTTTGGCGTGTACCTTCCCAATTTTGGATACCTTCCTTTCGAAATAACCTACGCGAATTACGCTCAACGAAGATCGGTGCTACTTTTTTCTGGATGAACGCAGTCATTTTTTCTTTTTACTCGATTGCTATACTTTCCTCGCTTTTTGCAGGGGTTATCGTCCCTGATAATCGAACGGTAGCTAACCAGATGGCAACGGTAATCAATGGAATAGGAACCATCCTGTTAGTAATTTTCGTCGATCCAGTCTCATCTAAAATGCTGGATGATGTTGTATGCGACAAGAGACAAGAGCGTGATTTAAAAGTGATGGTAACTCACTTGGGAGCAGGTCGACTCTTAGGAACATTTGCCGCCCAACTCTTGTTATACCCTTTCGCATATCTCATTTCACTAATCGCCCCTTATATCTAGTAGATAATAAGGGTGAGACAGTAGAATAGACACCTTGATCCCTCCCTCTGCCAGTAAGCTAGCAGAGAGGCAATCAAGGTGTTTTTTTGTAGTTAATCATTAAAATACCCCAGAGCTGATCCTAACAATTATTTACCCAAAACTCGTTCCGAAGAAGAAGCAGCTGTTTCGTCAAGCGCCTTTATCATCCTACCAAGCGTAGCAGTGAACAGCGGGGATCAAAAAGTGCAACCTATGAATCACTACCGTGTATCTGCTACTTTTTGCACTTTCCCCGCTGTACACTGCGAAGCGAACACTACTGCTTCTTAGCTGGATGATAACCAGCGCACGGACGAAACAGCTGCTTCTTCTTCGACCACATTTCGTCGATGATAAAATAAAAGCAAGATTGCTTACAACTAAATATTTCTGACGAGAATAAAGGGAGGAGGAGATACTATGGACCTGACAAGTAAAGAACCTGCTGATATCTGGCGCTTACTTATACCCCGAAAACAATGGCTTTTTTCAGAGGACGTTGATCCAAGAGAACTAATTTTTAGCTATCGAGATAAGGTTTTTGTAGTGAGTGAAGACGGTTCTGTAGTCTCACTCCCTAAGCCACAACACCTAAAAAAAATGAATGTCATACAATTGCTTGATTTGCTTGCTGATGAATGGGGTACATTTGATTATGATGACCATGGCATCTTTGATGTAGGTGGAGTATTAAAAGAAATGGGCTATATTGCGCCGACTGGCAGAAATAAAGAAGATTACAGGATTGAGATCAGTAACACGCTCGACCCGGGGATGATGATAACTACCTATGAATTAAAAGGGGTAAGCTTTCGCTTTGCTCTATATCATGGGGTTCTTTTTTGCCATGAATTGAATCAGAAAAGCGATGGCTTGTATGAGTATGAGGTAAAGCAAATCATCAAGCTTGGGGAAGAGCAGGTCGAAACTTTTCAATACCTACATTAAGTGCATTTTGATAGTGATAAGTTTAAAAATATCATGTATGATAGTCCTGATAGGTGTGCTACATAGTTATATATTATGAGGAGGGTTACCCATGTCCGCAATTGAACGCCAAGGTATTGTAACTTTTAAAAACAATCCAGTAACGCTACAGGGCCCAGAAATTAAAGTAGGAGATACTGCTCCTGATTTTAAAGTACTAGCTAATGACCTTAGCGAGGTTACGCTTGCTGATTCTAAAGGAACGGTAAGAATCATTTCCGTAGTTCCTTCTCTAGATACAGGTGTATGCGATCAACAAACTCGCCGTTTCAATGAAGAAGCTGCAAGTCTTGACGGAGTAACAATCCTAACAGTTTCCGTAGACTTGCCTTTCGCACAAAGCCGTTGGTGCGGAGCTGCTGGAATCGATAAAGTAAAAACTGTTTCTGACCACCGTGACCTTTCTTTTGGACTAGCTTATGGTGTAGCAATTAAGGAGCTTCGTTTATTGTCCCGTGCAGTATTCGTAGTTGATTCTAACGATAAGGTTGTGCATGCTGAATATGTTCCTGCTGTAGGTCAACACCCTAATTATGAAGCAGCAATTGAAGCGGCAAGTGCAGCGAAGTAAATAACTAATAGTTTAAATGTAAATCACTAATGGCAGCCTTTTCTTAGGAAAGGGCTGTTTTTTTGATATAAGGATGCAGAAATCTGGAAAAGAGAAGTGTTGTTTTCTGGTAGACATAACGGTTTTTTTGCTGTATTTAATGGAGAATCTTCTACATAAAATGATACTAAATGAAGCGAATTCGTACTCATATCCTCGTTAAACATTTAATAAATCTCTATTATTATCAATAATATCACTAGAAACAATTGGCAAAAATGTTGACTTTAGGTATTAAAGCATACATAATATGTATAATTGTATTTTTTGAAAATTAAATTTATTGCGCAATTTTCTTTTCTATTTTATTTTTCCAGTAAAGCAGGTGAAGCATGCACACACAAAAGAAAGAAGCTTTATTAGAGATTTCTGAACTAGAAGCTGGATTTATGATCAACAAGCAGTTTTACAATGCGGTTGATAAAGTCTCGTTCAAGGTTAACCCGGGAAAAGTGATTTGCGTCGTAGGTGAATCGGGTTGCGGTAAAAGCGTAATGTCTCTGTCAATTATGGGCCTTCTACCGAAACAGGTAGGCAAGGTAGCTAGAGGTACGATTCGCTTCCAAGGCAGAAATCTTACTGAGATTACCAATGATGAGTACAACAAAATCAGAGGTAAAGAAATTGGTATGATCTTTCAGGAGCCTATGACTGCACTTAATCCTGTATTTACGATTGGATACCAGCTAGAAGAAGTATTGTTTAATCATCTGAAAATTTCAAAAAAAGAAGCAAGGCAACGTTCTATTGAATTACTCTCCCACGTAGGCATTCCCAGACCGGAAAAAATCGTAGATCAATTCCCTCACCAATTATCCGGTGGAATGAGACAACGCGTTATGATTGCCATGGCAATTTCCTGCCAACCTAAACTGCTTATAGCAGACGAACCCACCACTGCATTAGATGTTACCATCCAGGCACAAATCCTGGAATTGCTCCGTGATATTCAAGAGAAGAGCGGCATGGCAGTTATGCTCATCACCCACGATCTTGGTGTCGTTGCAGAAATGGCTGATGAAGTAATGGTCATGTATGCCGGAAAAATTGTTGAGCAAGGAACTGCAGATCAAATATTTAACGACCCCAAACATCCCTACTTACAACTACTACTTGAAGCCATTCCTAGATTAGACGAAGAAAAAGATCGACTTTATTCCATAAAAGGGATTGTACCATCTATTGTGAATATGCCAAAAACGGGGTGCCGTTTCGTTTCCCGATGTCCTAAAGCGATGCCTGATTGCTCCGAGGTCAGTCCGGATATGGGAGATGTCGGTTTCGAGCACAAAGTTCGCTGCCTGCTCTATCCGGAAAGCTATCCCAAGGAAGTAACGGAGGCGTCGCGATGAACCAATCAAACACACTACGTATAAACACTTCTACCCTTACAAAATCAACTGAAACGAACTTGTTGGAAGTAAAAAATTTAAAGAAATATTATCCAATAACCAGTGGCTTATTGCGAAAGGAAATTGGCCAAGTAAAAGCGGTCGATGATATCTCATTTACCCTAAAGGATGGAGAAACACTTGGTCTAGTTGGTGAGTCTGGCTGTGGGAAATCAACAGCTGGTCGAACCATTCTAAGGTTGATGGACCCTACATCTGGATCTATCCACTTTCAAGGCAAAGATATTACAAAAATATCGGGAGGAACCCTTCGTAAAGTAAGACAAGATATGCAGATGGTATTTCAGGACCCCTATGCTTCTCTTAACCCGAAAATGATGGTGGGACATCTGGTTTCTGAACCTATTCGTAACTATTACCCAAATCGTAAGGAAAATGAAACGCGGTCTGAGGTAATGGAATTGTTAAATCGAGTAGGTCTGTCTGAAGAGGCCTATTACAAATATCCGCACGAGTTTTCAGGAGGACAGCGACAACGTATCGGTATTGCCCGTGCCTTGGCATTGCGTCCCAAATTGATTCTTGCTGATGAGCCTGTTTCTGCACTTGATGTATCCGTACAGTCACAGGTGCTTAATCTCATGCAGGATTTGCAACAAGAGTTTAAATTATCCTATCTCTTTATCGCCCACAATCTGAGTGTTGTTAAGCATATCAGCGATCGGATTGGTGTCATGTATCTAGGCAGATTGGTAGAGATTACTGACAAAAAAAGTTTGTACAGAGAACCTCTACATCCATATACACAAGCATTATTGTCTACGATTCCGGTTCCAGACCCACAAGCTCGCTTCAAAAAGGAAAGGATTATTCTGCAGGGGGATGTACCATCACCAGAGAATCCACCGCTTGGATGCGCTTTTCACCTGCGCTGTCCCTATGTAAAGCCAGTATGTGAACAAATCAAACCTCCATTGAAGGAGGTGAGTTCCGGACACCAGGTAGCGTGCCATTTATATGGGTAGATTACATGAATCAGAAATGGAAGAAGATAACAGGGGGAGTTTATGATGAAGAAAAATAGTGGAATCGTAATGTCAGCTTTCATGGCTTTGTCTATGGCGGTTGTAGGTTGCAGCCAGCCTAGCGCATCGCCAACACCAGCACCAGCTCCAGCGCCAACTACACCGGAAGTACAGCCGGACAACAACACACCAAAACCAGGTGGAACAGTAACATTTGCTTATCGTTCTCCGTTTAAAGGACTTCTTGAGCGTGCCTATTATGAGGGGGATGACGACGATCGTATCTTACGTTTTACGACTGAAGCTTTAATAGGTACAGGCGATGATTTAAAACCATTTCCATACATGGTAGATTGGACTGTATCAGATGACAAGAAAACCTTTACTTTTACGATGAAAAATAAAGATATTAAATGGCATAATGGCGATCCATTAACAATGGAAGACTGGAAATATGCATTAGAAATCATTGCTCATAAAGATTATGAGGGATCTCGTTATTCGAACGTAGAGATGATTGTAGGGGCAGATGAGTATCAAAAAGGAACAGCTAAAGAAATCAGCGGTATCAAAATTACTGATCCGTATACGATGAGCATTACTATTAAACAACCGACAGCTAACTTCATAGCAAACGTTTGGTCTTATCCAGCACCGAAGAAATATTATGAGGGAATTGCAATAAAGGATCTGGTAAACCACCCGAAAGTACGTCAAAATCCAATTGGTACCGGACCTTTTAAAGTTAAGAAAATTCAGCCAGGTGAGTTTGTCGAAATGGAGCGTTTTGATGATTACTGGCAAGGCAAACCACTTCTTGATGGCGTTGTATATAAAGTAATTGACGGGAAAATGGCAGCAAGTCTGTTAAAAAATGGCGAGATTGATATGTATACCATCCAAAACTCACTATATGATGACGTTGCAAAGATCGATAATATCGATTTGATTGAAGTGGATGAGCTGGCATACACCTATATTGGCTTTAAAATGGGCCACTGGGATGCAGAGAAAAAGTTGAACATTATGGACCGACCAAAATATAGTGACAAACGTCTCCGCCAAGCAATGGCATATGCGATTGATCGTAAAGCCCTGGCAAAAGCATTTGAAAAGAACAAGGCTGAACCAATTCATGCGCCAATGCCTCCTGTGAGCTGGGCAAAAGCACCTGATAGTGAACTGAATACGTATGATTATAATCCTGAGAAAGCAAAACAACTGCTTGATGAAGCAGGATTTAAGGATGTCACAGGTGATGGATTGCGTGAAGATCCGCAAGGTAAAAAATTCACCATTAACTATGATGCTATGTCCGGTACAGAAGTAGCTGAACCGCGTGCTCAAGCTATTCTGCAATTCTGGAAAGAAGTAGGTCTTGACGCCAAATTAAATGGTGGGGCGTTGAAAGAATTTAATGCCTTCTATGACATGGTAGAAAAAGATGAGCCATCTGTTGAGGTATTCTCAGCAGCATGGGGATTGTCAGCTGATCCAGATCCAGCTGGTCTATTCAAGGCAACTGACTTGTGGAACTATTCTCGTTGGGTAAGTGAAGAGTCAGATAAACTGATTGCTGAGGGTGTCAGTGAAAAAGCAATGGATGAGGCTGTTCGTAAGGATATATATGTGAAATGGCAAAAACTAGTGAATGAAGAATTACCATCTATCTTTTTGCACTCCCGCAAAGAGATTACTGCCAAGAACAAACGTGTGCAAGGAACGCATGTCAACTCTGCATCACCAATCAATGATACTCACAAATGGTGGGTAACGAAATAACTCAACATCAGTGATCAGAGAGGAGCGTCTGCATGGTTTCCTTTGCAATACGTAGATTTCTTGCGATGATTCCTATTTTGATCTTACTTTCCGTAACGGTGTTTTCCCTGGCGAAATTAATGCCAGGGGACGCCCTTACCGGGAAAATTGATCCGAATAATGCCAATCCGGAATACATTGCAAAGATGCGGGAACAGTTGGGATATAATGACCCAGTTCCTGTTCAGTATGTGAAGTGGGTGACTGGTTTCTTTCAAGGAGACATGGGTGATTCATTCGTTCACAAGATGCCTGTTACCCAGTTAATCGGAGAAAGAATTGAAAATACGGTGATGCTAGCATTAGCCTCCCTGTTAATTACGTATGTGGTAGCCTTCATTCTTGGGATGATCGCTGGCAGATGGCCATATCGCTGGTCCGATCATTTGATTCTGACCTTTAACTATATTGGATATGCTGTACCTTCATTTTTTGCTGCTATTGTTTGTATCTATATTTTTTCAATCCAACTGGGGTGGTTCCCTGCAAGTGGTTCTATCAGTGTAGGAGCACAAGAGGGCACGCTGTATTATTATTTGGAAAGAATTAAACATACGATTCTACCTGCTATTGTACTAGGTCTATTTAATACAGCTGCTTATACACAATTTTTGCGTAATGACGTTATTGAAAATGCTAGTAAAGATTATGTTCGTACAGCAATGGCAAAAGGAACAAAAACTTCTGCCATTTACAACAAACATATTTTACGCAATTCATTGATTCCGATGGTAACCTTTATTGGATTAGATATCGGTACCCTGTTAAGTGGAGCCGTCATTACGGAGACAATTTTTACGTACCCTGGATTGGGACAACTCTTTATCGACTCTGTCAGTAGCCGTGATTACTCTGTCGTAATGGCTATTTCCATGCTTTTAGCCATTATGTCGCTGGTTGGTAACCTGATTGCCGACTTGCTTTACAGTGTAGTAGATCCACGGATACGTTTGAGATAGGAGGAGAAGGAATGTCACAAACCACAACTCCACAACTGCCGCCAACGGTTTCTGAATCAAAGGTAAAGGGTACATCGCCGTGGGCAATTGGGATGCGTAAATTCTTTAAAAACAAATTAGCCGTTACGAGCTTGCTATTTTTGATCATTATGTTTGCTGTTAGTTTCAGTGCTGATTTGCTTGATACACACGATCCAACAAAGGTTGACATCATGTCAATTAATGAGGCGCCTTCTAAAGACCATTATCTGGGAACAGATGAAGGGGGACGGGATGTATATACACGACTCCTACATGGTGGACAAGTGTCGTTAACCATCGGTTTATCCATCACGGTTCTGGTTATCATAACCGGAACGATTTTTGGTTCAATCGCCGGTTATTTTGGAGGCTGGGTTGATAGCTTGGTAATGCGCTTTACTGATTATGTACTTACTCTGCCTTTCCTTGTATTTGTAATCGTGGTGAAAGCAATTTTTGTAGATACAGGGGTTCTCACCCTCATTTTTGTTGTAAGTCTCCTTAGTTGGGGGGGAACAGCAAGGATGGTCCGTGGAAAAATCCTGTCTGAGAAAGAAAATGAGTACGTATTAAGTGCGATCTCCATCGGATGTAAACCGAGTAAGGTCATTTTTAAACACCTGCTTCCCAATGTTATTTCAACAATTATTGTTCAGTCCGTCTATCTGTTAGCAGCCATGATTGTAATAGAGACTGCTCTAAGCTTCCTGGGCTTTGGGGTTCCTGCTAATATCCCATCATGGGGAAATATCATGTCAACTGCTTCTACACCAGAAGTAATTGAACAACAATGGTGGATTTGGGTACCAGCAGGGTTGTGCATTACATCAACCATTTTAGCTATCAACTTTGTAGGTGAAGGGCTAAAGGATGCATTTAATCCAAAATCTTTACGGTAATGAACGTAAATCTCTCGTTTCATCGTTTCTTGATTAGAGAACGAAAGAACGAGGGGTTTTTCTACTTTTTGTGCTATACTACCTCTAGCATTCTTCTTACTACATAGCGAAAGAGGATAAACGGATGAAAGATGTTTTGTTACGTTTTACGATTAAGAAAGAGCAGGCTGGTCGTAAACTACGTGATGTACTACAACAAGACTTTGAAATCTCCCGGAAACTGTTGATTCGAGCCAAATATAAAGGAGAGATTCTGGTAAACGGTGAGTATAGCTATGTTTCCCGAGAAATGATCGAAGGAGATCAAATCCAAATATTGTTAGATGAGGAAGAATCAGAGAATTTGATTCCTCAACCGATGGATTTGGATATTCGCTTAGAAGATGAGGACATCATGATTATCGCAAAGAAAGCGGGAATCGTCGTTCATCCTTCAGGTATGCATGTAGATGGTACGCTAGCGAACGGGGTTGTACATTACTGGCAGCAAAAAGGAGAGCAACGTAAGTTCCGTCCAGTTAGTCGTCTGGATAAAGATACATCTGGTTTAATTATCGTAGCTAAGAATCAATGGGCACATGAGCGTTTTTCCCGTATGCAAAAGGATAAGACACTTAAACGACGGTATGTAGCTATTGTTCATGGAAGATTGGCTTATGATGAGGGAGTAATCGAATCACCCATTGGAAGAAAAGAAGGCTCAATCATTGAACGTGAAGTGAGGGCGGATGGGCAACAAGCTATTACTAGATACCAGGTTGTAGCCCGATCAGATGATATGTCCTTGGTCAAATTGGAATTACAGACAGGAAGAACACATCAAATCCGCGTGCATATGAGCTATTCTGGTCATCCTCTTATAGGGGATGAATTATACGGAGGAAGTAGAGAGTTATTGGACAGACAAGCTCTCCATGCATATGAATTACAATTTATTCATCCAAGATCCAAAGAAGAGATACGCATAGAGCAATCCATTCCTGATGATATGCAAAAAATAATTGAAATGTATAAATTATCTGAATGACACTGTTCAAATAAAGGCGTTTGCATTATGATGGATAAGGGGGAAGAATTTATGGAAAATCAAACTCCTGCACCTCGTTATGCAGCAGATAAGTATGTTCTTGCCACTGGTTTTGCCCAGTTGCCAAAAGGAACACCCTTAACTGATACACAGAAAATGTTTGCCTGTTCCCTCGTCATAGATAGTACCACTGATGGGGTAGTGGATGCTTCGTTCAGTTTTATCATGGGATTAAATGAAGAGTTTTTACGTGGTCTGGTTATTGGGACAACGTTACCCCGAGACTTTGACCTGTTGCAAAAACGTGTCAAAGAACGGGCGCTCGTTCCGACACAAGGAACTATTTTACAAGCATTGCGTTCTACTTTGGATCGCTATTTAGAAAGAACAACGAAACAATAATAATGGAACTGGTTGTCTATGGGGGAGAAGTCCTTCAAAAAGATTTTTTCTCAGACGAGTAGACAAAGCCCAGTTGTTCATATGGCTATACGAAAAAATGGAGGCTTTCCTTGTCTTCCTATTTTCTTTCGTGTGGTGCTATGGACAACTGGGCTTTTTATATCTAAAAAATATTGCTAGCCATAGCCAAGAGGTGACCTAAGTGAGACTGATTAGTTACAAGCATAAGAACAATGATCATGAGTGGCGCACGGGGATTGTGCAGCACGATCAGATTGTTGATCTGGCTTCTGCCGTACAAGACGCACCAAGTGACATGCAGCAGTTATTACATGACTGGGCAGCTTGGTATCCACGATTGCAACAAGAAATAGAAAAAGCGAATACCTTACAAAGAATAGAGTTTCATGATGTAGTAATCGGACCGCCAATACCAAGACCAGCCAGCTTCCGTGATTTTTATGCCTTTGAAGAGCATGTAAAAACAGCACGTGGTAGACGAGGGCTTGAAATGATTCCAGAGTGGTATGCATTCCCTGTCTTTTATTTTTCCAACGCTGCTGCCTTTTTAGGGGATCAAATGCCGCTTATTCATCCAAAGACGACGCAAAGATTGGACTTTGAATTGGAGATTGCTTGTGTGATTGGAAAAGCTGGGATGGATATTCCAGTTGAAGAAGCTGACTCATATATTGCAGGCTTTGCGATCTTAAATGACTGGAGTGCCCGTGATTTGCAGATGGAGGAAGTAAAAGTAGGACTTGGACCAGCAAAAGGAAAAGATTTCGCAACATCTATGGGTCCGTGGCTAGTAACACCAGATGAACTGGAAGAACGAAGAACCGTAACTGAACAAGGATACCGCTATGATCTAGGGATGGTTGCCCGGGTTAATGGCGAAGAATATTCCCGAGGTAACGTAAGAGATATCTACTATACATTCGCGCAAATGATTGCAAGGGCTTCGCAGGATTGTAAGCTGTATCCGGGAGATGTAATTGGCTCAGGAACAGTGGGAACAGGTTGTATTTTGGAATTAGGCAGTGAGAATCGTCCGTGGCTTACAGCAGGAGATAAGGTTGAATTAGAAGTTGAGAAGTTAGGTGTATTACGTACAACCATTTTGGAAAATAAGTAGGAGGTTGAGATTATGCCATTTTATGTTCGAATGGGAGAAATTCCGCACAAACGGCACACGACGTTTTATAAGGAAGATGGTACATTATTTCGTGAGCAGGTAATGGGAACAAAAGGTTTTTCGGGGATTCAGTCCATCTTGTATCACCATAATCCACCCACCCAAGTAAGCGAAGTAAAAAAATTCGCTAGCCTGGATTTGGAATATGTGGAACGAGAAGAGTTGCGTCATCAGCATTTTTACTCATTTGACTTGCCAGAAGGTGGAGACCCGATTCTGGGGCGAAAATTTCTCTTAGGCAATGACGATGTGATAATGGGCGTTTGCACACCAACGGAAGAAATGAATTATTTTTACCGTAACTCAGAAGGTGACGAAGTACTGTTTGTTCACGAAGGGGATGGGGAACTACAGACGATCTTTGGTACTTTAACGTATCGTCAAGGTGATTATCTCGTTATTCCAATTGGTACTACGTATCGCATCCAACCTAGCTGCAAGTCGAAGTTTCTCGTAATTGAATCACAAAATGAAATTGTTTCGCCAAAAAGGTATCGCAATGCACAAGGTCAACTGTTGGAACATTCCCCGTATTGCGAACGTGATATTAGGCTGCCTGAGCGTCTCGATACGCATGATCAGGCAGGGAAATATGAGGTACGGGTAAAACAAAACAATAGCTTGTACAGCTATACCTTTGATTTTCATCCATTTGATGTAGTGGGATGGGATGGTTATCTGTTCCCATATGCCCTCAGTATTCATGATTTCGAGCCAATTACCGGACGTGTCCATCAGCCGCCGCCTGTTCATCAGACATTTGCAGGGCAAAACTTTGTGATTTGTTCTTTTGTGCCGAGAATGTATGATTATCATCCTCAGGCTATTCCTGCGCCTTACTATCACAGTAATGTAGAGAGCGATGAGGTGCTCTACTATGTCGATGGCAATTTTATGAGTAGAAAAGGGGTGAAGGAAGGCTCCATTACGCTGCATCCAATGGGGATTCCACACGGACCACACCCTGGGAAGATAGAAGCAAGTATTGGCAAAACTGAAACAAAAGAGCTTGCTGTCATGCTGGATACCTTCCGACCTTTAAAAGCTACGAAGCATGCGCTGAGTGTGGAGGATAAACATTATATGTTCAGCTGGCTCCCAAGCAAAGAATAAGAATAGAAAATAGGAGGCGATTCAGGTGGAAATTACAACTAGTGAACTTGAACGACAGCAAAAATATAAATTATTGATTGGAGGGATTGTGCCCCGTCCAATCGCCTGGGTAACCTCAGTAAATCAAGATGGTGTTGTAAATGTTGCTCCATTTAGTTATTTTAACGTGGCATGCATCGATCCCATGATGATCTCTATTGCAGTGGCGAGAAAACCGGGGCAAGTGATGAAGGATACGGCTCATAATATACAATTTGCCAAAGAATTCGTGGTTAATATGGTTGATGTAAATAATGTAGTGGAGGTAAATGAATCCTCTGCGGATTTTCCATCGGATGTGAGTGAGGTAGAGGCATTACAATTGGAGCTCCAACCAGCAAAAATTGTGAAGACTCCTCGACTTGCCTGCTCTCGTGTACATTTTGAATGTAAATTGAATCAAATCATCACGCTGGGAGATCCGGCTGCATCTGATTTGATCATTGGAGAAGTGGTTCATGTACATGTAGATGATAAGTTATATTTCGATGGGAAAATTAATGCAAAAGAATGGCAACCTGTTAGTCGATTGGCAGGTCATACATATGCGAAGCTAGGGGAAATGTTTGATCATCCTCGACCTGTATATGACCCTGCGAAATACCCTGGGAATAAATCATAAACAAAAGGCATGCTCCTATAGGGGCATGCCTTTTGTGCGCTATGACTATAGCTCAATACCTTCTAACCACTTGTTTACCTTGTCTTCATTTTCTTTAATCCACTGCACTGCAGCATCATCAGGTGAAACACCATTCTGGATATTTACCATGACGCTTTCCATATCGGCAGGTGTCCAATGGAACTGATCAAGCATTTGATAGGCATCAGGCATATCTTCTTTTAATCCCTTACGAGCAATCGTATGAATTTGTTCGTCTTTTCCAAAAGAACCTTTACTATCTTCCAGGTATTTCAGTTTCATATTGGCGAACATCCAATGAGGAGTCCAGCCAGTGACCAGAATTGGCTCTTTTGCATCGTAAGCCTTCTGTAATGTAGTTGTCATTGCAGCTGAAGAACTTTCAATCAATTTGTACTTGGATAATCCGTAATCTTTGATTGCCTGATCCGTAGCGATCATCAGACCTGCACCTGGTTCAATACCTACGATTTGATTTTTTAGCTGTGCTGCTACTTGTGGATTTTTTAAATCCTCGATTTTGGAAATATTCATGTACGCAGGAACAACTAACCCAAGTTTTGTACCTTCCAAATTCGGACCTAGATCCTCTACAGCATTTTTATGTTTTTCATAGTAGCTCGCATGCGTTCGCGGTAACCATGTCGCTACCATCGCATCTGTAGAACCATCTGCGACACCTGACCACATCGGACCTGCATCTACTTGTAACATGTTTACATGGTAGCCTAATTTTTCTTGCAGCACATGTTTTACGACATGCGTACTGGCAATTTCTGAATCCCAAGCTACATAAGAAAGAGTGATTTGTTTTTGGTTTTCTCCTGTACCCATCATTCCGTTTACTACGCTTACGATAAGAAGAATCGCTGCAGCTCCCAATATTAACGGTTTTTTATAACGGGATGTAGCAACAGGCTGTCTCGTTTGTCTGCTGTTAATAAGCGATTGAGTAAAGCGATCGAGAAGGATAGCCAGAATAACAACAGCAATTCCCGCTTCGAAACCTACGCCTGTTTTGGTTTGCGTAACGGCACGATACACGTCTGCCCCAAGACCTTGTGCTCCAATCATGGACGAAATAACAACCATGGAGAGGGAGAGCATAATGGTCTGATTAATCCCCGCCATAATAGATGGAATGGCTAAAGGAAGTTGAAGTTTAAACAATTTCTGTGTGGAGGTAGAACCAAAGGCATCTGCAGCTTCCACTAGATCGGCTGGAACCTGACGAATCCCCAGGTTAGTTAGACGAATGGTAGGAGGGATTGCAAATATTACGGAAGCAATAACCCCAGGAACAACTCCTAGTGAAAAGAATGAAACGGCTGGTAAGAGATACACAAAGGCAGGCATTGTCTGCATGAAATCAAGGATAGGCGTGAGTATGTTTTTAGCCGTATTGCTTCCCGCACTCCAAATTCCTAGAGGAACACCAAGAATAATTGAGATCATCGCAGCAGTAACCACCTGAGCGAGAGTCATCATGGTTTGCGGCCAATATCCGAGATTCACAATCAATAGGAGACCAAGTAAAGCAAACAAGGCCATTTTCCAACGTGCAACTAAATAGATAATAAACGAGAAAAGAACGATAAAGAGCAAGGCAGGGATATTCATAAAGAGCCACTCAAAACCGCTTACTAACCCACCAATAATTGCACTTACAATTGCAAAGAACGGTGCGAATGAGGATTCCAGCCATGCTTCGCCAGCTTCCACCCATTCAGCCAAAGGTATTTTCATCATATCCATTAGTTCGTGTCACCGCCTTCGTCACCAGTGTTACCAGATAGCGCAGCAAGTACAGAACCGCGGATAATAATGCCTTGCAGACGATTCTGATCATCTACAACTGCCACTGGAACACGTGTTGAGCTAACTATATCAAAAAGTTCATTTAGTACAGTATCTGGCGAAACGGTAGGCACTTCATCCGTAATCAGGATATCAGCTAATTTTTTACCAGTACGCACTGCTTGAACCGCATCATCAGCTGTAATAGCACCTAGAAGATGTTTAGCGGTGTCTACAACATATAAGGTAGAGACTCCGCGTTCTTGCATAAATTGAAGGGCAACACGAGGTCCACGCTCCAATGTAATGGTTTCAGGTCGCTTCATAACATGGGTAGCTGTGAGAACTTTAGATAAATCAACATCTTCGACAAAACGTTCTACATATTTATTAGCCGGATTGGTCAAGATTTCTTCTGGTGTACCAATCTGGACGATATTTCCATCTTTCATTAAGGCAATACGATCACCAATCCGCAAAGCCTCATCCAAGTCATGTGTAATAAAGATAATTGTTTTTTTCATTTTGGACTGTAGTTCCAGTAATTCATCCTGCATTTCCTTACGAATCAAGGGATCTAGAGCACTGAAAGCTTCGTCCATTAACAGCACATCGGGATCGTTCGCCAGTCCGCGTGCCAATCCAACACGTTGCTGCATACCACCGCTCAACTGATCTGGTTTTGAGTTTTCCCATCCTTTTAATCCAACGAGTTCTAGGCTGACCATCGCTTTATTACGACGCTCCTCCTTGGCAATTCCTTGTACTTCCAAACCATATTCAACATTTTCTAAGACAGTACGATGCGGAAAAAGTGCGAATTTCTGAAAGACCATCGTGATATTTTTGCGACGAACATCGCGAAGTTGCTCCTGATTTAGCGAAACGATGTCCTTTCCATTAATGAAAACATGTCCGGCAGTAGGTTCAATCAAGCGATTTAATAAACGAACAAGTGTAGACTTACCGCTTCCCGATAAACCCATAATCACGAATATTTCACTAGGTTCGATGGAAAATGATGCTTGATTAACCCCAACAGTCATTTTTGTTTCTTTAAAAATCTTTTCTTTCGTCCAGCCTTCTTTCAGTAAGGGAATTACTTTTTTGGGGTCCTTACCGAATACTTTTGTTAAGTTTTTTACCTCGATAATTGGCATGAAGGCACTCCTTTCATCTGGTTTTCTATGCTTTTTAAAAGTTTGTGTGACAACTCATAAAAAACAAGTAAGGCGAACAGGAAGAAGAATGTGTTCATACTTGTTCAACCATACTTTTTTTGTGTAAAGAATGAACATGAAATAAAGAACATACAGAAAAAACTTTACACTCAATTAATACATTATACCTTTTTTATCCGAAAAGGTCACCTTATCCCATTTCTTTACTGTGAATAAAACGGATTGGGAGCTTGTTTCCGCGTATAAACACGCTATAATGATATCTGTAAATTAGGATAGCTGAGTCGATACGAGGAGGTAAAAACGTATGGACCAATTTGAAAAACTCCCCGAAGAGATTCAGATTGCCATTCAAAAGGCGCGTCATCGCATGATAGAAACGATGGGAAATAATATGGACCTTTATGGTATCACGCAATCAATCGGTCATTTATATGGCATGATGTATTTCTCTTACGCTCCTGTCACTCTAGATGAGATGGGCGAAAAAATGGGAATGAGCAAAACCAGCATGAGCACTGGGATGCGTACCTTGATTGATTTGAAAATGGTGAATAAGGTATGGAACAAAGGGTCTCGCAAAGATTTATATACAACCGAACCCGATTGGTACCAAAATCTAAGTGATTATTTTTCCCTACGCTGGCGCAAATCTATGGAAAGCAATGTTTCCCAGATCCATAAAGCTGTTAGCGAACTGACCCATATTATGGAGCAGTATAAAGATGATCAGGATGCTGTAGCAATTATTGAAGCTGATTTGAAAAAAATGAAGCATGCCTTGTCCTATTACAAGTGGCTCGATACTTTCATTCGGTCATTTGAGACAGATGAGATCTTTAAATATTTCCCGAAAGATGACGAAACCAATTAAATACCTACATTCACTAAACATTTAGGAGAAAGGTATTACATGTACAAATGTATGTATAACTTCTATATCCTCATATGAAAGAGGTAACATACATGTAACCCAATTGTTAAATAACGTTTTGATGATAATGTTACTTAAAAGAGTGAGACAATTAACATGTAGTATGCTTTAGCGATATATATCGTAGTCGGATATGCTATCTGGTCTGATATATTGCCCATACGCAGAGCCACTTCCCATATTTACAGGTGTTCCATATGGTGTGTAGTTCTGTTCATCCGTTGCTGTTTGTGGATCACTTTGTAAAAAGTACAACTGACGGTTCGTTTGCTTCGATTGACTAATATTGGTTGTAGCACAGCCAGTAGTGAATAGTAGAGCAAGAGCAATAGCTGGAAGTAATTTTGTCGCATGCTGGATCAACATCTTTTTCACCTCATTTGTAGAGTGAACAACCGTTGCTTTTTTATTCAGACCCTCCTCAGTCTTTAGACGGAGAAAAAATCCCACTGTAGCCAGTTTTGGACGAGACTAATATGAGGTATCCTAAAACTACCAAGAATGATAGTACAGGAAAGGGGTACAAAAAATGAAAAAATTATACCGTTCCCGTTCGGATAAAATGCTCTTCGGTGTATGTGGAGGGGTCTCGCAGTATTTAGGTGTTGATTCTACTCTGATACGTCTGATTGTGGGTCTATCCTTCATAGCCGGAGCTCCAATCTTAATTTATATTTTGGCAGCAATTGTCATACCAAAAGAACCATACTGGGATACACACACTCCTTATGGACGTCGTCCCCATGATGAATTTGAGGGTAATGGGTTTCATAACTATTCTGGAATGAATGATAACCGTCGTAATGCATACGATACTCAGCTAGATGAAGAGATGGATCAACTGGAAAAAGATGCCATGCGTGATGAAATCAGACGTTTACGTGATGAATTGTCAAAACGTGATTCAAAAATGTAAAAAAAATCAGGAAACAAAATCGTTCCTTTGCATATCATGTAAGGTGGTTCAAGGATCTCTTTACATAAGGAGGGAACAGCAGTGTATCTAGGTGTGTTTGATATGAAAGACCGTTTGGAGCAGACTCGAAAAGTTTTGCGGGAGAAACAGCATCTCTTAAAGCTACTTGAGGATGACGTCAGAGAGCTTGAAGATGATGTGCAAGCATTAGAAGGCATGTTAATGGCTACTCCTACAAAAATGAATGCATAATAGATGAGTAGAAGAGGCGTTTACAACGTCTCTTTCTACTCATCTATGCGCCAAGGTTGATTCCTTGACAGTTTTGATAGATAATAGAGGGTATACTGTATGATGAGGTGGAAGTAATGTCTACGACTGAACTAATGTTAAAGACGAATTTTGAAGGACGCGTACTGCGTACAATCCAGTCATATTTTCGCCGCAATAATGATGTTCTCTTGAAAGAGAGTCTACTTGCAACCAGTCTGGAAAAAGAAGACGTTGACCATATCATGGACATGATTTACAAAAAGCACACTGCCAGTGAAATCATGGATTTCCTACGTAAAAAAGACGTTTTTGCTATTGATCAGAAGGCAGAATAGTAATGATGAAAAACCGACACTCTTTTGATGGGTGTCGGTTTTTTGCTGTCTCCAGAGCATTACAGTGTACCAAAAGTGTGGATAAAAAGTTCTATCGTGCAACCATTGATACCTATGGACGTATTACTTGTAGGCAAGTTTATATTGAATAGATAAGCGTATATGCGCGGAGCACGGTAGAAAAGGGTGATTTGGCTTTTATGGAAGATTTTGTCGTTCAATTCGGCAGTTATGTTTCTACCTATGGTTATGCTGCCTTGTTTGGTTTATTTTTGTTCGGTTTAATGGGGTTGTTGCCTGTTCCAGAGGAAACTCTTCTTGTATTCGCAGGGTTCTTGGTTTCAACTGGGGAGCTTACATATCTATCAACATTGCTTGTATGTTATTTCGGATCGATTGCTGGTATGACAGCTGCTTATTGGATTGGCTACAAGCTAGGGCATCCATTTATTGAAAAACGGCTGAAACGTTTCGAAAAAGGGTATCGGGTGTATAAAAAGACAGAGGAATGGTTTCAACGATTCGGAAAATGGGCCATCCCGATTGGTTATTTTATTCCCGGTGTCAGACAGTATACGGCATACTTTGCAGGGATAACGGAGCTTCCATTTCGAATCTATGCAATATTGGCTTATCTTGGCGGACTTTTTTGGACAACCCTATTCGTCACACTAGGAATGGTACTTGGCGATAATTGGGCAAAATTATTTGAAATGGCAATAAAGAAGATTACAGTTGTTATTATAATAGTGTTCGTCGTAGGAGTATCTATTGCTTATCTAGTACATCGTTTTCGGAAACGAAAGGCAGGAGAAAATATAAATCATGGATAAACATGTAGATAGATCATTTACTCAAACGGAACAAGAATCATCTCAGGAAATTATGGAGTTATCGAAGAGCCATCAACGATATTATGATAAGCTTAGAGAAAGAGTGGAATCTTTTATCAAGGAAAAGGGAATTTCAGATCAAATCGCTCATTATGTATTGCTTGCTCCTGATCTGTTTGTATTACTTGCCCGCTTACTAGTAGACAAGCGGGTTTCGACTAGTTCCAAAGCTACGGCGGCCTTTGCGGTAGCCTATTTTATCTCTCCGGTTGACTTGATTCCTGAAGTAATAACGGGTCCAATAGGATATTTGGATGATATCGTGCTTGCTGTCTATGCGCTACGCAAAATTTTAATTGATACGGATCAGGTTATTGTGCTGGAACATTGGAATGGAAAAGATGACCTGTTACAGGTAATTACGAATACGATTCAGAAGGCTGATGATCTAGTTGGTTCCAATATCTTGAAAAAAATTGAGTCTCTCTTATTCAACAAAACAAAGGGGAAATAAAGCATGAAGGGTTTGGCAGATTATGTGGAGGGAGACCGCGTAATTGCTTTTTGTCTCGTCAAACAAAGAGAAACTGGGGTTGCCAGCAACCAGAGTGAGTATATGAATCTGGAAGTGGGAGACCGAACCGGAACGCTGTCAGCTAAGATCTGGGATGTTAATGATGAGCTTAAAGAGATAATTCAGGTAAAAGCAGTGATTAAAGTAGATGCACAGGTTCAGGTGTACCGCGGGAAAAAACAGTTGGTTATTCAACGTGTCCGCTTGGCTACACCTGCTGATGAAGTGCAGATGGAATCACTCGTTCCTACCTCCAAATATACGCAAGAAGAAATGTGGGCGAAGCTGGAGGAATATCTGACGGAGATAAAAAGTCCTGTGTTGCAAAACATTCTTACGTATATCCTGAAAAACGATGAGGTCCGAGAGCGTATGGTAGCTTATCCGGCTGGGGTAAGAATGCACCATCATTATTATTCAGGTTTGTTGGAGCATGTCGTATCTTTGCTTAGTTTGGGAAAACATCTATTACCGCTATACCCTCATGTGGATCGTGATGTGTTATTTGCCACCTGCATATTGCATGACATTGGTAAACTGTATGAGCTATCCGATCCGATTGCTCCTGATTACACAACACCAGGTCAATTGATTGGACATTTGGTAATGGGAACAGAAATGGTAACGGATGCATGTATCAAGCAGAACATTTCACCAACTGACAGTGAAGTACTGCATCTCAAGCACTGTATTTTAAGCCACCACGGTGATCTGGAAATGGGCTGGGGAAGTGCAGTCTCTGGTAAAACGCCGACCGCTGTTCTCTTTCATTACTTAGACCAGATTGATAGTAAAATGAATGCCTTAGGCAACACATTGGCAGAGATGCCAGAAGAAGAAGAGTGGCATTATGCCCCTGTACTTCGACGGAAAATTTGGCGCGGATATTAAAACTTGATTATGATAGTAATAAGAAAGACTAGAGAATCCTGAATTTACAAAGGATTCTCTGGTCCTTTTTTCATAACAAAAGGTAAATCAAAAAATCAAAGAAATAGTAACATTTTTTATTTAACATAATTTTTAAAATATTTAAAAATAATCATTTACGACATATTTTTTGTATGTTATTATTTTCTTAATCAGCAAATGGAAATATTAATATTTATTTACAAAAAATAACAAAACAAAAGTAAACAGTATGATATAAAAGCAATTTGTTTTTCTTCTCAAATTTTCCTTCCCTCGAACTATAGCTGCTACTCCCTTCAAAAAAACTAAAAGACTCAGTGGTTCAGATTCTAGTCAGCATGAAAGTCATGACGGCTCAGATTTGGTACTGGGAATGATAGATTCTCCGAAAATAGTATCATCAACGTTGATTAACCCAATTTATCATTACTTTGGAATTCCCTATATACAAGCACGTTTTTTCCCCCATTCCTTCAAAAAGTGTAAAAAGCTAGATAATGAACCTGTTGCGATAGAAGAATTGGTCGCTATTTTCAAACGAAAGCAATGAATGAGCTCATTACCTGTTCAGTAATTGATTGTGGTCAGTATATGGAAAGGAGGTGAGACCTATGAAAATTAAAATCCGTAAAACTGAAGTTCTAACTCCAACACAAATCGGACCAAGTGTGTAAGTAAGGTGAATGTAAATTTATGAGGAGGTGAAACGTATGAAAATCAAAGTTTCTAAAGTTGAAAAAGTAGCTGTAACAGCTCAGGCTGGTGGCACAGCATAAGATTTCACCTACCAAAACTATAAATTAATCACTGTGAGGAGGTAAGACGTATGAAAATCAAAATCTCTAAAGTTGAGCAATTAAATCCAACAATTTTATCTGATCTAATAACAGGTACAATATAAGTCGGTTGTCTGTAAGAAATTGATTTCGTTACAGTACATAGCATGTACTCCTCTCGGGATTCTGTAACGAAAGGAACAGGTGCAAATGTAACATGTATACAAGTTTAGACAGCATCGATCAGAACAGGTGTCATATGAAAAGACCGTGTACGAATAAAAGTACTAGCCTAATATTCGACACGGTCTTTTCATTAAATTACAAAGCATGAGTAAGGTATGTTTTATATTTCTACTATACCAGCGTAGGAAGGTGAAGATGTATGAGACCCAAAATAAAAGAGTCTATCTTGCCTTATGTAGTACACGATGGAAAGATCCATATTGGTTTTAATGATCAATCAATAACTATAGAGGATGAGGATGGTAAGATCGATCTGTTTTTAAAGCAAATGAATGGAGCCTATACGTTAGAAGAATTGGCTTCTATAACCAATACTTCCATTGATGATGCGGTTGATGCGTTAGATATGTTAAATGAATATGGATTGGTTGAAGATAACGATAGTTTGAATTTGTTGAATGAAGAAGAAACAGCCCGATATAAAAGTAATCTTAATTTTTTTACCAATTTTTCTTCTTTGGAGGAAAGTAAATATTCATTCCAGCAAAAATTGAAAGATTCAAAAGTGGTTCTCTTAGGGATAGGTGGTTCTAATTTAGTAGCGAGCTGTCTAGCAGGCATGGGGATTGGTCACTTGGTTGTTCTAGATTTTGATACGGTGGAAACAAGTAATCTAACCAGACAGTTTCTATTTACTGAAGATGATGTGGGAAGATATAAGACTGAGGTTGCTCGGGAGCGATTACTAAAAATAAATGGTAACATGAAAATAGATATCTACAATAGAGAAGTCACAGGAATTGATTCGCTGATAGATATCCTTCAGGGTGCTGATTTAGTCATTGCAATGATTGACTCTCCTACCATATTGACGTCCAGATGGGTAAATTCTGTTTGCTATCATTATGGTATCCCGTTTGTACAAGGACGTTTAGGACCGATGAGGATGTTTTTGCAAAAATTCCACCCTGGGAATGGAGCATGCTTCGATTGCTCGATTATAGAGTCTTTGCGAATTGACCCGATGTATGAGGAACGACTTCGCATGTGGTATAACAGAGAATTCCGTCCGAATAATCCTTCCTTTGCTCCCAACGTTTCGGTTCTATGTGGAATGATTGCTTCAGAGGTTGCGAATACACTATTAGGAGTAATGAAACCATTAGAGCAAGGGACAACGGTTACTTTTTTCCCAGGCAACTACGAGAGCTTCCAAATGCATGCGTGGCAAAGAGTAAAAGAGTGCCCGACATGTGGAGGGCGTTCTGATAAGAATCGATTGGAAGAACCGGTAGATATTGAAGAAATCATTACTATCGCTAAACAAGGAATGACCGTCTTATGAGTGAAAACCTACAACAACAGGCAGTCCAGATACATATGCAATCAAGAGTAGATATGTCTCACTTGTCTATTCAGCCGGATGGTGACGAATATACAGTTGGCGATCCCAATCTAAGGGAATTTATCCGTGTACCTGAAGAGGCGGTCATGGTCATCCGACTCATGGATGGATCGAAAACGGTTGAAGAAGTGCAAGCAAAGCTGCTTACGGAGCATGGTGTAGAAGTGGATGTGCTTGACTTTGCTGAGGCACTTTTGGAGATGAACCTGATCCGAAGCGTAGATGATCAGATTCTGATCGAGCATACACAGATAGAGGCGAAGGAATGGATGAGAAAGCTGGGACAATTTTTTTACGGAAAGGTTGGTGTCACACTTTATAGCATCTGTGCTGCTGCCGTGGTTGCCATTTACTTAGTAAGAACTGATCTTTTTCCTACTTTTCAAGATGCCTTCGTTCTATCTTCCATTGGTTTAAATACCTTGTTAATTTTCGTAGTTTCATGGTTTTTACTACTGATTCATGAAATAGGCCATCTCTTGGCAGCAGCCAGATTAGGAATATCTGCTCGTTTACGGCTTAGCTTGCGTTTATATTGGCTCGTCGTAGAAACCGATATGACCGGGATGTGGTCACAGCCAAAACAACAGCGATATGTGCCTTATTTAGCCGGAATGCTGTGGGATAGTGTATTACTGTTAGGTGCGCTATTCGTTCAGCTCATGCTTTCGACAGAATCATTCTGGTTTGGCTTTTCAAAAATGGTAGCGCTCGTTCTTTTATTCCGTCTCACATGGCAATTCCTCGTCTTTATACGTACGGATATGTATTTCGTAATGATTAACAGTACAAACACCTCCAATTTAATGATGAATACCCAGACCTTCTTGAAATCTCTAGTCAGAATAAAGCTGAAGGAAGAGGAAGCGCGTGAGTGGGACAACCTTTCCGCTCAGGAGAAAACCGTATCGAAAAGATATTCCTTGTTTTATGTTCTTGGATGTGGAATTGCCCTCTGGTTGCTAGTGGCTCTTCAAATTCCAATCGTTTACCAAACATTAATGATTGCAGGGCAAAATATGCTACAAAATCCTCTAACTACAATTCAATTCTGGGATGGCTCCATAGTGGCAATCCTGTTCGTGCTGGAAGTTGTATTGTGGTTAATTGGAGCAAGTAATGCCTATAAGACACGTAGAAATAATAGAGTTCAGGCGACTGCGTAAGTTAGCATAGCGGGGTAATATAAAACAGCAAAGTAGATGAGGCGAGAAGATAATCCTATCGCTCATCAACTTTGCTGTTTTTAGTTATGTACGATTTGTCCTTGTTCCAGTCGAATAATAGTACTGCCTAATTTACGAGCTTCTTCCTCATCATGCGTAACCATGATGAAGGGAATATGCCATAATTGATGTAATCGCAGTAATTCATCTTGGCATTGAGCACGAGTGGTTGAATCGAGAGCCGATAATGGTTCATCTAAAAGAAGTAAGTTTGGCTTGGTAGCGAGAGCCCGTGCCAGAGAGACCCTTTGTTTTTCTCCACCGGAAATTTGCCAAGGATAGGAGCCCCATAAATGACGGATGCCAAGCGTCTCACTTACCTGATCAAGAAATAGCTGATCTGGTTCCTGTTTTTGAGATCTGATTCCATATAAGATGTTTTTTTCAACTGTCATATGTGGAAAAAGGGTATCGTCTTGAAATACATAGCCAATCTTACGTTGTTGAACAGACAAAATGAAAGTAGCATCTGAACTGTACATGGTCTGATCGTTGAGCCGTATGAGCCCACTGTCGGGGATGACAAGCCCGGCAATACACTCCAGAATCGTGGTTTTTCCAGAACCAGATGGACCAAGAAGCATGAGTATTTCGTTATCTGCCGTAAAATCAGCTTGCAAGGTAAAGTGTGCTCGTTTTTTCGTAATATGTACATGTAGCATGAAGCAGCTCCTTTACTCTTTTTGTTGCGCGAAACGACGCATAGTATGCTTGCTCCACCAATTGAGCCAGAGTATGGTGCTAAAACTGATAGCAACAATAATAATTACCCAAAAAGCAGCTAGATCCATTTTTCCGGCTTCTACAGCAAAATAGATAGCAATGGGAAGGGTCTCTGTTTTCCCAGGAATATTACCTGCTAACATTAGGGTAGCCCCAAACTCACCAAGAGCTCTGGCAAACGAGAGGACTAACCCGGCAAGTAAGCCTGGCCAGCAAAGTGGAAGGATAACCGTCCAAAACACTCTCCAGGATGAGGCTCCCAGTGTAATGGCAGCCTGTTCATATCGTTTGTTTACTTGTTGAAACGCAGCTGAGGCAGCCTGGTACATCAAGGGAAAGGAAACCACTGCGGAAGCAATAACAGCACCTATCCAGGTAAAGACGATCTGAATGTTAAATGATTCTTGCAAAAATTGACCAAGCCATCCATTTTTCCCGAACAGAAGCAATAGACCAAATCCAACTACAGTTGGCGGTAGTACAAGAGGAAGAAGAAAAAGTGCTTCCAGAATACTTTTACCAAAAAAATCACGGCGGGATAGCCAGTAAGCAAGCGTAAGACCACTTATAAAGACAACCAATGTAGATATCCCAGCGATTTTTAGAGAGAGTAGAAGCGGTGAATAAGACACATCCGGCACAGTACTAGTAACCTCCTATTTATTTCTGGATGACGAGTAGTTCAAGCTATTAGTGAGAGTTAACAGGTAAGAAACCATGTTCTAGAAAAATTGCTTTTGCTTTATCTGTAGACAAGAACGTGAGGAATTCCTTAGCCGCAGTTTGATTCTTGCTACTAGTAACAACAGCAGCAGGGTAGTTGATTGGCGAATACCATTCTTGTTTTGCAGTAGCCAATATTTTTACTTTTGACGAGGTTAGTGCGTCGCTTTTGTAAACTACTCCTAATTCTGCATTTGATGATTCCACATAAGTAAGAACCTGACGTACGTCTTTAGCATAAACCATAGCTTGTTTCATGTTCTCCCACAAGCCAAGAGTACTAAGTGTCTCCTCAGTATATCGTCCGACTGGAACGGAAGAGGGTTCTCCGATAGCAAACTGCTTGACTAACTCTGGTGATAGTGATTCAAACGAGTTAATAGAAATGGTACTATCCAAAGGAGCGATCAGAACAAGTTCATTGCTTGCGATATCTGTAATGGTATCAGGTAGGACATGTTTATTATCTTGTAATCGTTTCATATCTTTTGAACTAGCAGATAAAAAAAGATCAGCAGGAGCACCTTGTTCAATCTGTTGAGCTAATTTACCTGAACCGCCAAACTGGAAGGTTAGTGAAATGTCGGAATGTTCTTGTTCGAATTCTTTTTTCACTTTCTCTAAAACATCTGTCAGACTTGCTGCAGCCGATATAAGCAGTTCTGCTTTTATCTCCTGATTGCCAGATGAGGAAGGAGTGGGAGCTGCTGTAGTCGAACAGCCAGTAATAGCTACTAATAGCAGGGAAATAAGGAATGGTAGTGCAAAGAGTTTTTTCATTGTGTTCTCCTTTTCTTGGTATAATTAAATATAACTACTTATAACTACTTATAATTAAATTTATTCTATTATAACTTGATAAAGAGAGTAAGTCATTCGAAATATTGTTACTATTATCAACAAGGAGGATACCGGAATGGAGCAACAACCCTCTTATACAATAGAAGAGATTGCAGGTAAACTGCGTGTATCTAAATTAACTGTGTATGATCTGATTAAAAAGGGAGAATTGTCTGCCTATCGAGTAGGAAGACAAATGAGGGTAGATGCTGATGATTTGAATCGTTATAAAAAGCGGACTAAGGTAGAACAAATTTCTAAGGAAAATGATTATGAAAAGCGCGGGGAAACAACAACAGTAGAGTTGAAGAATCATGAAGAAAAAAACGTAATGCCAACGAATGACATGCTAGAAAGTAAGAGTGATCAAGCTGGTATGTCTTATTATGCCGGGAAGCAGCAGTTCATCGTTAGTGGACAAGATATCGTGCTTGATCTGCTTGCTACTAGAGTAGAAAAAGAAATACCTGGTGTTCGTACTCTCCGTTCTCATCAAGGAAGTTTGAATGGGCTTGTTTCCCTGTATCGAGGCGAAGTAGATTTGGCAAGCACACACTTATTTGATGGCGATAGTGGGACGTATAATTTGCCATATATTAAGAAATTATTGACAGGACGCCCCTTTCTGGTGGTACATGTGATGAAGCGACAGGCAGGTTTTTATGTGGCAAAGGGGAACCCTTATCATATACAAAAATGGTCTGATTTGATACAGCCTGCTCTTCGGTTCGTGAATCGGGAGGCGGGATCTGGAATAAGGGTTCTGGTGGACGAGCAGATGCGTCTTGCTACTATCTCACCATCCATGTTGCAAGGCTACCATACTTGTGTTGAAAACAGTCATGTTGCTGTAGCCACTGCTATAGCTGCTGGCAAGGCAGATGTAGGAGTGGGGATTGAGAAGGCAGCGAAACTCTTGGAAGTTGAGTTTATTCCACTTATGACGGAACAGTATGATCTTGTAATGATGGATACACATGAAAATCGTCAATTGATTGAAACGATCCTGACATTGCTGCAAGGTGAAGAGTTCAGGAGAGAAATATCTTCCATTGGTGGCTATGATGTGAGTATGTGTGGGGAAGTGCTGGACCGAGGATTTTGGTAGGGTGAAGTGTTTTCTGGTAAGAGGAATGTGACACACTAATAGAAGAGTGCAGAACAGCTCGTCAATAGGGACGGGCTGTTTTTGTTTTATCAGTATGTATATCGGAAAATGTTAGCCTATCTAGCTACCCTAATGATTGTCCCAGTATTATTTGGATACCCTAGCACTATCAGTTTTGAAAGAGAGGCATTCATGTGGATAATCAAGCATTAGTGGCGATTGCAATCTTTCTGGTTACCTATGCGTTCATCATTACGGAGAAAATTCAGCGCACTATCGTTGCGATGGCCGGCGGTTTGCTTATGATCCTGACAGGGATTATTACACAGGAGGAAGGGATTCATCATATTGATTTTAATACCTTGGGCCTGTTGATTGGGATGATGATCATAGTCAGCATCACAGCTCAGACCGGTATTTTTACTTTTGTTGCAATGAGAGCGGCGAAACGAGTAAAAGCAGACCCGATTAAAATTCTGATCGTCCTTAGCATGATTACAGCTGTGGGGTCTGCGATGCTAGATAATGTAACAACCGTACTGTTGATGGTCCCAATTACATTCAGCATTACTAGACAGCTCGATATTAATCCGGTACCTTATCTCATTTGTGAAATCATCTGTTCCAATGTAGGGGGAGCAGCCACGTTAATTGGTGATCCGCCTAATATCATGATAGGGAGTGCCGTACCAGAGCTTACGTTTATATCATTTTTAGTAAATATGGCTCCAGCAATTGCTGTTATGCTTGTTGTAACGATTTTATATTTGCTTTTGGTGTATCGCAACTCGCTTAAAACAACGTCACAAGCAAAGGAAAAATTAATGAAGGTGAATGAGAAGGCTGAGTTAACCAACCCCGTGCTTCTGAAAAAATCATTATTTGTATTAGCTGCTACTATCATCGGCTTTGGTTTTCATGGGGTACTTCATCTAGAGTCTGCAACGGTTGCTCTTACAGGTGCATTTGTTCTTCTCTTGGTAACAGGGGAACACTATCTAGAAGAAGCTTTGGATAAAGTGGAATGGAACACGATATTCTTCTTCGTAGGATTGTTTGTTCTTGTAGCTGGTTTGGTTCATACAGGTGTAATTGGTGCTCTAGCAGAAAAAGCAATAGAGTACACACAAGGTGATCCACTAAACACCTCCTTGATCATTCTTTGGTTAAGTGGCTTGGCTTCTGCTTTTGTGGATAATATTCCTTTTGTAGCTACGATGATTCCGATGATAAAAGAGATGGGGGCACTTGGAATTACCGATTTGGAACCGCTTTGGTGGAGTCTGGCATTCGGGGCATGCTTGGGTGGTAATGGAACGATTATTGGCGCCAGTGCCAACGTGATTGTTGTTGGGATGGCTGCAAGATCACAACATCCAATTAATTTTATGACCTATTTTAAAGTTGCTTTTCCTCTGACGATTATTACGCTATTTATGTCGCATGTATATATCTATTTGCGTTATTTTGTCTGGGGATAGGATGGAGTTTGTCTTAGAGCTAGATGTGATACGACAGTCCTGATTTTTTGGTTGTCCTACAATTCGGTAAACCGACGCCAATACAGGCGTCGGCACATGGTGGCACATATTAAAAAATCTTTTTTGTGTTTCTATCTTCCTTAAGTATCTCCACTGCTTCCTGAAAGCGCAAGGAATGTACAATCTCTCGCTCCCGAAGAAATTTGAGGCTATCTTGTAGATCTACGTCATCTGTCATGTCAATTAGCCATTGATACGTTGCCCGAGCCTTTTCCTCTGCGGCGATATCTTCATATAAATCAGCAATGGGATCTCCCTTAGCCTGTATGTAGGCGGCGGTCCATGGCACTCCAGCCGCATTGCTATAGAACAAGGCTTTGTCGTGTGATACATAATGAGCGTCAAGCCCGGCATCCTGCAACTGCTCTACCGTCGCATCCTTTGTCAGTTTGTAGATCATTGTGGCAATCATCTCAAGGTGGGCAAATTCTTCCGTGCCGATATCAGTTAATAAACCAATTACTTTATCTGGAATGGTATACCGTTGATTCAAGTAGCGAAGAGCTGCCGCTAGTTCTCCATCTGCACCGCCATATTGTTCCAGTAGCAACTTTGCCATATGTGGATCGCACTTGCTTACTCTGACAGGGTACTGTAGCTTCTTTTCATACACCCACAATGAAAATCCACCTCTTTTCCTCAGATACCAACTAAATGAAACTCACTTTCAAAGCTTATTCCGATTCAAGAGTTATACCTGCCAAGGCCATGGTGTTTCTACCCAAGTAAAAGGTACCCCTGAGAAGGAGTGCCCGTAATTAAGCAGCGGACCGTACTTTTCCTGGAACTGATTAGCAAATTTCATGCGTTCATATGCAAAATGATTAAACTGATTAATCGCCTGGGTATCGCCTGGGTGGGTATCCAGATACAAATTCAGCTCTAGACAGACAAAATCAAGCTCCTGTAACTGTCTAAGCATGTGATGGTATTCGGGAGTTTGGAAGGGATGGACTTGGTTCATGACATTTCCCCCTTTTGCCCCCATCTGGAATGATACGGACTGTACAGGAGAGGCCACAGGGTTCCTATACAGAGTGCTTGAGAGGGTGAGAATTGAGGCAAATTGGGAGGCTGAAACCTAATATACTGATTCGGCGGTACAACATATGACCTTACGGGACGAGGTGGGCACGGATCGCATAGACCAGTGAATGTGACATAAAAACGCTCTTGAGATGGGGGCATGTAAATAGGACAAGTATCAGGAGCCATGGGGCCAGCGTTATGTCCTGCATACATATCCATTTCATCAGACTCATTTGCATTACAATGCGAACCCTCTTGATCAATCATCGGTATTCCTCCTAGTTGAAGAGTCAAGAGTAAGTCGTGTTTCTGTATATTCGTATGACTTGTCGAGAATGTCCTATTCCTCATTGCACTGGCTGTAAAAAAGTAAAAGGTTGACCCAAAGTCATTTTGACCTTTGAAACAACCCTTTCAGATGCTAGGAAATAGATGGACTTTGATCTTATAAACCAGTGTAACGCACTTCGACCTCTAGCATATGGTGCCAGGGTATCAAACTTTTCTTTTGCGACCGCTGCGTGGTGGTTGTTTTTTCAATAGGTTACTTGCCATCGTTTCATAAAGAGTAATCCCTTCATCGATCAGATAGTTGCCTTGTTTCCATGATGGAAGGAATCTGTTAACGAGCCAAGCAACACCAGCACCTAGTAGCATACCGACAATAACATCTGTGAGATAATGGACACCAACAAAAACACGAGAAATGGCAACTGCTATTGCTAATGCTATCCAGAATTTTTTTGCTTGTGCCTTTAGACAGAACCAATAAGTCGTGGCAATCGCTAATGCTGCTGTTGCGTGATCGCTTGGAAAAGAGGCATCTGCATCATGCTCTACTAAAGGAACGAAGCTTCCCCCTACAAAAGGGCGATCTCGATAAAAAAATTGACCACAAATCCAACTAATCAGCATGGCTATAGTGACAACAATCGTGGTTTGAATAATCATTCGTTTATTTTTGCGATTTCCAATAAACCAATATAGCGGAATACTTAAGTAAAACAGAAATTCTGCATAGCTTGCGAAAAAAATCATGATCCATCCTAATGGAGCAAAGGAATTAGCCATATAGTGTGCGGCATGTACAATCATCGTATCCAGCGTTTATTCCTCCCAAATTCTACTTGTAAGCAACATATCCCAGAGTAATGTCTAATTCCCTAGTTGCGCTTACTATCATATCAGAATGTATAATCAATAGAGCGTAGCCTTAGTAAACTGATTGGGTAAAAACAATTCTAACGAGCAACGTGTTTGAAGGGACTTCCATGAAAATAGGTTGCTGACAGGTTGTCCAAGTTTTTCTTCACATAGAGAATTACGTCAAAGGTGGCAAGACTGTTACATTTTCCACAGTTAATCTTGAAAAAAGCTATACAATTGTAGGATTTATTCGTTTGATGTAGAATAATTACTTATTCCGTCTTTTGGAAAGTCTTTGCAAAATATAAGGAGAATGTTCATGAAGAGGCCTACATATACCATCGGTAGTTGCATCAAGAAGGTTTTTCGGCCAGGGGAGCGTTCACTTCCAAGAACTGAAATCATCATGCGGCTGGAGCAGTTGTCCAGCTATCTTCCTGCCTCTAAGAGTGCGGAAGAATCCCTGAACGAAGCCTTACAGTTACCTGATTCCCCTGTTCAAGCAGGTAGATCAGAAGCGATTGTTGAGCTAACCTATCAACCGCATCAATTGGTTGATAAAGCATTTCAGTTTGTGAGAAGAGCTCATTCTCCTAAAAACATGGATCAGATTATGCGCGAACTGCGTAAACATACCAATTTTTCCTGGAATCAGATCACAAGACTGCTTACCTTAGACAAGGATCCACGTTTTGTTCAATACGAAGGGGATGAACGCTGGTACTTGGCTGAATGGAATTTAGCTAATGACAAGATTTTTGAGTATCTAGTAAAGAATGGAAAAGACAAACTCTCCATTCGTTCTCTGTTCCACTTAGTAGAACAAGAAATTAAACTCTCCGAAAAAGAGAGCATCTTTGCCCCAGAATTGGATGATCGCTTCATTGTTCAAGGTGAAAATATCTACGTAAATGTAGCCAGCAATAAGCATTCGGAACAACCTGAGAAAGAAATCAGCACGGCTATAGCGGAAGTCGCCAGCACAGAAGCTGTTGTTGAAGCGAAGCAAGAAGTAAAAGAACATCAAACAGAACAGTTTATACATGTCCAGGAGGAAAAAATAATGAATTCAACAGTATCAGTAAATAAACCTGTATTAAAAGAAGTGGAACAACTATTAGGACAAGCGGTGTCTCTATTAGATCAACGCAACGAACATATGTCTGGGGAAGTAATTTCTCATTTCCAAGAAAGCAATATGGATGCAATTGAAACCTTAATGAACGAGAAGCACAAGAACGAACAACTTGTTGAGGCTATCAAGAACATCGTTTCTTCTGTAGATGCAGAATAATGAATAGAGAAGAGCCCATTTGCATTGAAATGAGATTTGACTTGATCCGTAAGATCATTTCTGATTATCAGGCTCTTTTAAAGCATATGGAAACGGAGGTGGTGGAATTATTCGCCACCAACCAACTGGAAGCTATTTCAATTTGTCTAGAAGAGAAAAAGCGCGTAGAGGTGGTAATTATTAAACTTCAGCACTTTGTAGACAAGTGGGAAGCACGCTCCGAAATGGGAATTGATTACTAGACATTCGGGCAGAATACTTGAAATAGATTCGGGAAATGCGATATAACTAGAAGGATTGTGGCAATTCCCAGCCGATACGTTCGCTGGGACGAAAGGAGAAACTACCCCCTATGTCAGTCGGTAGAAATCAGCTTTGTCCATGTGGAAGTGGCAAAAAATATAAAAAATGCTGTGGCGTTGTTACCAATATTGCAGACGTTCGTATTGCAAAGGAACAAAAACTGCGCAAGGATTTTGCAGCTTGGACGGAACGCTTGACGAAATTTGTGATCCAGCAGGTGAACGATGAAGAAATTAGCCGTGCTCGTGATCGTTTCGCAACGCAAACAGGCCTTCCTTTGCAAGAATTATTTCAGCCACTGTGGACAGATCATTTTATGAATTGGTACGTTCTCGATGTGAAGCACGAGGGTGTTACCATTTTAGAGAAATTTATTGGCCAGTACGGAAGAAGAATGGAACAGGAAATCAAGGATGGAATGTCCCATTTACAATTCCGACTATATGAGATTACTTTCGTTAAAGAAGATACAACAACTGTTATCGATGTACTAACAGGGGAAGAACACCAGGTTACGACTGCTCAAGCCGTAACATTTACACCAGGGCAACTCTTCTTAGGACGTTTGCTGTCACTCGGTTATCGTTCCTCTATCTTTTCAGGCAGTCTGATGATTGGGGCTTCTCTAAAAGAGAGCATTACCCGGATTATGCAGGCTTTTGATAAAGAACAGGAAGAAGAATTGATTCTTGCTGTTTATCGCCGCCTGAATGAACAAGGTATTGGATATGAAGAGGAAACAGATGAAGAACAAGAGAACTTAATGCGTTATGTATATCGTAACTTCGATGCGAAGGCATTGGAACATGCATTAAAGTCTAATGTATGTTTCGAATCTAAAAAGCAGGATGCAACTACTGAAGTTTGGGTATATGCAGCGCACAAGGAAGAGTTTTTAATTCGATCCCTTGATAATACCTTATTAGAACTTCATAATGTGGCAGCTGAGATTATTGTGAACAAGGATTTATTGTTCATAGAGGGGCTACTTCCAAGCATTGAAAAGGTAGTAGAGATTCTTCAGTTGGGAGAACCTACAGAGGAAAACAGCATCCAAGCGCTTACTTCTACAGGAACGAAGCTAGCAGAAGGGACATTATTTATCACGAGTGCTCCGATGCTACCTCCACGTATTTTACAGTGGGCGATTCAGAGTTATTTTACGGAGCAGTGGTTGCAAAACCCGCAACAGGAGTTACACGACTTGCCTCCATTGTTGATTGCAGCTTCCGATAAAGCTGAGTTGAAAGCAGAATTAGCTCAGACATTGGACAAGCTGGATAAAGAAATGCAAATGGGACAAGGTGTGGCTCGCTTCCTGCATGTGGAGGAGATGAAGGCACAGCTTTGTTATCCAAACAAGAGCTTACACATCTCTAACCTGTTGCAACGTCCTCTGATAGAAGGATTACCTGAGAGCATTTTTACCGTTGGTCGAGAAGTGTTGGAAGACATTGCAATATTCGTGAATGAAATGACGACAGGTAAGTCGGAGTTAACTGTTAAAAAGTATGATGAATCAATGAATTTATTGCGTACATTCGTACGAAATTCGTTTGGACCATCTTTTACTTGGAGTGATTTGAAGAAGGAGTATGTTGCCTACTTCCTTGCTCACGACATTCTGAAAAGAGTGGACAGTCCATCTAAAACGTTGGCGACTAATATTCTTTCTGTTTTGTCCGCTTTCTTCAAATGGCTGGATAAAAAGTACGATACAGGCTTGGTCGCAGAAATACAGCCGCTACTTGGTGAACTAAAAGAAAGTCTGCCAGAAGCATACCGGATGCGCATGGTCTTGCAGAAGGAAGCTTATAGCAATCTGCAACTATCTTCTATTCAACCACGAGATGTAGTAGAAGAAGTATTACTGGTTGTTGGTAAAGATGGGCAAGGTTATCAGGTACAACGTAGAAATGGCGATACCCTTACTTTTATCACCGAGCAAGAATTGGTACTGGATGCTAACTGGAGCTTGCGAGCAATTTTGGGTGAAGCAAGTGAAGGAACATGGCGTCTCTACAACTCCCCAGAATGTTATCCACCTGCTGTAACTCAATTATTATCCGAGACCGAATTGGTTGAGGCGTAAAATAAAAGAATAGTACAAGAATCACTTTCGCACCCGGTCTTGATTGACTGGGAGGAGAGTGATTTTTTTATTTGTATCAAAATCCAGTCTATTCCATAGTTTAATAGGGATAGATCGATTTTAATTTTATGGATTCCCAGAATACATTCCAACGTTTGTACGACATATTACTACAAAATTCCACTACTGTGTGATAAGATAGTATGTAGTTTTTGGCAGTACGAAGATTTTACTTGCATTTGTCTAAACTATAAAAAATGACAAAATCTGAGAAATCTTTGAGATGAGTAGAAACCTTTTGACTGTTCACTCTGTCTTATTAGTACATGAGAAGGAAATAAAATATCCTAGAGTTAACGACAACTGCATACGAGAATAAGTTATATTCTTTGGAAGACGTAAGATAAATGAGACAAGTTACTTGTCCAACGAGGAGAATGATTACATATGAATGAAACGGTGGCGACAAATCGAAAACAGCGCACCGCTCCCAAAGGAAAGAAAACTAAGAAAAAAAATAAAAAACTACGAATTATTTTACTTACATTCTTTGCTCTTTTATTAATGGGTGGAGGAACCTATGCGTACTACGTGGTCCAAAGTATTAATGGCGCATTAGAAAAAGCAACAAAGAATCCGTATCAGGATGTTAAAGGTCCAGCTGTAGCCGATGAAGGATACAGTAGTGACAAGCCAATTTCAGTTGTCCTACTTGGGCGAGATTCACGTGTTGAGACAGGGTCTCTAAACACAGATGTTATGATTGTAGGAGTAATTGATCCAGCAACGAAAAAAATTACAACGATGTCAATTCCACGTGATACGCGCGTGAAAATCCCAGGCTATAAAGGATATAATAAAATTAATGCAGTTTTTGCCAATGGTGAGATAGAGCGAAGACAGGCACAGAAAAAAGGGGAAACACCAACTGAAAATGGTGTTACGTTAACAAAGAAGACGTTAGAAGAAGTGCTGGGTATCCCAATCAATCATTATGTTGAGTTAGACTTTAACGGATTTAAAGCAATTGTGGATGCAATTGGTGGTGTTGAGGTCAATGTAGACAGAAGACTAGTCTATGATGACCCAACCGATAATACACATATTAATCTTCAACCAGGAATCCAGACATTAAATGGTGAAAAAGCATTAGGATATGTACGTCATCGTCATGATAATCGTGGTACCCAGTACTACTCCAGCGATTTCGATCGAAACAAACGACAGCAAGAAGTTATTAAGTCTATCCTTAACAAAATGTTAACGATTGAAGGTATTGCAAAACTACCTGATGTCATTAAGACTGCAGGAGAGCATGTAAACAGTGATTTCTCTAAACAGCAAATACTAGGTCTGGCTAATGATTTCAAAAATTATAGCAATGCCGATTTTATTGTGCTAGAAACAGAAGCTTACTGGAATTCAAGCACATTTTATACAATGCTTCCAACCGATAAACGTGATGAAATACGTACAGCACTACAGACTGCGATGAAGATGGACTCCAGCGAAATTGCTGCGATTGATCTAAATGACTCTCCGTTTGATGGTTCTGCTGAGTATGTGAATAACTCTAAACCTAAGAAGAAATCGACTACTAACGAAAAAACGGTTTCACCTAAAAAGGAAACGGAGAGGGAATCTGCTTCAGAATCAAAGGAAAACTCCGAACAGAATTCACAACCGCCTGTAACTGAAACGAATCCAGGAACGGATAACAGTGGTGGTAATACGCAGCCAGGTCACGACCCTAACCAACCGCCTGCGGATGTAATTGGTGCTCCTAATTTCCAAGAGAATCAGCCAGTATCAGAGCAAAATCTGGTACCGATTCCAGAATCGACACCACCACCTGTGAGCATTATGCCGCCTCCTGTAAATAATGTACCATTACAGCCTGCTTCCTAAAAAAGAGAAAAATTAAAGTGAAATTCTACCATAAGCACCCCCCTTTGGACATAGTTATCTATGGTAAAGGGGGGTATTTTCATATAGATGAAATTAATCATACTTTCACAACATTATCAGAAAATTAACGCCATTATCATTTTCTATTAACAATTGGCAAGTAAACTATAAATAACAAGTAGATAGCAAGAAGGTTGGAGCCTTGGAGAAACCTTTGTATAGCATATCCATAAACATTTATTTAGTTATGTTTATCGATTCTGTCTATAAAAGGTTTTTTGTCTTTTTAGGGAGGGAGCACATGAAAAGATCTGAGTTTTATCAAAGACTAAAAACGCATCAAATCATTGCATCCGTGAAAGAGCCTAAGTCACTTGAACGGGCACTTCATGCTCCTATTAGTGCAGTCGTGCTGTCGATTGGCAATCTGGGGACGATGAAGAGATATGTGGATTTGTTCGTTTCTCACCAGATTCCTGTCTTTCTACATCTGGAGAGAATGGGTGGCATCAGTTTTGACAGAGAAGGTATGGCTTATATCGGTAATATTGTGAAGCCTACCGGAATTGTGACCACTCGTAATTCTTTGATTAAGCTGGCGAAAAAGCATGATTTATTAACGATTCAACGACTGTTTCTGGTAGATAGTGATTCCGTAAGTATGGGGCTTCAATCTGTCAAAGAAACGCTGCCTGATGCCTTAGAAATTATGCCTGCACTTCTCCCCGAGCAGATAAAGGAATACAGTGATGCGTTGTCCATACCGATTATCGCTGGAGGTCTAATCAGAAACATCCAGCAAATCGAAACAGCACTCTCACATAACGCCATAGCTGTATCAACAGGGACATCTGAGTTATGGCATGCCTATTCTGTCTCTAAGACAGAAAGAAAAGAAGAAGCCTACACGTACGTAACAAGGGGGTAGAAAGATGGCTCAAGTTGTACTGAAATCCTTGGTTAAGGATTATAACAAACAGAATGTTGTAAAAGGTATTGATATTGTAATTCCCGACGGTTCTTTTAGCGTACTTGTAGGACCATCAGGTTGCGGTAAATCCACGACCTTACGAATGATTGCGGGATTAGAGAAAGTTACAAAAGGAGAAATATGGATCGGCAATCAGCTTGTAAATGATCTTGCACCTGGGAAAAGAGATTTGGCGATGGTGTTTCAAAATTATGCCCTGTATCCTACGATGAATGTTTTTGACAATATTGCCTTTGGCCTTCGTAATAGAGGGGTTTCTAAGAAAGAATGTAAGGTGCTTGTTGAGGAGATTTCGGAGATTGTTGGGTTGACGGAGTATTTGACTCGTATGCCTTCACAGTTATCAGGAGGTCAACGTCAGCGGGTTGCATTAGCACGTGCCATGGTAAAAAAACCGAAAGTATTTCTAATGGATGAACCGCTATCCAATCTGGATGCTAAATTGCGCAATCAAATGAGGGTTGAGTTAACCGGTTTGCACAAACGTCTTGGAACCACCTTTATCTATGTAACGCATGATCAGGTAGAAGCTATGACAATGGGAGATCAAATCATCGTGATGGATCAGGGAACAGTCCAACAGGCTGCCAGTCCCATTCAATTATATAAGGAACCGGATAATCAGTTTGTGGCACAGTTTATTGGTTCACCAGCTATGAATATTCTATCGGGTTTTCAACAAAGATTACTAGTCGGCTTTAGACCAGAGTCTGCAAAAATCGCTGGAGTAAACCAGGAAGCTCCTCTAAGTGATAGAGCCCAATTCATGAAAAGAGGAAACATACTATCTCGAGAAATTCTCGGTTCAGATGTCCTTTATTATGTAGAGTCTGGCCAGGAAAAGCTCGTGGTTAAAGATGACCTTCGTTACCTCTTGCAGGAGGGACAAGAGGTGATCGTGTCCGTGAACGAGGAGGACTTGTACCTGTTTGATCAGGAATCTGGCATCCGATTACGTCAGGGAATTAACCTGAAGGAGAAGCAAAAACTAGCAGGGGGGATGACCTGATGCAACCAACAATGGGCACACAGCAGTCTTCCCTGGTGAAAGAGAAAGTGACGATGAAAAAAAGGTCCTTATCTCGGTGGACTGAAACGGTGAGACCGTATGCCTATATTATGCCAGCATTACTTTTCTTTTGTTTATTTTTTTTCTTTCCCATTGGCTACATGATTTACCTTAGCTTTCATGATTGGTCGCTCCTTGATCTAAGTGCAATGGAGTGGGTAGGATTAGCTAATTTTCAAGAGATTATGCTAGATAGTGACTTTCATCTTGTGGTGATAAACACGATCATTTATACCTTTGGAACGGTTGCAATCAGTTTAGTTCTCTCGTTCTTCCTGGCATTATGGTTGAACAGACAGGCGAAAATTTATGGGATTATGCAAGCGGCTGTTTTTAGTCCTCATATTATCTCACTCGTATCCGTATCGATGTTGTGGATGTGGCTTATGGACCCACAATATGGGCTCTTAAATGCGATTCTAGAGTTTTTCGGATTTCCTGCTTACACCTGGCTAGCTGATACGAGTAGCGCATTGCTATCGCTAATTCTGGTCAGTGTGTGGAAAGGCGTAGGCTATAACACGATTGTTTTTATCGCTGGGTTACAAAGCATTCCCAAAGATATCTATGAAGCGGCATCGCTTGATCGAGCTGGTAAATTGCGCACCTTGGCAAAAATTACCCTTCCTATGTTATCACCCACTCTTTTCTTTTTAACGATAATTAATCTGATTTCATCCTTTCAGGTGTTTGACACCATCTATATCATGACACAGGGTGGTCCTGTTAACAGTACGAATATGCTCGTTTTTTATATCTATGAACAAGGTATGGACTTTTACAATGGAGGGATTGCTTCGGCTGCCTCTGTAGTACTGCTAGGTCTGATTGGTGTGATGACCTTCCTTCACTTCTGGTTTGCAGAGAGACGGGTTCATTATCGCTAGAATGACTAGAAAGGAGTGAGCAATGTGAAAATCATGGGACGTATAGCTCTAAAAACAGGAGAAGCAGTTATGCTGATTGCTGTTTCACTTATCTTCGTCTTTCCGTTTATTTGGATGGCTTTGACTGCGTTTAAAACGTTACCAGAAGTATACCAGTTCCCGCCAACCTTGTTACCTGAATCATGGCAGATTCAAAACATTGTAAAGGCATGGGAATCTGGACCATTTCCCACTTATTTATTAAACAGTACTCTGGTAGCATTTGGCGTATTATTCTTACAGATTTTGACTGGTGTGCCAGCCGCTTATGCTTTTGCAAGGTATAAGTTCCGCGGTAGAAATTTGCTGTTTGCATTAACGTTGATTGCTTTAATGATCCCTCCACAAGTCATTTTCTTACCGATTTACGTGGAGATGAGTAACTGGGGGTTGGTAGATACGCTATGGTCGCTAATCCTTCCCTATGGGGCAAGTGCATTCGGAATATTTTTGCTAAGACAGGTGTTTATGCAGGTTCCTGATGAAGTAATTGAAGCAGCCAGACTGGATCAGGCATCCGAGTGGAAAATTATGTGGCGCATCATGGCCCCAATGGCAAAGCATGTTCTTGTAACGTTTGGACTGTTCAGTTTTATCTATCATTGGAATGATTATTTCTGGCCACTTATTATGACCAATAGCAATGAGGTGCGTACCTTACCGATTGGCATCTCCATGCTAAAAGCGTCTGATGGTGGAAGTGAATGGAACATTGCAATGGCAGGTAACATGATTCTGGTTGTGCCTATCCTTTTGATCTTTTTCTTTGCCCAGCGTCATATTATTCAGGCTTTCACCTATCAATCCAAATAAAAAATGCTTACTAATATAAGGGAGGATTTTAACATGCGTAAACAAAAACTTGGAGTTTTTCTAGGAACAATTGGACTTGCTGCTGTAACAGGTATTACAGGGTGTGCATCTTCCAATCAAGCAGCACCTTCTGAACCAGCTACAACAGATGCAGGTGCAAGTGCAGAAGTAAAACAATCGTCCAATGCACCAGTTCAAATTGATTTCTGGTACTCAGTGGGCGGTGCCAATGGTGAAATGATCGAAAAGCTGGTCAAGGAATATAATGAATCCCAGAAAAATATTGTGGTTAAGCCTGCTTATCAAGGAAATTATTATGAGAACCATACCAAAGTTCTTTCTTCCGTTACAGCAGGAAATCAGCCTGATGTTACGATGGTAGAAATCGCATCAGTCGGTGCTTTTGCTGATGCGAAGGTATTGGAAGACTTAGGTTCATATGCCGCCGGGAGTGAAAAGAAATACATAGAAGGTCTGATGGGGAACTCCTACTGGGAAGACAAACTGTATGCAATTCCGTTTAATCGCTCCACTCCACTTTTATATATAAACCGCGATATGTTAAAAGCGGCAGGCTTAGATCCAAACGGTCCAAAAACCTGGGATGAGATGCGCAGCTTTGCTGAGAAGATGACCAAGAAAGATGGGGGGAAAACATCTGTTTTCGGTTATTCCTCTCCGATTGATATCTGGTTTTATGAGGCAATGGTGTTTCAAAGCGGTGGCGAAATTTTAAGTGATGATGGCAAAAAGCTAATGATTAACAGTGAGGCGGGTAAAGCTCCACTACAATACTGGACGGACATGATGAAAGAAGGAACAATGAAAGCACCTCCAGGTGAAAAGTACAATGCGTGGGATGTAGCGAGTCAAGATTTTCTTAACCAACAGGTAGCTATGATCTTTACAACGACTGGTGAATTGAAAAATATGCGTGAAAAAGCGAAGTTTGATGTAGGAACCGCATTCCTACCAGCTAATAAAAGCTATGGTACTCCTACAGGGGGAGCAAATTTGGTTGTGTTGAAAAAATCTCCTGAAGAAGAGAAAAAAGCAGCCTTCGATTTCATCTCATGGATGACAGATACTGCCCAAACCACCAGATGGTCAGCAGCAACCGGATATATGCCAGTAACCAATGATGCCCTCGAAGCAGCAGAGATGAAAGCAGTATTTGATAAAGATCCTAATTTCAAAGTGGCAGTCGATCAATTGCAATATGGTAAGCCGCGTCCAATGGTTCCTGGTTACAAGGAGCTTCAAGAGGTAATCATGACGGAGATTCAAAAGGTTGTCTTGGGTCAAAGTACGATAGATGATGCTTTGAAACAGGCAGAAACAAAATCGGAGAAACTTTTGAAAAAGTAGGAGAACTCTGGCGAAAAACGGAGAATGAACCGGTTAAGTAAGAGTTACGTGGATAATCACTGATAAAAATCGGTTTTTAATGGATGGAGGAGAGTAACATGGGCGATTGCATGGCACACCGTGGATGGTCTGGAAAAGCACCCGAAAACACCGTAGCTGCCTTTCAACTGGTTTGGGATTCACCTGAGATTGTATCGTTCGAATTGGATGTACAACTTAGTAAAGACGGCATCCCCGTGGTCATTCACGATTTCACCTTGGAGAGAACCACAAACGGTAGTGGTTGGGTGAAGGATTATACCTTTGAAGAACTTCAGCAACTAGATGCAGGAAAATGGTTCGATGAATCATTTGCAAACGAACGTATTCCTTCACTCGATCAGATTCTAAAGCTGAACCCGGCAGGTTGTAAGATCAATATTGAGTTGAAAACAGCTGGGAACATGTATAAAGGCTTAGCGGAAAAAGTAGTAGGATTAGTGAAGGGATATGGGATGGAGAGAGATGTATACATTACCTCTTTTGACCATGAAGTAATCAGAGAGGTAAATACTCTGGATTCGTCTTTAGAAACAGGGCTCATCCTGATAGGAAAACCAACACTACTCAAAGAGCAATTAGAAGAGACAGGAGCAATCATCTTGTCTATGTCATACCCATATCTGACAAAGGTGTTTGTCGATGAGATGTATGCAAAGGGCTACAAAGTGATTGCATGGACAGTAGATGAAAAAAATGCGATTAAAGAGATGATGAAATGGCACCCAGAATTGACGATCTGCACGAATCATCCTGATCTCATGATTCAGGAAATTTCTCATCACATATAAAAATCGGAATAAAATAAGGGCTCCCATAGCAGTAGAAATGCTGTCTAGGGGGCCCTTATCATGTAAGTGGAAAAGGGGATCACATGTATTAGCGGAATGTACCATATTCCATAATGGTAACTTTAATCTTACAATCAAAGACCACCTTTGGATATTCTTCACGCCAATTCATTTTTTTCCATTGACTGTAGCTCATGCTGTTTCTTACATGTTTACCAATGCCAAGACTATCTGCCTTATACTTTTGCATATGTGCTACCATTCGTTTGGCTTCAGCTCTTACGTGATCACCAATTTTTTTCTCCAGTTCATGTCGCTCAGCATCAATTGATAGATTCAAAGGGCCCGTGTAATCCACGACTGTGCCCTTAAGTGTTAAATCATATAAAATATGTGGAGTACCCGTTTGATCGTGAGTAACTTGTACTTTTTTGGTGCTGTTAAGATAATTTAGTACGACAAGCTCTTTCTTCTTCAACTTTTCACTTAGATACATGTTCCAGTTACCTTTCCGAAAGGTTCCGGTAAGAAAGGCGAACAGGATCGTATCTTTTGGGGGAAGTTTGGTCACATATTTGTCATCCTGAAATAATGCTAATCCAAAGGTTTCAAGAGTATCTCCATTATCCTTTATAGTAGGTGCAATGGGATCAATTCCATCATCATAATAATCTCGACTAAAGCTAAAGAGTGTAATACGATACGACGCAAAATTCTTCGCTTGTTTATCAAGTAGTAGATCAATATATTTACCTGGTTTGGGATGTTCCTTATAATCCTTCTTTAGAATATCACCAGCGTTCCCGGATGCTATTGTTATCTTAGCTAGTGGGGATACAACCGGATCCCGATTTAGAGCATTCAGATGGTTCCATAATCCTTGTTTGGCTAGTGCGGTACCAAATAAGACATTACGCATTTGGCCATTTACCAAGTTAAAGTGAGTTTGTCTGCCCATTATGATAGTGGCATCCTTATAACTGTCTGATACTGCTGTCAAGGTTTCTTGATGCGCTTCTGAATTTTTATCGGCCTTGGGTAGGGTTAGGGTAAAAGCGGTTTTCCCATTTGGTAACAAATCGTAGGCTACTGTGTGTGTAAATCCCAATTTTTCCATTATGCGTTGATCGCGACAACCAGAAGTCAGTGTAGCGAGCAGAAACAGAAGAATAATGATGAAGGATTTATTTGTCAATAATCCCACCTCTTTTTCTTTGGAGAAGTAAGATCATAATGAGAATGAGTGGTAATCCGACAGCAACTCCTATTTCTAGATACCCTAAGTAACGCAACCAAGTCTCGACGTCGTTTAACACCTGTGCACAAAAAGAAATGAGATAGGTTATGGCAATGATCATGATACCCAGAGTGTTTTGTTTAACTTTAGGAAATACTCGACTTAATGCTTCTTTAGCAGACCAAAAATAAAACACTAGTGTAATAATCGTTGTACATAGGAAAAAACCGTAAATGATATTCTCCATACGTTCTATAAACGGTAATTGAATACAGGCGAATAACTCAATCATTGGAAACTGTAATTCTTTTAGCAAGTGATAACCAAAAAAACCAAATGAGAAAATGCTAATGATAAGATAGACGATTGTAAGAAGGAGATTGCCTAGAAATGTGGATTTTATCAATTTGCTTTTTTTATTAACATAGGGAAATAGTAACAGACTAAATTCAAATCCCAAAAAGGCAGGATAGACATAGAAGAAGCCTTCCAGATAATCTTTATGCTCTCGGAAAATAAATGGGGTAAGTCGTACAAATTCAAATTCTTTCATTAAAAAGAGAAATAGAATAGCAGTCCAAATGACTAGCCAAAAAAATATAGAGGAAGCTTTGCTGATGGTATATATTCCTTTTGACACCAAATAGAATCCTAAAAGATCTATTAGAAGTTTGATTAACATGGTACTTGAGGTTGGGAAAGCGATCATTTGAAAGATAAGTACATACTGTTTCCCTAACAAACTGCCTAAAAGCCCCCAAAGACTAGTCAGAAAAATATATAGGGGGATCCGAATAATACTAGGCAAAGCTTCCTCAAATATTTCAAAGATCGACCTGCCATTCCCCAAACGATAAACAATACCAATTAGTAATATATTTAGTGTGACAATTGCAAAGACAACGAATAGAATAAGCCAACCATTCATTCCAAAATAATAGGCTTCAATTTGAGACAGATTGAACAGAACTACCCCAAACTGAATCATAAAGATAAGTATAGTAACATGAAATGCGGATAGGTTTTCTCTCAATATCGTTCGTCACCTTTTCATTTTGTTACTTACGTTGTTGGTAGATTTTGATTGTGAAGGTCGTGTCCTCAACATGGAAAATGGGGCGCGAATAAAAATATCCTTCCAGTCTTTTGGCTTGAGAGGAGCAATACCTGTAAGGTAAGATGAACGTAAACTGGTTAAGCCACACATGTGAATGACTACTGCAACCAACCCCAAAGCGAGTCCAAGGTTTCCATAAATTGCGGCGATTAAAATAAAGCCAAAACGTAATACACGTAAAGACGCACTCATCTCATAACTTGGAATTACAAAGGAAGCAATGGCTGATGAGGCTACGGCAATAATTAAAATCTTACTAGTCAGGCCAGCTTGTACAGCCGCTTGGCCTATTACTATACCGCCTACAATCCCGATAGTCTGACCTATCTTTGTGGGTAATTGAGCTCCAGCTTCTCTTAATAACTCGATTGTCGCTTCCATCAATAATGCTTCGATTAAGGGAGGAAAGGGCACTCTGCTTCTTGATTCTGAAAGGGTTAGTAGTAAACTCTCAGGAATCATTTCATAGTGAAAAGTTGTAATCGAAACATACAATGCAGTGAAAGAAATGGTAATAATTAGTGCGATAAAACGAAGCAATCTGGTTGAAGTTCCAATCAACCATCTCTGATAATAGTCATCGGAGGATGTGAAAAATTCAAAGAAAGTGGAGGGAGCGCAAAAAGCAGTTGGGCTTCCGGCCATTAAAACAATAACTTTTCCAGCAACCAGTTTTGATGCAATGGCATCTGGGCGTTCTGTCGTTAGATATTGCGGAAAAATCGAGGCGACATCATCTTCAACTAATTGGAGCAACATATTTGTATCAAAAACGGCATCCATTTCAATATCCATAATTCTTTGCTTCATATCTTCAACGAATTCCATTCTCACGATATCCTTGATATAGAGAACATAAACATCGTTTTTGGTAATCTCACCAACATGTAATTTAATTACTTTTAAATGGGAGCTTTGCAATCGTTTGCGGATGAGCGATAAGTTCGTACTAGCTTCCTCTGTAAATCCCTCGTGAGGTCCTGTAATAACTGGATCTGCCTGAGAAGGTGTAATAGCTCGTGAAGGTGGAGCAGCTATCTCGATCATATAAGCCTGTTCTTCGTAAAAGACAGCAGCGCCTCCAGCTAATATGCCATGGATACATTCCTTCGAATCAACTACTTTTATAAATTGGGACTGGGAGAGCGCAGTTTGAGTATCCATATTTGTATAAATAACCGCTTGAAATACGTCTCGTTCTAATTGATCCTTATCTACCAGATTTCCAAAATAAAGGATGTCGACCTTTTTTTGGGGAAATGAACGATGTGTCAGATCAGAACAATCTTCAAATTCTTGCAGGGTGTATGAAAGTGTTGGGGGAAGTTGCCCCTCTTGAATTTTTTCTTTTTGGATTAGCTCAGAAATACTTTGGGGCTGATTGTTTTTTTTTAACATCCATAGAAGCCTTTTTTTGAAAATGCTCACGTTTATCACCAGAATTTCGCTGTTTTCGTTTGATATGTATAATTTAACCAGTTTTCAAGAAAGTATGTATTCGTTTATGACATCAGGAAATTGGTCTGATTTTAGTGAAATTAGTTACACTTTTGTTGATAAAAAATCACATTATTGGGTCTCATAAGTAGTTACCAAGTGGAAAAAACATGGTAAAATAAATAAAAGACAGATACTTCTGACTTATTGTCAAAGAATCTTCTTTTGATGCTGTAGGCAAAGGAAGGGGAGGATCTCATGACATTATTATTGGTAAACACGGGACTTGTTCTTTTATTCTTGTATTTTATCAGTCGTCAGAATGAAGAAGAAATGGTTTATGACGAAGATTATTTCCTCGCTCACCCTTCTGCATTAGAGGAATACCAGCAGATGCCACTTGAGTTCCAAAACGCATTCTTTCGTAAACATAAAGAGGTGCTAAAGGAAAAGTACATGCATGGCGATAGCTATTTGCTAGGTTATTGTCCAAATAAAGATGTTAGACGTCTCTGGTTATCTGAATTTCTCGAAAGAAAGAATCTAGAGGCATAACAGTTATCTCATACACGTATTATGAGCTTACAACCGCCTTCATATTTGAAAGCGGTTTCTTTTTGCGGATAGGGACACTCTTCTTTACGCTGTCAACTCCTTTCAGTATGATAGGAGGAGTGAGCAACAGGAGGGTAATAACATGTTAGATCATTTAGTATCAAAAATTGATGAAGTACTTACACCTGTGGGTATCATTACAGATGTAATTCTGCGGACAGATCGCTCTATACTGGAAGGAGAAGAGAGCCATGAAATTGAGATTGGCTTGATCCAGGATGAAACGATAGGACAAACAACGTTTGCTACTATTCATTTATATCCATTAGAAGAGACGAATCAGTGTGAAGTGGAGGTAGAGGTAACCTATCCAGTTGGAAATCGGAGTATGACTTCCTTCATGAGTCTTGTAGAAGAGATTGTTCCAGTGAGTGCCGTTACAGAAAAAATACGCAGGCTAACAGGGAAACCTGAAGCTATGGAAACGTATTGGATCGTAGATTTCAATTTTATTGTGAATGCAGATCAGATAGAAACAATAGAAGATAATTTGTTTGCTGATATGGCAGACAAAATTAATCGATTAATTCGATTGTAGGATAAGAAACAGGCAGTGGAAGAGGCGAAACGTATGAGGTTTCGAAGAGTCCACTGCCTGTATTTTTTTGTTTTCTAAGCTGGACACGTACCATTCCAATGTTTTAGTCCTCAAAATCAATATATTTTTGTGCCTGTAAAATTCCAAAGGCATTTGCATTTCGCTCAAATTCTAATTCGGAAATTGATTTTGCAATATCTGAACGCAGAGGAATTAATGCAGATAAGCTTACTTTTGCCATCGAATCATTCTTTTCTATTTTTTGCCGGAGACGATAATGTTGTTTTTCTCTTCATACAATTTAAACAAAGCAGCAATATCTTCAGTTGGATATTTTTCATTAGCCTGTTGATACATTTGCTCGGCGAGGCTGTTAACAGGCATTTCGACATCATAAGCTTTGGCGAGTTCTCCAGCAATTCGCATATCCTTGTACAGCAACTTGTTGCTAAAACGAGCATCGAAATCACGTTCGTGAACGAGCGGTACAATTCGATGCAACATTTTACTATCACCCGTGCTTGCTTCCAGAACTTTATAAAGCTCTGCTGTATCGACACCGGCTTTGGTTGCCAGGACAAATGTTTCCGCTAATGCGGCTGTATGTACACCAATAATATAATTATTCATTAGTTTCGCAATACTGCCATTTCCGATAGCACCCATGTAGAAAAGATTGGTACCCATTGCTTCAAGGGCTGGTTTGGCACGTTCAAAATCTTGTTTATCCCCACCGCACATGATTGCCAATGTACCTGCGATTGCTCCCATCGGTCCACCACTGATTGGGGCATCCATAAAGGAACCGCCTTTTTCTTGAATGGCGCTTGCTGCTTTTTCGTTAAGCATCGGGCTTACCGTAGAATGATCAAGAACCAGTTTGCCTGTAAGATCAGCACTTGTAATTCCGTTTTCTCCAAAGTAAACCTCTTCAATTGTAGCCGGAAGGGGTAGGCATGTTAAGAGAATGTCTACCTTTTCAGCCAGATCACGCGGATTATTCGCTTCAATCGCACCTAAAGATACTGCGTTTTCGATAGGCCCGCGACTGCGAGAGACAACATGTACAGTAAATCCTTTTGCTAGCAGGTTCTTCACCATAGGTAATCCCATCGTACCTAATCCTATAAAGCCAATAGTCTCTCTCATATGTTTCTCCTCCGTAAATGACAGCTTATTATTGCTTAGTGTACTGGGTCACATTTTACATTGCAAGAATTGATGTAAAAAAGGATTTTTATAACTGTAAAGAGAAATGAATGAATATTCATTCAAATACGGAAGATAGGTGATTAAATTGTTGAAACACGTATTTCATCCAATTAAAATTAATGAATTGATTCTACCAAACCGAATTATGATGGGTTCTATGCATGTAGGGCTAGAAGCGCTTGATCATGGGATGGAAAGACTAGCAGCTTTTTATGCAGAGCGTGCTAAAGGCGGGGTTGGTCTTATCGTCACAGGTGGCGCGGCTGTTTGTCCTGAAGGTGGAGCGGGTGAGGGGTTTACCAATGTATATGCGGACGAACATATAGAGAAGCTACGTCTGCTGCCTGAAGCCGTTCATCGGGAAGGTGGGCGAATTGCCTTACAGTTATTTCATTCAGGCAGGTATGCTTATAAACATAAAACAGGACTTGATCCGGTAGCACCTTCACCACTTCAAGCAACGATTAATCGTGATGCTCCAATAGAAATGGATGCGGAATTAATTGAGAGAACCATTGAAGCGTATGTTCAAGCGGCTCGGCGGACCAAAACGGCTGGTTTTGACGCTATAGAAATTATGGGCTCGGAAGGTTATCTGATTAATCAGTTCCTCTCTCCGGTGACAAATAAGCGGACGGATGAGTGGGGAGGAGATTTTGAGCGTCGTGCGAGGTTCGGAGTCGAGATAATGAAGCGGGTGCGAAAGGAAGTCGGGTGTGAATATCCGGTCATTTTTCGCATGTCTGGAATTGATCTAATGCCAGATACTACAACGTTGGAAGAGACGATTTCCTTTGCCAAGCTATTGGAGGATGCAGGAGCAGATCTATTAAATATCGGCATTGGCTGGCATGAATCTCAGGTCCCTACTATTTCCATGATGGTGCCACGAGCTTCTTATGTCTGGGTTGCAAAAATGATTAAGGATGCTGTATCCCTGCCAGTAGTAGCTAGTAATCGTATTAATGATGTGAGATTAGCAGATAAGGTGTTGGCAGAAGGTCAAAGCGATATGGTTTCTATGGCACGTCCATTTCTGGCAGATCCATATATTTTAACAAAAAGCGGGTTTGGTCAGTTTGATCGGGTGAATACCTGTATTGCTTGTAATCAGGCATGCCTCGATCATATCTTCGAAGATAAGCCAGCTTCCTGTCTGGTAAATCCATTAGCAGGTAGAGAGTATGATCTATCGATCGAGAAGACGGATCAGCCCAAAAAAGTGGCGGTAGTCGGTGCTGGACCAGCCGGTCTAGAGGCTGCAAGAGTTTTGGCAGAGCGAGGTCATCAAGTGTGGTTGTATGAAAAAAACGATAAACTAGGCGGGCAGCTTACCTTTGCCTGTCAGGTTCCTGGAAAGATTGAATTTTTAGAAACCATTCGTTACTATGAAACGGAGCTACGTCGTCTCTGTGTTACTATTCGACTCGGAGAGAGTATCTGTGAAGAGGAATTACAGTCCGTAGGAATTGATGAAGTAGTTATTGCGGCTGGAGTAACACCACGTGTGCCAAGCATTCCAGGTATTGATCTGCCTCACGTGGTACGCTATACCGACGTATTTACAGGTAAAGTAAAGGTGGGAGAGCGAGTAGCGGTAATTGGTGCAGGTGGAATTGCTTGTGATCTTTCCCATTTACTTTTGACGAATACCAGTTTATCTGCTGATACGGGGCAGTATTTAGGACAGTATGGGATTTTAGCACCACAGATGTTTGCTACTTTTCAACAGAGCAAGCGCTCCATTACGTTATTGCGACGTGGTAAGCATGTGGGGACAGGTTTAGGTAAAACAACACGCTGGGCACTACTTTCCCTATTGAAAAAACATGGTGTCGTAATGAAAACACGAATTGATTACAGTCGCATCACTGAAGAAGGTGTCGTTTATATCGAAAATGGAGAAGAACATCTTCTTCCAGCTGATACGATCATCATTGCCGCAGGTAGTACTTCGAATCAGGAGTGGAGAAATATCTTGTCTGCTGAGCGTATCGTTCATCTGATTGGCGGTGCAAAAGAGGCAGGCGAGCTGGATGCGAAGAGAGCGATCCGTGAAGGAATGGAAGTGGCACTTTCTATTTAAATATCGACAGTTTAAAGGTAGTATCGGGTATGTAGCAAGGAGCATAGCAGCAAGAGCGGGGGAGCAGAAGCATGAAAAGATGGAATATTCTTATTACCGGATTTGGAAATGTAGGGTTACAGGTAGCTGAAATGCTGGCAAAACGGCAGGCAACCTATAGAGAAAAGTATCAAGCAGATGTCAGATTGATTGGTGTTAGTCGATCTACAGGGGGGCTCTACCATGAGGAAGGGCTTTCTCTAGAGGATTGGAGGGCTTTTGCCAAGTCTGCGGGCCTAGGGCAGGCTGATGTTAATCAGCTTTCTTCCTTTTCTCCATCCCATACAGGTCCTGATTTTATTACCAACAGCAATGCTCAGATTATTATCGAAACGAGTCCCACTAATTTTCAGACAGGTGAACCTGGTTTAGGGTATATCTCGACTGCTTTACAAAGTGGAAAGCATGCCATCGCCATATCAAAAGGGGCATTGGTGCTCAACTATCCAGAATTAGCACAGCTTGCTCAAGAATCGGGTGTTACGTTAAAAATTAGTGGCGCGACAGCTGCGGCGCTTCCCACCATTGATTTACTACAAGTAAATACAGCTGGATGCACGCACCTTGAGATGACCGGTATTGTGACAGGGACGACGAACTACATGTTAACGGCCATGTTTGAAGAAGGTTATAGCTATGAACAAGCCCTGCTACAGGCACAACAATTAGGTATCGCAGAACCTGATCCTACCTTTGACACAGATGGTTGGGATTCTGCTTGTAAGATGGTGATTTTGGCTAACGCAGGTTTTGGAGCAAAAATAACGTTAGCTGATGTGAAACGTTCTGGAATAAGAGAAATAGATGTAAGCCAAATACTTGCGTGGAAAGAAGCAGGACTGGTTCCGAAGCTAGTAGGAAAAATTACACGCAAGACCAACCAGTCAGATCATGAAATAGAAGTGACAGTTTCCCTGGAATTGTTCCCGAAAGACCACCCATTTGCACAGGTAAAAGGCACAACCAAGGCTGTGAAATTGACAACGGACGACATGGGAGAGCTGATGGTGATAGGCGGAGGCTCTGATCCCAAAGCAACTGCTGCCGCTGCTTTAAAAGACTTCGAGCATATTTTGGGAGCTGAATAAATGCTTGGGTGAAACAGATAGTGTCTTTCCTATCCCTTTCACCTCTTAGCAATCTACCGTACCTTCTGTTGTATTGATAATTCCTGAGTAATAACATATAATGTGCTTTGGTAAATTGCAGTCAGAATTGTTAGTTGATAGGGAAGGTGAAGGGTTGAGAAAAAATCGTATTGATCAAATTGGATTACCTCGTTTTCGCATTGCCATTCACACGTTAGTCTGGTTAGCCCAAAGTAATTGTTTACGATCAAGTGCAGTAATCGCTTCACGTGTTCAATCCCACGCCACCTTTCTGCGCAGAGTTTTAGCTGATCTATATAAAGCAGGCATTGTGGAGGCAAAAGAGGGTAGAGATGGTGGATACTTTTTGAAGGTAGCACCAGAAGAGTTAACCTTGGCTGAAATATATACAGCAATTAAGGATGAAGAAAAAATATGTAATCCTAGTGAGACGATAAAATGCGGTGATGTTGGAAGACAATTAGATTTGGCATTAGAAAATATCATTGATGATGCAGAAGTGTTGCTTATTGAACACCTGAAAAAATTCACAATTTTAGATGTGATGGAAGGAATAGATTTTAGTAAGTGTAATGAAAAGGAAAAATGACTTGCATAATAGATTCTAAGTCTATATAATGCAATTGAATTGATTGCAGTTAATATTATATCTGCAATTTTATTTTAAGTAATAATGTGCTTAGAATAGTTGCAGTTTAGTTGTTGATCGGCAATTCTATCATCTAAACTGTGCTTTTAAAAATAGCTTTTAAAAGCTACAAACATACTACACGATTTTCAGGAGGTAACAGCTAACAATGGCAAACACTCTATTCATCAAGGCTAATGATCGCAGTTCAGAACAAGCAATCAGCGTACAAATGTATGAGGCATTTTTGAAGAACTATAAAGAAAGCAATCCAGGAGAACAAGTTACTGAAGTAGACCTATATAAAGAAGAACTTCCTTACTACGGTAATGATGCGATCAATGGTCTGTATAAAAAAAGCAATGGCTTTGATTTGACAGAAAAAGAGGCTCAATTGGTAAAAGTAATTGAGGCATATCAAGAGCAATTTATGGCTGCAGATAAGATTGTCTTCGCCTTTCCATTATGGAATTTCACTGTACCAGCACCACTAATTACCTACATTTCTTACCTGTCACAGGCAGGTAAAACTTTTAGATACACACCTGAAGGAATTATTGGTTTAGTTCCTGATAAAAAAGTTGCTTTGTTATCTGCAAGCGGTGGAGTATTCTCTGAAGGTCCAATGGCTTCCATGGAAATGGCAGTTAAATATATTAAAACAGCTATTTCTCTTTGGGGAATTACCAATCCTGTACAAGTAGTAATCGAAGGACATAATCAATATCCGGATCGTGCAAAAGAAATTATTGCAGACGGCTTGAATAAGACTGCTGAACTAGCTGCGAAATTTTAATTAGAAAATAGCTAAATTGGCAGCAAAAAACATTCACAAAAATACCTGGAATAACCGAATATTACTTGTTTCACGACCTCACTAACGTGGAAAGTATGAAGTGAGGGACAGCCTTTTGATTTTTCAATGGTTGTCTCTCGTTTATACTTATCTACGTTTTTCTCTTATTTGCATGCTTCAAGGTAACTAAGGCTTCACATCTAAAACTACATCACCATAGTTTTCGCCATTCAGGGCTACCTCAAATCTCCAGAGACCACTTAGAGGCAACTCGAACCTAGTGGTAAATCGATTCAAACTTGGATAGCCAGAACTTTGTTCAGTTATTTTTGTTGGGGGTAATGCTGTTATTTTCTTTCCAGATTCTTTGTGATAAGCATTAATCGTTAACTCTTTGTCTTTATACGTTTCAAATGGTTCCATAAAGCTAATCATATAACCATAAGGTTTCCCAGAGGAAAGTTCTGGGTCTGGATATACTCTGAAAAGTACATCGCCATTCTTTGTGTAATCGTGTCGGATTTGCCAAGTTGCAGTGGTTTCGGTTGTACTTTTTTCTTTTTTGTTATTGGTTTCTATCTCTGTTGAACAACCAGGTAAAAAAAATGCTGTTAATAATAGAAAGCTAAATACAAGTCGAGTACATTTTTTCATTATAAAAGACCTCCTTTTTGTTAACTGTTCTATATGAAATATAAAATTTCTGTATTTGCAAGTAATCTTACCATTAATTTACTGAATTATAAGAAAAATACATACTTTTAGTGGTAGGTGCCAGAAATCTAGGAATGAGATTAGTACCTTAATGGCTGAGTTCAACAGTTGAAGGTTTTATATGCGGTAAAGGGTGCTTAGCAGGCACCCTTTTTCTATATGGAAACAAACGATTCGCCCCAAATGTGTGCATTTTAATTGGAAAATCAGCCACTTTCATGTCAAAAAAGATTATAAAATGTATAGACATGAATTAATTCAGAGATCTGTACCTGTTATCACAGAATCAGTTCACATTTATCATCCAAGAAAGGCGGGAATACGATGAAATATATGAGCCTGTTCAAAGAGATGCGTCTCTTAAAACGACCAGACACACTAACAGTTGAAGAAATTTCCCGCGTACAAACTAATCGGCTTCACAATTTACTTGCCTATGTACGCAAAAAAAGTCCCTATTTTCAAGAACTATATAAAGATCTTCCAGATACGCCAACTCTGACTGACATACCCGTAACCACCAAGCAAGAGATGATGACTCATTTTGATGATTGGATTACAGATAAAGAGATTACGCTCAAAAAAATAAATCGATTTATGGAAAACAAGGATAACATCGGCAGAAAACTACATAATGCCTACATGGTTTTTACTACGGCAGGTTCTACAGATACACCAGTAGTTGTTCTCCACGACCATCATTCAATCAAAATCATGACTACCTTGAATCTGTTCCGCGCCCTAGCTCATAAGGAAGATATGAGAAAATTAATTGGACGAGGAGGTAAATCGGCAGCTGTATATGCCAAAGGAGGATTTAATCTTAGCTATAGCAGGATTCGCAGTAGACAGTTGGCTTTTCCGTGGAAAAGGAAACGTCTTGAAGTGATCGATGTTCTTACTCCTCTTCCTGAAATAGTGAAACAGTTAAATAATTTTCAACCTGCTTTGCTAGGGGGATATCCCACAGCACTAGAGCTATTGCTTCCCGAACAGAGAGCAGGTAGATTACATATCTCTCCTGTCACTATTAACACAGGAGGCGAACATTTGAGTGCAGAGCTGAAGCAAGAGTTATCAGAAGTCTTCCAATGTACCGTTCAAACCAATTATGCCAATACAGAGGGTGGGATGATTGCCTTCGAATGTAGTCACGGACACCTGCATGTTAATACGGATTGGGTAATTGTAGAGCCTGTTGATGAAAATTATCAACCTGTCCCTGATGGAGTTCTTTCTCATTCCCTTCTCTTAACCAATTTGTCGAATTACATTCAACCTATCATCCGCTATGAGATAACTGACCGAATTATATTGCATAGCAAAACATGTTCATGTGGCAATAAGTTTCCCTACATTGAAGTTGAGGGTAGAACGGATGACATCTTAGCATTTCATGGTGAGAAAAAGAATGTGACAACGGATCACGAAGTGTTGGTGAAAATTGCTCCAATAGCATTCTATGCGGTATTAAAAGAGGTAAAGGGAATCAATCGCTTTCAGCTCGTTCAAAAGAGTATGAATCAATTGGTACTCCGGATTACCTGTGATAATGAGAGAGAGCGATCACGCGTATTTGAGATAGCGAAAAAATCATTAACTGCATTCTTGGAGAGTAATGGCATATATGATGTGGAAATCCACCTTTCTAAACTATCACCGCGTTCTCATCCATTAAGTGGGAAGTTTAATCATGTGTATAAGGATATAATAAATATTTAGAAAGTCGTTTTTGTTAAGGAAACTACATAACTTCTAGCAATTACCATTCTTCATTCATGTATACTAAAGTAATGTCTCATGCAATGAAATAAAATACAACTAGGAGTGAACACAGATGAAAAAGAGTTTCCTGGCATTATCGCTTGCAACGACTTTATTTGCAGGAACTGTCTTTTCTGGACAAGCGTATGCGGCTGATAAAGCTGTCCCCTTTACACGTGGGGAATACATGCATGCGATTGTACAACAATTAGAAGCAACACCTAAAGATAAGAACAGTGCCTTGCCAAAAGACGTATCTGCCGAGTCGCCGTATGCTGAAACTGTACGTGTGATGAAGGAGAAAAAAATCGTTTTTGGTTATGAAGATGGCACTTTTAAGCTTGATCAACCTGTATCTGTAACGGAAGCTGAAATGATCCTGAGCAGAGTGCTAGGGATTGCTGGCGTGGAAGCATCAGATATCCTAAGCAAGCAGTTTGGTGTATCTTTTGGCAGTGATGCCATTGTAACAAAAGAAGAGGCTCTTGGAGTTATTAAAGATGCACTCGTTATTGATCCAGCTATTCTGGATTTAGTTAATAAATCTTCTGTTCAATCCATGAAACAACAATCTTTCAGCATGGATATGAGTCAGGACATTACGAACACATTGAATCAAAAAATGCCTGAATTGAACAATGTGGACCGATTCTCTCAATCATCTGACATCAGCATGGAATATATAAAAGATAAGGGTTTGCATATGAGCATGACAGCAACAATGCCTGAAATTCTTGGTGAAGCAATTCCTTCCATTAAAATGGAGCAATACTATGTTCCAGAAGGTATCTTCATGATGATGACTAATCCAGAAACGAATAAAGATGAATGGATCAACATGACAGACGTTTTCCCAATGAGTTTTGAACAACTGATGGCGATCCAAAAAGATAGTATTGAACTAAATAATAAGCTACTAGATAAATCATTTTTCTACCGTGATTTGGGAAATGTAGAAGTTGAGGGTAAAAAGTTGAAACAAGTGGGCTTCTATGGTCAAATCTCTTCGATGGATGAGATTATGGAATTGTTCCAAGGAACTATGAACAATCAGGAGATTGCCATACCATCCATAGAAGAGACAGGTTTAGCAGGAATGTCCATGTATGGAACCATGTTAATTGATGAAACAACTAAATTGCCAATGAGTGCTGAATATAACATTTCTATTTCTTTCACTCCATCAACTGAGCTTCCATTCAAAGAAATGAAAATGGAAATGGACGCTGATTTCAAAGAATACAATCAAGTGAAAGCGATCGTTCTGCCTGAAGCTGCAAAAAATGCAAAAAAGATTGATCTAACTATCGATCCTTCTACAGAAGTAACACCTGATAAAAAAGCAGAATAAGCTACAGCTGTTAAATCATTGAACCAGTATGAAAAAAGAGACTGTCCTTACAAGTAGATTGAAAACTTGTGAGGCAGTCTCTTTTTTTAGCTTGGAACCACGTCAGTAGCTTGTTAAACCAAAGATTTTCAGGATGGAACTGTATCAAAACACACTTTTCCTTCACTTCTCCCTGAAAAACATTCGCAAAAAAGGATAAAATAGTATGTAAAAGAAAAACATCAATCGGCTAACCCAATCATGTTAGAAGGAGTGAAGAGGATGTCAAACTACCAGCTCGCCACTTTCGCAGGTGGATGCTTTTGGTGCATGGTTAAACCGTTTCATAAAATGCCAGGAATTATTCAGGTTGTCTCTGGCTACACAGGAGGACATAAAGTAGATCCGACGTATCAGGAAGTATGCTCAGAAACAACCGGACATTATGAAGCTGTACAGATTACATTTGACCCAGCTGTTTTTCCGTATATCAAGCTTCTGGATATCTTCTGGCAACAAATTGATCCGACTGATGAAGGCGGACAATTTCATGATCGGGGAAATTCTTACAAAACGGCGATTTTTTATCATAACGAAGAGCAAAAAGAACAGGCGGAGGCTTCCAAACAGTCATTGGAAGTTAGTGGCCGCTTTACGAAGCCAATTGCTACAATGATCATCCCGGCAGCCCCTTTTTATGAGGCAGAAGAATATCATCAGGATTATTATAAGAAAAATTCGATTCGGTATAAGTTATACCGTGCGGGCTCAGGTAGGGATGCGTTTATTAAGGCCTATTGGAAAAATAAAGAGAAAGACTCATCTCTTCGTGAAAAGTTGACACCTATACAGTATGAAGTAACGCAGAATAGTGGGACAGAGCCAGCCTTTCGCAATGAGTTTTGGAACCATACAGAAGAAGGAATCTATGTTGATATCGTCTCTGGTGAACCTTTGTTCAGCTCGTTGGATAAATTTGATTCGGGTTGTGGCTGGCCTAGCTTTACTAGACCGCTTATCGAGGAACAGATAAAAGAAGAGGTAGATATCAGTCATAACATGGTGCGAACTGAGGTAAGAAGTGCAGAAGCAGATTCTCATTTGGGCCATGTGTTTGAAGATGGTCCTATGCCAACCGGATTACGCTTTTGCATTAACTCAGCAGCTCTTCGATTTGTTCCAAAGAAAGATTTAGAAAAAGAAGGCTACGGAGAGTATATCAAGTTGTTTCCATAAAAAATTTTAGAAAACAAAGCATAGTGTCCCTACATGCCTTGTCTATTTCGTTGAACCAAGAGAGGAGTCACATTATGGATCAATACGCTCAGAAATTGACCAATTATCTAATCGATAATCAACTAACGGCCGTACACCTTCCCTTGGAGAGATCCTGCCATTCCGTTCAGGAAGCGGCAGAAGCAGTTCAAGCTTCTCCCGAGGATCTCGTAAAAAACATTTGCATGATAGATCATACAGACCGACTGATCGTAGTCATTGTAAAAGGAGAGGATCGAGCCAGCACGACACGAGTTGCGAAAGCTTTGGATATGGAAAAACCTCGTCTGGCAACGGAGGAAGAGATTTTAGAGAGAACAGGTTATCCAGCTGGTGGAGTTCCGTCTCTAGGATTTATGGCCACTTTTCTAGTAGATCCCAGAGTAACAGAAAAAAAGTATGTGTATACAGGTGGAGGATCTCCTAACGCACTCACTAAAATATCAGTAGAGGAACTACTTCAAACAAATAAAGGAATGGTTATTCGGGTACGAAAATAGCAAAGGAAATAGAAACAAACGGTAGGGAGGATAATATTTTACCGTTTTTTTTTGACAGATAAAAATTCTGATGGACTTCACATGACTACTGTAGCGGGTAAGCAGAAGAAGCACATTTTTTGTCTGCGAACTGTTAAGGTCCCGCAAGGAAGCGAGGGCTGTCCGCTACACAGTGAAGAGTGCGGAAAGTGCAAAATGATGTGAGATGCTACGTAGTAACTCATGGGTTGCACTTTGTAATCCGCACTCTTCACTGTGTATCTGGGTGGGACCTTAAAGGTTCTGGACAAAAAATGTGCTTCTTCTGCTAACAGCTTCAGGAGATTAATAAGATTTAAATGAAAAGCCAAAACATGAAAAACTAGCTTCTCTTTTCACACAGAGCGACTTGGCAAAGCCCTACTCAGCGGAGCATTATTCATCGGGAAAAAGAAGCGAACCCCAGCAAGTCTTACAGTGAATACATCGTTGAGAGCTTCCCCGATGAATAGTGTGGAACGGACAGTCCAACCCCTTGCGGGGCGAAGACCTTTAGCGAAGAGTGAAAAGAGAAGCTGGTTTTCTCCACTGAAGCAGGAAGATGACAATCCTTAAAAATCCTAGCAAGGAATATCCTTGTTGTAATGAGAGAGTTACATATATAGAAACAAATGATAAAAAATTTCATTTATTGCCATCATTCATAAGAATTCACTAATTATACATTGGTTAATATAGATCAGGTAGTTATAATGGTAGATCATTAATATAGGGAATAAATAAGGCAAGTATCTCAAATATTTATTGATATATAGTGATGTTTACATATGAATTGGAAAAACTGTATAAGAAGAAGTGAAGAAGGAGGGCTTATGATGCATTGGCACAATAAAAGTACAGATGAAGTTGTAGAAAAGCTGTCAACCCGTGTTGATACGGGGTTATCTTCTGAACAAATTAATGAAAGAATAAAGCAGTATGGCGAAAACAAGCTTAAGGCTAAGAAGAAGAAGACAAATCTACAACGCTTTATTGAACAATTCAAAGACGCAATGGTTCTCATACTTATTTTTGCAGCAGCTATTTCTTTTATCGTTGCATTAAATGGCCATGATAAATCGGAGTTCCTTGAACCTGCCATTATTTTGTTAATTGTTATATTGAATGCGACGATGGGTGTTGTTCAGGAAAGCAAAGCTGAGAAAGCGCTGGATGCTTTACAAAATATGTCAGCCCCACATGCACGCGTTTTGCGCAATGGAAGAGAAGAAGTAATTGAGGCAACTCAGGTTGTGCCAGGGGATATCATTTTCCTGGAAGCAGGAGATTTTGTACCAGCGGATGCCCGAATCCTTCAATCTGCTAGCCTAAAAAGCGAAGAATCCGCGTTAACGGGGGAGTCTGTACCTGTAGAAAAAAACGCTGATACCGAGATTGCTGAAGATGCTCCATTAGGCGATCGGGTTAATATGGTGTATTCAGGTAGCAGTATTTCTTATGGACGTGCAAAAGCAGTTGTTACCACAACTGGTATGAATACAGAGATGGGTAAAATTGCAAAGCTCCTCGACAATGAAAAAAATACCCAGACACCATTGCAACTCAAATTAGCCAAGTTAGGTAAAAATCTGGGTTTCATGGCAATCGGAGTTTGTATTATCATTTTCATCATTGGTTATATGGCTGGCATGCCAATCATGGATATTTTTATGACGTCCGTCTCCTTGGCAGTTGCCGCAATTCCAGAAGGATTACCTGCCATTGTTACGATCGTATTAGCGATGGGTGTACAAAGGATGGTAAAAAGGAATGCAATTATTCGTAGCCTACCTGCCGTAGAAACACTAGGTAGTGCATCTGTTATCTGTTCAGATAAAACGGGTACGTTGACCCAAAATCGCATGACCTTAGTAAAAGCATGGGATGAAAACGGACAAACTGAAATCGACACGAATGTTCCTGATCATACCAAGCACCTTCTTTTACTCGCAACATTATGTTGTGATGCATCCGTAATCGTAGACGAAGAAGGTGGCGAAAAACATATTGGTGATCCAACAGAAACAGCAATTGTTCTGGCAGCCTATAAGAACGGAATTATAAAGGATGAGATCAACGCCAAATATCCGCGACTAGCAGAGATTCCTTTTGACTCCGATCGCAAGCTGATGACGACAGTTAATAAGATAGATGGCAAAAACGTAGTCATTGTAAAAGGTGCTTTTGATGTCTTGGCAGCAAGATGTACGACTGGCGATGTTGTAGAGGCAAAGAGAATTACGGAGGAAATGAGCGAAGATGCGCTCAGAGTCTTGGCTGTCGCTTATAAAAATATTGATGAGGTTCCAGCTAACCCGACAAGTGAGGAACTGGAAAACGGATTAACATTGTACGGCTTGGTTGGGATGATTGATCCACCTAGACCGGAAGCTGCAGAGGCAGTCAAAATTTGTAGAGCAGCAGGCATTAAGCCTGTCATGATTACTGGCGACCATGTTGTAACAGCGTCTGCAATAGCGAAAAGTCTAGGGATTTTGCAAGAAGGTGATGGTGCCATTACAGGGTCTGAGCTAGCCAAGTTATCTGAAGTGGAGTTAGAAAAACGGGTAAGAGAGATTTCTGTCTATGCAAGGGTATCCCCAGAGGATAAGATTCGAATCGTAAAGGCATGGCAGAAACAGGATGAAGTCGTAGCAATGACAGGCGATGGTGTAAATGATGCCCCTGCGCTTAAAGCGGCAGATATTGGTTGTGCGATGGGGATTACAGGTACGGATGTTGCTAAAGGTGCTGCTGATATGACTTTGACTGACGATAACTTCGCTACCATTGTAGATGCGGTCAAGGAAGGAAGAGGGATCTATGATAATATCAAAAAATCCGTCGTTTTCCTGCTTGGTACCAACATTGGTGAAGTGCTTGCGGTATTCTTCTCCATGCTAATCTGGCAAAAGGCACCTTTTCTCTCCATTCAGCTTTTATGGATCAACTTGGTGACGGATAGCTTGCCTGCATTGGCTCTTGGAATGGAACCAGTAGAAAAAGAAATCATGTCCAGAAAGCCTAAGCCAAAGGAAGAAAGTATGTTTGCCCATGGTGTAGGCGCAAGAATTTTTCTTCAGGGTGTCTTGTTTGCCATTCTATCAATGGCAGGGTTCTACATCGGTTGGAACACAACGGGAGAGATAGCGGGAGGACAAACCATGGCATTTATCATCATGGCGACCTCTCAAATCTTACATGCTTTTAATGTACGTTCAACGTATTCGATTTTTAAAATCGGATTGCTGTCTAATAAATATATGAACGGTGCATTTTTGATTTCGCTCGTACTGATTCTGTTGATTGTATTTGTTCCGCCAGCGGCTTATGTATTTGGTCTGATCCAATTACCAGCTAATTTGTATCTCATGGCACTAGGGTTTGCATTTGTGCCGAATATCGTTCTGGAGATTGCAAAGGCGATGGGAATGCTTAAACATCATAGCTAATAGAAATGATGTAAGATCTTTCGCAGTCAACTAATATAAAATAGGATGAAGGAGTATCTTTACTTATCTCGAAACTTGTTAGATATAAGCAAAAAACGAGACAAGAGAAGTACTCCTTGTTTTTTACTGGTATTCTAATTAACTTGAAGGATTTGTTAGGTGAGAGGCAACTATGAAAAAAGGACTTGAATTTATTTTTAGCAGAATGGTACTTGTAGGGTTACTTGTACTTATACAAGCCATTATTTTAATGGGGGCTATCTGGAAGCTAAGCGAATATTTTGTGTATTTTTACGGTTTGTTTGCTGTAATTAGTCTTCTTGTTGTCCTTTATATTGTTAACAAAAGGGATAATCCGTCATATAAATTGGCGTGGACGATTCCAATTCTGCTTTTCCCTGTTTTTGGCGGACTCCTTTATCTTCTTTTTGGTCTTCAAACTACAACCAAACGATTTAAAAAAATGCTGAGTGATATCTTTACTAAAACGCAGCCATTACTTAAGCAGGATGATGCTATTATTGACGAACTGCAACGTCTCAACAAAGATGCTGCTAACCAATCAAACTATCTCATTAATAACGCAGGCTATCCCGTTTATAAAAATACTACGGTCGAATACCTGACCCCTGGTGAGATGAAATTTGAACGTTTAAAAGAAGAATTACAAAAAGCAGAAAGATATATCTTTCTGGAATACTTTATTATCCAAGAGGGGATTATGTGGGATTCCATCCTGGAGATACTCGTAGAAAAAGCAGAACAGGGAGTAGATGTCCGTCTGTTGTATGATGATATGGGCTGCTTAAATACGTTGCCTTATCAATATGATAAGAAATTACGCAAATTAGGGATACAGTGTAAGGTATTTAATCCGTTTGTTCCCGCCTTACTTAAAATGCATAATAACCGAGATCATAGAAAAATCGTAGTTATTGATGGACATACAGCTTTTACAGGCGGAATAAATCTGGCAGATGAGTATATTAATGCCATTAACAGATTTGGTCATTGGAAGGATGCCTCAATCATGCTCAAGGGAGAGGCAGTTTGGAGCTTCACGATCATGTTTTTGCAGATGTGGGGCTTTAATAGTAAAACAGAAGATGATTACGAGAAATTTAAACCACATGTTCATCATCAGACAACTTTTGAAAGTGATGGATTTGTTCAACCGTATGGAGATAGTCCTATGGATAAGGAAATTGTTGGTGAGTTGGTCTATATTAACATGATCATTAAAGCAAAAGAGTATGTATATATCAATACACCATACTTGATTGTAGATAATGAAATGGTAACTGTGCTTACCCTAGCGGCAAAAAGTGGTGTGGATGTAAGGATTATTACTCCGTTCCAACCGGATAAATGGTATGTGCATACGATTACTCGCGCCTACTATCCAGAACTGATTGAAGCAGGAGTGAAAATCTATGAGTATACGCCTGGATTCATCCACTCCAAAACATTTGTTTCCGATGATGAAATGGCCGTAGTAGGTACAATTAATCTGGACTACCGAAGTCTCTATCTTCATTTTGAATGTGGGGTATGGATGTATAAAAACAAAGCCTGCCTTGAAGTAAAGGAAGATTTTCTCCAAACCTTGCAGGTATGTAAACAAATTACGTTGGAAGACACCAAAAATGTACATTGGGTCGTTCGTGCTACTCGATCAGTATTAAGGTTGTTTGCCCCACTTATGTAAATAAACAAGAGAGAAGCCGCCTTTATTCCGAGCATGGTTCGGTCTGGCGGCTTCTTATATAGTGAGTTATATTAAGTAGAACGTTCTTGTTGCTGTTGTTGCGGTTTCATCTGACCCAATCGTTTACGCCCCTTGTCAATTATACCCATAACCTTGGCAAAGAGTAAGGAAACCATAAAGGTCACGGCATAAATGGTTAAGAGGTAAGCGATGGTATACCAAGTATTCTGGAAAATCCAGGAGATGTCTCCATATTGTGCAATCAAATACTTGTTAGACAAGATCATAACAGCGGAGTGCGTCAGATAGATGAAGAAGGTAAGACCTTTTTGGAATTTTAGCTTAAATTGATCAGCCCAGTTTATCAGGAAGAATAGCACAATTAAAAGAGTGCAGAGCGTCGCAATAACAAAACGCAGATGAACGGCTACATAAATAGTTTCTGACAAGACGAACATGATGGCACTTCCAACAGAAAATGCTGTCAGACCGATGACAACAGACAAGTGTTTTTTCATGAATCCGATAATTACATCTTGATACCAATAGATGATGTGACCCAGATAGAATGTAAAAATCCAGCTTGGTAAGATGTGACGAGTTGTTAGACCCAACCATGGCTGATGGAGATAGTTAATATAGACATATTGAATCACCATGAAGGGCAAAATGAGATACAAAATATTCTTTTTGGTAATCACATTGCGGAACAGATACGCGAAAACATAGTATTGGAACAGCATAAAAATAAAGTACAGCTGACTACCTGTTTTTCCGAGCAAAATATTTGCGAAATCAGTGGCGGTAGCAGGCATTTCCAGGTTTAGTAAATAGTGATAGAGTACTCCGCAAAGGATAAAGGGAATAAAGATGTAAATGATTTTACCAGAGAAAAAGTTCCATCCATTCAGGTTCTTTCTATCTAATACCCTTACGGTAAAATAACCAGTTATAATGGCAAGGATGACTGTGCCGTATCGACTAAGCTGATTTAATGCAGCGACCCAGAATGAATCATTATAATTTAGTACTAAAGCGGTGTAATGTCCAGCAAATACGAGAAAAGATGAGAAAAGCTGCAGGACAAACAGGGACTTTAACATTCTTGAATCCATATACCTGCTCCTATCCGTGTTAGTCTTATATAATTACAATCTTATTTACTTTATCATATAAATTCGGAATAAATGAGAAAAACGTCATAATTGTTATAGGTAAAACAAGGAACGTTGTTTTTTTACGAGCTACTTACTCCCGTTTTTTTGTTTTTTTACCTTTTTCCCCGATAAGCTACGTGGGTGAAACAGGTAAAGTGTAAAATAAGAGAATAGATACAAAGAAAGATTTACTGAAGAGAGAACTCATGATAGATATAAGGATGGATACAACTAAATTAGAGTAATAGGAAGGGGGTGTGGAATGATGAAAACAATCGGAATGATTGGCGGAATGAGTTGGGAGTCATCTGCACTGTATTATCAGTGGTGCAATCAAATCGTAAATCAAGAATTGGGTGGGATTCATTCAGCAAAAATCCTGATGTACTCTGTTGATTTTGAGGAGATAAAAAGGCTCCAGTTTCAGAATAAATGGGATGAAGCAACCCTACAGATGGTGGAGGCAGCCAAAAGGCTAGAGGCTGGTGGTGCTGATTTTATCATGATTTGCACGAATACTATGCATAAAATGGCAAGGGAAGTGGAGGCTTCCGTTTCCATTCCGTTCCTACATATTGCAGATGCTACAGCGAAAAGAATTGTAGAGGATGGTTGCAGCAAGGTTGCCCTCTTAGGGACTGCCTTTACGATGGAACAGGATTTCTATAAAGGAAGACTAACTGATCAGTTTGGGCTTGAAGTCCTTATTCCAGATGAGGAAGATAGAAATACCGTTCATGAAATTATTTATCAGGAGCTTTGTGCGGGGAGCATAAGAGAAGAATCGAAACAAAAGTACATTCAGATTATTAAAAAATTGGAGGCTCAAGGGGCAGAAGCGGTGATTCTTGGTTGTACAGAAATTACCATGTTGATTCAGGCAGAAGATTGTACAATTCCTGTCTATGATACTACTAGAATTCATGCTGAGAGTGCCGTTTCTTTTGCTCTTATTGAATAAATGATCTTGTCTAGTTTTACTGAGTCTTTTGTCTTGCAGGTACAAGCTAGCTGGCCCTAGCATATATACCCATCCCCATCTGAGCAAAGGAGGAGCTACTTATGTCTAACAAAGAAATAAAGTGGCTAAAGTGGGCAAAAGAGATACAGGCTATAGCCCAGACCGGACTAACCTATTCAAAAGATGTATATGACCTAGAACGATATGAGTCATTAAGACAAATCAGTATAGACATTCTTGCCAACTACACGTCAATTGATGAGCAAATCATAAAGCTAACCTTCGCAAATGAAACAGGCTATGCGACCCCCAAGGTAGATATTCGGGGTGTTGTTTTTTGGGATAATAAAATTTTGATGGTCCGCGAAAAAGCAGATGGAGCTTGGGCATTGCCCGGAGGATGGGCAGATATTGGCTTGTCACCCTCAGAAATTGCCGTCAAGGAAATAAAAGAAGAGTCTGGTTATGATGTGAAACCATTGCGGCTATTAGCAGTACTAGACAAAAAATATCATGACCATCCCCCTGAACCTTACCATGTCTATAAATTATTTATTGAATGCGCCATAGTTGGTGGGCAAGGGCAGGGTGGAGTAGAAACAAGCGAGGTAGGATTTTTTGAGGAGAATGAACTGCCAATGCTATCGGTAGAGCGAAATACTGAAAAGCAGATAAAAAGCATGTTTGCCTCTCACCGAGATCCTTCTAGTATGGTGATGTGTGACTAGAAGTAGATTTTACGAAAACGACTAATTATTACTAATGGATATGGTTCAAAAAGAGGTAATCTCTCTGGCGTAAGAGTGATGTACCTCTTTTTTAATTTTTAGCTAACCAACTGTTTTTATGAAATGAAGGGAGATCGAGGTACCTTCGCCAGGGGTGCTTTTTACTGTAATCTCTCCTCCATGTGCCAGTACCAGCTCTTTCGTGATGGCCATCCCAAGACCCGTTGAGATTCTCTAGTGTTTTTTTGCTGGCAGGATGTCCCTAGAGCTTGGTTTTCCGGTAAAGGGAAAAGAGCCGATTCGAGGTGAGTATGTTCAGCCAGTAAAAAAATAATTTACACGGATGGGGTGCTGTTCCATTTCCGAGAATTGTGCTATTAATTAGGAAGGAACGGGGGGAACGGCATGCAATCCATGATGATTAACAAAATAGAAAATCAGATGGAGCGATTAACCAAAGCGGAGAAAAAAGTGGCACAGTATGTACTGAATCATGCTGAATTGGTGCCAACCATGACAATACGAGAGTTGTCTAGTCATGCTGGAGCGAGTGAAGCAAGTGTGGTTCGGTTTTGCAAATCGATTGGGATGAGTAATTTTCAATCTCTTAAGCTGGCACTCGTACGCGATATTACTCGTTCTGATATGAATATCAGTGATTTTTCGGTAATTAAACAACAGGATGCCCCGTATGAGCTGTTTCAAAAAGTACAGTATCACAACAAAACGGCGATCGAGGAAATGTCTCATTCTCTGGATAAAAAGGAATTGGAGAAAGCGGTTGAAGCAATTCTTATGACACGCAATGTTATCTTTTACGGGTTGGGTGGTTCCTCAGTCGTTGCTTTGGATGCCTGCCATAAATTCCGTAAGATTGGCTATCATTCCGAGAGTACTACCGATTTTCATATGATGCTTCCCGTTGTTTCTAATATGAAGCCTGGCGAAGTTCTTGTGGCTATTTCTGTTACAGGCAGTACGAAAGAGCTGGTGGAGATTGTTCGTTTTGCCAAAAAGAAACAGGCGATCATCATCGCGATTACCAACGGAGCCAAATCTCCGCTATATAAAGAAGCAGACATCCGGTTGTGTACTCCTGATATTGAACAGGATTTTCGTGTAGGAAGCATTGCATCACGAATTATGCATCTTACTATTATCGATGCCTTGTATGTTTCGATCTTTAATCGGATTGGAGAATCTGTTCTTGACCGATTTACGGAGATCAGGCAGGAGGTTCTCAAGTATAGTAGATAAACAACCAAACATAACAATACTAAATCCCTTTATATCGTGAGAAACAATAATAGGGATACTTGTATTGAAATGAAGGTTATTTTACCATTGTGGTTGTACATGATTTATTTATGAAAATTGTTAATCAGATTGGTGGGTTTCTAATTATTCAAAACCAGGCGTTACGAGATCGATTAAAAGAGGTATCATGGGGTGCATAGAGTGAAGAGCCTTAACCATTTAAGCATCAAACTCGTAATATCTGGTAACTGTGGAAAGTTACGATAGTATGAAACTTGTTTACTTTAACCTCCAATAAACAAATATTGAGAAGGTATGACTTTTATCTACTGTGAAAAAGTCATGCCTCTTTTTTTCTGAATGGGATCATCAACAGTCGAATGGACTTCGGTAGATTTATTCCTATGAACCTATCAATAGAAAACGTGTAACTATCTAGACAATTGGTTTACTTGCTAGCATATTCAGTATAGTAGGATAGGAAGGACGGTTTGTAGTAAACTATCTGTAACTAGTAGATAAATGAATGGACGAAAGAAAGAGAGATGCGTACATATGAAGTATATTGAACAAATAAATCATTTCATTCCCGAACATGAACAAGATGCTAATGATAAACGATTAATTCTGGATTACATCAAACAGTTTCCCCATAATATTCTGCTAAGGGAAAATGAGCTTGCCCATATTACGAGCTCTGGTTTAATTGTAAACGAACAATTTGATAAAGTTCTGATGGTTCACCACAATATTTACAACACGTGGGCTTGGACAGGTGGACATGCCGATGGGGACACTGACTTACTATATGTGGCAGTAAAAGAGGCTAAGGAAGAAACGGGAGTAGAAGAAGTAAGGGCGCTAAGTGAAGATATTATTTCGATAGATATCTTGCCCGTTTTGGGTCACATGAAAAGAGGAAAGTATGTAAGCGCACATTTGCACCTGAATGTTTCCTACCTGTTACTTGCTGATGAATCAAGTACGCTTACCATAAACGAGGCAGAAAACAGTGGTGTAAAGTGGCTGGAAATCGATAAGCTGAATCAGTATTCAAATGAGCCTTATATGGTAGCGGTTTACGAGAAAATTATTGAACGAGGAAGAAGACTGTACAGATAGTATAAGCAGGCGTGGTATTAAATTTTTGTCTCCCCAAGATAAATCAGTAAAAAAACGGATTGGGTTAGAAATGGAAGGACAGGAAACATATTTATACCCCCTAAAATCTTTGGTTTTTCCAAAAACACGACTTTTGCAGCAGTCTCAGTTAATTAAACGAGAAACGAGCCTTAGAAGCGATTCTAGAGGCTCGTTTTTCGTTGACTGTTTTATTGTTCTGAAAAAAGTGGACTTTTGCAATGCTCTCTAAATAGCTTTAGGGGCTCTTTTAAAAAGGAGTGTCACCTTGATGATTTCTGGTTTCATTCAAGTAAGTTTCTTTATAGACCATGTTAGAACAACTTGAGTTCTTTATAGCTGTTTCTAACTCCTCTTGTGTTTTTTTCTTTTTACTTATGCGATCATACAGGTATCCAAACAAGAGAAAACCCCCAACTATAATTAATACAAATATTCCTAAAGTCATGAACTACCCTCCTTGTCGAATTCTTTTTTTATACCTTTATTTTACATAATATACAAATTGATGCTTATGATGTAGTAAAAGGTTAGTACCCATTTCTTACGACAAAAAAATATCAACCACTCTTCTGGGGCTTCTATTGTTCTTATAGCCATTTGGTTAGAAGGGAGACTAGATGACTTTATTTGAAGAATGCATCGAGTGTGAGTGGAACCGATAGACTTATATATGTATCAGCGAGCGGACAATCTACAGCATCATAAAAAACGGTGATGATTTTCCCAGAAGAAGCTCGGAAGACTTATAATCATAATTTGAAATAATATTTCATATTATGATTTAAAAATATTGACGATTAATTTCAAGGTGGTAAAATGGAAACGGATACAAAAAATGGCAGAAGGTGAATCCATGCTAAAAAAGTAAGTAAAGCGTGTAATGAAAATGCTGAGGTAAGTAGGTATGCAGATGTTGCGATTGAAGTAGTACCTGGACCAGAAGTACTAACAGGCTCCACACGCTTAAAAGCAGGAACTGCCCAGAAACTGGTACTTAACATGATCTCCACCTGTTCGATGATAGGCATAGGCAAGGTATTTAAAAACCTGATGGTAGACATACAGCCAACCAATGCCAAGTTGGTGGAACGATTGAAACGGATTATCATGCAAGCAACAGGAGTTTCATATGATAAATCGTCTGATTATTACGAAAAATTAAATGGTAATGTTAAGGCAGCTATCGTTATGATCTTGGCTCCATGCTCTTATCAGGAGGCTTTGGATCGGTTGCAAAAGAGTGAAGGATTTGTTCGACAAGCATTACACCTAGAAAAGTAAGCTGTTCTCTTACAGAACAAAACGGTCATGACCGTTTTGTTGGACGGCGAGCGGTCACATCCAATTTTATGAAAAACGTCGAGACGTTTTTCACAGAAAAAAGGAGGAGTTCCATGCGGGTATTATTCGTTTGTTCAGCTGGAATGTCTAGTGCCATTGTAGTAAATGCCTTAAAAAAGGAGGCGGAAAAACAGGGAGTAGCGGTTGAGGTTAAAGCAGTCAGCACTCAGGAGTTCGGTGAGGAGGTAAAAAATGGCTGGGACGTAGCAATGGTGGCTCCACAGGTACGCCATCGTTTTAATCAGTTAAAACAAGAGGCGGATGGGGCTTCCGTTCCATGTGAATTGATTCCTCCACAGGGCTATACACCGCTTGGAGGCCCCATTTTACTTAAAAAAGTGAAGGAAATGACCACCTAAGAATCCACTCCGGTCATGAATGGAGAAGTAAAGGAGGAAATTTTATGAACGGGTTTATCGATTTTTTGGATCGACGCTTATCTGGACCGATCGCTCGAATAGCTGAACAACGGCATCTGCGTGCAATTCGTGACGGTGTTATTTCAGCCTTACCTTTCATTATTGTGGGGAGCTTTTTCCTCATTATTGCCTTTCCACCTTTTCCAGAAGATTGGGCTATCTCGTTATGGGCAAAGGAGAATGTGGCAAAAATTCTAATCCCGTACCGGATGACCATGTTTATTATGTCTCTCTACATTGCCTTTGGAGTGGGGTACAATCTCGCCAAAAGCTACAAGATTGATCCGTTAGCTGGCGCGCAAATTTCTGTAATGGCGTTATTAATGACGATTGCGCCAAAAGCAATACCTGATGTTGGATTCGTTCTTCCAATGGGTAACCTGGGGGGACAGGGATTGTTTGTTACCATGTTAGTCACCATTATTGCTGTAGAAATTCTGCGTTTTTGTAAGCAACGCAATCTGACCATTCGCTTACCTGAACAGGTACCGCCCTCGTTATTACGTTCATTTGAGGCTTTGATTCCTATCGCAATTGTACTTCTCTTAATGACTCTGGTAACCGTTGTATTTAATCTTGATTTACACGCACTAATTGGTAAAGCAGTTGCTCCACTGGTAACAGCAGGTGACAGCATCTTTGGGGTTTTGATTCCGGTCTTTTTAATTACTTTTTTCTGGGCTTTTGGTATCCATGGTGTTTCGATTGTAGGTACAATTGCTCGTCCTCTTTGGGAAGTTTACCTAGGGAATAATGCGGAGGCAGTTGCATCCGGTCAGGCTACGCTTCCTCACATTGCTCCAGAAACCTTTTATCAATGGTTCATCTGGATTGGCGGATCAGGAGCAACAATGGGATTAGTGCTCTGTATGTTGTTATTTGCTAAATCGCGCTATTCCAAAACATTAGGAAAAACAGTTGTTACTCCTAGCATTTTTAATATTAATGAACCTGTTATCTTTGGTATTCCAATCGTTTTGAATCCAATCATGGTAATTCCATTTGTAATCGTACCACTGATTACAGCAACACTTTCTTACTATGTTACTGTTCTTGGGTTCGTCAACCCGACTTATATTAAAGTTCCTTGGACGCTACCTGCACCGATTGGAGCTTATCTGTCTACTGGTGGTGATTGGCGAGCAATCATACTGGTTGTGGTAAACATTCTGATTTCGTTCCTTATATATCTGCCATTCTTCAAAATGTACGATAATAGACTGGTTGAACAGGAAAATGAGGAGAACAGTGTAGAAACAACTGTATAGAAAGCAGGATTTGTGCAGGATGTGCACGGAATGAAAGTGAGCTAAAGTTTCGGGGGAACAATCGTTTCCCCCTTATTCGTTATTATTCGATTTATCTTACACATCGTTATGTTGAGGTACGCTTATGTACATTTTTTGGCGACCTTCCATTTTCACATAACTGTGTGGCGAGAATCATGAAGGATTTCCTATTAGGAGGCTTGTATATGGATACAGGAAATAAATTGCTCCGTTTTCGCTGGAAAAGCGCCATTTTCTTTTTCGGATTTGTAGTAGGACTGAACTTACTGTTGGTACCTGTTCTCTCTTGGTTTGGTTTATCTGATCAGCTTAGTCTATTTATTGTAAATAGCGTTGGTTGTGGTGTTGGGGTGAGTATTGTGATGCTTCGATTGGAAGGCAAGTACCAAAGCCGTAAACAAGCCACTCGTTATACGCTAGGGGCGTTAGCGGTCTGTACAGCTCTAAGTTATTATCTGATTTATCTATAAAATGATCTGCAGTTTTAAGGGGGTGTAATCATTTGGGTCTCTATGTTGGTTTGATGACAGGAACATCACTTGATGGGATAGATGCCGCTTTGGTAGAGATAGAGGAGGCGAATACTGGGCCGAATGTTACCATGCTTGATTTTGTCACGCTTCCTTTTTCAGAGGAAGAACGAGAGACGATCATGAAAGCTTCTTCTGTCGATACATCCGACGTCCAGCTCATTTGTAGTCTGAATTTTCACCTAGGAGAAAAGCTGGCTGAAGCAGTAGAAATCATATGTAAAAAGAACGGCATTCCAGCTGAAAAACTAACAGCGATTGGTTCACATGGACAAACAATCTATCATCAACCACAGCCAACAGGTAATTATAGAGCTTCCACACTTCAAATTGGAGAGCCAGCAGTAATCGCTTATCGAAGTAATGCTACTGTTGTTGCCAACTTTCGAGTGATGGATATGGCAGCAGGTGGTCAGGGTGCACCATTAGTGCCATACACGGAATGGAAATTATTCAGAGATCAACATAAAAATCGGCTGCTCCAAAACATCGGTGGAATTGCCAATGTAACAGTACTTCCTGCTCGGGCAAATTTACATGAGATACTTGCTTTTGATACAGGACCGGGGAACATGATTATCGATGAATTGTGCAAGCGTTTCTTCTGTCTCCCATTTGATGGGGGCGGGGAATTGGCTGCACAAGGAAAAGTAGATGAGGGTGTCCTTGATTATTGCTTACAAGATTCATATTTTAAGCAAAAACCGCCTAAATCCACAGGAAGAGAATTATTTGGTACATCCTATGTCAATCAATTAGTAGCTACATTCACAGATTTATCTGCTTATGATTGGCTAGCAACCATGACAAAGTTTACCGCCATCACTATTGCAGATAGCTACAAACGTTTTATTTTTCCAAATTGGCATGTAGATGAAATCATTATCGGGGGTGGAGGTAGTTATAATCTGACTCTACTTCGAATGCTTGCAGAGGAACTAAAGGGGAGTTGTCAGATACGGACGCAAGAAGAACTGGGTTACTCTTCAGAAGCGAAGGAAGCGGTTGCCTTTGCGCTGTTAGCTCATGAAACCTTGCAAGGTAGAGCTTCTAATATTCCATCTGCAACGGGAGCAAAAGAGTGCGTCATTCTTGGTACCATTACGTATCCACCAAGAATGAACTAGCATACGCATTCAATCTTTTCTAGTTGAAACGATTACAAAGAACGAGGGGGAAGATGAATGAATCAGTTACAGAACGAGAAAGAGATTTTTGAGATGATTGTTCATAGCGGAACGGCTCGTGGTATCGCGTTTGAAGCGTTAACAGCAGCAGAGGAATATGATTTTGCTAAAGCGGAGGAGCTAATGAAGCAGGCCCGCTATGAACTAGCTCTGGCACACCAAACACAGACAGATTTGATCCAGGCAGAATTAAACGGTGAGCCTGCGGAAAAGACGCTCCTACTCATACATGCCCAAGATCACTTCATGACCTCCATGAGCGAACAAAAATTGATTGAACACATGATTCGTATTCTTCGCAAGCTTAAGGAAGAGACAACGGATAAATAGATGGAGGAATGAGTATGCGGTACATCATTGGAGTGGATGGTGGTGGAACTAAAACAGTAGCGATTGCATATTCACTTGATGGAGAAATTGTAAGCCATGGAGAAAGTGGCTATGGTAACGTGATGATTCAGGCGGAACAGGCAATCCTTCATGTCAAGGAAGCCATACAACAATGTCTGATACCACTAGATAATCAAAAACTGGAGGCTATCAGTTTAGGACTTGCTGGAATGGCGAGTGGACAGTATCGAGATCAGTTGGAAAAGGAACTGGCGTTTTACGGAGTGCCCATCCTTTTAACCACTGATGCTAGAATTGCTCATGCAGCAGTGTTACAAGGCGAAGACGGAATACTTGTGATTGCAGGAACGGGTTCCGTCGCCATTGTCTTGGAGAGGGAAAGAATTCAACTGGCAGGTGGATGGGGGCATCTTCTAGGTGATGAAGGAAGTGGCTACTGGATAGCGATTAAGGCATTTCAACATATGATCAGAGAAGAGGAAGAGTCGCTTCTGCGTAGTGGACTCAATGAGCGTATCCTGGGTGAAATAGAATGCAAGGAAGTATCCCAAGTGAAGCGATTCGTTTATCAAGCCACCAAAGATCAGATAGCTAGATTAGCAGCAGTTGTGGCAGAAGGAGCAGAGCGAGGTTGTGAACAGGCTATGGCTATCTTGCAAGAAGCTGGACAATTACTTGCACACATGGCTGTTCGGCTATATCGGAAAACTAGTTTACCAGAGGATGTTTCTATCGGTTTAATGGGAGGTGTCCTTACTAACAACATGCTGGTGAGAAGCAGTTTTACTGAATCGATTGCTAGCTATATGCCAAGAGCGAACGTAGTTGTTAGCTGTGAATCTCCAACAAAAGGGACATTGTATCTGGCGAAGAAACAATTGGGATTATAACGTAATAAGGTCTGGAATATGGATCAGTATCGGTTATATGAATTAGCTGAGTACACTCGTACCTTTAGTCATGAGAGGTTCAAGAGAAGAAATCGGGATTAGGTTAGGAGAGCAGACATGGTTGGAAGATTTTCCAATCAGTAGTTTGTTCTTTTTTTTACAAACATTCACAAATATTTGTAAATCAATGGTAACTATTTCCTTTGTGTTTCGTCATTATGATAGAGTGGAAGACCTATAAGTTAATAAAAATGAGGTGTAAGAATGAAAAAACATATGTGGAACAGAGCCATTTTTTTGCTAACCGTATCGCTCTTGACAACAAGTGCGATCACGATAGGACCAGAGGTAATTCATGCATCAAAAGGACAAGCTAGTTTACAGACAACCGTAAAAACAGGTGAAGCCGTAACGAATGCCAAGTCAAAAGAACAAAAAACATTTCCTAAGGAATATGAAAAGACGGTTACTGACTTTTTGAAGAAATATACTCCCTTAAACGGTTATCAGATTGAAGGAACTCAGTATATGGAAAAAGATGAGCATAGGGAAGCACATTGGAGAGTTGAACTAGTAGATACTAAAACCAAGAAAAGTTATGTTGATCTAGAAATCGGGGAGAAAACAGGACAAATAGTAGGTTTATATGCAAATAATGATGAATGGGCATCTGATACATACCCCACGGAGAAACTAGCAAGAGAAAAAGCAGATGAGTTTGTAAAAATCCTTCTAGGCAAAGAAGCAGAAAATTATAAGTCGAGAGAATGGTTGGGGGGAGGATTAGCTTCTCATTCTGATGAAAATGGAAAAAAAACCTTCCCTAGGCTTAGTGTCCACTATGAACGATATGTGAATGGTATTTCTTCCGGGAGAGGAGGAATTAGCGTTTCAGTAAACCAGGCAGGAGTGGTAACCAGATACCATGTTGATGAGGATACATCAATCGATACGGCATCCTTCCCGAAACCTGATGATGTTATCAAGAAAGAAGATGCCGGTAAGAAGATATGGGATGCTGTCAAATTGACTCCCTCCTACTACACTGCTTTTAAAGTAGACAGATACCCTGTAAAGGTTTCTGATAAGATAGAATCCTTTCCTCTCTTAACATATAATCAGAATAATCATGTAGTTGTTGATGCGAAGAGTGGTAAGGTGGAAATAGAGGAATTTCCAAGCGAAATCAAAAGGGTGAGTATTTCGGGGGAAGGAAAAGAACTGGTTGTAAAAAATAGAGAAGAAGTAGAAAAGATGATACTAGGAATGGGAATGAATGTAGCTGGATGGGATTATAGAGAAGAGAAGGAGGATCCTTTTTTTGATGACCTGAATACTATTCAATATTCATGGAGTCAAGATGTGGAGGGAAAGGATTATCAAACAATAGGTGTTGAAGCTGATAAAGAAACTGGTAAGGTGCTACACTTTTATACAAATGCTCGCCCTGTTTATAACAAAGACAAAATAAAAATAACGGAGGAAGAGGCACAAAAAATAGCACTTTCCTTCCTTGATAAACATGTTACTGGCACGAAAGAGCTTATTCTAAGTGAAATAGACAAACCTGGGCTTAGCGAGTGGCAACTAAAAGGCATTACACCTGAGGAAATCAAACAAATGGAAAAAAAATCAGATAATATCTATTCAGTATATTTTTATGAAGTCTACCAAAATACCAAAGTAGTAGACCAGATCTATTTTGTGCAACTGAATGCGGAAACTGGGGAAGTTTTGCAAATGGGTGTTCCGAGTAGACCTACTGGCAATTTACCAGAATTTAAGAAAGCAGTCTCTATTGAAAAAGCCAAGGAAGCCTTCCAAAAAGAATACGAGGTTACTCTTTCTTACGAATGGTATGACGAAGAGGGTAAAAAATTAACGACCCCTCGTCTTATTTATCAGTTGGAGAAGAAAAACAGGGGCTCCTTTTTTGATGCGATAACAGGTGAGTTCAAAACAAAATAATTGAAAAGAGCGTACAGAGAGAATCAAGCCTCATCTGTACGCTCTTTCTATATCAAGATGGTACCTACTCCATTAAGATTCCCCAGAAGTACACACATTTCTTAGCGAAGCCTAGGTGTCGGGTAGTTCACCGTAATGCAGTTTTACATATTGATAGATATAGATGTGAGATATTTCCGCGATGGGTACGATCAACTTGATAGATACGATCAGCTTCATTTCTGAACCAATTAATCCTCTTGATCCAGCCGCTCCATCATCTGGATATAAGCAATCAATTCTTCCCGCAGGACCTCCAAACGGGAGATCCGTGTTTTTAATTCACTAAAAAAGCTGTTCATCTTTAGGCGCAATTCATTGGCAGAAAGACCATGCCAATCCTCGAGACGAGCATTCTGTGTAGCTACATGACGTTCATTATTACGTAACTGTCCGATTAATTGTGTAATTTCACTCAATGCTTGATATAACTCTGCTAATTCTAGGCGAATCCTGCTCATCACCTAGTTCCTCCTATCCGTTAGCGGTGGTTGACACACCGCGGTCTGCTATGATAAAGTCTGTAGATTTTTTCTCAAGATAACTTGCTATGTCAGTAGTTGTATGTACATACCAGGAGGCAGTTTGCTCCAGTTCAGCACGGATACTAGCAGCAATGGATGAGAAGCGTCGGCTCTCACTATTTGAAAGCAAGGAGTTAATGGTTCTGATAGCAACAGGGCATTCCTGCTCAAATTGTAGAGCATGTTGTTTTAATTGCTTTCCTACCTCCATCACTTCATCTGGATCGATCCGGATAGTTAGACCGGATCTCATCAGCCTGGCCCCTATTGCTCCCATTGCAAAAGCTCCGGCAGCACCAAGAGTGCTTGAGAGTGCATTGAACAACTCACCAGATTTAAATACGTCAAAGAATTCAGAAGCAGCCAGGTGCCGTTGAAAGAGAGGCGAGCCAGTCAATATTTCACCGGTGTGTCGGTTGTACAATACATTACTGAGATAGCCGTCTTTATCGAACTTGTAATTTCCTAATCCGTGATAATTGGTACCAGATACTGTATCTTTAGCACGAATAAGGTTACCCCCCAAGTAGTCATACTTTTCGTTCGCTTGATCAAAACTCTTATCACCCAGATAATAGGTCGATCCGATATGACGATCATATTCTTTGCCGAAGCCTGCTCCTATTGAATCACTAGGATGAACATAGTTTATAATCTGTTTGTCAAAAAAACCGGACTCCGCATACGCCTGCAAGTCATCAGGCAACAAATTGTACACGCTGGGTGCACTGAACGTAATGGCATTCAGATCATGCTTTGCAGCGGAATACTGCGCTAATGCGCCTCCAAGTGAGTGACCCGTTACATCAATAGAGGCATCAGGATATTTTTCTTTCAAATTTGTAATAAGCTGGTCTGCTCTGTGAAATTGATTTGTTTCGTAATCAAGTCTGTCCAAGATATAACTCTTTGTATTGAATGGATTGGCATACTCTGCGAACTGCTTCCACAAAGGGGCATTAAATGTTTCCTCCAGGTCCTTATATCGACCACCCACAACGTCCTTCGCATCTGTAATGGCATCATTAATGAATCCCACACTGTCAGGCTCCGTTCCCCGATAAGCGACGACGATTTGATTGGTCTCAGGATTTCGATATACCGTAGCATCAAATCCGGAGATAGGATCATCCAGTGTGGCACCCTTTGGTTCAACCACTTCCCAGCCAGGCATTTTCTCCGAAAGACCGGGTGGATTTTTCCCATAGGCAGCCTGAGACATTATGTGGTAATCTTTATCTGTCAGCTTACTCATTTACAATCACTCGACTTCCTCTGAATAGTTGTATTATTCTAATTATATCTGGAAATTATTATAAAGGAGATGCTTATTTTGGCAAAAAATAAAAAAGGGAATTTAGTCACATTCTTCCTGTCTTTACCCCTCCTTTTAGCAGGGAACGGATCAGGTGAACCTAGCGACCAAAGTCAGGTAGTTAACGAAGAGATCAAAGGAAAAGCCGAAATATTGGGAAAAAAGCACTTGGCTGATTCCTACAAACTGGATGTCGTATTTACGGAGGCAGAGGTTTTTCCTGCATTTATTAATACGATGGTTAATCTAAAGGGACATGTAGTAAATGATCCCGAGAAGAAAGTGGCTATTATGTATAACTATCAGACTTGGGAACTAATTGAATCCATCAGACCAGCAGAATAAGGGAGGAATAAGCACATGTACCTGCAATCTCATAATTGGAAATGGTTACCTATAGTTCTAGTTGCATGTCTATTTCTCATCGGTACTGGATGTGGCGCTTCTACATCTGAGGTATCAGATAAGGCTAGTATTGTGGAAGAGGCAAAAGATCGGGGAGTTAAGCATTTTAAGGATAAGTTTCAATTAGACGTAGTGTTTACGGAATCTGAGGTGTTAGATACCTCTATAGCAGATAATGTGAATCTGGCTGGTCATGTAAAAGGTAAGGCAGACAAAAAGGTCTCAATTATTTACAACTATAAAACCTGGGAAGTAGTAGATTCTATCAGACCAAAAGAGTAGGGTAACCGTTGCTTGGATGAATAGGATAGATAAAGCAGAACGTAATCTGTGGCTTTAAAATAAAGTTTGATAATTTAAAACAAAGTCCGATAATTTATAAAAAAGATTGATAATTTGTAATAAAGTTTGATTAAAATCCTGTATAAATACCGGATTTTAATTTAAACAGGATTTTTCATTTTATGTTTTTGCCGATGTTGTAAAACTTTAGTATATTACTCTATTAAAGGACCAGTTAATTGAACAGCACATTCAAAGAAAAATGGATATTTATTAAGCAGAATTTATTTAAAGAATGTTTATTGTAAAAATTCCCAGTATAATGAAAAGAGTAAATGAAAGGAGTGATTGAATGAGTACATTTGTCTTAGTTCATGGAGCATGGCACGGAGAATGGTGTTGGGATAAAATTGTCCCTTTGTTACAAGATGCTGGACACCGTGTATTAACCTTTGATTTACCAGGTCATGGAAAGGATAAAACACCACCTTCTGAAGTGACCTTGAAAAATTATACTGACCATCTATGTAGTATTTTAGATAATGAGTCTGAAAGGGTCATTTTGGTGGGGCATAGCATGGGTGGAATTGTCATAACTCAGACAGCTGAATATCGCCCTGAAAAAATTCAATTACTCGTTTATTTATGTGCCTTTCTTCCTGAAAATGAGCAAACTTTACTTCAAATACTTGAAAATGATAAAAAAGAATCGCCACCAGCTGTCGTATTAAGTGAAGATAAAACTAATTTAGAGCTCAAAGACGATCTGATAAAGGATGCCTTTTATGGGGAATGTTCCGAAAGTGATATTTTTGAGGCGAAAGGAAAACTTTGCGTCCAACCACTTTTACCTTTTATTACACCCGTTCGCATAACGGAAGATCATTTCGAAAAAGTTCCTCGTGTTTATATTGAAACCCTTAAAGATAATGCGATCTCCGTCATATGCCAAAGAGAAATGTACACTAAAACACCTTGCAGACAAATAATTACCCTTGATACAGACCACTCACCATTCTTTTCGCAACCGGAAGTATTATCGTCACATTTAAAAAATTTAGTAAGTGAATAGGGATTGAAAATGAGAGCTAACTAGAGGATTTTTGAAAATTATCAAAAGGAAGTTTTGATAAAATCTTGGACCCTGTTGAGTTTTATTGAACTGAGGGAGCATAATAACTAAAGATCAATTTTTGAAACTCTTTTAAATTTTTCGATATTACGCAATCGGGTGCTTTAACTGAGCAAGGATCACAAAAGTTATCAAACTTTTTTATAAAAGGATGATTCAATTGAATTTAGAAAAGCGTGTTTTGATCAATCTTTTTTTCAAAACACGCTTTTTCTATTTGCTCTTTTATATGTGGCTTTGAAATAAAGTCGCACTGTTTATAACAAAGTTAAACCGTTTTAAATAAAGTTGCACTGAAATAAGGTACTCAAAATCACAAAAACGCTGGTTTGATAGGCTTTTGAAAATATTTTGATTAAACTTTTTTATAAAAATGACAGTAATACTTGATGAAAAGGTTTCTATTTTAATCAATCTTTTTTCTAAAGACCATTATCAATACTACGTTAAATCACCTTTCAACAAATACTTTTAATCAAACTCTATTCAAAACCAACATTATAAGTTGATTTAATCAAACTTTATTCCAAGGCTACATAATCAGCTTTATCTATCCTATTTGTATTGCGTATAACCTCAATCACTACGCGAATTTTGGCATCAATTCGTCTGTTCTCAGAAATAAAAAAACGCCCGCCAATCTGCATTGTTTAGGCGGGCAAAAATTTGCGGATATCAGACTATCCAAAATTAGTTTACTGTGTGATTGAAATTTACACAAACGTAATTAATGGAATTTTTGAGAAAGATATCAAATTTCCTGTAAATTAGCCTGCGGTAACTTCCAAGAAGCAACTACTCGATTCTTGCCGTTCGTTTTGGCAAATATTTCCGCTCTGTCTGCTAGGCGTATTAATTCATCAACAGTTTTCGTTTTAGAGTAGCCTACGGAAGAGACTCCAATGCTAGCCGTAACCTGATAAGGATAACCTATGGCAAATTCCTCTTCAATCTCCGTACGAAGAGTTTCAGCCAATCTGTATGCGGTCTCTCCATTTGTCTTGGGAAGAATTAATAAAAATTCTTCACCGCCGTATCTCCCCAGAATATCGTGTTGACGCAATGTCCGTTTTATTAAATCAGCTAGCTTAACGATTACGTCGTCACCTTCTTGGTGTCCAAACTCGTTGATTCTTCGGAAATTATCAATATCAATCATAATAAGTGAGAGGTCAAGCTGATATTGCAGGGAAAGATCCAGCTCGCTTTTTAATAAATCGATAAAATAACGACGTTGGTAAAAACCTGTCAAACTGTCGAATTTCATTTCCTGATAGAGCATGGCGTTAGCTATATGCGGCTTAATAAAGGTGATCAGCTGGGAAAGTTGATCTCGAATTGTAGGTGTATCATCTGTCAGATCTAGTTGTAACACGAGCGATTCAGTTTGGTCTTGATATAGAGTAAAACGATAACTGGAACGAAGTAGTGATTTCTTACGATAATGGAGTAACTTAGCGTTCGTAATTAGTCCAGTAGGTGAATAATAAAGCCGCTCTCTGCGATCACGCAACTTACTTCGAATGATTAATTGAGATATAGGAAAATACTCATAAAGCGAATGAGAGAGTCGCTCACAGATCACCCACAGGTCAAGTGATTCGGTGACATGCTCTGTAATTTGAAATAAGCCAAGTAGGCCAAGTGATTGATTCAAAAAGTAGTTTCGCTCATCCCATATTTTCTGCAAAGATGCTTGATCGTAAGTCTGGACTTGAGATAACTCAATCCTAGGATGAAATAACGAACTTATTTCCTCAGCTAAAGGCTCTATGGCATACTCTTTTTCTATCCGACTGTATCCATTGATCGCACGCCGAATAAATAATCCTGCACGTTCCAGATTCCCTGTTTTTTTTGCCAGATTGGCAGAGAGACGATAGTAGTCTGGCCAAAAAAGCAGGTATCCATGTCGATTGATATAACTGGAGAACCTTCGCAAATACTCCTCCGCTTCTTCTGGTTTGTACTCAATTAGAAGGGGAATTAGCTCACGGTACGCCCAACCAGTTTGGACTCGATGAGGATTAGTTTGAATCGTTTGAGTAAATAAGCTTCTTGCTTCTAACAGCTTGTTTTGTTGTACAGCAGTTAAAGCCAAAATAAAGAAATCAAACGAAGAGGGATTCTCTGGACAACGAAGAGGATCAATGGTCCTCCCTCTTAAATATGTCCGATAGCGATCAAATTGCTCAAATTGCTGATAGGCTACTTCGGATAAATCCTCTTGATTAAGGCGCGATGTAAGCTCAAAAAAAGAATCATCGTCCTGCCATTCCAATGCATAAAAAAGCTGATTATAAAAAAGCTGTCTTTTTAAATCTCCCCGGTAAAGAGGATTAACTTTGTTCAATTTTTCTAAATAATAGCGGTAACCGGATACATCACCCAGATAAGATGACATCTCCATTCCATTCAGATAGCTAATTGATAGTTTAGTAGTAAATCCGTAGCGCTTGGCAACATCGGAGCATTGCTTGCTATACCGCAAGCTAGTCCGTACATCCGGATAAAATACATATATATTATATAACTCTAGCAACAAATCATGATGGGAGGTTTTCTCCAGAATGGATTCCAGCTTATTTAATAATGCGGATGTCCACTCGTGTCTTTCTGGAAAATATTCAAAGAGCATGAATGTATAGCAGAGAGTTATCTCAGCAAACATTCGTGTACAGATTTGCTGATAACAAGGAAAAAAGCGATTTACATAAAATTGATGCACACGCTCTGCCCCTACGGAAGTAAGTGGAGCAAAAGGATCAGAGTCAACAAGTAAGCAAGCAGCACGTACTTGATCATGCAAATCTATTCGGTCATCAATCAAGTATTGAAACAATTCTTGCTGCAAGGAAACAGCATCGATACGATCCGTAAACAACTCCATTCGCAGGATGCGCAAACGATCCTGATCTGCAGCTGTAATCAAATAGAGACGGCGGGCAACCTCTTCTGCCTGTTCATATAAGTGCAGTCGAATATATACTTTGTACAAATGTCGATCCCAACAAGCAATTTTGGAACGTCCTAAATCATTTCGCAGGGAGTGGATTGTCTCTAGAATCTGTTTCTTTTGTTCCATAGATAAATAAGAACGAAATTGTCTATAGTACTTAATCATGTAAAGATAGGTAAGCTTATTCTCTCCTGCCTGTTGGGATAAAGAGATCAATAGTTTCCACTTCTTCGGTGTAAAACGGTATTGAATCTGCAATGCTTCCCGATATAAGGCTGTCTGTTCTGCCACTCGCACTTCCGGGAGTAATTCTGCTGTGAAGGAAGGTGAAGTGAAGATGAAGTCTTCTCCAACGAGATGAATGACACCTGCAGCAGAAAGAGCAACGAGCTTAGTCCAAAGAGCAGAAAATGATAGTTGGTTTTCTTTTGCAAACAATCGAGTTGGTATAGGGGAAGGAAGACAGTTAAGCAAACGTAATAGATGCAGCTCTTCCTCGTTTAACAGGGCTATTTTAGCTTTGATTTCTTTCTCCAAATTAAATCCTGACAAATCAATATCACGATCATTCGAAAGTTCCCATCCATGAAGTGGAGTGGAAACAATTTGTCCTTGCTCGATCAAATAGGCTAGTAAAAATGATGAATGCCAGGCAGATATCCTCTGGTCAGATAAATATTTCTGTAAGGTTTGAAGCAAGTTTTCATTAACTTTACTTAATTGAAGTAAAAGACGTTGCCGATTCTCTTCCTGTCCATACGGTTCAATGTTGATTTGAGGGATCATCTCAGCTTCTAAGAGTTGAGGGAGATGTGAGCCACTCAGAATAAAAGAAAAGGGGACTTGGCTGTCTCTGTTTAGCTGTTTCCAAAACTGAATCATTACTTCTTGGGAATCTTCATCTAATTGATCAGTAGTTTCGAAGATCAAGAAAATTCTTGGTAAATCTGGTAATTTTTCAATCTCAGCAACGAATTGAAGTAACCAGTTAGTAAAGGCGTTAATCGTTTCTCTTCTCTCTATATGTTTATTCAACAAGTGATTCAATTTTTTTTGTAGAATAAATAGCCGCTGAGTCCAAGCAGGAAAACGTTTTTTGATAACGCGAATCAATTTTCTTATTGCTGATTTAAGAGCAGCAAAGGGAAGAGGCTGACACAAAAGCTGTACAAATAGATAATCTGAGGAAGAACGATGACAAGTGTAATACAGACTTTGAAAACGCATAGAAGCGTCCTGACTGATCAATCCAATGATTGAACTTCTATTCTGTGCTAAGAACTTTGTTAAAACCTTATCCGCTTGTAAAGAATGTCCATGTACCAGCGTGTGCAGGTATGAATAGGGAGCTATTTGAACCGTCTCTTCCAGAATTGGATCTTCCTTACGCAATGAGAAGGAGAAGGCATCTACTGTAATTGCATGAACTTCATCTGCAATTTGATATGTGCTATAAAAGGATTGTGGTTTATGTATCAGTCTGTGGGATAGCATATTTACTTGAGTTAAGGCTCGTTGTTCACGGTCATTTACAACCATCGTACAAGCAAAAAACTCTTTCATCAAAAGTCCTAATGCAAAAAAGTCAGATGTTCTGTTGAATTGCAAATCTCTTGATAGTGTTGAACGATAAAGATAATAATTGGGTGAAGCAGCTCGTATAAACCTGGAATCTTCAGCTGGTTGTGGTTGAAGATCTAATATAATATGTCTTTGTGCTCTATCATAATGTATGAGAGTAGGACAAAAAAAACCCACAAAAAACTGTCGGTTATGCAAACGAAAAAGAGAACATGCAAGTGTATGTAAAAATGCCAATTTTTCCTCTATCGACATGGTCTGTTGGAAAAGAGTATCAACAATATGATGAGACGCTGGAAGAGGTTTGACGTTTATCAGCATCTCCGAGTCGTTTATTTCCCATGACAAGAGAGGACGAAAACCTAAATCACTGGCAATCTGGTTCCATTTGGAAACGCGCTTGTGATAGCCCTTAAGGTCAACTCCATATTCTCTGTGCAAGCGTACTTTCAGTTGTTCAAAATCTTTCGAATGTTCAACCGAAACAAAGGGTGAAGGTGAAAAAGGGAGTGAGTGTGAGTAGATCATAGTTTTTCACTCCATTCCTAGAACAATTTTACTATTTATTATAGTATAAAATACCTATATTACCAATGAAATATCATTTACAAGAATATACATGAGATGTCGTATATTGATAGTTTTTGTCGAAGCACTTTTCATTATTTCGTTTTCAAGGCAAAATGGAAGTATTATTTCCATTCTTGAATGGGGAGGGTGGCGTTGGGCATGGGCGATCATCAAATATTAATTGGTATACGCCATTTTCTGACTTTCCAGAAAGATAAGGTGCGCGTAAACGACTGGAATTTTCATTTACCAAAAGGGTGCCGCTTTATTGCTGGGGGAAAGAACTGTAAGGCGATCCGTCATACTATCAGTTTATTCATTCAAAACGAAAAAATCGGACAATTCGTACTAGAAAAAAGGGATGGTCAGTACCTCATAGTTGTTGAAGCGATCTCAAGTGATTATACGATAGAAATTATGGGATTGTGTCAAACGATAGTTATACAGGAAAAATGCTAATTATGTATAATATTATAAGTAAAGCTAGAAAATACCTGGTTACGTCACGATAGCACCCGCACTTTAAGGGTGCTTTTTTCGTAGCAGTGGTAATAAGGAGGAATAGAATGAGCAAAAGCTTGCAGTCGTTACAAATCGGTGATATTACTCTTACTTGGTTAGTAGGGGGACTTACACAGCTGGACGGAGGAGCTATGTTTGGTGTAGTACCAAAACCACTATGGAGTCGTCGATATCCTTCAAATGAGCTTAATCAGGTACCACTTAGATCCGATCCTATTTTAATTCAAGCTCATGGCAAAAATCTCCTGCTTGAATCAGGAATGGGCAATAACCGATTAACGGATAAACAAAAACGCAACTATGGATTAGTGCAAGAATCACAGATCCATGAATCTTTAGCGTTACTTGGTCTTTCTGTGGAGGATATTCATCTTGTACTTATGACTCATATGCACTACGATCATTCTAACGGATTGGTTTCTATTAATGAGGATGGGGAATTATATTCTACTTTTTCACAGGCGAAAATCTATGTTAACCAGATTGAATGGGACGAAATGCGTTCGCCAAATATTCGTTCACGTAATACGTATTGGAAGGAAAATTGGCAACCTATACAACAACAAGTACTTACTTATGAGGATAGCGTGGAAGTCTTGCCAGGAATTACGTTGATACATACTGGGGGACATAGTGACGGACATGCTATACTAGTAATAGAAAGCCAGGGGAAGAAAGCCTGCCATATGGCTGACATCATGCCTACCCATGCTCATCAAAATCCATTATGGGTCATGGCATATGATGACTATCCCATGCAATCCATCTATGCGAAAGAAAAATTATTGAAAGCATTCATACAGGAAAACGTCTGGTTTACCTTTTATCACGACGCATTTTATCGAGCTATTAGATGGAACGAACAAGGGGAAGTTATCGACTCAATTCCTGTAGAACGGTAAGGAGTGATTTAGACACCATGGAAAAAAGTCGTTCAGAAGGAGCGAGGCATTGGTTGGAATTGATGCTGCTCTTTATCACTTTGTCACCTGTAATCGCGTCCGTTGGGTTCTTTTTTCAACTCCCGGATCAGTTATATACAACTGGATTAGGGACCGATCAGGCCATTTATCAAAGTAAATTATTCTTGTTGTTGTCAGTTAGCATTGTACAGATAACGACACCGATATTATTAAGAGGTTTCCTAGGTAAATACCGCTTGAGTGACAAAAATTCAACTGGAATGAAAATGTTTGGAGATCTCCTTCGCATTATTCAGATCCTCGTGTTTAGTTGTATCTTTTGTCTACTATTGCTTCAAAATCTCCTTATTCCCATAAAATTTGATACGATTCTTATGCTTTGTGTAGGTGGACTTTTGCTTATTTATGGTTACATGTTACCGTATATCCCCTATTTGCATCCGCTGGGCTTGAGAACGACGTGGACAATTAAAGGGGACACAATTTGGGTAAGTACTCATCGAAAAATGTCAGTGTTTTGGATTATAGCGGGTACAAGTTTTTTCATCTGCCCCTATCTTCCAGGCTGGCTAGCTTTAGCGCTGATCATTTTATCGTTAAGTATCATTGTGGGATTAACTCACGTCTACTCGTATATCTTTTTTCGTAAAAGCAAAAATGAAACCAGCAGACTTGATAAACTATTTATTGGCAAATAGATTAGTAATAAATGGCTGCAGTCCTTTGGGATGCAGCTTTTTTTGACTTCATTTTTTTAAGAAGCTTTTCTAAATACACTGCTGTAGTGGGCTGGCAGAAGAAGCACATTTTTTGTCTGCAAACTTGTTAAGGTCCCGCAAGGGAGCTAAAACTGTCCGCTACACAATAAAGAGTGCGGAAAGTGCAAAAGGGTGCGATGCTACGAAGTATCTCATGGGTTGCACTTTTTAATCCGCACCCTTTATTGTGTAGCTAGGTAGGACCTTAAAGAGTTCTGGACAAAAAATGTGCTTTTCTGCTAACTCAAACAAAACCAATGCCTGAAAAAACCAGCTTCTCTTTTCACGCGGAGCAAACAGTCAATTCCCATATGGGGCGAAGACTTTAAGCGAAGGTTGAAAAGAGAAGCTGGTTTTCTCCACTACAACTAGGAAGAAAACGATTTTTTTGTTTGATAGAATTATTAAGGGGATGTCATTGACTTTCTTATCTTATATTCATACAATTTAGACTTAACAAACAGATAGAGATAGGGGAGTAGCAACGATGCACAGGCTGCGGGAGTTTATCAGAGAGTATCACCCAATTGTCCATACGTTGATAATTGGAACGGTTTTTGTGCGAGCGGCGAGTTCCATGTCAATGCCTTTCTTAGCTATTTATCTATCCAATACAACGAATCTGAGCCCCGTGATGATTGGACTTATAATTGGTGCAGGACCGCTTGCCTCCACGGTTGGTGGTTTTGTCGGAGGGACATTATCAGATCAGTTTGGAAGAAGAAGGATTATGCTAATAGCCTTGTATACGTGGGTATTTGTTTTCTTAGGGTTCGCTATTGGGAAGAGTGCCCTTTTTTTTATTCTCTTGAACATATTGGCAGGACTCTGTCGATCGTTTTACGAGCCAGTTTCACAGGCGTTAATGGCAGATATATCAGAGCCTGAGAAAAGATTTAAGGTATTCTCCCTGCGCTACCTGGCAATCAATGTTGGCGTGGCTGTGGGACCGTTATTGGGAGCATGGCTGGCTTTATGGGGTGGGGCTTTCCCATTTTTCGTTACTGCCGCTATTTATTTGCTTTACACAATTATTTTACAAGGACTCCTTACACGTTTTGGAATTAAAGATATCGAAGGGCAGAAAAAGGAACAGGTTAATTTCACATTAGCCTTTCAAGTTGTAAAACAGGATGTAGCATTACGATACTATATCATGGGTGGTATCCTGGTAGCATTTGGCTATTCGCAAATGACCACGACATTACCTCAGTACGTAAATCAGACACTTGTTGATGGGGTTGTTCTCTACTCTTATCTACTCAGTCTAAATGCTATCACGGTTGTTATCCTGCAAATGCCGATATCCAAGTGGGCAGAGAATAAAACTCCTTTGTATAATTTGATAGTGGGTTGCCTCTTGTATGCGATCGGATTGATTGGATTTGGTGTTACTTCATCGTTTGTAGGGTTACTGATCGCTATGTTTATTTTTACATTAGGTGAAATAATAACCTTTCCTGCGTCCACGGTATTTATCGATAATTTGGCTCCTGAAGGTATGAGGGGAACATATTTTGGAGCGCAGAGTTTTCATAATTTAGGCCAGTCTATTGGTCCGGCTTTTGCTGGTTATATTCTTGGCTTATTTAATGGAACTGTGATGTTTATAGTAGTAGCTATTATTTCACTGGCAAGTATCTTGTTTTACATGGCAGGGGAGCGAGATTATTCGAAAAAAACAGGTAAGAAAATGGGGGCCATGAGTGCGGAAGAAAATACGTAACGTGCTTTTGGCTGGGAAATAAAAAATCTAAAACAAAAGGAAAAAGGAAGGTGAATAGTCAACCTTCCTTTTCTACATGAATAGCTGGTTTATGTTATTTATGGCAAAGCTTGCACTAATCGTTCTGCTATTTGCTGATAACCAGCTTTGTTGGGGTGAAAATGATCTGTGTATAAATATTTATTTTCTTTTTTCCAAAATAGATCATAGGTGGGAATCGTAATGATGTTTGAATACTTTTGGGCAATGAGTGCCGCCTGATTATTCCAAGCAAGGACTGCTTCGCCTGAATCCTTTTGAATTTCCGTGTCGCCAAATGGATTGTATAATTCTGTATAGATGATGGGTGCATGTGGATTCACTTCTCGTATCTTAGTCAGAATCTGATCATAATGAGTGGCGAGCTTATCCGTAGCACTTTCTACTTTTTGTAGCTCTAATCCAAAAACGCCACCGCTTTGTCTGAACAAATCATTTCCGCCGATTGTAAACATAATGAGATTGGCTTCAGACAGGAGACGTTTCACATTAGGCTGTTCGAGCTGTCGTAACAAATCTACAGATTCATATCCACTCACAGCCAAATTGCTTAGCTGGATGGGTTGATTGCGATTTGTGGCTACAGTTTGTTTAAATACTTCAATATAGCCTTTTCCCGTAGAGTCTCCAACACCTCGCGTTAGTGAATCGCCCATTGAAACTAGTTTTAGTGTACCTGTTTTCGGTAAGATAGCAGAAGGGGGTGCTAGTAAGGCATCATCCTCTAGGTCTGATGATGAAAGTCCAGGTGTATCTGAACTAGCCAGGCTCTTAGGCGCTAGTGCAAAACCGAAACCAACAGCAAGTGTTATCATTGCCAGAAGAGACAGAAGAAGCATCCATTTTGTTAAGGCATTTCGTTTTGACAATGGCAAGGGTACTTCCTCCTTTTTTCCGTTCAAAAGGTATTACTAGTAGTCTACCATCTTATAGGGGAAGATAACCATAGCTGAGTATAGGAAAACATATTGTGGTTCGTGATAGAAAGGTGCGGTGTAAGCATGTCAGAAGTGGTATTGTCTGTCTCCGGTCTTCAGAAGTCAATCGGAGGGAAACAATTAATTCACGATATATCTTTTGAGGTTATGGCTGGAGAAGTGTATGGCTTCCTGGGACCTAATGGTGCGGGGAAAACAACAACAATCCGAATGCTGGTAGGTTTAACCAGACCAAATTCCGGGGAAATTACCATTGGAGGGCATTCCCTGCAAAAACAGTTTATCGAAGCGATCCGCCATGTTGGCTCCATTGTAGAAAATCCTGAGTTGTATTCGTTCCTGACGGGGAGAGAAAATCTGGAAATGTTTGCCCGGATGAGTGGAACCGTTACAAAAGAGCGAATTGAGGAAGTCATTAAACAGGTTGAGTTGACAGAAGCGATAGATCAGAAGGTAAAAACGTATTCGTTAGGGATGCGGCAACGCTTGGGTATCGGGCAGGCCCTACTCCATTCTCCTAAACTACTGATTCTGGATGAGCCAACAAATGGCCTTGATCCGGCTGGTATTCGGGAGTTGAGGGAATTTATTCAATATCTTGCCCATGAGCAAAAAATTGGTGTATTCATCTCAAGCCACTTGTTAAGCGAGATTGAGCTAATGTGTGATCGAGTAGCAATTATCAATAAGGGTAGAGTCATTTCGGTAGGAGCTGTTCATGATATGATGGAGCAATTTGCTGATCATGCACATTGGTTTTTTACAGAGCAGTCCATCGGGAAGGCTGTAGAGGTAATGAACAATTGTGAATATGTTTATGAGCTACAAGCCTTATCAGATGGTAGAGTGAAATGTCGAATGGATACGGAGCGAATTGGTGAACTAAACAGACTGCTGGTCCATGCAGATGTGGACGTACTTAGAATAGAGTCAAAAACGGTGACATTAGAAGATCTATTCTTATCTTTGACTGCGGGAACTCCAGGAGAAGAGGGGGAGAACCATGTATGATCTGGTCTATAATGAAAGTCTGAAATTAATAAAAAGGAAACGATTTTATGTTGTTCTATTGATCTTGATCGTTTTGATCCCTTTGTTTACATACGCACAGTTCCGATCAGCTGAAGTGGCGAGAAGCCAAATCGGTACAGATGACTGGAGAACGATGCTTCAACAAAAAATCGTCGATACACAGAACAGGTTAGCTTCCAGTCGCATACCACCTGAATGGCGTGACTATTTAGAGACTCAGCTTTCCTTGCAACAATACTATCTTGATCATAATATCGATCCGTCTTCTCCCGGTGCTGTAACGTTCGCAAGAGGATTCATGGATCAGGCGATCAGTTTGTTTTTGCCTATGATGATTGTTATTCTGGCCGTGGATCTTGTTTCATCCGAATTTAGTGAGGGAACGATTAAACTTCTGTTAACCAGACCGGTGAAGAGGTGGAAGATCCTAACCAGTAAATTTATTACACTCTTTTTATTCACCTCCCTTACAATTGTGGTATCGTTATTGTTCTCATATGTTATATCAGGAATTGTGTTTGGTTATTCAGGATGGACGATGCCAGTGCTTACCGGGTTCACATTTTCAGCCGACACGCTAGATACCTCGTCAGTGTTCGTACTGGAGCAATGGAAGTACATTCTCATGCAGTATGGGTTAGGATGGTTCGTCTGTATGGTTATTGGGGCTATCTCGATGATGATTTCTGTCCTGGTAAGAAGTACGGCTGCTGGAATGGGAATTATGATGGCGGCACTCGTAAGCGGAGTCATCTTAACTCAAATGGCGGCCAACTGGGAGCAAGCAAAATATTTGTTTAATGTGAACTTACAGCTTACCAGCTATTTGGCGGGGACGTTGCCGCCCATAAAAGGGATGAGTCTTCCTTTTTCACTTAGCGTACTAAGTATCTGGGGAATCATTTCCATGATCGTGGCTTATGTGGTGTTTATTAGACAAGATGTTAGGTAAGAATTACGTCAAATGTGTAAAAGCAAAACTGATGGGAAACGATGACGTGTATAGATGGACATAGTTAATGTGACATAGTAAAGGATAGAGAATGAATGACAACGCAAAATCTTTAGGATAGACCTACTATAATTCATCTCCCACTACCCTTGGTGCTGTTGCACCTTCACGTTAAGAGGTGGGAGACTTCTTTTATACATTCTTATCTGTAAAATAACCTTTGTATTTTAATCCATATGTCCATGTACGAAGAACATACTCCACTGGTCCCTGCCTAAAATAACGCAACCAGATGTTACTAATAACAACTTGAAAATAAAAAATTCCACATACTATTAAAATATTTAAAAATATAGTTTCACTCGTATTAATGTTGAAAATGTAGTAGGTGCATAGTCCTAACAATGTTTGAAGTAAATAGTTTGATAATGCTGTCTTGCCTACATAACTAAATGGCTTCAATATTTTCTTCCATGTTTGCTGTTCTAACAATATTACAAGCGTTGAAATATAAAACAGTGACATGGGAATACTAGATAAAGCTACATAGGTAGTGTCTACCATTCCATCTATTTGTATAAATCTCCAAATAATCAGGAAAATAAAAGGGATACTGATAAAAAAGGATATGATTTGAACTTTTTTTATGAGTAGCATTTGAGGTGCTATATTTTTGAAGTACAATTTCTTGCCAACATATAGTCCTAGTAAATACATGAGAAAAACTTGAGAGGGAGCAGTACTAAAGAAAGTTAGAAAACCATACCCACCAAAAGAAGTTACATAGTCGAGAACTGGCTCTATAATGATTAGTAAGGTAGATGTATAAAATAAAGTACATAAAATTATAATTGCCCATAAAACTACTTTTGCTGATAACCAATAAAAAGGGATTAAAAATAGACCTAATTTGGAATACATTTCTAATATGTCTCCGAACCAAATAAGCTGATGCAGCATTCCAATTAGAAATAAGCCTAATAATCTCCTGATAATAATAATATATTTATACTTTACTCTACGACTTTCTAAATTTGACATAAGCACATAAAAGCTTAAGCCAAATAAAAAACTAAAAATAGGAAAGAATTTCACTTGTATAAAGATGTCCATCAGTAAGCGTACATATAAATTGACTCCATAATATTCATAATTCATAACCTCAAATGGCACGAAATCAGGTAAATTAACTAGTAGTATGCCAAATATAGCAAATCCTCTAATGACATCTATAGAATAGATGCGATTGCTTGTAGAGATGGTTTGGATTCGGTTCGCCATGATATCCTCCTATACTATATAGATAAATTATTGAAACCCCTTAGTAAGGGGTTTCGGTAATAAATTATTTTGTTACAGTAAATGTATAATAGAAATTTTGGAATGTTCCTTTTACCATTAATGTATATGTGCCTGGTGCTGTGAACCAAATGTACTGACCATCATAAGCGATATTATCAGTATTTCCTTGAAGTACATCGTAGTCATCTTCTCCAAAATTATGTTTTTCTTTCCTATGTATTATTTTACCATTCGTTCTAAGTAAACCGTTACATTTATTATATTTGCAACGGCTATTCAAATAATTATAAAATCTCCATGTATTTAGTTACTATTGTTTAGGAAGGGATAGCGTTCTAAAATAAAAACTTTGTTTTGTTCAATGCCCAGCATCACCTGTTTGGGGCTTAACGGTCATTGTTAGCACTTGATTCTCACGATGCGTTTTAAGGGAACCTTTTATCTTTCATAACTCAACTTTCGCAAACTGAATTGCCAAATATACCTTGATATAGTTTGGGGGAAGTAGAAAGACCGTAAGCTACCATCTCCTCTAACCCCTGAGAGAAGGGAACAGTTCGCGAAGAAGCATGTTTGTCGGCGATTCCATTTGAAGTCCACCTAGCTTCACAAACAAGACCAAGGAATAAAAAACGGAAAAAGAAGCCACCTCTTGCTTGGCCTCTTTTCCCGTTTTCCCTGGGCTTGTTTGTGAAGCGAACAGTGAATCATCTTCGTAGACTTCAAGAGGAAGGTAGCCGACAAACATGCTTCTTCCACCTATCCACTCACTCCATATTAATACTACCCTTCGGGCAGCATTCCATTACTATAATTACGACCATTGAATACTTTTAGCCATATCCATCAACTGTTGCAGTGACATACCTTTACCGGTGATCATGATATAAAGTGGCTGACCAGATTTTGTCGTCATAAAGTGGACGGCATGTTCGGTATTACCTTCAAACGTTACACCGATCGCTTTGTCAGGTCCAATGTTAAAAATCTGAGGTGCATTTGTAAACGTTCCTGGGATTGACAGAGCACGTTGTTCTTCGTTTCGTTGGACTTCTAATTTGACTAGCCCTGAACTTCCAGAGTAGTTAGCGTTTTGGGAGATAACATGCTTACTTGTTTCCGACTCATAATTCACGTTTAGAGTCTGGAGTTTATAATCTCCAGCTGTAATTTTGGCTATTGGCATGTCAGAAGCTTGAGAAGCAAGGGCTTCTGAAGTGAAGGCTGAAAACGTTTGTTGGGTTTCTTTTCCTGCTTCTGTATCTGGAGCGATCTTGGCTGTAGCTGTATTATTTTCTTCGATCGGAAGGGAGGTAAGCCCCAATCTATTAGATAGAGCTGCCTCCTGTTCCGAAGAAGATTGATTTGCAGTAGGTTGATCCGCTCCAGCCGCGATACTAGGGGTATCTGGAACTGTTGCTGGCTCTGTTACTGCGGTGCTCTGATTAGCAGGCAGTTGTGGACCTACAGCTACCGTAGAGTCGGTAGGATTCTTTGTTTCCGCTGATTGTTTTGGTTCTGCCGGCTGTTGTGCTTTCTTATTCTGCGCTGTATCTTTTTCTTGTAGTGCGTGTGTTTCTGACCTTTTCATGGTAGATCCAGGACTTGCTTTATCATTCTTTGCCACAGAATTTTTATCTGTATCCTGTGTCGGAAGAACAGCAATCTGGTTAGAAACAGGCGCATCTGGAGAAGCTGGTTGATCTCTATCTGCTGGTTCCGTGGTCGGAGATTGAAAAGCTGATGGAGCAGGGCTGTTATCTGCTTGTTGCAACTCCGCATTAACCTGGGAAGCACTTTTCTCTCCCCCAAACGTAAATAATCCACCGTTTAAAGCCTGTACGCCAACTAATCCTACAACAAGTAATACACCAGCAGCGCCCACTAATGGATATGCGAATAAAGAAAAACGTTTCTTGCGTTTTGTCTCGACCGTAGCTTCTTTCGCTTCTCGAGCAGCAGCAAGTGGAGTTATATCTTTATCAGAAGGAAGCGCATAAATTTGGTTCATGATATTGTTTTCTAGTTCAGCGGAAGGGTGAGGGTTCTCTTGCATAAACAATGCCTCCTCACTGTTAGCCCAAGCCTGCTCAAGCCATGCCATGCATTCCTCACATGTTTCGATATGTGAAAGAATTTCGTTGTCAGTATTATCATCCCATTGGGCTCTGAATTCATGGCAGTTCATGTACGAGTCCTCCTTCCATCTTAGTTAGTACTTTGGCAAATTCTTGCCGTGCCCGTAAATAGCGAACTCGCGCTGTTGACTCTGCTACACCTAACATAACAGCAATTTTATCGAAGGGATATTCGTTCGTACAGCGAAGTATAATTATTTCTCTATAAGAATCAGAGAGTTGCGAGAATGCTTCTGCGATGGTCTTCTTTTGTTCTTTTCGCAGAAGTGATTCCTGTGGCAACTCATCTTTAGCATTTGAAGGAACGTAGGCCAAATGCTCATCCGTCTCATGAAATTTCCGGCGCCGTAGGAAATCAATGGTACGGTTGCGGGCCAATGTATGAAGCCAAGTAGATAGCTGGCTATCACCCCGATAGGTAGAGAGCTTTTCATATGCTTTGACAAATACCTCTTGTGTTAGATCCTCTGCGTCCGATTTATTGTTAACCATTTTATAAATGAACACATAAATCATATGTTGGTATTTTTGGATGATATCTCGAAAAGCCTCGACGTCCCCTTGCAAGACCTGATGAATAATTTCGCTGTCGGTTTGCATCGAAGTGTTGCCTCCCTTCATTTCATCTGACGAGATTATTTTTAAAACGTTTCAGTAAAATTGATGTTGTTATTTTATCATTTTTTACATGCATAATGGGTTACAAAAGTAGGAAGCAATCTATAACAACTCAGAAGCTTCGACTACTTCATATCGATATCCCTGCTCTAACAGAAACATTTGCCGTTTCGAAGCAAATTCCTGCTCTCTGCTGTCACGAGTTACTAATGTATAAAAATAAGCTTGATTCGTCGCTTTCGGGCGCAATATTCGACCCAATCGCTGTGCTTCTTCCTGTCTGGAACCAAATGTTCCGGAAATTTGAATTGCGACATTTGCGTCAGGCAAATCTACTGCAAAATTAGCAACCTTGGAAATGACTAGCTTATCAATCTCCTTCTTCCGAAATTGGTCATAGTAGAACTTTCGATCTTCTTCTTTTGTTTTTCCGGTGATGAGAGGGAGATGCAGGGCTTTTGCCACTTTTTCCAGCTGGTCCACATATTGGCCAATAATGAGTACCTGATCGTGCGCATGCTTTGTTAGCAAGTTACGAATCATATCCAGCTTTACAGGATTAAGTGCAGCGATGCGATATTTTTCTCGAGAACTGGAGAATGCATAAGCCTCCCGATGTCCAGGGGGAAGAGGAAGACGTACTTCCCAACATGTTGCGCAAGCAATCCATCCTTCCGCTTCTAAAGCTTTCCATGGCATTTCATAACGCTTGGGACCAATCAGTGAAAAGACCTCGTCCTCTTTACCGTCTTCTCTGACCAGTGTTGCTGTGAGACCAAGGCGTCTTTTCGCTTGAATGCTGGAAGTCATCTTAAAGACGGGAGCAGGCAACATATGAACTTCATCGTAAATAATCAATCCCCAATTTCGCTCCGTAAACAGCTTCATATGTGGAAACTCCTCGTCTCCACCCTGGCGATTGGCCGTAATCATTTGATAGGTCGTCACCGTAACGGGTTTAACCTCTTTTTGTAGTCCTGTATATTCGCCAACCATGTCAGATGACAAACTTGTCTTATTTAAAATTTCGTTCATCCATTGATGCACGGATGTGGTGCTGGTAGTCAGAATAAGCGTGGCCGTTTGAAACTCTGCCATTGTACCAATTCCAATAATTGTTTTTCCTGCCCCGCAGGGAAGACATAGGACTCCACTGCCACCATAATCAGACCCATCCGCATAAAAAGCTGAAACAGCAGCTTCCTGATAATCTCGCAAGGAAAATGCATGCCCCTCTTTAGTTGCAGAAGCTAGTGTAATCTCGCACGGTTCCCCTGGTATATAACCAGCTAAATCTTGCACAGGATAGCCCAGTTTAATGAGCGCTTGCTTAATCATCCCGCGAGAATAGGGAGTAAGGCGATAGCGTCCAGGTGAAATCCGCTCTTCTATATAGAATGAAAGTGATTTGTACTGAAGTAGTTCATCAAGAACGAGAGGATCTTCGCTGGTGATAATCAGCCCATCTTCATGCGTGTGAAGCTGGATTAAACCATACTTGGAAAAGGCTTGTTTAATATGCTGAACAACGGATGGGGGCAGTTCGTATTTACTGTAGCTCGCAAGAACCGTAATGACGTGATCAGCTGTAAGCTGACTCGCAGCAGCATTCCATAATGACAATGGAGTTAAACGATACGTATGTATGTATTCCGGACTTTTAATCAATTCGGCAAAGCCACTAATCGCCTGGCGTGCTTCCGCAAACAAAGGATGCTCTACTTCCAGTAAGATGCTACGGTCGCTTTGGACGATCAGAGGTAGTTGGAGATTATAAGACAAAGAGACTCACCTCATCGTGATCTTCATATGCTCATCGTAGCATACTTATACTGAAAATGGAAAAAGAGAGCAAAACGTATAACGCTTAGATGAGGGCGAAACGGATACACTAGAAAAAAACATTGAGGAGGGCATTTTGTGGAAGCAGACAGCTTTGTGGTGACAAGTGCAAAATTGCTCTTTGTCATTTTTTTAGTCTTCTTAAACGGATTTTTTGTTGCGACCGAATTTGCATTGGTAAAAGTACGTGAATCACGAATCACACAGTTGATAACAGAAGGTAGTCTGAAAGCGAAGCGTGTAGACAAGCTGTTGCATCAGTTGGACGCGTATCTTTCGGCAACACAGCTTGGTATAACATTAGCCTCGCTTGGTCTTGGATGGGTGGGTGAACCTGCTCTTTCCCATTTGATTCAACCTTTTTTTGCTTATGTTGATTTACCTGATTCAGTGGTAAGTACGATTTCTATTGTTATTGGTTTTCTGATAATCACATTCTTACATATTGTACTTGGAGAATTGGCGCCCAAATCGCTTGCCATACAACGTCCTGAGCAGGTTTCTATGTTTGTCGCACGTCCCATGGAATTTTTCTATATTATTATGTATCCTTTCATTAAAGTTCTTAATGGTGCTGCTTTTAAGGTATTGGGCATATTCGGGATAGAGGCTATTTCGGAGCATGTGGCAGCTCACACAGAGGAAGAAATACGTATTTTGGTTAATGAGAGCCATAAAAGCGGTCTAATCGACCAGACTGAAATGATGTTTGTTGAAAATATCTTTGATTTTTCAGAGACAACTGCCAGAGAGATTATGGTTCCTCGTCCTGATATGATGGTACTTGATATTAGTGATGATTTTCAAAAAAATTTAGACATTGTAAGTGAAGGCACCCATACCCGTTACCCGGTTATCAATGGTGATAAGGACCATATAGTTGGAATACTGCATATCAAGGATATTCTTACATATGCCCTGCAGGCAAACAAACAGGATCGTAGCCTGGAAAGTATTGTTCGTCCTGCTCTTCTCGTGCCGGAGACCCTGTCGATTGATAACCTGTTTGGCATGATGCAAAAAAAACGTCATCAGGTTGCTGTGCTAATTGATGAATACGGGGGAACGGCAGGACTGATCACCTTAGAAGATATCATTGAAGAAATAGTAGGCGACATTCAGGATGAGTTCGACAATGAAAGGCCAGAAATCGAGCAGGTTCATGAGGAAGAAGAGGATATCATTTCGCTGGACGGGCGTCTTTTGCTTAGTGAGGTGAATGCCTATTTGCATACATCCCTTTACTCCGACGAGGTAGATACGATTGCGGGCTGGATTTGTACGAAGACCAATCAAACCCCTGCAGTTGGAATGAAGGTAAAGGAAGGAAAGCACGAATTTGAAGTAGCAGAGGTAGATCATCTAAGAATCACCAGAGTTTTAGTGAAGACAAAGAAAAATTAGCCATCAGGGAAGTCCTTGCATAGGATATGTCATCTACTTGATATCCATGGAGGGGCTTTTGTGTATAAAATCATTACATTTCCGAAAACACGAGGTTACGAAATCTGTACCCGAATCCTAGCAAATGAGAATTTTGCCATGACTTCTCTCATCCAATGTAATTCGGTCGGATGTTTTTTCATTAAGGATGAAGAATTGGATGCATTCAGCAAATTAATGGGACGTGCAGGATATTTGGTATCGGAACAGGTAAAAGTGATGTTGCATAGCCAGGAAATTCCCTGGGGTGTAGAACATATGGGGGCGCCTGCATTATGGGATGTGACAAAAGGGGCGGGTGTCAAAGTTGCCGTAATTGATACTGGTATCTCATCAAGCCATCCCGATTTAAAAGGTCGCGTCAAAGCACAGAAGATTATCAACAAGGAGAGCGGATCAGGACGGCAGTCAAGCGGACATGGAACGCATGTGGCTGGTACGATTGCAGCTGTTTATAACGATAGTGGAATTGTAGGAATTGCTCCTGAGGTTGAATTGTATGATGTGCAAGCATTTGGAGCTGAAGGGACAGCAAATATGAGCGATATCATTGAGGGAATAAATTGGGCGATTGAGCAGGACGTAGACATAATTAATATGAGTTTTGGCACACCAGAGTATCACCATGCCTTGCACCAGGCGATACGTGCCGCAAAGAGAGCAGGCATTGTATTAGTTGCCTCAGCAGGAAATAGCGGAGGTGCGCTGGAGTATCCTGGCGCTTATAAAGAAGTAACTGCGGTGGGCGCCATTAATCAGGAAGCAAGATTGGCTGACTTCAGTTCAAGAGGAAAAGGAATGAATACAGTTGCGCCCGGAGTAGAGATAAAATCTACATGGGGGAATCGTGGATATAAGGTGCTGAATGGGACCTCTATGGCTGCGGCTCACATTTCTGGATTGTATGCCTTGCAGATTGCAAAACGAAAAAGAGGACGCAGGAGTCGGGTGAGTCGGATTGCCAACTTATAATGTGTAAGGATAAGTGGGTTAATTTCTATCCAAATGAATATAATGTCTTAACGAGCGGAATAGAGCTAAATGATGCTCCTCTTGCTTTGGTAACTCGTGACACCGTATGAAAATAGAATTATTCTCCTGGACCCGTTATGTAGCGAGAGTTATGTATCGGGATTTTTTCTTCCTCGTGTTATTACCGCTTCAAGGTGAAACTGCCATCTATGTTTGTTACAATTAAAATGGTAAATATAGTGAAAAGGAGATTGGTGGCTTATGCAGCGAATTCTGCTAACTAATGACGATGGAGTGGATGCACTAGGTATTCGTGTCTTAGCTGAAGCACTACTGATGATACCAGACATTGAAGTTTATGTTGTAGCACCTAATGAGGAAAAAAGCGGTGTTGGCCACGGTGTAACTTTTCGAGAAGCCCTATCTCCGAAGCGACATGATTTTTACGGATTGCCTGTACAAGCTTATGGGATAAATGGAAATCCGGCTGACTGCGTAAAAGCAGCATATTATCTACTGTTTGATAAGGAAAATCGGCCGGATCTAGTGTTATCCGGCATTAATGTGGGATGTAATTTAGGAAAAGATGTATATTACTCAGGAACATGCAGTGCTGCCAGAGAAGCGGTTATTTTAGGGATGCCATCGGTTGCCTTGTCGTATGATAACTATCATGATCCAGATAGCTATGGAGAGGCAAAGAATGTAATTCAACCCCTTCTCAAGCATTTTATTGAGATGGCTAAAAAGAAGGAGATGCCCAAGCAGGTATTCTGGAATGTAAATATTCCTGATTTACCAATGTCGGAAGTAAGAGGCATTGCCCCAGCTGAGTTAGCTTTTGATTTTTATCAGGATGTCTATCATCAAGAGGAAGCGGGCTTTTGGCTACGACGTGCTTATGCCGAACAGATTGATTTACACGGAGAAAATGAAGATTTCCGTCTGTTAAAGGCAGGGTTCATTACTTTAACTCCAGTTCATATTGACTCAACAGATCGGGACATCCTGCGTCAAACAAGCGAGTGGTCGATGATCAGGGAGTTCAACCGGGGGAGATAGTCATGGTAGAAGAAAATAGAAGTACGATCGTACGCTTTGCAGGACCGTCACCAGATATGACCACGACAGGAGATTCTTTATCTACGACACGATTTCGAGAATTGCATCGCGTTGTACGAGAAGAGGGCTTACCTTGCTTTGGCAGACTGAATGAGGTCGGACAGGCGGAGCTATATCTGATCTTTGATGATATCAACTCTTTTAGTGAATCAGTGGATGGGGTTAGTACGGTTGAATTTCGTTTACATGGGCGGGAGCTGTTGCTGATAGTTTGGACCAAATCAGATCCGCACTCCCCTTTGGGGTTCCCTCTTTCATTTACTGTAGAGCGAGATTGGGAGCAAGAGTGGTTACATCAACTACTTGGCCAAGATACGACAAATATCTTTTTCTTGGCGGTGGAGTATGGAGAGCTACTCCATATTTTTACGGAACAAGTGATGATAACGGCAGAGGAGAGCGCGGGTGTATTTGACTTCATTCAAGAGTTGCATGAGAGAGAAGAATTTTCTCACCCCATCAATCAGGCTCTTCCTGAAGAACGTATTGCCACTCCATCCGTTTATGCGCATGGGTTGCATGATGACCTCTTCATTTTGCCTGGACAAGCATATCTGATTGATTACAGGAAGCATGTAAGTGATCAAGGAGAGCGTGCAGAAGAAAGCTTAATGGAGACACTACATCAGGCATTAGAAGCTGCAAGATGTCATCCGATAGGTGAAGCTAGGGATAAATCTTATACCATCTGGGTAAAAGGTGATGAAAATGAGGTTGCTGTTTATATAACCCCTTCTCTTCAAGCAGGAGGAATTCGGAATGAAGATGATCCATTTCTTGCTTATTTCAAGCGTCTGTCCTCGTTTTTAGGAGTAAGAGAAGGGACTCCTCTTCGCGAGGGAGCATTTCCTATTTTTCGAAAAGAGGGAGAACAGCTTCTTCATCTGGAGTTGGATGATACCTCGGCTATACACTTTTCTCGACTTTTTCTGAGTAATTGGGACGGGTTACCCGATCCATTTGTCAGAAAGTAGCGACAACTAGACGTTTTTCAACAAAGGATGTGACAAGCCTCGGTTCGAAATTAGGTAGAAATGAATCGGGGGTGTAGCATGTGAGTGAAGGTAATCATTCAACAGGTTCTCTTGCGTCTAACACTTTTTTAGAAATGCAAACCGAAGTAGAGCAGATTGCGAAGCAGTTTTCCTTGCGATTGGAAGGCGGCTTACAGCATGTAGGACAATTGGGAATGGAAGAAAACGACTGTCAGGCTCATTATACATTGTGGGATTCCGAGGGAGTTATTTCGTTGAAAAGTAAACCATCAATCATGACTTCATGTACAAGGAATGGACAGTTAATCCCTATCATGATGAGGTTTTCTCTTTCTTGTAATCAGAATCGAGATGTAACTTCGCTGAAAGAATTGATTGACCAATATTTTAATTATGAGGCAGAGTTACATTGGAATGCCGCATCGCTGGAAGAGACTCGTCAGGTAGATCTAGCTATCCATTTTCAGTATCAGCCGAAGCAAAATCTGTTGCTAGCATACATCCGTTATATGTTGGTTATGATAACAGGACGAATTCCGGCAGCTTGACAACATGTTAGATATTCCATATTAAATCCGAAGACCACTCAGAAAAGAGGGGTCTTTTTCTTCGCATACTTTGAAGGGAAAGGGATGAACGTAATTGCGCCTCTTTATAGCTTTTACGGTACCGCAAAATGTTATCACGTGTGTCAATCAAGCCCAGGAGCAAGTCAAACAAGTACTGCGAGCGGATCGCTGGCAACCTACGAAAAATTTGCATATCACGCTTCATTTTTTAGGCGAAATTGATGAAGGCTTGCTTCCTGAGATAATAAGAGATATGGAAATGGTTTGTTCCATTATCAAACCATTTACCCTTAGTCTTGGCAGATTTGGTGTTTTCCCTGAAAAAGGGAATCCCCGAGTTTTATGGATTGGACTAAAGGGTAATCAGGAAGTGATGCAGCAGCTCCATTTATTACTTGGAAAAAGGTTAGAACGTCATCAAGAGATCATGATTGACAAAAGATCGTACCATCCCCACATCACGTTAGCTCGCGGACCCGAGACAAAAGAACAGGCAAGCTTGCCACTTGCAGATTGGTCACATCGTTTCTTACCTGAATATCATCCATCTTGGAAAGTAGAGGAAATCATTCTGTTTCGCTCGGAGTTACTTCCTACTGGGGCTGTACATACTCCACTACATACGTCCAAACTAGGTGATACAACGAACTTATAGAAAAAAGCGGTTTTGCCGTTCAAGATTGTGTACCACATGAATAAACATAAAGAAAGCAAAGTTTGCGACGATAGTATGATGCATGCTTAGCTATTACGCCAGAAAAGAAGAAAGCGGTGGGAATTCAAATGAGTGAGTTTACTACCGGGGTATTGTATCCAATACGATACGAAAACAAGATGATAACTTATTTGCAGGCATTGACACAACCATATTTTCATAAACGACTCAATGAGGACTGGAATGTATTTTTTCTCGAAGACGAGTGGGTGGAAATGGCCGAAACATTATATAGCTTACTAGCTCTGTCCAAAAAAGGAATCAGCCTACTCTGGTTTCATGATGCAGAGGATAGTGGATGGGGATTCAGACTGTTCGAGGGGGGATATGAAGTTTCTTCAGCTACAATTAGTTATACCCTTGATGTAGAGCTAGCTGAAGCGGAAATGAAACGAAGATACCCTACATTGATTATGTTTGACGAACATCATGAAGACGAAAAGCTGAGACGAGAATATGAAGAAATTGCCGATAGTATCACACATACCCATCAATATCGTCAGGAAGTTGAAAAAGGGTTGTTACGCTGTAAACCACAGGCATTTCGAACGTTTTTGTCCGCAAAACAGGTGCAGCAACTTCACTCCTTATTAGATAGCAGTTTACTGGCAGAAACGGACGTTGAGACAGGAAGTAGCCTATTGTATGACTCTGTTGACTTGTTCAAGGAAATACTTGGGATTGAGGAAATGATGTGGGTTAACTACTCCTATTTGGCAAGCGGAGGCAGAGAAAATGGGATGGTTTAAAAAACTTGTGTCAAGGCACTTTTGGTAAGAAAAAAAGGAAGCCACCTTTGGTTTGATGAGAGATGGCTTCCTTTTGACAGATAAGAATGTATAAAAATTCTCATCTGCATTAGTGCAACTAAGGCTTTACCTGCGCCAGAGGCTTGGCAAAGCCAAGTTTTTCATAACATTATGGTTGTGGTGTTTCATGAACCCAAGGTGCAAAAATAGTTGGTAGATCAAGAAGCAAGAGGAGGGCT
>NZ_JAJISB010000019.1 GCF_021245735.1 Brevibacillus daliensis
TCATAACATTATGGTTGTGGTGTTTCATGAACCCAAGGTGCAAAAATAGTTGGTAGATCAAGAAGCAAGAGGAGGGCTTCCTCCTGTTTTGCAATACCAGATAAATATTTTCCCTCAACACCAGCTACTACTAGAGGGGCGGGTTCTACATTCTTTGACTCAATCTTGTTCACTTCGGACACACTGTCAACAATAATGGCAGCCTCAAAACCTTGCAGCTGGATCACAATGAATCTGCTATCATCAGTTAGATCAACAGGTGGAAGGCCAAACATTTTGCGCATTTGAAGAACAGCCAGTACTTTTCCACGTAAATTAATAACCCCTTCTACAAATTGAGGTGATCGTGGAACAGTGGTAATTGGCATTGGCTTTACAATTTCCGTTACATATCCTAGTGGAAAACCAAAAATTTCTTTTCCCATTGAAAAAAATAGGTAAGATACTGATTCTTCATCTACCAAAGATGCCACGTCTAGTCTGTTTAAACCAGTTTCCATCTTTTTTCCCCCTTTGATCCTTCTATAAATAGAAACGGTTAAAATCTATAAAAGATTAAGCGATTTTGCTTATTTTCTATACTGATTTTTGTTCCATTGCATATTCAAAATCATCTATATCATAAAATTGAATGGGAATCATGTACTCTAAGAGCCTGTCTTCCCACTCATCCTGATCAGTCAGCAAGGGAGCCTCTCGTTTCATGGCAGTTAAAATCAATTCTGTTTCAATTGGGTCAAAAAAATCGTCCCACATACAAGTATCTTCCGCCTTAACAATCGTAAATTGGACCAACTCACTATATTTGATTGAAATGGCAGACCAGGGTGCTAGTAGTGATCGTTCCATCTGTTTACGATGAAAGGGCATATTAAAATATTGGATCATTTCTTTTATTATTGTTCTGACCCGTTCCTCATCTGCAGAACTTTGCATCATGGGAGTGGAATCATTTACATAATCATGAAGTTCACTGATGGTAGAAGAAGGGATAATATATTCCACAGCTTCCTTGGTAACGAGAAGATTCCCGTAAACCGCCAGCATTACAGCTTCTATGACAAATTGTTTGTTCATAGGACAACCTCCTCTTACACATCATAACTGAAAACTCCTCTTGACAACAAGGATGGCTATCCGTATGATAAAATCTATAAATGAAGTAACTCATATGTTCTCTAATCAAAGGGGAGTAGCTTTTACAGCAAAGTCGTCATTACAGGATGAAAATCCTCGGCTTTGTTGGCAACCTTACGTTGTTAGCAAGACCTTTGCCTTAGTGCTGTTATGCATAAGGTGAGGGTCTTTTTTGTTGTCAATAAGATCCTCGTAGAGGTACAAAATAAGCCCAGGAAGGGCAGAGAGGGGTAGTTGAATGATTGAAACAGAATTTATTACCGCCTTATTAATGATTATTGCCATCGATATCCTTCTTGGTGGGGATAACGCAGTCGTTATTGCAATGGCTAGCCGTAACCTTCCGAAAGACCAGAAGCGTAGTGCAATTCTTTGGGGTACAGGCATGGCGATTTGTATTCGCATTATTGCAACGTTGGTGGCAGCTTATTTGTTAAAAGTACCGTTCCTATTCTTTATCGGGGGTCTACTATTAACGTATATCGCTTACAAGCTGTTGGCTGAGGAAGAACATGACCCGGATATCAAGGGAAGTACGACACTTCGAGGAGCTATCCAAACTATCGTAATTGCAGACATGACGATGGGGATTGATAACGTAGTAGCGGTAGCAGGTACTGCAAAAGGCGACATGCTACTAATTATTATCGGACTTGTAGTAAGTATCCCGATTATCGTTTGGGGTAGTGCATTGATCCTGAAAGCAATGGAACGTTACACATGGATTCCGTTTGTCGGGGCAGGTATTCTAGCTCTGGCTGCTGCAAAAATGATTACGCATGAACAACAATTCGCTGGATTCTATACAGCTAATCCTTGGGTAGATTGGGTAATCAAGATCGTCATTATTGGTGGAGTTCTTGGAGCAGGTATCTATAAGCGATCCCAATCAAAAAAACAACAACAAAAACAAGAAGTTAATGTTAGCTCATAAGAAACATTCATATATAAGAAAAAACGCAGTAGCCATTACATAATGATGGCACTGCGTTTTTTTTGTTTTTTATATAGTAAGTTTTTTTGCTTCCCATTCCTCTCGCAACATCCCCATTTTAATGGAGTCATAATATTCTCCTCGAACGATACGAGCTTTTCTGATACGTGCTTCCATACTCATCCCACATTTTTCAGCTAGGTTTATCATTCGTTCATTGCCAGACCACGTAGCAATTCCTAAGCGGACGACATCCATTTTTTCGAATAAATAATCGATCCATAGCGAAAAGGCTTCAAAACCATATCCTCCAGACCAATACGACGAATCGTAAATAACGATGCCTATTTCACACCAATTCGTTACTTTGTCTACCCAATAGCGACCTACGGTTCCTCTACATTCCCCATCAATTTCGATTACTAATACTTCCCGAGCTTCGTCTGTTCCTACAAGAGTTAGATCGTTTTGATATCGTGTGGCCCATTTTTCAAAGGGGAGTTCTTCAATGGGTTTATAAGGTCCATTCCAGTTTAAAAATTCCCGATCCTCAGCTAAATAATGAAAGTTCCAAAATTTTTGTATATCTGAATCTGTAAGGTCGCGAAGAACTACTCGTGAACCAGCTATGTTTAGTAAGGAATTAGTCATAGGTACCTCTATTATCTGTTTTCCTTTCATTATCCTATATCATTGTAAAAAGCGCAAAAAAAAACCCGACCGAATGCCGGGAAAAATGGTATATAGAAGGGTTGGAGTATGCAGTAGTTATTCAGCGGCTGCTCTTTGCTGGCTACTTCTTGTAAACCAGCGGAATGGGTTAAGCGACCATCTACGATCATAGCGTTCCGAACGATGTTTACGACGTGTTAACCGCTGATGCATCAAATCCATCTCAAAGGTTACACGTCTCATTTCCAAACGGAGAGCTTCTTGTTTATCTTCAATGTCAGCAATTTTTTCTAGAATAGATGCTTGTAACTGGGGAAGGGAAGAAAGATTGGTTAGTTCTCTTTGGAATTGGAACAAGGTTTCCTGGACGGTAGATTCTACTTCCTTCATCGCAGTGGTCATGGGATAGGCAAGGACATTTCCTTCTGTGTTTGCTTTCGTTACTGCTGATTCCATTTGAAGCAATTCGGGCGACAACATACCTTCCGCAAACATTTCCCTCTGAATTTCTCTAAGTGAGCTGTTGCCTGAATCCTTACGATTCTTCGCTACTTGCAACAGGTTAAACCCTTCGCTACTAATTAAATAATGTCCTTGTGGGTTTTTATGTAGCTCACTAGAAGGAACGAACATATCCAGCCAATTTCGTAGTGTTCGCACATGCAAATCCAGCTTTTCTGCAACTTCCTTGGAGGCCATCCAAACATGCTCTTGTTTCATGAGTATCACTCCCCATTAAAGAAATTCCCCTGCTTGTCCTTGTTATTGATTGTATTATATCACCATTTTTTCCGGGAAAAAGGGAATCGACAAAGGTTCTAAAAACTAGTGTAGTTTCGGGGAAATAGGACAAAGACTCTGATTTCAGTACGATGGTAACCTGAAGTCCTGACAAAATGAGGGACATATTGAGAGAAGGGCGAGCGTACAATGACGGTAACGGTTTGTCCGAAAAGCAATGGGAAGGAAGGATAAAGATGGAATGGCATCCTTCATTCATGCTGCTCCTATTTCTTGTTTGTGCTGCAAGTTTACTGGGAAGCTTTGTGATCTGTTTTCGACGGCAGTGGTCGGAAGCATCTCTATTTGTGATGATCAGCATAGGAGGCGGTATACTCTTTTCCTTGACGATACTTGATTTGTTGCCACATGCTATGGATGGTGAAGGGAATCGCTTTTTACCGCTAGTGCTAGTAGGATTTATGCTGTTATTTTTATTGGAGAATGTGCGAAATGATCAAGAAAAAGTTAATGCGAATAACATGGTGGGCGTCACCTTTGGATTTTATTTACATGCTTTTTTTGAAGGTTTTTCGTTGGCAGCAGGTATGCAGGCTCATGCCTCGCTAGCAATTCCCTTGATGATTGGATTAATTCTTCACCGTCTGCCAGATGGTGTAACTGTTTCCTCACTCTTATTAGCTGCTACACGCAGTAGAGTAATGGCATTTCTTGGTGGGGTAGGGCTTTGTTTGGCTACCATGCTTGGAGCTTTTACTATGAGACTGACAGGTATGTTCATCTCTGCCTCCTGGAATCAGGCAGGGCTCGCCTTATCCGCTGGCGTATTTTTATATGTGGCTGCAAGTCATCTTGTACCATTACTTCAGCAAAAACAGGATCGAAAATTAGGACTCTATTTTGTGCTATCTGTGCTTCTTTATATGATATTTTCACTATTTTTTCATTCCCACACGATGTAGTTGTTGTACGCTATTGGCAAGAAAGGGTAGAAAAGGCTAATATAGATAACATGTACTAGTAGTAATGGAAGGAAAGGGGTTACTTATATATGAGTTTACTTCAAGGTAAAAATATTTTAATTATGGGTGTAGCTAATCATCGCAGTATTGCTTGGGGAATAGCACAATCCTTGTCGAAAGCAGGAGCCAATCTAATTTTTACATACCAAGGCGACCGCTTGAAAAAGAATGTGGAAGAACTGGCTAAAACGCTAGATCAGCCTGAACAAATCCTTCTTCCATGCGATGTCACTAATGATGAAGAAGTAGCAACACTATTCGCTTCCATCAAGGAGCGTGTTGGAGTACTTCACGGTCTTGCTCATTGTATCGCCTTCGCTAAAACTGAAGATTTGGAAGGGGAGTTTGTTAATACTTCCCGTGAAGGATTCGCACTTGCACATGACATTAGTGCCTATTCACTGGTAACTGTGGCAAAAGGTGCACGTGAGTTGATGACAGAAGGCGGAAGTATTGTAACACTGACTTACCTGGGTGGAGAACGTGTCATGACGAACTATAACGTAATGGGTATAGCAAAAGCAGCGCTTGATATGAGTGTTCGTTATTTGGCTAGTGATCTGGGCAAAGACAATATTCGTGTTAATGCGATTTCAGCAGGTCCTATCCGTACCTTGGCAGCAAAAGGAATTAGCGGATTTAATGCAATTCTAAAAGAGATTGAAGAAAAAGCTCCACTACGCCGTACAATTAGCCAAGAAGAAGTTGGCGATACAGCCCTATTCCTGTTCAGTCACTTGTCTCGTGGAATCACCGGGGAAGTGCTGCATGTAGATGCAGGGTATAATATTATGGGTCGATAAGCCCGAAGCATATCTCCATTTTTTCGCGCTCGTCTTCGCCCCCGTGAGGAGGAGACTGGCCGCTACGTAAAAAAACCGGGGAAACGCAAAAAGTCGTGACGCTCACGAAGGTGAGTCACGGGTTGCGTTACAGATCCCGGTTTTTTTGCTTCGCTCGGCAAGGGCTTCGCCAGGCGCGAAAAAATGGAGTCATGATCAACTCGCAGTATATGGTGGGGATAGACCAATTGCTGCGATAAAAGAACGTATCCCTAGTTTACGAACAATGTCAAAAGCAACCATGAAAAAGGATCTTCTTACTTATATCGCGTTAGGCTCTGTTAGATTAAATTGTTGATTTGCTACACAAAATTAGGTTGTCTTAATAGACAACCTAATTTTAATGGTTTTTGATAATTTGTTGAACAATATAGTAAGATTGCATAATAAAAATACCACATATTATACTTATTTCATTGGATTGAAAATACCATAAAAAACAATATCTTCAAAAGAGTCGTTTTTATAAATATGCTCTTTTAGAGTACCTTCGTATATCATTCCACAATTTTCCATTACCTTTCCAGATGCTGGATTTGATTTAAAATGACGTGCATACACACGATGATAATTCTTCTCTTTAAAAACAAATTCTAAAATTGCTTTGGCTGCTTCTGTTGCATATCCATTTCCCCAATATTCTTCTCCTATCCAGTAACCAATTTCACCATTTTTGTATTGTTTATGATTTGAAATACCAATACAACCATATAACTCTCCGCTATTTTTGTCTGTTATAGCGAATTCATAAGTTCGGTCTAATTCAAAGTTTTGCTCATGGTTTGCAATCCATGAAAGAGCACATTCTAAAGGATAGGGGTATGGTAAACTCAATGTGCTTTTGTACATATTATAATTATTACACAATATGCTAACATTTTTTGCATCAGATTCTTTAAATAGACGTAGAAGTAATCTATCCGTTACTATTGTTTTTTCTGTTTTACTATAAATCATTATTTTCACCCCATCAAAAATAAATAATTTTTGCTTCACCTTATACAACTTCTTTATCATTGTTGAAGCTTTATTAACCAATAAATATCTCTGATTTCCTATGTATAATGCAATTCAGGGTACTTTAGAATCTTAGCTTGATGGTCATGGGGACTGCCCCACGTTTGTGAGATAGGGATAAAACACCGTACTAGTTTAGTTAAGAGAAGATTGTTCCTTCTCTTAGAGTGTCGTAACAACTAAGTTCTTTTTTGTGTGTTTTGTTAGGATGATGAGGAATGTGACAATATCCCTTACTATATAAAAAAGATCCCCTAGAGAGAAATCTAAGGGGATCTTTTCACTACTTTTTCATTCCTAAATAGAAAATCAGTAAAAAACAGTTACATTGTGTCCCGTGTACTAAAACTTCTCAAACCATAAAGCAGTAAAATGATAAAAGTTCCAAAACCTAACTTTTAATTGGCACCCACAATTCAACTTCGGCATTCAGTGGATTTCCATTCAAAAGAACTTCAAGAATTTCTTTTCCGTTATATTTTGAAGCATTGTCTTCATTTGTAAAAAACTCATTTTCAAGTTTATCAAATAAGAGCCTTGAAACTCCATCATTTGTAGTAAGTACTACATAAGATTGTGAAGATATTTCTAAACTTTCATATCCGTCATTATAATCATCCGATACTACACCCGCAAAGTATTTTATTCCGCTTTCTATTGGAATAATAACAGCATATCCTTTTTTATCTGTTGAAATAGGCATAAGTTCTTTCATCATGCCTTGATTAAACAATTCCTTAAAGAACTCTGTTTTTTCTTTCGAGTATTTTTCATCATTTACTCCTTGCCCTTGTATCTCAATACTTCTACCAATTAATTTAAATGTTTCTCTGCTTTTAACTTTCATGGTTATTAACCTCCCTTTATATTATGCTATGATACTATCATAGGTAATATGGCAACTGTATGTCATATTAAAAGTAAATTTATGAGGGAGAATTTATGAAAATAGATAGGCATATGGGAATAATTTCTTACCTAATAGACCATAAAAAAACAACAGCTAAAGAATTATCTGAAAAATTCAATGTAAACATAAGAACAATTATGAGAGATATAGACGACCTTACTTTGTCTGGAATACCTCTGTATTGTGTAAAAGGTAAAAATGGTGGTATATATTTGAGCGATTCAGTTGAGTTAAATAAACCTCCGTTGTCGAAAACGGAGTTGATTTCAATTGAAACAAGTTTAAAAAGCAGGCTACAAGTACTAGATGATAACTCAACATTTAATGCAATACTAAAGTTAAATAAAATTGGAGAAACCCCAGATTTTGAAATAGACTTGTCTCTTTCAAAAGGAAATACGGAGTTAAGAAAACTTGTTTTGGATTTACTTTCAGCTATACGAAATAATGAATTGATTAGTTTTAACTATATAAATTCACAAGGTGAAGAATCAAAAAAGACTACTGAACCATATAGAGTTGTATATAAAGACAGAAGCTGGTACATGGACGCTTATTGTTATTCCACAGAACGATTCAATATCTATAAACTTGCAAGAATATCAAACCTTAGTATCATAGGCACTTTCTCAAAAAGAGAATATCGACCACTCTCCTATAATGGCGGTGAATGGATGGAAAAAGATAAAGTTCCAGTTACTCTATTAGTAAATAAATTAGTTATTGATAAATTCTTAGAATTACTAGGAAGAGAAAACATTAAGAATGTAGATGATACATGGTATTCTGTAATCTATCCTCTAAATGATAATGTATTCGGATATAATACTCTCCTTAGTTATGGTAAATTCGTCAAAGTTGTATCGCCCGCTTCATTTTTTAATAATTTTACGAAATATATGGATGAGGTAAGAAATTTATATAGTGAATAGTATTTAGTTTTTATATTTCTTAAAATCAATTTTCTACCCTTATATTTGGGGCTAAGTTTTTTATTTTTTGGGCAATGTTAGCAATTTTTGGTAGGAATAACTCGGGTTAACAACAGGTTGCTTAGGGGAAATAGCTAACCTTTCGTTTGTAAATTACTTTGGAGGGGAATGAACAAGAGAAAATACATTAAAAAAACTAGAAGCAAAGCCTATTTATCAATGGCTTTGCTTCTAGTTTTTTATTCTATTCCTTTTTACCTCGTCCCATTTCGGAAACAAATCGGGACATTCTAGTTTTCCTACCGAAGCGTTCGGTTGGTACTCCTAAGAAGAGGTCGTGACGGGCTCTGGTTACGGCTACATACATGAGGCGGCGTTCCTCCTCAATGGCATCCTTGTTGCCTTGGCGTGCCTGATCCATGGCGAATTCGTGGGGAATTGCACCTTCTACAGCATCTACTACAAAGACGGTATCGAACTCAAGTCCTTTGGCGCGATGTATGCTTAGAAGTTGGACTGCATCATGTTGATTTTGCGGTTTTTTACGCCATTCGGCTTCTTTTTCCAGCATGTCATCTACATAGCGTAAAAACTGAGAGAGAGAAGGATGACGTTTGGCGGCAACAAGCAATTGGCGTAATTCATCGGTAGAGCGCTCTTGTTCTTTTTCAGGACGATCCTTGTCCCGTTTTTTTACATAATCTCGTAGCTTTACGTCCTCATAAATGGTCTCCAGTGCATGCGCAGGAGTTGCATTATGCAGCGTACGTAAGGTTTCCGTTACCTTGCGAAGATGTGACCGCTGAAAAGGCTTAACCTGCGTCAGATGAGGCAGAACATCCAGCTGTGGACAATTGTTTAAAATGGATTGGCTACGAATATCATTCCAAATCGTTGACGATAAGTATAATGTTGGCATGATTTCTCGCAATGCAGTTTCGTTTTCCGGTTGAACAGCGAGACGAAGATAGCCTAACGCCCAGCGAACGGTTTGTTTGCTGTAAAAAGGCTCATCCTCTCTCGTAAACGAAAAGGGAATCTCAGCTTCCGTGAGGCGTTCCACAAGTGGGCGTGTCGATTCATATGTCCGAAAGAGAATCGCGAATTGACCAGGAGATGCGCCATGGTCCAATCTCATTTCAATCTCATCAATAATGCGAGAAGCTTGTTCTTCTTCGTCAACAGGTTGGAACAAATAGCACTCTCCCTCTTCTTGATGGAAAGACTTCAGCTCTTTTTTCCAACGAGTCTGGTTGTTACCTATTAAAGAATACCCCAATCCTACAATGGAAGAACGAGAACGATAGTTTACTTCGAGAGAAATGGTTTTTGCACCGGGATAGTCCTGTGTAAAACCTAGAATATACCTGGGATCACTGCCGCGGAAGCCATAGATTGATTGGTCATCGTCACCGATGACACATAGGTTGTTATGTGGTGCCGCGAGTAATTTTATCGTTTCATATTGGACCTTATTACTGTCCTGAAACTCATCAATCATGATGTAATGTAAGCGATCCTGATAAAAGGAAAGGATTTTCGGATCGTTTTTTAACATTTCATAACAACCGATCAGCATGTCGTCAAAGTCAAACCAGCTATATCTTTTTTTCTGCTCCTCATATAGAGGGTATAATTCCTGCGCCTGTTTTTCTTCCGTACTCTCAGCAGGTAGTAGCTGTGCTTCACCAGGAACAATGTACTCATTTTTCCAGCGACTAATAATACTCATCACTGCTTCGAATTCAGATTCCTTGGCGATCGGTGTATCCATGTGAGTAAGAGCGCCTGTCTCACGTAAAAATTTTCGTTTTTGCCAATCCTGCCTTAATAGATGGGATTGGTCCCAGCGATCAGGCTGATGATGCAGGAGCATACGATAAAACAAACTGTGAAAAGTACCGGCAATAAGCGAATTAGCTTGTCCAGCTGGAAGTGTCTGCTGTAGCCGGCGCTTAATCTCACCGGCGGCTTTGGTTGTAAAAGTAACTACCATGATAGAGCGAGGATCTACCTTTTTTTCCTGAATCAAATAAGCGGTACGAGCAGTCATCACCCGGGTTTTTCCACTACCAGCTCCAGCCAGAATAAGGGTAGGCCCTTCCGTTGTATGAACGGCTTTTTCCTGAGCAGGATGCAGTGGAGTCTGATGCTGTTCATCAATGGTTTCAATTCGCTTCTTAGGCTTCATCATAATTCGATAGCTTTTATGAGCAGGTTGGGTAGGCTGGGATGAAAGAGTAGCCTGATTTGTGCCGATGCTCCGATTCGTTGGTAACGTGAATCCGCCAATTTTGGTTTCTGTTTCTTTCTCTTGACCACTTTTGGCTGATGTGACTTGACCTAAAGATGCCTCGTTGCCATCCGGTGTTAATGCAGTTACAGCTATTTCAGTATTCTTAGAGGCTTGCTCCATGAAGCTTTTCCACTGATCAGCCTGGCAATCAGCATTATTTCTGACATGTTGAAAATATGGTTTCTCGCTTATTCCAGCTATCAGGTTTACTTGTTGGTTGCATATAGGACAAAAAAGCTCCCCTTGTTTGGCATACATGCGCCAGGTGGGAATTTTTGCATACGTGTCATCATGGAGAAGGAGCAGTTCATCCTGTTTTTTTGCAATCCTCATTCTTGGGGTTCTCAATGTTATTCACTCCAACCATTTTTGCTGCTTCTCTGGCATTATTTCTTACCATGTCATAAATAAAAATATTAGAGGAAAGCAACTTTGAAGGTAATCGATCCTTTGCCACTAAAAAAATGCCCCTCCTTGTTACGAAAGAGGGGCATCTGTAGGCGCTACGCTTCTAGAAGTATGCCGCTTTGAGGATTCTCAGGCGTGTCCTGGGAATCTGTATCAAGTTGTTCTATTGCGATCCGGTTAATCCGGTAATTTTCATATTCAGTAATAGTGAATTTGTGTTGATCAAATGTTACTACTTTACCAAGCTCAACTTCTTCTTCCAATCGACCGAACACCCAACCAGCAATGGTATCAGCATCATCAGATTCGAGATGAACCGGGAGAAAATCGTTCAGATCAGAAAGTAGCATTTTTCCTGAAACGGAAAACATGTTAGCCGCTTTCTTTTCAATTTCAGGTCGTTCATACTCATCGAACTCATCCTGAATATCACCAACGATTTCTTCCAAGATATCTTCCATCGTGATAAACCCGGCGGTACCACCATATTCGTCAATAACGATTGCGATCTGTATCCGACGTTTTTGCATTTGACGAAGAACATGACTGATTTCCATTGATTCTGGAATGGTCAGAATGGGACGGACGAAATTGCGAATATCAGCCGAACCTCCATTTAATGCTGCCAGATAGATATCGGACGAATGTACGAAACCGATGATTTTGTCCTTGTCTTCATGAGCGAATGGTAATCTGGAATGACGATGCTCGCGAATAATCTCCAGATTCTCTTCAAATGTGTTGTCATCATACAGTACGATCATGTCAACACGAGGAATCATGATTTCACGGGCAAGCCGCTCAGAAAAAATAAACACATTATCAACCAAATCCCGCTCGTCTTTGTCAATATGGCCGCTTTTCTCACTTTCATTCACGAGAATGCGAATCTCTTCCTCCGTATGAGCTGTCTCATTTTCCGTAACAGGTTCTATACCTAGGCGGCGCAATAATGCATTGGCTGTGCCATTTAGGATATAAATGACAGGATAGGTTAATTTGTAAAAGAGCAACAGTGGCGCTGAAACCCAGAGTGCTGTGGATTCTGCGCGCCGGATAGCCAATGATTTCGGTGCCAATTCACCAATAACGATGTGCAGAAACGTAATAATACCGAAAGCCACCGTGATTGAGATGGTAGACAAGTACGCTTCTGACGAAATAAAGGTACCCAGCAAAGGTTTCACAATCAATTTTGATACAACTGGTTCACCGACCCAACCTAGGCCAAGTGAAGACAACGTGATACCAAGCTGACAAGCTGACAGAAAGGCATCCAGTTGATGAGAAATTTTTTGCGCATAAACGGCGCTCTTACTGCCTTCGTTCACTAATTGAGTCAAGCGCGACTGGCGCACTTTCACCAAGGAGAACTCGGCTGCTACGAAAAATCCGTTCAGAAGAACCAAAAAAATGGCAAGCAATATCAAACCTGTTCCAGTAAGAAGGTTCGACGGACCTATCGGTATATCGCCCAAGACTGTCTCCACCCCTTAGCTTCTGTAAAGGGGGAGAATTCACCTCCATCTTTCTTAAAAGTTTCTATATATAATATACTGGTAATTGTAAAGGTTAGGACAAGACGGTGTAGATTGGTATGTTTGGACTTAAACCTCAATAGGAAAAATTCTATATAACGATTAGTATAACAGTTGTAGAAAAGGATAGTCAAAACCAGTTATGCCTAATTCAGTGAGATGTAGAAAATGTTCATGGAACGTAAGGACTGGAAAAGTCGATAATGAACAGGATTTTGCCCTGTTATTGAGGAAAAACAAATAGAAGGAACATCACGTGTAAACGGACACTTTGTCATGGAAATACTGATATACGTAATAAAAAAAGAAGGATGTGCATGATTTAATGACAAAAACATATGCGCCTACGATGATAACAGAAACAATAGGTTTTTTCCCGGGGAGCGTAAATATCGGAATCGTTGTAACGGCAGATGGTGCGGTATTGATTGATTCTGGATTAGATACCCAAACCGCTAAGAAAACAAAGAAAGGACTGGACGAGATCTCCCAGCCCTTGCATGCCATTATCCAGACACACTCTCATGCAGATCATTTTGGCGGGAATCATTATTTGCTGGCTCAGTACCCAAATACTCGTGTATATGCTCCTGTTCTGGAAGCGGCTATTATAGAGAATCCAATTCTAGAGCCCATCTATTTAGGCATGGGGGCAGAACCACTTGCAGAATTACGCAATAAATTTTTGTTGGCGGAACCATCACGTGTAGATCAGTTACTTCCAGAAAAGGGTCCTCTGAAAATCAGTGATCGGACTTTCGAGATTATTCCACTGCCCGGACATAGCTGGAATCAATGTGGGGTGGTTGTGGATGGGATATGTTTTGCAGCAGATAGTTATTATTCACCCGAGGTTTTACAAAAGCATCGCCTGCCTTTTCTTGTGGATGCCGAGGAAACAGTGAAAAGTGTAAGGTTGTTACAACAAACTGCTTACCTGGGATACATACCTGGACATGGAGATTTTGAAACGGATTGTAAGGAGACGCTTCAATATAATCTGGAGTACCACCAAACAATTCTGGAGCAAATTCATGAGTTATATACGATACATCCTTCCAGTTTAGAGGAGGGACTTCAGATCATTTGTGAAAAAAGAGAAATCAACATCACGAATATGACGAGTTACGTATTGTTTCGAACAGCATTTATGGGATACGTGGTCGGACTGAACAAGCAAGGAAGGCTTGAGTATGAATTCAAAGAAAATCGACTGATGATACGAGGAAAATAATCAGGAAAATGTAAGAAGATACAAAAAGGATACATAATGAAAGGGAGTCTTCAAAGTGCGGAAATGACTGCAACTAGTGAAGTTACTCCCTTTTTTGTGATAAGATAGGGAGTGGAGTATTGAAAGATTATTGTGCAAAAGAAGAGGACGATCTACTCAGATAATCGGCTATTTCAGCTAGCTTGTGTTCTGCTGCAGCCTTGATTGCCCGGGGAATAACGAGTCCATCTCGGGAATTACGCATTGCTTTTTTACATTTGAGATAAGGGGAGCCAATTTTGACGGACGGTTCACTTTGTTCACCTTGAAACGGTGCAAAATGAGTTGGGATTCGCAAATAATAGGTCATCGAGGTAGATGAATCATAGATGGTGGCATCATATACAGGGGAGTTATTATTGCCGATCCGGCGAAAACCTTGTTGTACCAGAGTCTGATCCACATTACTTAGCGGTTGAACCATTCCAATTAATGCTTTGCTTTCCAGTTGCACAAAGACTCCCTCCTTGTGGTTCGTTTCCTTTCAGATATATGAGGAGAAACATTTTTTCAGAATGATTTTTATTGGGGTGATAAAGATGAATATTCAATGTGATTTTCATACTCATACACAGGCGTCTGATGGAACCACATCTCCGTCAGAAAATGTACAACTAGCCAAAAAAGCAGGGTTACAAGCCGTAGCTATTACCGATCACGATACGATTGCAGGAGTAGAAGAAGCACTTGCCGCTGGGGAGGAACTAGGAATTGATGTCATTCCCGGTATTGAAATAAGTACGGCTCACAATGGGCGTGATATTCACGTATTAGGCTATTATGTTCCCTATAATGATCCTGCGTTTCAAGCAAGACTTACGGAACTGAGAGATGTACGTCATTTGCGCAATGTAAAGCTGATTACTCGTTTGCAAGAAATTGGTATCGATATTACGGTTGAAGATGTATACCGTCGGAAAACCAGCTCTGGCAAAAATATTGGACGCCCACATATTGCAGAAGAATTGATACTGAAGGGGCATGCGGAGTCCATTAATGATGCATTTGCCAAATATCTTGGCGAGGGTGGGGCTGCGTATGTGAATGTGGAGCGAATCGCCCCAGAGGAAGCTATTACTCTTATTAAAAAATCCGGTGGAGTAGCTGTTCTTGCGCATCCAGGTCTGTATCATAATGATGAACTTGTAGAGGAATTGATTGTTTTTGGATTAGATGGTATTGAAGTACACCATCCTGATAACAGCGAGGAGAATAAAGCGTATTATCAACAATTAGCTGATGATTACGGGCTCATCGTTACAGGTGGTTCCGATTATCATGGTATCAGAGGCGATGAAGAGTTCCATGCTCCACTTGGCAGCTATGGTGCTTCCCTGCAATCCTTGGAGAAAATTCGTAAACTGGCTGAGATTAGAAGAGGAACCCTACAATCATAAAGTAAGAAGGAAAATAAAAGACAGGTAATGCATGTAAGATAGGGCATGAAGTGCACACCTGTTTTTTTGTTCGGAGTGTAGGATAAGCTAAGAGAAAATAGAAAAAAGTATGAAAAGAGCATATTTTTCTACAAGTGATATCGATGTGGATAGGAATTTGTAAAGAATAGGAGGATGTAATGGTCATGATCATAACAATTATAGCTGCTTGCACCTTGTTTGCTCTTAGTTTGCTTCATGTTTTTTGGGCATTTGGTGGAAGGTGGGGAATGAATTTTGTTATCCCTGAACAAGAAGGTGAACGGGCATTTTCACCTAGTGTTGGAATGACCTTGCTTGTTGCTTTATTGCTAAGCATGGCAGGAGTTATTCTCCTTCTTCAGGGCAATCACATATCCTTACCTACAAAATATTTGATTGTCCAAGTAGGTGCTTGGATTTGTGCTATTGTTTTTTGTTTGAGAGTCATTGGCGATTTTCATTATTTTGGGATTTTCAAGAAAGAAAGAAGAACGAAATTCTCTATGATGGATACATTTCTTTATATTCCACTTTGCGCTTTTTTATCATTTTCTTTTATTGTCACCATAATGTAAGGAGGGCAAAAATGAATCAAAAGGCTATGATTATCGGCGGTGGTATTACAGGTCTTTGTACAGCTATTGCCCTTCAAAGAATAGGGTTAAAACCTATTACAATAAACAAAAAAAAGCTTTCATCGTCCATAACTTTGGACATAGACTTGAAAGCTTAGAAGATTAGGTTTCTATTTCAGACGTATCTTACTTAATCCAGCCCACGATTCAGATCCTACACGTTAAAGATGTAGTTTTTTATGATCTTGAAACCGTCTAGTTTAGTATCTCTTTTTTATAAACCGCTCATCTTTTTTAAAAGCAACATTAGAGAGATTTTTCCATCATGACGTGGTCAATGCCTGCGTCTTCGAAAACTTCACCATATGCTACGTACCCTAACTTTTCATAAAATGCTTGAGCATGTAGCTGTGCGGATAGCTTTAAAGTATGAAAAGAATTCTTTTTAGCTACCTCCTCCATTACAAGCATGAGCTCGCGACCCAATCCTGTTCCACGAGTTTCCTTAAGAACAGCAACACGCTCCACCTTTGCAATATCCGCTTCATAAGGGCGAAGCCTGGAAGCAGCAACAGGATGTTCTCCTTGGTAGGCGACAAAATGGATGGTTGGGCAGGATAACGTATCGTGCTCATCAATCTCCAGTTCTTCGGGGACCTGTTGTTCGTGTACAAATACAATGCGGCGTACGTTCATAGCATCTTGTAATTCTTTTTCAGTTTCAACGATATTAAATTGATAGGTTGATTTCATGTAAGTTCCCCTCCTACTAATAGATAAAATCCTCCCTCGTATAGAATCCGAGGGAAGGATTAGGTTAAAGCATATACTTATTCGCCTGTCAAATCAAAGGATTGTTCGATTTTCCAGCGACCATCATCATGTTGCTTGATTAAATGGATTTGTGTAAAGCTGGAGGTTTCGTTAATATTCATCATACTTAGTCTTCCCACGACATCTTTTAACTCTCCGTCGCTTAGATCGCGACCAATTGTTAAGTGAGGAACAAAAATAAACTCTTCCTGATGACTGTTAAAGTAAGAGAGAACCTTGTTATGCACATTTTCCACGATTTCTTTGTTTTGAAAAGACAAAAAGATCACATTTGTGGTTGGATGGAAGGTAGATACCCGATGGAACGTCAACGAAAACGGAGATGTGTTGCTTGCCACTTCCTGTAGATGAGCTTTGATTTTTTCTAGTTCATTTTCATCTGTCGCAAAAGATTCCTTTAGACGAATGAAAGGCGGAATTAATGCATAGGTAGGATCGTACCGTTTGCGATAGGAATTAGCGCGTTCTTGCACTTCTTTATTTGGAAACAGGACAATACTGTATGTCATAAAAAACCTCCTTACCTCATAGGTATCCAATTCAATGATTACGCTTCCCTTTATATTAACAGAAAATTTAATCGATGTATAATGTTGCAATGTTCTTGTATAACCTTTCCTTTTTCAGGGAATGGATAAGGGGAAAGGAGGGGAGTATGTTGAAGAGTCCCCTAATTATGACCTCTGCCTTCTTGGGAATTAGCACATTATTTATTCTTTTGTTTATTCTCATTCGAGCGATCCTGAGGACAGACACAAGCATGACAGTTCAGTCTATCAAAAGCATTGATAAACAACCTGATCCAGGTCCCACGTCAGGTTCAGGAGAGTAGATCGAAAGAAATTATCATCTATTATCTAGCAGAAAATGAACCAAAGTATCGAAAAAGAGTACTGCTTTATTTAGCGGTACTTTTTTTATGTAAGAAAGAGTCGAATTTACAACAGATATTACTGTTTCTTTTTTTGGATCGTACAGGCGCATCTACTGCTCAATGTGATACTATATAAAAATAAGCTAAATAGTAAATAACAGGGGGAAGCTGTAGATGACTATTAGAAAAGTACACAGCCAGGAAGTAAAAGACGCAGCGCTCGCGAGCTTGGAAGAGCGCGGTGTAACATTAACAGACATTGCGGAGATCGTTCACGCCATGCAGTCTCCCTATTATCCAAGCTTGACTATAGATGCATGCCTTGTAAGTGTGCAGGCTGTTTTAGACAAGCGAGAAATTCAACATGCATTGCTTGTGGGAGTAGAGCTGGATAAATTGGCCGAAAAAGGTATGCTATCAGAACCGTTGCAATCTATCGTAGCAGCAGACGAAGGATTGTTTGGCTGCGATGAGACTCTTGCACTAGGCTCTGTATTTGGATATGGAAGCATTGCAGTTACGACATTTGGACATCTGGATAAACAGAAAATTGGTATTATTAAAAAGTTAGATAATAAAGTATCGGGTAAAGTCCACACGTTTTTGGACGATATGGTATGCAGTATAGCAGCAAATGCTTCGAGCCGCATGGCACATCGATTACGTGATGAAGAAGAAGCAAATGCAGAAGAGCTTCGCATCAAAGTTGATATGGTGAAGCCAGTAGATGCTGCTAATCAAGTGGGATAAGTTATTTATAAGTTGAGAGAGGCTTTTTTCTGTATTGTCCAGGAAAGAGCCTTTTTAACTGTATCGGAATGTATAAACTACGAAGCCTCTCATCCCGATACGCATGAAAAGCATCCGCTGATGAAGGACCAGCTTCTTCGAAAAGGCTTCGATAGAAGCTTTTCTTATTTCGGTTCCGTCTATTTCACTTTTTTCTTTATTGTAAACATAATGTAAAAATTAATTATTTTTTTAAAAAAATAATTGACAATTCTGATAAAAATACTGATGATGTTATTAAAGGATATTTTTTCCAATCAGGAGGGATCAATGTGCGAGTATCTCATTTAGTCCCAGCTTTTCTTACCTTGACCATCATCTCATCTGTAACTTCAACTATTTCTCCCACTACTGTATATGCCTCAATTCCCGCCCCCACTCTTCAAGACGATAATCCAACTGGCACGTTTGGTGATTGGTATACCGGGGCAGTACCACCCAATTATTCAGAGGACAAGCCTGTCATTCTTTTTGTCCAAGGTCTTCATTCCAATTACAAGACGTTTTACCGTACTGGAGGGCTATACGAAGCAGCATACATCGCTGGCTATCGAACTGCTTTTGTTCAGCTTAAGGATGCAGAAGGTGGCGACGGCGGTAATATATGGACGAATGGTCAGGTGCTTGCCGATTTGATCAAAAAAGTTGCCCAACACTATGAGGTAGATCAACTGGCAATCGTAGCCCATTCAAAAGGTGGCATTGATACACAGGCAGCTCTTGTTCATTATGGAGCAGCACCTTATGTACACACGGTCCATCAGCTGGCTACCCCCAATCGTGGTTCTGAGCTGGCTGATATGGCTTACTCCACCTGGACTTCTTGGTTAGCTGCCATACTTGGTCAGAAAGATGATGCAGTCTACTCTCTGCAAACCTCCTATATGGCGAACTTTCGACAACAAACGGATCAGAAAAATGAAGCAAAACTAGCCAAAACCTATACATCTGCGGGAACTGGAGATGATGGATGGTTCTCCGCCACTTGGTTTGCCCATGCCGTACTACCTGGGCAGGATGATGGCGCTGTCTCCACAGCTTCTGCACATGGTCTTCCCTATGGTATAAATCATTTTACTCTTGATATCTCGCACGATGAAATGACAGATGCCAATTATGTTTGGGACAAGATTGAATCGAGACTTTCATATGGGATGAAGATAACGGATGAAGAGCTACAAAGGACAGATGATGTAGTAGTGCAGGACGAAGGTGAGGAAAAGCTTGCCAACATGATTTTACGAGGTGGTGAAATCGCAGGGAAGACTGATGACTTTTTTCTGTTAGAAAGTGGTGTGGAAGAGATTATGATTGATGTTATGACAGCAGATAAGAGAACGAAAGTAAAGCTGATCAGTCCAAGCGGTAAAATCTACTCTCCTAAAATAGTGAAGCCAGAGAATAATAAAAACGAGAAAGAGCAAGGTGCTTCAGAACCCCCCGTGATCTTCCAGAATGCTGTCCACAATGGATTTATGATAGACACGCCTGAAGCAGGCAAGTGGAGCATTTCCATGAATGGGAAACAAGATGCCTACTTTATGTACGCCCAAGTTGAGAGTGATAGTGAGATTCTGATTAAAGGGAAACAAAAGCTGTTTGATCCAGGTGAACAAGGTGAACTTTTGATCGAGAGTAATCTATTTTCTATTCAGGAAGACTTGCTTCATCGCTCTGCATTAATAAAGACTGACAAGTTAAAAGTGATGGACGGCAAGAAAAATGTTCGTACTGTGAGTAATAAAAGAGGAGCCACGAGTTATTTTGAAGCGCCTCGTGACCCCGGCATTTATAATCTTTGTTTAGAAATAACAGCAGTAAACGAGCGTGGAGAGGAATTTTCTCGATCTGTCATTTATAATTTTGCTGTTGGAAAAGATATTGATTGATATTTCTGAATTAACTGGAAATATGTTTGTTTGGTTCTTTATCAAGATCACTTGATGACTTGGCATTTGCCTTTTTCCAGATAAAGTAGGCGATCGTGATGAGAATTAACCATGGAAAGCCGAGAATGAGCGTATATTCAAACATTGGTGAGAACCAGGTTGAAAGAACTACCGCTGCCAATAACAATGCACCAAGAATTGTGAGATACGGGTAACCAATCATTTTGACTGGTAGCTGACGTCCGCCTATTTCATTCCATTTTTTACGGAAGAACAGGTGGGTGACGAAGATCATGAACCACGTAAACATGGCACCGAAGCTGGATAGTGAAATCATCGTTGTAAAGGCTGTTTCAGGAGAGAAAATGGTGAAAAGCGTTGCGAAAGTGATACCGATTGTTGATAAAATGAGGGCAGTTACAGGTACACCACGTTTGCTCAATTTGCCGAAGCTGGCTGGAGCATACTTCGCTCGGGACAAGGAGAACATCATCCGCGTTGAAATGTATAGCTGGCTGTTCATCGCAGAGAGAGCAGCAATCAGGACGATAAAGTTCATGATTCCACCAGCGCCAGGAATAGACAGACTTTCCATTACGGCTACGAATGGACTCTTGTCTCCACCAGCATCCTTCCAAGGAACGATCATCAGCATTAGCGTAAGGGTAGCCAGATAGAAAACAATGAGACGAATGACAGCGGAGCGCAAGGCAATCGGCACAGCTTTTTCAGGTTCTTGCGCTTCTCCGGCACTTACTGCAATCATTTCAATACTGAGATAGCTAAAGAGTGAGATGAAGATGGCTATCCACATTCCCCATAATCCATTAGGGAAGAAACCGCCATTATTCGTATAGTTTTGTGGACCAATGCTTTCAGGTCCGGGACCTACAATCAGATAGGTAGCAAGAAAAATAAATCCTACAATTGCAATTACTTTGATAAGAGAGAACCAATATTCTACACGACCAAACATGTTAACGCTTGTAGCGTTGACGAAAATAAGGACAGCTGAGAAAAGAAGGACCCAAACAGCACCTGGAACGGTTGGGAACCAGTATTTCATATAAACAGCAACTGCAGTTACCTCTGTTCCAACTGCACAAATCAGACAAAACCAATACGAATATCGAACCGTAAAGCCTGCCCATGGATTTACATACTTTTCGGCGTAAGCACCGAACGAACCGGAAGTAGGATGCGCAACTGTCATTTCAGCCAGACAGCCCATTAACAATAAGGCGACAATGGCACCGATTGCGTAACTGAGAATTACGCTGGGACCTGCTTGACCAATTGCTAATCCACTTCCCAAAAAGAGTCCTGTCCCAATTGCCCCACCAATTGCGATCATGGAGAGCTGCGGGGTTGTTAAACCCCTGTGCAGCCCTTTTTCACGTTCCATGATATCCTGGAAGTGATCTTTTTTCATGATATTCCCCCTTTTACTTTTATTCACAAGCAAAGTGTATAGCTGCTAGGCAATAACGCCCCGCTTGTTTTCATATATCTCATATGCTTTTTCTGCCATGATTTTTTTTAAGGTCTGAACAGATTCATATACTTCTGTATAAGAGTTATAAAGAGCTACGGGTGCCAGTCGCACGATATTTGGCGCACGGAAATCAGGGGTAATGCCACGATCCTTCAATGCCTTGCAGATACGTACTGCTTCTTCATGCTGCAAGCATACATGTCCACCACGAAGATGATCTTCGTCAGGGTTCCCAATGGTAAAGCCAACATCACCTAACTCATTTTTGATCAAATCCATCATATATCGTGTTAGTTGCAAGGATTTTTTTCTGATCTGGTCAATTCCCGCTTCATGGAACATTTCCAGCGAGCCAATAAGCGGTGCCAGGCTCAGGATGTGAGGAGTTCCTACCTGATATGCCCCTGCATCATGCGTCGGAACAAATTCATGTGCCATTTCAAATTGTTTTTCCTTATCCGAACCAAACCAACCAGCAAGACCTGGATACGTGCCAAAATGTTTGCGGTTCACATACAGAGACCCTACTCCGCCTGGTCCTGCATTCAGATATTTGTAATTACACCAGAACGCAAAATCAACATCCCAATCACTGAAGTAATGGGGTACTGAGCCAACGGAGTGACAACCGTCAAAACCGATCAGGATACCATGCTTATGTGCCTCTTCCGTCAGTCTCTTCATATCAAGCAGCTGTCCGCTACGATAAAATACAGCTGGCATAATAATAACCGCGATTTCATCTGACATGGCTGCGATAATATCATCTTCAGCAATTGTTAATCCATCACGAGACTTGATACGGATCAGATGCTTCTCATGATCGTAACCATGCATGCGTAGCTGACTTTGGATCGCATAAATATCCGTTGGGAAATCAAGCTCGTTCGCCATGATTTTTGTACGCTTTCCTTCAGGTTTATAAAAAGTAGCCAGAATTTGATGAAGATTAGATGTTGTGGAACCGGTTACAATAACCTCGTCAGCATGAGCGCCAACGAGTGGAGCCATCTGTTCTCCCAATTTTTCTGAGATATAGAACCAGGGATGCGTCCCCTGTGACCAGCCGTCAATACCAATGGTTTTCCAATCTTCAAAACATTCAAGCAATGTTTTTTCTGCTCTTTTGGACGTCAGCCCAAGAGAATTACCGTCTAAATAGATGCCATCAGGATGCAGATAAAATTCATTGCGAAAATGAGCAAGCGGATCTTGTGAATCTAATAGTGATGCAAAATCTTTCGATGGAGAAAAGAGATAGTTGGACATGGAATCCTCCTTTGTTAGTTATGCAGAATCTGTAACTTAACCATAGATTACAAACAACCTGACATAGTGTCAACATTTTATGAATTATATTCTAAAAAATCTGAAAAAATTCAAGTGTGACATCCTTTATCTTTTCATTTCCCTGATTGAACGTTATCCTATTAGCTAAAGGAGGCAAGAGAAAGTTGGAACATTTAAACACAAATGAGGTTGAAGTGGTGGATGGAAGGCACTTAAGATCAATAGCTACCAGACAAAAATTATTGGATGCCGGTTGCGAGATTTTCTTGTCTGAAGGGTTTCAAAAAGCTACCATTTCACAAATTATAAAAAAGGCAAAAACGGGCTACGGGACGGCATATGTCCATTTCACTGGCAAGGATGACCTACTTGTGGTTCTAATGGAAGACGTAATGAGTGAATTTTTTACGATAGCACATACGCCTTTCGCTCCTAAAACCAAAGCAGAAGCAAAGCAAATCATTTATCAACAGGTACTGCGTTTTCTGCAACTGGCAGAATCAGAAAAAAATATGATGCGTGTGTTTGCAGAAGCGATTGGCTTATCTGCCATTGTGAATGCCAAATGGGAAGAGATTCGTAAACAGTTTATCGAGAGTATCACCAGAGATATTACGTATGGACAAAAACATGGATTAATTCGTACTGATGTGAAACCAGAGTTGGCTGCACGAGGGTGGTTTTATTCCAATGAGATGTACCAATGGGAAATTGTAAAAGACATCAAAATCGCTTCTTTGGAAGAGATCGCAGCGACGTTAACCAATATGTATACCGATGGTTTATATGTGTGAATATTGCTAAAATAAGAAAAAAAGAATTTACGAAATGCATCCCTACGTTATAGAATAGGATGCATACGATGTTATTATCGAATGGCGTTCGACAATATCGAACAAAATGACGAAATAGTAAGATAATTGCGAGAGGGGAACTTATGAGCGATCGTTTAATTCAATCTGTGGCAAGATCACTTGATATCCTGGAACAGTTCAGTTTCACTCAGACCGAACTTAGCGTGAAAGAGATTAGTGAAGGTGTGAAATTATCAAAAAGCACTGTGCACGGACTAATCAAGACACTGTCCCAGCGCGGATATCTCGAACAAAACCAGGAAAATCAAAAATATAAATTAGGCTTACGATTATTCGAACTGGGAAATGTAGTTGCTGGCAACATGGAAATACGTCAGATAGCTGCCCCCATTATTGCCCAGTTAGGTGAAACACTTCAGGAAACGGTCCATCTTGTAATCAGAGATGGAAATCAAGCCGTGTATGTAGAAAAAAGAGATGGTCCAGGTTCCATTCGTATGTATTCACAGTACGGAAAGCGGGCACCTCTTCATTGCACGGGGGTAGGGAAAGCTATCCTCGCTTTTTTGCCAGAGAAGGTTATGGAGCAAATTTTAATAGAGTCAGAAATGGTAGCGTTTACACCTAAAACCTTGACCGATCCAGAAAAAATCAAGGAAGAGTTATCAATTACTCGTGACAGGGGGTATGCCATCGATGACGAAGAGATTGAATTGGGTCTCACATGTATTGCTGCTCCAATCTTTAATCATAAGAAAGAAGTGATAGCATCCATCAGCTGTGCCGGTCTCAAGTTTCGTTATCTGGAGGAAAGTCAGGAAATGAGACCACAACAAGTTATTCAAGCTGCGAAAGAAATTTCCCGACGTCTCGGATGGAAGGAATAGTAAAATGGCTAGATGGATAAAGGAGGTGATCATTCTTACGTCATGTAATGGCTAACACGTTAATGCTAAGATACGGTGGAGGTTTGTAGCTATGAAAACAGTTCGTGTTGCTGAAGTAATGGGAAATAGTAAATTCTCCGGATTTCATATGACAATTTTTTTCTGGTGTGCCTTTAGTATTATCTGCGATGGATATGACCTTAATATGTATGGTGTTGTTTTACCGACCTTGATGGCGGAATGGAGTCTCACTTCAGTTGAAGCAGGTGCGATGGGAAGTTACGCCTTATTTGGCATGATGGTGGGGGCTTTCCTGTTTGCTCCACTTGCAGATATGATAGGTAGAAAGAAAGTATTAATACTTTGTCTTACGTTGTTTAGTGCAGTAACCTTTTTAATTGCTTTCTCCCCTAATCCTACTGTTTTTTCTGTCCTGCGTTTTATTGCAGGTCTTGGACTTGGTGGATTGATGCCTAACGTAATCGCTATGATGACTGAATATTCACCTAAATCAAAAAGAAATATTCTAGTTGCAACCATGTATTCCGGCTATGCAATAGGCGGTATTATTGCATCCTTAATCGGCATTTACTTGATTCCTACAATGGGTTGGAACTTGTTGTTTATACTCGGAGGTTTGCCTCTTTTAGCAATTCCAATCATGATTAAAAAAATGCCTGAATCTTTGAACTATTATGTACAAAAGGAAGACTTCAAAACGTTGGCAGCTATTATGAACAAGGTAGATCCAACGGGAAATTATCATGAAACAGATCGTTACGTATTGGATAGCGAAACAGAGCAGCAGTCAAAAGAGACAGCTACAAAAATTCCGGTACAACGCTTATTTGAAGATAAACGCGCTCGAAGCACCTTTATGTTTTGGGTGTCATGCTTTAGCTGTCTCATCATGGTGTACGGGTTAAATACGTGGCTACCAAAACTGATGATGCAAGCAGGCTATCCACTAGGTTCCAGTCTTACTTTTATGCTGGTACTTAACTTTGGTTCTATTGTAGGCTCAGTGGTTGGAGGATGGCTGGCAGACAGAATTGGTGCTAAGAAAGTATTGCTGATGTTCTATGCACTAGGTGCTCTGTGCTTCATCCTTCTTGGTTTTAAAGCAGACACGCTCATCCTATATTTCTTAATTGCTATTGGTGGAGCTTGCTCCATTGGAACACAGAATCTTGCAAATCCATACATCGCAGAATATTATCCGAAAAATATGCGTGCAACAGGCATAGGATGGTCACTAGGGATAGGCCGAATCGGAGGAATCCTTGGTCCGACATTGGTAGGTTATTTGGTTGCCATGAACTTGCCGTTTCAAATGAATTTCTTGGCATTTGCAATTCCATGCTTATTCGGTGCTTTGGCTATCTTTCTTGTCCAAGAGAAGTACTCAAGTTATGACCGTTTAGTAGAAACCAAACAATTGAAGGAGAGTGTTTCATAATGGGAAAAAGCTATTCGCCAATCAACTTAATGCAATTTATTGAGGACCACAAGCATGAGCTTAAACCACCTGTAAACAACAAGGTGCTATGGAAAGATGCTGAATTGATGTTCATGTTATTAGGTGGACCTAACAAACGTCGCGATTTCCATGTAGACCCATCTGAGGAGATCTTCTATCAGATCAAGGGTGATTGCTATGTAGAGATTATCAACAAGGAAGGCAAGCGTGAGGTAATCACGGTGAAGGAAGGCGAGATTTTCTTATTGCCTCCTAACGTGCCACACTCTCCGCATCGTGTTCCTGATACGATTGGAATCGTTATTGAAAGAAACCGTGCAGAAGGTGAATTGGAGCATTTCATCTGGGTGTGCGATGAATGTGATAAAGTCATGCATCGTAAAACCGTGCAATTGACCAATATTGAAGTTCAAGTAAAAGAAGCTATTGAAGAGTTCAATGGTAGTGAAGAATTCCGTACATGCAAACATTGTGGGCATGTAATGACTGAGAATGTGGAGGAATGGAAATGCGAGTAGATTTTCATACGCATATCATTCCAGAGGATTTTCCTGATTTTACAGAAAAATTCGGTGGAGAACGCTGGCCAACCATGAACCGTACATGCGCGTGCGGAGCAAACATTATGGTGGCAGGCAAGGTGTTTCGCGAAGTAACGGACCAGGTATGGAGTCCGGAAAAACGCATTCAGGATATGGACCGAGAAGGTGTGGATATTCAGGTGCTTTCACCAATTCCTGTAACCTTCTCCTACTGGGCAGATACAGAGCCAGCTATGCTGATGTCAAAAATCCAGAATGATTTTATTGCAGAAACGGTACAAAAATACCCAGATCGTTTTATCGGTCTGGGGACCGTACCACTGCAAGATGTTGATGCAGCTATTCGTGAAATGGATCGGTGTATCAATGAACTAGGGCTAAAAGGGATTGAAATTGGCTCCAACGTAAATGGCGCTAATCTCGATGATCCAAGATTGATTCCATTTTTCGAGATGTGTGAAAAGTGGAGAGTCCCTCTCTTCATTCACCCGTGGGAAACGATGGGAAGAGATCGCCTTCCCAGGCATAATTTTATGTACACAATCGGTATGCCTAGTGAAACAGCGCTGGCTGCAGCAAGTCTTGTTAATAGCGGATTAATGGAAAAATTCCCGAATCTGCAAGTCTGCTTTGCGCATGGAGGAGGCTCCTTCCCTTATATCCTGCCAAGACTGGATAAAGGCTGGGAAGTTTGGCCGCATTTGCGCCTGACAACCCATCCGCCAAGCTATTATGCTAAGAATTTTTATTTTGATTCGCTTGTTTATGATCCATTAAACATCAAGTATCTGATTGATCGCTTCGGTGCAGATAAAATCGTAGTTGGGTCTGATTATCCATTCCTACTACGAGAAATTCCACCTGGTGAGGTTATTGATAAGACTCCAGATTTATCAGAGAAAGATCGGAAGCTCATTCTTGGTGAAAATGCGCTGAGATTCTTGAATTGTGAAAAGTAATAGTTGTACCCGAGATAAGGTATAAAGACTCGTAAAGAGAGGGGCAAAACAGAAAAATGGCAGAAAAAATTATGACTCCGGAAGAAAAAATAGAGAGCTTAGGCTTACAGCTAACTGAGCCACGTAAGGCTGTCGGAAACTATGTTGCTTGCGTACAAACGGGCAATCTACTGTTCACGGCAGGACAGGGTGTGGATCAATACCGTGGCAAGGTTGGAGAAGATTTCGACGTTGAAGAAGGCTATTTGGCTGCAAGACAATCCATGTTGAATTTGTTAAGTGCGGTTAAAGGGGAATTGGGAGAATTAAGCCGTGTGAAGCGAGTGGTTAAAATCCTTGGCTTCGTAAACTGCACCCCTGATTTTACCGATCAGCCAAAAGTAATGAACGGTGCTTCTGACCTGTTGGTAGAGGTATTCGGAGAAAAAGGCAAGCACGGTAGATCAGCAGTAGGCATGCAACAATTACCGGGTAATACTGCTGTAGAAATCGAGATGATTCTGGAAATCGAATAGAGGGGCGGTAGGTGTATGAGTGATCAGTTGTTAGATAAAAAAGTTAACGTTCAGGACGCGCGTCTTTTTATTAATGGAGAATATGTAGATGCATTGTCAGGTCAGACGTTTGAAACAAGTAACCCTGCTACGAATCGTCCTTTGGCACGGGTAGCTAACGCTTCTGAAGAAGATGTAAACCGAGCGGTTGAAGTAGCGCAGCGCACATTTGAGAGTGGTGTCTGGAGTGAAATGCCTGTTGAAGAACGTTCTCGGATATTGTGCAGAATGTCTGATCTGATAATGGAACGTGCAGATGAAATTGCTCTGGTTGAAACGTTGGATGTAGGTAAACCAATCAATGAGAGCAGAGGCTTTGATATTCCTCGTGCGGCACAAAATCTTCGCTTTTTTGCAGAGATGGCGAAGTATGTTCACGCTGAGCACTACGAAATGGGACGTTTCTCTTCGTACAGCACCTATGCACCTGCAGGGGTGACAAGCCTGATTATTCCGTGGAACCTGCCATTCATGCAGATGACTTGGAAAGCATCGGCTGCACTTGCCGCAGGTAATACGGTATTGGTAAAACCAGCTTCTTATACACCGCTAAGTGCTGTAATGCTGGGAGATATCGCTAATGAAGCAGGTCTTCCGCCAGGGGTTCTCAATATTGTGACAGGTCCGGGTGGAACAGTGGGAACAGCAATGACGACTCATCCGAATGTACGCAGAATTTCATTCGTTGGTGAGACGACTACTGGTAAAACCGTTATGCAAAATGCAGCTTCCCAACTGATCCCTGTCTCTCTTGAGCTAGGCGGAAAATCAGCAAACATCGTATTTGAAGATGCTGATCTGGAAGAAGCAGTAAAAGGCTCCATTGAGGCGATTTATCGTAACCAAGGTGAAATTTGTCTAGCTGGCTCCCGTTTATTGGTTCAGGAGAGCATATATGATCGTTTCCTGGAAATGTTCGTAGAAGCTGCGTCCAAGATTAAAGTGGGAGATCCGTTAAATGAAGAGACTGAGATGGGTGCGCTCGTATCCAAAGGTCACTTGAACACGGTTGATGAATATGTACAAATCGGTTTGCAAGAAGGGGCTAAGCTAGGGTTTGGAGGTAAACGCCTGACTGAGCTTGGAGAAGGAAACTATTATACTCCAACCGTCTTGTACGATGTGGATAATAAAATGCGTGTGGCACAGGAAGAGATTTTTGGACCAGTAGTAGTAGTCATTCCGTTCAAGACAGAAGAGGATGCGATTCGCATTGCTAACGATTCTATCTACGGTCTGGCTGGGGTGGTCTGGACGAATGACCTGCGACGAGCTCATCGTGTAGCGAACCGTGTTCAATCCGGATTACTGTGGGTGAACTGCTGGTATGTACGTGATCTGCGTACTCCGTTTGGTGGTTCCAAAGCAAGTGGTATTGGACGTGAAGGCGGACGACACAGTTTTGATTTCTATACAGAAGCTAAGACGATTACGATGAAGCGATAGGTAGCCATTTGAACTTCCAGCGTTTCGTTATAGATAGAGATATTTTTAGACATTGGATAGTTTGATGGATAGAGAGAACGCATGATGAATTTCGGGAGGGAGAACGATGAGCAATTTAATAGAAGAAATCGCAACAGAATTACTAGAAGCAGAAGAGAGTAAACAAGCAATTTTGCCGCTTACAGGTAGATATGAAGAGCTAACAGTAGAAGACTCTTATGCCATTCAGTTACATGTGATTGAACAGAAGTTAAAATCGGGACGTACGATTATCGGTAAGAAGGTAGGGTTAACCAGCAAGGCCATGCAACAAATGTTGGGTGTAAACGAGCCGGATTATGGACATTTGCTAGATGATATGAAGGTGGAGGATTCACAGACAGTTTCTGTGGATCGTTTCCTTTCACCAAGGGTGGAAGCTGAAATCGGTTTTGTCCTGAAGGATGATCTGGTCGGACCAAACGTTACTTTTTTAGATGTACTGATGGCTACTGATTATGTACTGCCTACCATTGAAATTATCGACAGCCGCATTGCCGATTGGAAAATAAAATTGGTAGATACCGTAGCAGACAACGGCTCATCTGCAATGGTTGTTGTGGGAGATAAAAAGACATCGATTGCCGGCTTAGATTTACGTACGGTAGGGATGAATTTCTTTAAAAATGGACAGCAAATTGCAACAGGTGCGGGTGCAGCAGCATTGGGGCATCCAGCTCATGCCGTTGCGTGGCTTGCTAATAAACTACACGAGTTCGGTATTACGCTAAAAGCAGGAGAAATCATTCTTCCGGGTGCTTTATCCAAAGCGGAAGATGTATGTAGTGGTGATACAATCACAGCTGATTTCGGAGTATTGGGAACCGTTTCTGTAGAATTTAAATAAAGGAGGGAACCAGGTGGGTAAGGTAAAAGCTGCCATCATCGGATCAGGAAATATTGGTACTGACCTGATGTATAAAATGCTACGAAGCGATGTACTGGAATTAACAACGTTGATCGGAATCGACCCTGAATCAGATGGCTTGCGTCGGGCAAAAGAATTGGGGATCGGGACATCTGCGGATGGTATCGATGCGATCGTAAAAAATCCGGAGATCGCAGACATCGTATTTGACGCTACATCTGCCAAAACACATGTACGTCATGCTAAAGTGCTGCGTGAATTGGGCAAAATCGCAGTTGACTTGACACCAGCAGCACGTGGGCCTTTTGTAAGCCCTGCAATTCAGTCTGATATTTCTCTTGATGTAGATAACGTGAATATGATTACCTGTGGTGGGCAGGCAACGATTCCTATCGTTTATGCCATAAATGAAGTAGCTGACGTTCGTTATGCCGAAATCGTAGCGACAATTTCCAGTAAAAGTGCAGGTCCAGGTACACGAGCAAATATTGATGAGTTTACCATTACAACTAAAAGAGGTCTTGAGATCGTGGGTGGAGCAGATCGAGGCAAAGCTCTGATTATTCTAAATCCTGCTGAACCTCCTATCTTAATGAGAGACACTGTTTACTGTGAAGTGAAGCAAATGGACGAGGAAAAAATCCGACAGGCAATCACCGACATGGTAGAAACGGTGCGTCAATATGTTCCTGGCTATCGTTTGAAGCAAGAACCAATGTTTGAAGAGAATAAAGTAACGGTTTTCCTTGAAGTTGAAGGCGCTGGAGATTATTTCCCTGCTTATGCTGGTAATCTGGATATCATGACGGCGGCTGCCCTTCGTGTAGGAGAGAACTATGCGGTGCGATTGAAGGAGGGCAAGTATGAAACGCAACAGTGATAAACTAATCAAAATCACAGAGGTCTGTCTTCGAGACGGTAGCCATGCGATTGCACACCAGTTTACGGAGGAGCATGTGCGTTCCGTGTCGCGTGCGCTGGATCAGGCAGGCATGCATTATATTGAAGTAAGTCATGGCGACGGTCTAGGTGGTTCAACCTTGCAATATGGACGTTCTCTGACAGATGAAATGAAGTTAATTGAAGCCGCCGTTGAAGAATGTAAACAAGCAACGGTTGCCGTACTGCTTATCCCTGGTATCGGTACAGTAGATGAGTTGAAACAAGCAAAAAACCTCGGAGCAGGTCTCGTGCGAGTGGCGACGCATGTTACGGAGGCAGATGTTTCTGCTCAGCATATTTCCCTAGCGCGTGAATTGGGCATGGAGTCTCTCGGTTTTCTCATGATGGCACATTCGGCGCCTGTGGAAAAACTGGTGGAACAAGCCAAATTAATGGAAAGCTATGGAGCAGAAGCGGTCTATATAACCGATTCCGCGGGAGCGCTTTTGCCAGATCAGGTACGGGAACGTGTTCGTGCCCTGCGTCAATCTCTGGATATTGAGATTGGATTCCATGCGCATAACAATCTGTCACTTGCTGTAGCCAATACACTGGTTGCAATTGAAGAAGGTGCGACTCGCATCGATGGTAGTGTTCGCTGTCTAGGGGCAGGTGCCGGAAATGCGCAGACCGAAGTATTGGTCAGCGTGTTGGATCGCATGGGTGTTAACGTGGGCATTGATATTTATAAAATGATGGATTTGGCTGAGGATATTGTGGCACCGATCCTGCACAGACCTCAGGAAATTAACAAAGGAAGTCTGGTTCTAGGCTATGCAGGTGTATATTCCAGTTTCTTGTTACATGCTGAGCGTGCAGGAAAACGTTTTGGTATTGATCCACGCGATATTTTGATAGAGTTGGGCAGAAGAAAAGCTGTGGGTGGACAAGAAGATATGATTTTGGATGTGGCTGCTGAACTGGCGGGAAGCAGATAATACGATTTTTATAGATCAGACAGGGAACAGGAGGCAGATTTACATGAGCATCACACAGGATATGGCGCAGGATATCGTTACCTATCTATATGAAGCAGAAAAAGAGTGCAAGGAAGTCACCAAGGTCACAGATCGTTATCCCGATCTACAAATCGAGGAAGCATACAACTTGCAGGACCAATTAATTGAACGTAAAATCCAGGATGGCAACCGTCGCATTGGGATTAAGCTAGGGCTAACCAGCGAGGCAAAACAGAAAATGATGGGTGTCCATGAAGCAATTTATGGAACGCTATTACATGACATGTTAGCTTATGAATGGGAACCAATCGATTGCTCACAGTTAATCCATCCAAAAGCTGAACCAGAAATTGCGTTCTTCATGGCGGAAGATTTACAAGGCACCAATGTAACAGCAGAAGATGTACTGCAAGCTACACAATTTGTAGCCGCAGCTATTGAGATTATTGACAGCCGTTATGAGAATTTTCGTTTTACATTAACAGATGTAGTTGCAGATAACTGCTCTTCGGCTCGTTTTGTCATTGGTAGTAAAATGGTTTCCCCACAAGAGTTGAACTTGGTTACAGAAGGTATGGTCATGAGCAAAAACGGTGAAATAGCAGCAACAGGAACAGGCGCGGCAGTCTTGGGTAATCCAGCTACTGCAGTAGCCTGGGCTGTTAACAAGCTGGGCGAGCGTGGCGCAGGACTGAAAAAAGGTGATATTGTTCTCGCCGGGGCAATGTCGGAGGCAATTGCAATTGGTCCTGGCGATCATGTCCTTGTCCAATTTGACGGCTTGGGTAGTGTTTCATTGACCGGTAAATAAAAGAGGACGATATTCTTACATTTGCTAGTCGATAGTAGGGGAGGCAATCAGCATGCCGATTGTTCAGATTCAGGTGCTTCAAGGAAGAACAGATGAGCAAATCAATCATTTGATTAAAAACGTGACAGAGGCTACCGTCACTAGTCTGGAAGTGAAGCCAGAACAAGTGCGGGTCATTGTAACGGAGGTTCCACCGTCGAGATGGGCGGTTGGGGGAAAGAGTAAGGATATGTCTTAGAAGAGAAGTGGCGAGCATTCACCTGTACGATGCAGGTGAATGCTCGCTGTTTTTCTTTGTTAAAATCATTTCTTCCAGAGATAACTTAGCTGGGAGATCCTACATAGAACCCGAGTGGAAGAGTTTTGGGGTACGGATCAGTCTGCATATAACAGAGACCTGCCATCGTTTGGGAGAAATGTCACGTTTCCGAGGGTAAAGGAAAAAATTCCCACGTATTGATCAGGAGGAGCGGGAAAATGAGTTTTTGTTTATCGAGAGATGCAGTGTGGAAACCAGATGCTGCAACTCTTCAAGTATTAATGGAAGAGAATGAGAGGAGAAGAGCAGTGACAGCCGCTGCTGCTGTTAATCATAATGAATCCGGAACCAGTAGGTGAACAAAGTGGGTGGGAGATTGCAGGTGGCTTCCGTTACAGGAGCGGGAAAAAAGTTGCACAAGTAGTGACGGATACAGTTGAAGGTGCCTATAATTTGGTAACCAGTCCGATCGAGTCGGCAAAGAATATAGCAGGAAATGTACAAGTGTTAGTGGAAGATACCGTAGAGTTGAGGAATAAGCTGTATCATGGTTTTGATGGTACTGTGGTAAGTATTGTCGAACAGTATCAATAGTAGCTTAAAGCATTTGAAGAATTATCTGCCGATAAAAAGCGGAATTAGCGGGTGCAGGTTTGACTGGATTTGCTTCTTTTTTAGTTGGAAGATCCCTTAGCAAAGGGATGGAGCTCACCAAGGATCGGAAAGGGAACAAGTAAGAGAATACGGAACCTACTACACGGTTAAGTTATTCGGAGCCTTCTGATAAAAAAGGAACTCCCGCGACAGGAGAAAAATGATATTGATTTACTGAACTATGAGTTATTTGAGTCTAAATTGAAGGTATATTCAAATCGGATTATAGGACAGCGCATGATAGAACAGTTGGTTCAGGTCGTCCGTGGTATCCACCTGAGGGGGAATTGTCTTGGCTTCGTATGTATTACTGTTAAAAGAGTATGAAGACAATGAAATCGTTGTTTACAGATTTGGCCCAAATGAAAACATCATGGGGAAAATTGAATTGAATAAGGTAACTAGAAAATTTTCAGAATTAGAAACTTTGCCTAACCCTAATATTCCTTCCAAGTTTTATTTTGATAGAGCGGTTCAGGGACTGGTTGTTTGTTTAGTTAGGGAAGGCGGCACATTTCCTGAAAGAACAGCATTTGAATCATAATTTAATTGAATTAGGTTTTGTGCTTTACATATTTTTTGAGGACATCCAGTACCAAACGAATACATTATTTTTGGGAATTTGGTAATGTAAGGGATAGTATAAGTAAAAAAGATATAAAAATTTGTAGAAAATCATTATTTCCTCTTGAAATTCTCTTCAAAATCAGGTATATTTATTTTTGTCACTGAATTGCTTTTTAGAATTACTTGTCATTAATGACATACTTACCTAAAAGCAATAGAGGGCCCTTAGCTCAGTTGGTCAGAGCAGTCGGCTCATAACCGATAGGTCGTAGGTTCGAGTCCTACAGGGCCCACCATATACATATTTACGATTCACTAACTTCGTTTGAACATCAGATTTGATCCGGTAGCTCAGTTGGGAGAGCACCATCTTGACAGGGTGGGGGTCGCTGGTTCGAACCCAGTCCGGATCACCATACGCTTTAAAACCGCGTCAAATCAACGTTTTCAGCCGTCGGACATTACGGTGGACATGGCGAGGACATACCGTCAGGGTGGCGGTGGACTAAATACTGACTAACATACGCTCTCATTCCGAATATAAATCGGATGGGGGCGTTTTTTGTTGTGCAAAAGGACAAGCGCAAGGGTAAAAAACAACGCGGAGATAGATTCGCGGTAAGCTCGGAGTATTCGTTGGACGCGCTATTTGAGCGTTATTGTCACGTTAAGATCGCAGAGGGACGGAAAGACCGGACAATGCTATAATTTGCCAAGTTGGTTCTCTTTTGTTTCCTATCATGTCAGGACGTCTCTATACCACCTTCTAGAGCTTCTAAGCTTGCCTATAACGGTTAATGTCTTCAAAAAGGCATGTTCCTTTGGTCATTGCAGTCGGTTCCGCGAGCTCACTTACCTTTATAATGAAGCGTTACAAGTCTACACGGTTACGATAGGTGAGATAGTCCTATTAGCTATGTCGTAAATTGTTCGTAGAATTATTATTCTTAGTCAAATATCCTAATAAAACTTGGCAAATTAGTCGTAGAACACTATTGGATGATGTTGTTTTTACTTCATATAACACTTTGGGGAGCCAGAGAAATACAAGGTGATGTTGATAAATACGCTGACTTGGCGAACATGAAGGTCATTACACCGCATTCGTTTAGACATAGCTTTTGTAAGAATCTGGATAACGGTGGTGGAGTTGAGATTGAAGTCATAAGAAGATTGGTGCGACATGAAAGCATCCAGTCCACATCTATTTACATCGACCCTTCCCACGCAATACAAATGCAAGCATTGAATAACATGTAAATGCCCAGTACGGTACTTCTGAAGAACTGTATCACTTAGCGGGTGGCACAATTCTAAATTCCCTGTGGCTTATACAGTGTCTCATATGGGAGGACATACAAAATATACCCCACCCAGTGCCGAATCAAAGCAAAAGCCTTCTCTGTTCGTACCTAAACTTCGTTTGCTACGTACCAATATTTTCTGAATTAAGTGTACGTACACAATCAAAATAAGACTTGAACCATAAATTATTTACTTCCTTACTAAAATTTTTCTTAAAGTACTGGATCTGAGTCAATATCTTGGACACAAAAAAGTTAAGTG
>NZ_JAJISB010000002.1 GCF_021245735.1 Brevibacillus daliensis
AAAAAAGAGAACAGGTTAGGATGATACAATAATGCGGACGAAACTTAGTAAAAATCACGGCTTTATTTCCCTTTGGATAGGTAGTGCCATATCAGAATTGGCAGGAGCGTTTGGCACGTTCTCCAATTCCATTCTGGTGTATCAGATGACAGGTTCTGAGCTGGCTTTGGGGAGCATGTGGCTCCTTTATTTTATCCCCTCTATCCTCTTACAGCTAATTAGTGGACCCTTTATTGATAAGTGGAGCAGGAAATGGATCATGATATTTTCCCAATGGGTACGGGCTTTAATTTTTTGCGTTCCCCTTATCGCACTGTTTACTGGATATTTGGAAGTATGGCATATTTATTTCGTTCAGGTGATCATTGGTTTAATCACGCCACTTTACGTGCCTGCCAGCCAAGCTATTACACCTACTGTAGTGTCAAAAGAACATTTATCCACAGCAAATGCTTACCTAGATGGTACGACTCGACTGATGATGTTTCTTGCTCCCGTCTCTGGTGGGCTTGTCATCGAATATCTTGGGACAGAGCTAACGTTGTTATTGGTTATCTTACTTTTGTCAGCTAGTGGAGGACTATTAATCGGAATGAAGGAGGAGAGGATTGCTACTCCCCCACGGAAAACGTGGCTTGAGCAATTTACAGAAGGAATCCATTTCTTTTTCAAGGAGAAGAGTTTGGTTTGGTTTGGCATCTTTGTTGCGTTTGTTCAATTTGGGGTGGGCGTAACGATGGTAATCAATCTACCATATGTCCTGGATATCCTAAAAGGGGATTACAATGTTTACGGTTTATTCATGGCTGGGTTTCCACTAGGGTATGTGATCGGTTCACTATTGGTTGGCAAACTAACCTTCAACAGCAAAAGGACACTTATGCTCGGCTCTCTTGTTGTGGGGGGATTAACCTATGTCGTTCTAGGTTTGAATGAGTTCATTATGGTGGCAATTCTTGTTGAGATCATCGCGGGTATAGCAATGTCATTCTTTAACGTTCATAATACAACCATCTTTCAACAAAGGGTTCCTAATCATCTAATGGGCAAAATCTTTTCTGTCCGTCTGGTCATTATTAGAGGAACAATGCCCCTCGGTGTTCTGGTTGGTGGGATTAGTAGTGAACTCTGGGGCATACAGCCGCTATACCTTGCGATCGGTATCCTCATCTGTATCGTCTCAGTAATTGGTTTAACCTTTCCCTATTTTCAATTTATCGATAAGTCTGCGCACTCTCAGTAAACATCTATATGTATTGATCGTGAAACTTGGTAACCATACTTCTGCAGCTTGGTATATAATACTCATCATGAATTCCTTCATTTTTTCATGGTTCCGACTATTAAACCCAAATTTTTATAAAAGAGGTGACAGGTTTTGATGACTTTCTCCATACGCCCAGCTGATGAAAACGATGCTTCTGCTATTGCTACAATCGCCCAGTTATCTTGGCAACAGACATATGCCGAGATATTTCCGCTCGCTATGATTACGGAGTTTCTATCTCTAGCTTATTCTGTAGATAACCTCAAAAAAAGAATTCAGAATGATCAGAATAAGCAAACCAGACTTTTTCTTGTTGCTACCACTGTGTCAAATGAGATCGTTGCATTTGCTCAAGCCACACCCGATAAAAATCTAACTGGTAGTTACGAATTAATTCGCATCTATGCCAAACCTGATTTTTTCGGAACAGGTGTGGGCAAAGCATTATTTGACCACTTCTTGACTCATGTAGAAGACCTAAGAGAATTGAATGCCTGGGTTGAGGCAAAAAACCAGGTGGGACAAGCATTTTTTACCAACGAAATGGCTTTAATGCCGTTGGTAAAAAGACAGAAGCCATTCTTGGACATTCTACAGAGTTAGTTCTCTATCGGTATCAACAATGAATTAAGTCAAGGATATTCCATGCTAGGATTTTTAATCGTCTACAGCCAGCCCACTACAGTAGTCATTTACAGTTCACAAAAAAATCCCGCCACACCTTTTGTGTGACGAGATTTCAGCACTATTCCTTATCGATCTGTAGCTTCTTCAACGCTTCCATCAAAGCAGGATTGGTGAACTCTTCTTCCCGATCCTGCTTTTTCATATATTGTGAGACTTCACGTTTAGATAGTTTCGTATTTTTTTCTTTTCCCTTTCGCTCATTAAACGTGGACAGTTTCTCTCGATGCCCACATACACAAGCAAACATTCTGCCGTCCCCTTCTCCTCGCAATTCCAGCTTTTTGCGGCATTTAGGACATCTGGCGTTCGTTACTTGAGAAATATTTTTGCGATGACCACACTCCCGGTCTTGGCAGACAAGCATTTTACCCTTCTTACCGTTCACCTCTAGCATTAGCTTGCCACAATCCGGGCATTTACTACGAGTCAGGTTGTCATGTCGGAATCGCTGGTCACTCATTTTAATCTCTTGAACGATCTGTTTTGCATATCCCTTCATTTCACTGATAAAAGCTGGTCCGGACAATGATCCTTTTGCGATCGCTCCGAGCTTCACTTCCCACTCAGCTGTCAGGCTAGGTGACTTCAACTCATCTGGCACCAATTCCAGCAGTTGCTTCCCTTTTGAAGTGATATGCAGATACTTGCCTCTTTTTTCGATCAGGAAGCTGTTAAACAACTTTTCAATTATATCGGCACGAGTAGCTACTGTTCCTAGACCACCTGTTTCTCCAATCGTTTTCACCAGCTCTTTATCTGCACCTGCCATATAACGTACCGGATTTTCCATAGCAGATAACAGAGTTGCTTCCGTAAATGGTTCAGGCGGACGTGTTTCGCCTTTTGTTAGAGATACGTTCGTAATCGTCAGTTTATCACCTTGTGATAGTGTAGGAAGCAATTGTTCCTTCACATCCTCCTGTGTTTCTTCCTCTTCAAACTGATTCTCGTATACTTCTTTCCAGCCCTGATTTGTGATTGTTTTTCCTTTAGCAACGAATGTCTCGTCTCCGAGCTTAGCAGTTACACTGATCTGCTCATACTCAAATGGCGGATAAAAGACCGCTAAAAAACGTTTTACTACTAAATCATAGATTTTACGCTCTTTATCGCTTAATTTACTTAGAAGTACACTCTGCTCAGTCGGGATAATCGCATGGTGATCCGATACTTTGTTATCGTCGACGACATGTTTGCTTAGCTTTACCGGTTGTCTCAGTAGTTTGGCTGCAAAAGGTGTATAAGGCTTAACCGAACATGCACGGAATCGATCGGGTAAGGTCTCCACGATATCAGTAGAAATATAGCGTGAATCAGTTCTTGGATACGTTAATACCTTATGTGTCTCATACAAACTTTGCATGGTTGAAAGAGTTTCCTTAGCAGAGAATCCATAGCGCTTATTCGCATCTCGTTGTAATTCAGTGAGATCATATAACGCTGGAGCAAAGCTTTTCTTCGCAGTTTTCCGAATATCAGTGATTTGCGCTTCCTTGTTCTTTACTTGGATTACAATTTGTTCTGCTTTATCCTTGTTGAACGTTCTTACATCATTGTTAATTCGATCCTGCCACACGAGCTTCAGACCATTGTCTACCGATGCTGCTACTCCATAAAATGAGCGTGGAGTAAATTGTTGAATCTCCTCTTCCCTTTTGGCAATCATAGCAACAGTTGGTGTCTGAACACGACCGCATGAAAGCTGGGCATTATGCTTACATGTTAAAGCGCGCGTTGCATTAATTCCCACATACCAATCCGCTTCCGCACGAGCAACGGCCGATGCGTATAGGTTTTCGTATTCTTTTCCGTCCTTAAGCTTACGGAATCCCTCTTTAATCGCCTTGTCGGTAACAGAGGAAATCCACAGGCGCTTTACTGGCTTTTTCACATGTGCTTTCTCTAAAATCCATCTTGCTACCAATTCCCCTTCTCGACCTGCATCCGTTGCGATTATAATCTCGCCTACGTCACTGCGACCAAGGAGCTTTTTCACGGTTTGAAATTGCTTACCCGTTTGTCTGATCACTGTTAGCTGTAAGCGATTTGGTAGAAGAGGCAAATCTTCCAGCTTCCATGACTTATAGGTTTCTCCATACACCTCAGGATCTGCTAACGTAACCAAATGGCCGAATGCCCACGTGACGATATGAGTATCGCCTTCCATGTAGCCATTGGCTGATTTTTTACAGTGAAGTACATTTGCTATATCTTTACCAACGGAAGGTTTTTCCGCAATTACGATTGTTTTTTTCATTCTTGCTGTCATCCTCTCACTATGATACATCTGATAATCGGAACCTCGTCTGCATCATTTCCATTCTTGTTCTATGATAGCGTTAGTGAAGGTAGAGTACAAATAGATTGCGATATAATAACATTTGGTTGAATTGTTCATCAATTTCTGTTACTTATGCTGTGATAATTCCCTAATATTTGGTACGATGATGATAGTAAAATAACATACCACGCTCGCACCGTGAAATGGAGGCTGTTAGCATGTTCTCATGGGCTTCAAAATTAAGTGTATTACTATTATCATGCTCGTTAGTGGCTGGAACAGGAAGTGCCTACGCAGCAGAAGCTCCTCAAAAAATTCCTGTATCACCAACCCCAGTAGTATCAAAGAATGTCCCGCTATCTTCTTTACCTGCTAAAATTGCGCTTCAGAATGAGAGTACAATCTGGTTATGGGATGCTTCGCAAAAAGGGTCTATTCCAAAAGAAATCGTCAAGGATGGAACTGTTCAGCTCCTGGATTGGTCCGCTGATGGTAAATGGCTCGCCTATTTGCGTAGTCCGCATAAGAATTCCTATTCGTGGGATTTATGGGTAATCAGTGCAGATGGAAAACAGAAATTTCAGGTAGAAACTCTGCCTGTATACGAAACTGCAAAATGGTCCCCAACTGAATCCATGTTAGCTTACAGCACCGTGAAAGCAAGCACAACAGTTGATAATAACACTCTTCGCCCAACTAGACAGGAAGGCAGAGTCGTTCAAGTAACCCCTTCAGGCGTTCAAAAGATATCCACTTTTTATGAAGAAGTAGATTTTACTGATGTCTCTGATTTTTCATGGGCTCCAGACGGTAAAAGTCTTGCTGTTTCCTACCCACGCATAAATCAACAAAAATTGCATATTGATCAGGTATTTTTAAATGGCACTTCCAAAACGCTCTACACATTGCAGAAATCAAATAACACTTTCTTTAATGAAGATTATTATATATATCCTCGTTCAGCTATCGGTCTGGTTTGGTCGCCAAATGCTGAGTACATGGCCTTTTTCCTAAAGCCTAACTCTGGTTCCCTTTCTGCGGATGGCGTTCCCCTCCAGGTTTTACAGGTAAATACCAAGCGTATTTATGATATTGGGGGAGGATTAGTCTATCCAGAATGGTTATCCTGGTCGAAGGATAGTTCACGTCTCGCCTTTATAGAGGGGGGAGACAGGATGACTGCATATGGTAAACACCTAGCTATTTGGGAAGCCCTGACTAAGCAAGTATATGATCAGGGGAAAACAGGTATGGTAGACACATTGCCTCAATTTGCTCCCGATTCCTCCAGCCAATTATTCTTTTTACGAGGTAAAGAAACGGAATGGAATTATTCAGAGAATAAACCTCTAGTTCCTGACCAACGAATCTGGCAAGAGGATGTCTCATCTGGCAGTGAAAAACAGCTTACCGCAGGAAGTAAGGTAACGTCAGATACGTTATACTCGCTCTCACCTTCTCATGAGCAGATGACATTCGTCAGACTAACCACTCCAACAGAAGGTTCACTCTATATGAAAAATTTAGTGACCGGAAAAGAAGTTGAGATTCTTCGAGGTCTTACCCTCTCCCCAGGTTTCTATGGGAATTATGTACCGAGCTTTGTACGTGTCCAATGGTAATAGGTGATTCAATAACAAGGGTACTCCGATTTGAGAGTACCCTTGTTTTACTTTTTATATAAAAAGAGATTGACGTGAAAGCGCTTTCGTTTTACAATTGTAATCGTGTCATACATATGTTATATTTGTAATGAAACTCCATAAATGGTAGTTTTAGCTGATGTGATATTTTTTTCAACTCACCAGATTTTACTTGTTAGAAAATCTAAATAACATACCTTTCCGCTGGGTTTCGTGCCAAGTAATATGCTGAGAAAAGCATGTACTTGGCTATTTATTTTGAGCTGCTTCTACCATCTAATCATGCTTTTTCACTTAGCTTTTTTCTTCATTTTTTAAAAATTATGATAGTATCTTCAAGGAGGTTACATACAAGATACTGTCACAAAACCTATATCCGCAAAAAAATGTATGCAAACTGGGAGGAAAACGATGAAACATTTACTTCATGTTACAACAACTAAAATTGGAAGTCTGGTAGAACCCTTTTTAACGGAAAGCACACTCATTATCTTCAATGATGATGTACCAGATGAATTACACGACATCGCTATCTTACACACAAAGGCTGAATTGAGTGAACCAGTACAAGTTAGTGATTTACTGATCATAGGCGATAAAAGCTACTCTGTTACAGCAGTAGGTGATGTGACAAACAATACTCTTGCCAGTATGGGGCATTGCACCATAAAGTTCGATGGAGCGACTACACCGGAATTACCTGGAACCATTCACGTGGAAAATAATGAATTATTTACTCCTGCCATTGATATGACAATCTCATTTGTTAGACCGTAAAACCATCCTTACACTATTTTTGTTTAGAAGCTCCACCGGTCATTTTTAGTATAAGGTTAACTACGTATATCAAGTAAATTTGCATTCTTTAAGTAAATGTAAATAAAAATTACATTTATAATTTTTACAAAATTCATTGACTTGAAAACGCTTTCGTTTTACAATTGTAATTGTGTTGAACATATGTCATCGAGAGGAGCACCGATCTATGGGAATATGGGGTACACTAATCGTTTTTTTCGTTGGGATGTGGGTGTGTCAACTTATTTTTACACTCAAACAAATGAAGCACTTTCGATTGACAATGAATGAGATGCGGAAGCAAGCTTCAGGATTCCTTGGTGTTGGAGTACAGAAAACTCGCTTCTCTGTAGGAGCTGTTTCTATGGTCACAACCGATACAGATGGAATCATCACTCAGTGTAAAAGCATGAAGGGTGTAACTGTTTTTGCCAGATTACAACCTACTCCTGAAAAAATCGGAAAACATATCGATGCCTGCTTCGTTATTACCCCAACGAAACCTGAAGATAAAGCATTAAACATGGCAATCGAAAACATTAGAAGCGAACAACTCCGAAAACAACAAATAAAGCAAATTGACGAAAATCCAGAGCTACTTACTGATTCAATAGAAACTGATTCAATAGAAACCACTGATAAACCATCAATTGTATTCAATTCTTCTTGTTAACAAAAATATCAATTAATTGGGTTTCGTGCCAAGTAACATGCTACATGTGAGCATCTACTTGGCTTTTTCTTTTTAGCTTCTATTCATGCAAACAACGTAAGTAGTAAGTCTACTCTCTATCCACATTCCGATTTTTGATTATTACCAATTTTTACATTTTCATAAAGGAGGTCGATCACGTCTCACGTTTCAAGGATATTAGGTTAGTTTTACATTCAATCATCTTAAGGGGGTCATATTATGGATTTATTTGTCCATCTGGCTGAAGGATTTATCGGTTTGTTCAATGCAGGCGGAGAGACATTTATGGGATTGGTTACGGGTATTATTCCTACACTTGTCTGTCTCATTACTGCCGTTAACGCCTTTATCAAATTTTGTGGTGAAGAGCGTATCACTAATTTTGCCAGAAAATGTACAGGCAACATCATCTTACGGTATACCGTGTTCCCTGTTATGGCAATGTTTTTCTTAACCAACCCGATGGCATATACATTTGGACGCTTTTTAAAAGAAGAGCAGAAGCCTGCCTTTTATGATTCTGCCGTATCATTTTGTCACCCGATTACAGGTCTTTTCCCACATGCCAATCCAGCTGAATTATTCGTGTACATGGGGATTGCAACAGGTATCACTACTCTAGGCTTATCTTTAGGCCCCCTTGCAATTCGCTTCTTCCTAGTCGGTATTATCGTTATTCTCATCAGAGGTATCACTACTGAATATATCACCAAGATGATGATTAAACGTAAAGCCCAACAAGAATCGGCTATTCAATAATTGGAGAGGGGACTACAACAACATGGATAACTTTCGCGCTGTTCGTATTGTAAAAGGTTCTGGAGGCTGGGGTGGCCCACTTGTTATTAAGCCTACCGAAAAAAAGAAATATATCGCTTGCGTTACTGGTGGAGGGATACATCCCGTTGCAGAAAAAATTGCAGAACTAACTGGCGGTATTCCCATTGATGCTTTCAATACAAAGGTAGAACCTGATGAAATGGCTTGTGTGGTCATTGACTGTGGAGGAACGGCACGATGCGGTGTTTATCCTAGGCTAAATGTTATGACCGTAGATGTAACAGCAACTTCCCCATCAGGTCCATTAATTCAATTTATTAAAGAAGAGATTTTTGTTTCAGGTACTCGAGTACAAGATATATCTTTAGTTGATGATAATGTAAGCGTTTCCGTAACGGAAGATCAACCCATTATAAAAGAAGAGAAAAAAGAAAATCCAAATGCAGGTAAGAGCGCAAAAGAAATAAAAGATGAAGCCAAAGCAAAAGTAGCACAGATGAAAGCTGTTAAAAAACCTAACTTCATCGAACGTATCGGTCGCGTAATGGGTGGAATCGTTAACGTATTCTATCAGGCTGGTCGTGAAACGATTGAACAGATTATTAAGAACATCCTGCCGTTCATGGCATTTGTAAGTACCATCATCGGTATCATTAATTATTCAGGAATCGGGGATCTCATAGCAAAATTCGTTTCCCCACTTGCTGGTAGTTTAGTCGGTCTACTTATCCTATCCGTTATTGCTTCCTTACCGTTCCTCTCCCCTGTGTTGGGGCCTGGTGCTGTAATCGCTCAAGTGGTCGGGGTATTAATCGGTGTCGAAATCGGACGTGGTAATATTCCTCCGTCCCTTGCTCTCCCTGCCCTTTTTGCTATCAATCCGCAGGTAGGTTGTGACTTCGTTCCTGTTGGTCTTACTCTAGGTGATGCTGAACCAGAAACGATTGAAGTTGGGGTTCCAGCCGTACTTATTTCTCGTATCTTTACAGGTCCACTCGCTGTAGTCATTGCATTCTTGTTCAGCTTTGGCTTGTATTCAAATTAAGAAAAACTTCTATCGAAGCCCTTTCGAAGAAGCTGGTCCTTCATTAGCGGATGTTTTTCATGCGTATCAGGAAGTGAAGCTCCGCCGTTTATACATTCTGATACAGTAACAAAAATTAGATGAATAAAGAAACCATTACTAGCAGGCATCCAAATCAAACCGGATGCTTCCCATAATACTTACATATATAAACCCAAGGAGGAGAATTCATCTTGTTAAACATTAATCGTAAACTCGCACAATTGGCAAAAGATGGTGGATGCATTAACGTCGGCCTGGTAGGCGCAGGACAAATGGGACGCGGCTTAATTTCGCAAATCGAATCAATGAAAGGTATGCGTGTTGTAGCTACTGCCGATATTAACCCTGAAAATGGTGTACATGCATATAAAAAAGCAGGTGTAGCAAGTGGCTCAATCTGCGAAACCTCTGACAATGACAAAGCTGACCAAGCTATTAGTCAAGGTAATGTCGTTGTTACCAAAGAATCCTCTTTGATTACCAGTCTCGATAATGTGGACGTAATCGTTGACGCAACGGGGGTTCCTAATATTGGTGCTCAGGTTGCTTGGGATGGTATCCTGAATCGTAAACACGTGGTTATGCTAAATGCTGAAGCAGACGTAACAGTAGGTCCTCTACTATCTAAAATGGCGCAGGCAGCCGGTCTTGTCTATACAGGGACTGCTGGTGACGAGCCTGGTTGCATAATGGAGCTACATGACTTTGCCGATGCCCTCGGATTTGAAATTGTTGCACTTGGTAAAGGAAAAAACAACAAAGTAAACTTCTTCGCTAATCCAGATACCGCTCGTGATGAAGCAATCATGAAAGGGGCCAGTCCAAAAATGATTGCTTCCTTCCAGGATGGTACCAAAACAATGGTGGAAATGACATGCGTAGCAAACGCAACAGGCTTCATTCCTGATGTACAGGGTATGCATGGGATTGCTGCAAGTGTAAATGAATTACCAGATATCTTCCGTTTGAAAGAAGACGGCGGTGTTCTGAATCAAACCAAAATTGTTGAATATGTAGATGGTATCGCACCAGGAGTATTTGCCATTATAACTTCAGACAAGGAAGAAGTTCATCATGAAATGCAATATGTAAAAATGGGTAAAGGTCCAAACTATGTCCTGTACCGTCCTTATCACCTGTGTAGCTTAGAAACCCCGCTATCTGTAGCAAAAGCGTATCTCGAAAACGAGCCAACTATCGTTCCTTACTATGGTTCCATTGCTGAGACTGTTGCAGTTGCGAAAAAAGATCTGGTAGCAGGAGAAGCATTAGACAGTATCGGCGGTTTCACTTCATTCGGGCGCATCGTAACTTCTGAAGATAAAAAGAAAATGCGCGCTCTTCCAATCGGTTTGATCGGACCGCACATTCGACTGAAAAATAATGTCCGACGTGGCGAATACATCACATACGATGATGTAGAATTCACCTCTGAAAATATGATTCTTCATCTACGTAACATCATGGATGCTCAAATGAATTCCTAAGATACAATAAATAATGACAACGGAAAAATGCCCCTCTTTCGTAATGAACTGTGACCGTGTTTGTAGACAGTTTGAAAAAGAAACC
>NZ_JAJISB010000020.1 GCF_021245735.1 Brevibacillus daliensis
CTTATCCACATTTGCCATATGCTGATTCATTATCCAGTTTTCAGGGAATAAATAAATAAAACTGCTTTTCTCTTATGAGGAAGGCGGTTTTTTTGTTTATTCGCAGTTGTTAGTTCACAAGTTTGTAATATTAAATGGTTAAGAATGACCAGTATTATTACATTTGTGTGAAAATTACAACAACACTATTGTTCTTTCTAGAAAATTGGGTAAAGTAGGAGAAGGGAGAGATAGAAGTAAGGAGGGGATAAGGATGAATAAAAAACTCTGGGTACAAGAGAAGCCAATACGAAAAGAAGATCAAATTGCTTGGCAAAAAAAGGTGATTCGAGAAGAGTTATTAAAATCATCATCAGCGGTAGCAGTTCTAGAAAGAGGGAAAGAATAAGAGTAAGAGTACTATGAATTTTTTTTAAAAAGTATAGAGAAAAATTTCACATAAAGGGCGCTTGTTGATAAAAACAAGTGCCCTTTTTTTTTTAGTTATTTCGATTACAATCAAGTATTTGTTGCAAAAGAGCGATTAATGGCGAAGTTGGTATATGCCAGGACCAAACTAGATGACGATACTCGCTAATAAAATCAAACAGCCGCCTATCCTGTTTAGGGTTAGAGGCAGTATTAACATGGCTGCATACGATATTATAACGTTTCTAACTCAATTCTCTCGTACAGGAAAAATGAAAAGAGAAAGGAGGAGTGCTGATGAAGGGATTATTATAGTAGACGGAAACGATAATGTTTTACACGAGTGAACATAACCAAATCAGCCTTATTATTCCATAAGGAGTTGCACATGGATATCGTGTATTGGGGCATGAACCAGCACGGATCACCTATCTAGCCAATCTTTCCAATAACCCCTTAAAACCAAATGAACACTTCATTCCATATAATGACCCCACAATTAAGTTCACTGGAATACCACTTTTACGTAAGAAAGAAGGGATATCTGTTGAAAATACTGGTAACAGGAGGAGCTGGATTTATTGGCAGTAATTTTGTCCATTATCTTCTTCGGACCTATCCTCACTATAAAATCGTTAACCTAGATTACTTGACCTATGCTGGTAATTTGGAAAATTTGCAAGATATAGAGGAACATCCTCACTATCGATTCGTTCGGGGTTCTATTTATGATAAAAAAACAGTGGATGCTCTATTGTCTGGAGAAAAAGAATTGTTTCACACGGATCTAGCCCCCATTGATATCATTATTAATTTTGCAGCGGAATCACATGTGGACCGCAGTATTGCTGATCCAGAACGATTTATCAAAACGAATATAACAGGGACACAGGTTTTATTAGAGGGGGCAAGAAAACATCAGATTAAGCAATTTATACAAGTCTCTAGCGATGTGGTCTATGGCTCATTGAAAACAGCAGAAGGAGCATTTACTGAGGAGACCCCTCTAGATCCAAACAGTCCATATTCAGCTTCCAAAGCAGCTGCAGATATGCTAGTCAGAGCCTATCATCAGACCTATGGACTCCATACTAATATTACGCGTTGTTCTAACAACTACGGCCCCTACCAATTCCCGGAAAAATTAATTCCACTAGTAATCACGAATGCACTATCTTACTTGCCTGTTCTCATTTATGGTGATGGATTTCATGTACGAGATTGGTTGCATGTGGAAGACCATTGCCTTGCGATTGATCTGGTAATGCATAAAGGCGTTCCTGGAGAGATATACAACATTGGAGCCAATAATGAATGGACCAATATAGAATTGGTCAAAACCTTACTACAGCTGGTCGATCGCGATGAGAGTTTACTTGAATACGTAAAGGATCGACTAAAGCATGATCGACGGTATGCAATTGATTCCAGTAAAATTCAGAAGGAACTTGGATTTATACCTGTTCATAGCTTTGAAAAAGGAATATCAAACACGGTCTCATGGTACCGATCAAATGAAGAATGGTGGCAACGGGCAAAATCAGGTGAGTTCCGTAATTATTACCAAAGACAGTATGGACAAATATTACCTAACCAGTTTCATTAGAAGGGGATAACAAGGGAAGGGGGATATGTTGAGATTGTTCAAAAAGGTGATTTCATAAAGGAAAGGCAGTGTACTCAAAAGAGAGTCACTGCCTTTTTTCCAATCCAAGTATATAGTCATGCGAGTATTGCAACCCAATCCGTAAAAAAAGGGGCTTCTTGCAAGACAATAAATAGAAGCAGAACTTACTCGTCATCTTGATATTGTCCACTAGAATTATGTTGTTGATTCTTGTGGGGAGGATATTCCATGCGGCTTAGCGTTGATTTCACTTTATCTATCTGAGCTTGATAGTCCTTTACTACAGCGGTAAGTATAGTAACAGATTCTTTTAGGGAAGAATCGTTGCTAATATGATCGATTGCTCGATGGATGTGAATCATTTTGTTTTCTGTCTCACGTAAAAAGTCTACCAGTTCCATACCATTCAACATCAATCACCTCTTTATCGCATTTCCTATTGTTCCTTTACAGATAAGTCTGCTTGTTCCTAGTCGATTCTATACATGACAAGACTTTTATCTATCTAATTGAAATATTTTAGGAAAAATTGGTTACTTCCACTGTTTCTATTGTCCAACCTCCCTGCGATTTACTGCATATCATACATTATATTCAACAGGAGGAGTTGTTAATGAGTAAGAGGCATTGTGGTTGTAGAAGACGACGAAGACATTTTTGCGGTAGTAGAGAAGGATTGGGTTAACGTAGTTTTAGGGGTAAGCATAAGGAAAATTGCATTTGATTGGGTGACTTTCTAACCTACTGGACTATTTTGCTGAAATGTAATGAAAGGGGCCGCTTGCAGATTAACTGGTGGTCTTCTTCGAGCGTTACAAGGTATTTGATTATTATGGATGTTTCAAGTGAAGCCTCCCGAGGTAAGAATTTTAGCGATCATATATGCTAGATTCATGTACAGCTAGTACCCTCGGTGCAGGAATGTTGCCTGACACAGGAGGTGACTACTTACATGTATATTACTGGAGAAAGTCCTAATTTATTTTGGACTGGTGCTAGTATCGCACTCCTCACCTATTTGGTAGGAGGAATGGATCAACTCTTTACTGCACTCTGTATTTTTGTAATTGTGGATTATATTACGGGTGTGATTGCTGCTTGGTACACACGTGTTCTTAATAGCAGAGACGGCTTTAAAGGGATAGGACGAAAGCTAGCAATGTTTCTGTTTATTGTCGTGGCACATCAACTAGATGTGATAAGCGGAAGTGAAACCGGATTATTACGAGATGCAGTTATTTTATTCTTAATTAGCAATGAAGGCATATCTATAGTAGAGAACTGCCATCGATTAGGTATTCCTGTTCCTTCCTTTTTACTACAAGCTTTGAAAAAAGTACGTAACATGAAGAAATAGGTGCAAACGTCATACGATTGAAAATTATGAGATGGATACTTTGTCCAAGCACAAAGTACCCCATCTCGTTCATAAATAAATAAAATAAGTTTTTTGTTTTGGAGAGGAGGACATAGATATGAAAATGACTTGTTTGCACTGCTGCAATATTTTTCAGGAGCAAGATAAATGTCCAGTATGTGGTCGTACTGAGTTACGCCCCATCATCGTACATTTGCAAAAATCTACGGAAACCATCGTGATCCCGATACAGTTACATTGAGAGGTAAGAAATTACATGTAACAGCAAAGAGATATTATTCGTATTACATTATGAAATAGTATATAGTATAGATCATGATTAATATTGAGGAGGAATGAGTAAATGCTTGTTACCACAACATCTACGATTCAAAATAGGGAAATTGTTGAGTACATTGATATTGTAACTGGAGAAGCAATTATGGGCGCAAACGTGGTGCGTGACTTTATGGCAGGAATTACTGATATCATCGGTGGTAGAAGTGGTGCATATGAAAATAAACTGGCAGAAGGTCGAAGCATTGCCATTCAGGAAATGAAACAAAGAGCCTCTCAATTGGGTGCTAATGCAATTATTGGTGTAGATCTTGACTTTGAAACAGTGCGTGAAGGAATGATGATGTGCGTCGCTACGGGTACTGCTGTACGTCTGAAATAACAAGGGGAATAGCAGAACGAGTTAAACAGGATGTCCCACCAAAAGGCAACCTTTACTTTCCAACATAGGAAAGGAAGGTTGCCTTTTAGTTGAATAATTGTATGGAGTAAGTACAATAGAGATACGATAGAAATAGTGGGAGTGAGATTCTTTTGCCTTTGTTTAAAAATGTATCGTTTTTGCTTCTTGCTTTGGGAGAGGCAATAGCGGGCATAACGATCTGGGTATGTACCCTGATTAACTTGCAATTCTTGTCTCAATTACTTGACTCTAACCTGGCAACAGGTTTAACACTCATGTCAGGTATGCTAGCGAGTGTGATTTTTCTTCCGATCACAGGAAAAATGATCGATCGTTACGACAAACAAAAAATATTGTTATACTCCACGCTGATGCGAACTACTGCCCCCATATTCATGCTGTTTGCGATCTCAAATCAGTCGCTTATCTGGCTTATTCTATCCTTAATGGTGAATCAGATAGCTGGGTCCATGTATCTCCCTACCGTACGTTCAGCAATGCCAGCGCTTGTTGGTCAATCTAATCTACTTTCTGCCAATACGTTTTATATGAATGTAGCCACAGTAGCGCGGATAGCTGGTACTTCAATCGGGGGAATCTTACTGACATTCTTTAGTCTGTACCATGTTACGATTGGAACATTAATCGGCTTTATTCTTCTACTTTTGATTGTGATATGTGTGAAAATTCCGATAAGTGAAGCGCAAGCACGACGATCAAAAGAAAAACTAAAATTCACTGAAGTTTTCGAGATTATGAAGCAGGAACCCACAATCGTGGTGGGACTGATAACCACAGGTATAATCATGTTATTTTTGGGTGGTTTCAACCTGTTGGTTCTATCTTTTGGGAAAATTCAAAATTCTACAGAAATTATGGGTTATATTTACTCGGTAGAAGGAATCAGTGTATTAGTGGCTGGACTATTTGTAAAAAAACTGGTGGGGACAGTAAATTTAATAAAAGCCTCCACGTTGCTTCTTCTTGCCGTCGGGCTAGGGGAAATAGGTTTATCATTTGCAACTAGCCAAACAATTGTTTTACTATCATATGTACTTCTTGGTCTCACATTTGGGTTCATTTTTCCAATGGTGACGACGATATTCCAGAAAAAATTGCCTGAAACGGTGCAGGGAAGGTTTTTCAGTTTTAAAGAATTGGTGGATCGTATCCTCATACAGGGAGGCATGCTAATTACGTCACTTATGCTTGACCTAATTGGATTGACGCAATATATAATTATACTTGGTGGTGCAACCCTGCTTGTGGGTGTTCTCGCGTTTGCATATACTCAAAAACATAACCTGGTTACTCATAGCAAGGATCAACAAGCGTTTTCTCAATCCTAAACTGTGATAATTCCAAAAGATGAGATTGACAAGTTGGATTTTTGAAATTATGATTCTTAAAAGGGTAAATTCCGATAAGACAACTGGGGGATTAGTAAAATGAAGAAATCATGGGTTACATCTGTATTTGTTTCTATTTTGACAGCGTCACTTTTTCTTGCAGGGTGTGGTTCTACAAATAGCTCAACAGGGTCTACAGGCGAGACAACAGGAGGAGACAACCATGCTACGGCTAGCTCCCTAGAAGATATCAAAAAAGCAGGTAAAATCAGAATTGGAACGGAAGGGACATACGCCCCTTTTACCTTTCATGATTCTTCAGGGAAGTTAACGGGATTTGATGTTGAGCTCGCCAGTGAAATCGCCAAACGTATTGGTGTTGAGGCTGAGTTTATTGAGAGTAAATGGGATGGAATGTTCGCAGGAATAGATGCAGGTCGTTTTGATATAGTGGTTAACCAGGTAGCTATTCGTGAGGATCGATTGCAAAAGTATGATTTTTCTGATCCTTATAACGTATCAAAAGCAGTTTTACTTGTTGCAGAAGATAATCAGGAGATCAAAAGCTTTGCTGATTTAAAAGAAAAAAAAGCAGGTCAAACATTAACGAGTAACCTAACCGAAATCGCCAAACAGAATGGTGCAGAAATTGTACAGACAGAAGGTTTTAACCAGGCGATGGATTTACTGATTGCGGGGCGGATTGATGCAACTGTCAACGATGGCCTATCCTTCTATGATTTCAAAACCAAAAAGCCTGACGCAAAAGTAAAAGTGGTTGCTGAGCACCCAGACGCATCGAAGAACGGAGTAATGATTAAGAAGGGCAGTAAAGAACTGGTAGATGCTGTAAACAAAGCATTAAAAGAGATGCAGGCTGATGGAACATATTTAAAAATCTCTGAAAAGTATTTCAGTACAGACGTTTCAAAATAAACAACTAACATCAGGAAGGAGCTGGAATAGGTGGATATGCTATCTGATCGAATTATAGGCATTGTAGTTGATTCATTTCTGCCTCTCTTAGTAACTGGTATTACATACACGATTCCACTGACGTTCATCTCCTTTGCAATCGGTTTATTCCTTGCTTTCGGAACAGCATATGCCCGTCTATCAAGCAACAAGATATTATATGGAATTTCCAGTTTTTATGTGTGGGTGATCCGTGGAACTCCGCTATTGGTGCAGTTATTTATCATTTTTTATGGCCTACCTAACATGGGGATAACGATTGGTCCTCTGCCTGCTGCAGTTATTGGATTCTCCTTAAGTGTAGGGGCATACAATTCGGAAGTAATACGAGCGGCAATCCAATCAGTACCAAAAGGCCAATGGGAAGCAGCCTACTCCATAGGGATGACCAGAAGACAAGCTAGACGACGCATTATATTGCCACAAGCTATTCGGGTAGCGATCCCGCCTCTTGGCAACTCGTTTATCAGTCTGGTGAAGGATACCTCCTTGGCAGCGACGATTACAGTAACAGAGATGTTCCAGAAGGCACAGCAGATTACGGCATTTACCTATGAACCTCTAGTACTCTATTGTGAAGTAGCTGTTATTTACCTCATGTTTAGTACGGTGTTATCTACGCTTCGAAGCAGAGTGGAAACGAGACTAGAGCGTTATGTTGCCAAGTAGGAGGAACAGACATGATAGAGATTCGTAACCTGCATAAGAGCTTTGACGGGCTGGAAATCCTAAAGGGAATTGAGCTAACTGTTGAAAAAGGGGAAGTTGTCGTTATAATTGGTCCGTCTGGTTCTGGTAAGACAACTTTATTACGATGCATGAACCTGTTAGAGATACCGACACAAGGATATGTGCGAATCGGAAAAGAAGAGCTAGATGTATCAACAAAATGGCGATATAAGGAAAAAGTCGTACTACCGATCCGTCAACAGTCAGGAATGGTGTTTCAAGGTTATAATTTATTCCCTCATAAAACCGCATTGGAAAATGTGATGGAAGGATCAGTCATCGTCAAGAAACGCCCTCATGCAGAAGCAAGACAAAGAGCGGAAGAAATGCTCGCGAAAGTAGGGCTCGCTGACAGGATGAATATGTATCCCCATCAGCTCTCTGGTGGTCAGCAACAGAGGGTAGGAATAGCAAGGGCAATGGCGCTCGATCCATCCGTACTGTTGTTTGATGAACCAACGTCAGCACTTGATCCAGAACTGGTCAGCGAAGTGTTGAAGGCTATAAAGCAGCTGGCAGATGAAGGGATGACTATGGTAATCGTTACACATGAAATGGGTTTTGCTCGTGAAGTAGCTGATCGGGTGATTTTTATGGATGCTGGGCATATAGTAGAAGAAGATAAGCCAGAAGAAATCTTTGAGCGACCGAAACATGAGCGAACACGACAATTTTTGCAACGTCTACAAACATAAAAAAATTTTATGGAGCAAGACGAGAAGATTATATCCCTTCCGTCTTGCTTTTTTTGGTAAAATATGAAATATTATTTACAAAGTTTAAAAAATAAATATTTTGATAATATTATTATGAATTTATTCAATCTAATCTTGGTCGCTCTATTCCAAAAAGGTTACAAAACTTTAAATACTTTTGCCCGAAAAAACGAAAACGTTTTGAGTTATGATGCGTCTAATAAGTAAAAGATCAGGTTATCATAACGAAGAGTAGTACTTATTCATTTCCTACCTTTATAATTTTGGGAGCAGGTGAAACAAATGCGGGTAACTAAGTGGCAAAAAGCAGGTTTGGCAATCATTTTCTCTATCCCTCTTCTTTATACAAGCGGTGTTAGTATTGTTACAAGTGCAGCAGAACAACCAGCTGTAACGAATACAAAACCAATCCCTGAAGCAATTGAGAAACAAGAGTTGAAGTTATACTCTATTCAGGATCAAGATAAGCATGGTTTTATTGATGAAACAGGGAAGGTTGTCATTCCCCCTACATTCGAGGTTGTTGGGGAATTCCAGAATGGACTGGCTGTTGCCAAGCAGGGTGAGAAGTATGGTTTCATTAATAACGAAGGTATATTCGTCATACCTCCTACATACGAAGAAGCAGATTCATTTACAGAAGAAGGGCTTGCCGCTGTTCGCGTAGGAGAGAAGTTTGGATTTATTAATAAACAAAATGAATTCATCATACCTGCCACATTTGAATTTGCCCGTAGCTTCCAGGATGGATTGGCTGCATTTTCACGGAATGGGAAGTATGGTTTCATTGATCAGACAGGAAAAGAAGTAATCCCTGCTGAGTATGAAATCGTCTGGGGCTTCCAAGAAGGGGTAACAGTAGCTTATAAAGGTGATAAAGCAGGTTATATTGATCAGACAGGAAAGGTTATTATTCCATTTCAATATATGATCGCCAACCCGTTTCACGAAGGAGTAGCCCTTGTTTTTGAAAATGAGGAACATGGCTACAAGATGATTGATAAAAAAGGTAATGAGGTGTTTAAACCAGAAGGCTTCGAGCCAGGTAACTTCTCTGAAGGTGTTGCAGAAGTGATGGTAGAAGTTGGTGGGGATTTCAAAGCTAGCTATGTTAATAAAAATGGCTCCATCATGTTACCTCCTACCTATGAACGTACATTGCCTTTTTCTGAGGGTCTTGCGGCTGTGAAAATAAACGGTAAATACGGATTCATTAATAAAAAAGGAACTATGATGATCAAGCCGCAGTTCCAAGGTGGCGGAGTATTCCATCGCGGGCTTGCCTATGTGGTTTTACATGATGAGGCAGAAGGGTATGCTTTCGCGTATGTAAACAAGCAAGGAGATATTGTCTGGAAAAGCAGCCCAATGAAAGAGTTCCCTGGTGATCTTGAATAAAAAAGCGATAACCCTGTAGCACTCATCTGAAGTGGCTACAGGGTTTTTTGACAGATAAGAATTTATAAAAATTCTTATCTGCATAAGTGCAACTAGGGCTTCGCCTACGCCAAAGGCTTGGCATAGCCAAGTTTTCTAAAATCTTGATAAAACTAAATTTTCCATCTTTAATAATGTAAATATTTTGAATTTTTTGATAAAATAAAAGTGTAATCATTTGTGAAACAGAAGAGAGGAGAATATAATATGGGAATTGCGATGTTCCCCATAATTGGTTTTCTAATTCTTTCCTTCATCTTGTTTTACTATCTTTATAAAGGCATTGCAAAAGACACGACAAAACATGATCGAGAATTTGTATGGGTCGAGCAAGATACCACTTTCATGGATCCAGATAAACCAGCACCTCGGAAAATGACCTGATAAGAAAAGCATACCTGCTTCGCACGCGCTCCCTGGTGAGCGCTTTTTGTGTTTGGATTGTTCATTATATTATGAATGTTATGGTATAAATAAATTAGGTAAAACAATAAAGGAGAACAGAAATGCGAAAACCGTATCTAATTGGACTTCTCATGCTAGCTGGCTGGATAGGCTGGATCATTTATGGGCTTACTGCTTATCAGGGTAATATGTACTACAAACAAATTTATTTGGTTACGATTGGAACCGCGGCATTCCCAGTTTATTTTAGTCTCTTACAGCTAATTATAGGAAAACGGGAAAAACAATGGATGAGCTGGGTAACAATCGGGATCACGATCATATTATTGGTTCCAGGTGTTGTAGGGTTCATGATATCCTCTAAACTGTAAGTGAACCCATGTAAAATCGGTTGTCAGCACTTCATTTATCTGATAAAGTGAAAACAATTGTATAGGTTAAAAATAGAGGTGCACAACGGAAGAGTCATTCTGATTGTTTAGACGCATGGGCGAGCTGATCAGAATAAAAGGCCAATGTGCCGAAGTGGCAGAAAACCCATATGTCTGCTGCTGGGGTGTGCGTAAAAAACGTTTATCCTGTCATGAAAGAATACTTTCGTGGAGCGCTATTTGTCTGATTGCCCAAACACACAGCAATGAGCAGGCGTGAGCCGCTCATTGTATTTTTTTATCTACTAGGAGGAAGAGAAAATGAATATGATGGATGCACATGAGATTATCAGTTTTATTCAAAAAAGTGAAAAGAAAACACCTGTTAAAGTACATATTAAAGGTGATCTAGAAGGTATTGATTTCGGTGCTTCCACCAAATCCTTCCTTACAGGAAATGTAGGAGTGCTATTCGGTGAATGGAAAGAAATCGAGCCTATTCTAGAAGCGAATCAAGCAAAAATTGAAGACTATGTAATCGAAAGTGACCGTCGTAACTCTGCGATCCCACTGTTGGATACGAAAGACATTCAAGCACGTATTGAACCAGGAGCAGTCATTCGTGATCAAGTACACATCGGTAATAATGCCGTTATTATGATGGGAGCACTAATCAATATCGGAGCTTCCATTGGTGAAGGCACTATGATTGATATGGGAGTTATCATCGGAGGTCGTGGTACAATCGGTAAAAACTGCCATATTGGTGCAGGGGCAGTCATTGCAGGTGTAATTGAACCACCATCTGCTACGCCAGTTATAGTAGAAGATAACGTACTTGTGGGAGCAAATGCCGTTATTCTGGAAGGTGTTCGTATTGGAGAGGGCTCTGTTGTAGCAGCAGGAGCGGTCGTAACTCAAGATGTACCTGCTAACGTGGTTGTTGCAGGGGCACCAGCTCGTATTATCAAAACGATCGATGATAAAACCAAATCCAAAACTGAAATCATGATGGAACTACGTCAACTATAAGAAGAGAGCGGTAAATTGGAGGCGTCTTTGGATGATGGATTGGTCGCAAAAAGATGAAACATATCTCATGTCTACTTATAAACGTCTGCCGGTAGCTATTGATAAGGCAGAGGGTAACTATCTTTATGATACAAATGGCAAATCGTATCTCGATTTGTTTACAGGTCTTGCCGTTTCCGTAGTAGGTCATTCTCATCCGAAAATATTGGCTGCATTACGAGAACAAGGCGAAAAGTTCTTACACATCTCCAATATTTTTCTCAATAAACCTGCTATCCAATTAGCAGAGAAGCTGATCGAACAGAGCATTCCAGGGAAAGTTTTCTTTGGTAATTCGGGAGCAGAAGCAACGGAAGCTGCGATTAAGCTAATCCACAAGTGGTCGAAGCAACAAGGGAAAGAGAGTCTGGGCATTACCGTTCTATCCAACAGTTTTCATGGTCGTACGTTGGGAGCTGTCAAGTTAACACGCCAAGCCCATGTCTATCAAGATTTTCCTACACCTGGATATGATGTGTTCGAGGTAGCGCCTGGAGACATAACTCAGCTTAAAAAAGTGATCGAACAAGAAAAACCATCTGCTCTCATTATGGAACCAGTTCTTGGATCAGGTGGTGTTATTCCTTTATCGGTTGAGTATTTAGAAGCTGCCTATCAACTGTGTCAAGAGCATCAAGTCTTGTTTGTCATGGACGAAATTCAGACAGGAATGGGTCGGACAGGCAAAATGTTTGCGTATCAGCATGCACAAGTACAACCTGATCTAATCATGTTTGCAAAAGGAGCAGGTGGCGGCTTGCCGCTCGGTGGTATTATCGCAGGTGAACAGCTGATGAATTTGTTCCAGCCAGGTGATCACGGCACCACTTTTGCTCCTTCACCATTAAGTGCTGCATTAGGCAATGCGGTGATGGAAATTCTGCTTCAAGATGGTCTGCTTGAACAAGGAAAATTGCAGGCGGAGTATTTATGGCAACAAATCTCCGGGTTACTCGAACAATTCCCAGCATCACTAACGGATATTCGAGGAAAAGGCATGATGATCGGGATTCAAACCAAGCTCTCTCCTGAAGAAGTAAGTCAAATCCAGAGGGACATGCTTGAAGCTGGGATCTTGATTGACGTTACTCAGAAAACGATTATACGTCTTCTACCACCGCTTACGTTGAAAACTGATGAAATAGACCAGTTTATTAAACAATTGCACACAGCAATTCATTTAGTGGAAGAACGTAAGGGAGTGATTTCGTAATATGTCATCACCTTTTGTTCAGATACGCAGAGATTTGCATCAGATACCGGAACCAGGATTTGCTGAGTTTAAAACACAGGAATATCTGCTCGCTTATTTACAGACGTTACCTCAGCAATATATGGAGATCAAAACTTGGCGAACAGGTATTTTAGTAAAAGTAAAAGGTACGAATCCTTCTCGTCTGCTTGCGTGGAGAGCGGATATGGACGGACTGCCAATTACTGAAGAAACAGGCTATGAGTTCCGTTCGACACATGAAGGCTATATGCATGCTTGTGGACATGACATGCATATGGCGATTGGTTTAGGGATCGTCACTCATTTTGCGAAAGAGCCTGCAAAAGATGATTTGTTGTTTATTTTCCAGCCGGCGGAAGAAGGACCTGGTGGGGCATTGCCGATGCTAGCAAGCGAAGAGTTCCATGAGTGGAAACCAGATGCGATATTTGCCCTACACATTGCTCCCGAATACCCGGTTGGTACGGTGGCGGTTAAGGAAGGAATCTTCTTTGCCAATACCTCAGAGCTGTTTATTGACCTGCGAGGAAAAGGAGGGCATGCCGCTTATCCACATAAGGCCAACGATATGGTAGTGGCGGCAGCTCACTTGTTAACACAGATGCAAACGATCGTGTCACGCAATCTGAACCCGCTTGATGCAGGTGTCATTACAGTAGGTAAAATTGAAGGCGGAACAAAACAGAACATAATTGCAGAAACAGCACGACTAGAAGGTACCATCCGAACTCTTTCACAGGAATCGATGCAAACGATAAAAGGACGGATTGAAGCACTGGTTAAAGGTGTGGAGGCGGGCTTTGAATGTGAGGCACAGATCGATTATGGAGCAAATTACTGTCAAGTTTATAATGAACCAGCAGTAACAGGCGCTTTCATGGACTGGATAGAGAAGCAGCCAGAGGTTTCCTTACTTCGATGTACAGAAGCAATGACGGGAGAAGATTTTGGGTACTTTTTAGCTCAGATACCTGGCTTCTTATTCTGGTTCGGTGTTGATACTCCATATGGGCTGCATCACTCCAAACTGGAGCCTAGTGAGCTAGCGATTGATAAAGCGATAACCGTAATGGTCCGTTTCTTCGAGGACTATCCTGTACACGCATAACTTAAAAGGTAAGTGCATATTCATACACAGGTGGATATGTTACTTGCCTTTTTATTTATTTTATTAATAAAGAAATTATCACTTGTAAACATATATATAAATTATGTTTTAGTTATTAAAAAGTTTTTTCTGCACAACTATTCCTTTTCTAATGCGTCTAAGATTATGGAAAAACGTTGTATGGTATATTACGCTTCGGCTTTCTATATAATGAGATTGGCAGGGGATAATAACATGAAAAAAAAGTGGATTGTAGGACTGGCCTCTGTTTTAGTGCTTTCATCAGCTACCGTTGCTTTTGGTGAGGCTGCTGTTCGTCTGTACTTGAACGGAGAACGTAATAGTAAAATTAATGTGGCAGGCACACAAATTGAGGCAGCTCAGGAGTTGGCAACGAGTTTAGGAGCATTTGCTTCGTATGATAAAGAAACGGGTAAACTCTTCATAGAAAAACCGAATGTAAACATTATGGTGCTTGAAGGTATTCAACAGTTGAAAAATAAGGATATTTTACTCAGTAATCCTGTAACCGGATGGCTAGAAAAAGATATTCCACGAAATTTTGGCGTGTTTGTTGAGGTAGATAACATTACTGATTCAAAGGAAATGATGGTTAAAATAAATATCTTGGGTCCGGATAACCAAGTGGTCGACGCAAGTAAAGAGCGATCCTATTCAGTCCGCGATGGTGGCTTCTATTTTTCTCAACCGTTTGTGTCCACGAAGCTAAGTAAAATTGGAACATACAGAGTTCAGGTTGTCATGAAAAATGAAAAAAATGATGAGTGGATTGTTGTAGGAGAAAACACGTTTACCGTTGGAAAGTGATCTCGTCGTAGCCAATTTCAGTGTACAGTGATATACTAATAGAGATTTGGTTACACATAATTATAAGATAGTTAAGAAAGGAACGAGATAAGCGAATGAAGACAAAAGCAACGAGGTCATCCGCTGATGTAGACGGCCCCAGTCCGAGTATACGTATTAACTGGAAGGACACACAATCAATCTTAGCAAGTTGGGACATGTCAGAAGAGTACCAGCAGGGGGTTGAAAAGGAGTATGCAATACCCTTCCAAGAATTGCCTTTGGTGCTCCGTTTGTATGATGTAACATACCGTAACGAAATTCTGAATGATGGTATGGACAGTTACACCGATTATGATATTAATTATCGGGCAAGCAAATGGGTTCTATATGGTGCAATGGACGGATTTAAGTACTGTGTTGATCTAGGAATACGTATGATTGACGGAAGATTCTATTCGCTCTCAAGATCTGAGACACTTTCGTAACACCTATAGTAAAGACAGGTTTCGTCATGAACCTGTCTTTTTTTGCTATCCATTTTCTTTTGCTTTTTCCATAGCACGAAGAGATACGGCAAGGACAACCTATAGAGGGGCAAGCTGTTTCTGATTATGTCTGGTAAGCCGTTGTTCTTGGATAATCCGCGTTAATTTTTCAGCGTATTTGAGGATCAGTCGTATATCATATCCGGCTCGTTCCAATTCTTCTGCTGCCTGGTAGGCAGTCATAGATAAAAACGACTTGTTTGTAGCGCGGTGCATAGCTTGGGTAATAATTATAGAAGCAAAAATGTGATATTTCTTATAAATATATTGGGCTGGAGCAGTTAGCATCGCAATACACTCATTTTGTTCCACACAGGTCTAACCCCTTTTCCTGTATCAAAAAGTATAACTTCAAAGGAATACTTTCTGATACTTCTTCGAAAAGACTTCGATAGGAGTTTTGTATTCCATGTCCCTATAAATGCAAAATAGCACTCCCGCAATATCATGTTGCGAGAAGTGCCAAAATGCTTGGACGATTTATGTAGAGAAGGTACAAAAGATTGGAAAGAGTGGCTACTTACGGCTTCCTTGGCTGAAAATACTGAACTCTTCCGTTGAACAAGTGCAACTCTCCTTTTAGTTCACGAGCGAGATAGCGACAAAATTCATTACCTTTGTTCTTATCATTCTGTGTTGCGGTATCTGGAACGGTTACCTGAATGAAAGAGCGCTCCTGATTTTGTTCCGTAGACTTGCCAACACCCATGATTAGGTATTTATACAAGTGAGGGTCGTTTCCTTTCAACAGGAAATAGGAGTCAGCAGCATCTTGTGGCTGTTCTAGTTGATAAGGGAAAGCAGCATTTCCATAATCCCAGCCTAATTGTGCACCGGTTTTATTGGTTTTTTCCCGAAAGATACTCATCAGCTCTTTCAACTCGTCCAGAGTGATTGTGGAAGCAGCGGAACCGTCTACAAGATAAATATAGGCAGATTGCAATTTCACGACTTATGATCACTCCCATGTTAGAATGGCAATTTCTTTATCTCAAGTGTAGCATTAGGCTGAACCTTTCTGCAACCGCATACAAATTTGTGAAAAACTAATTGATTATATTTTCTGAAAAGTGTACAATAATGAAAATTTATAAAAATGCAGAGAATACAAGTTTTTGGGGGTATGGGATAATGAAGTCGCAAGCAGTACGGCAAGTGTACGAGGCATTAAATACTTTGCGAGCAATTAATGTAGTTAATAAGGATGACTGGGAGAGAGCTGCAAAAGCTGCAGGGCTTAATTCATCTGTTCAATTAAATATCCTGTGGATCATTTATTGCTATGAAGGTGTGCGAGTTACACAAATTGCTGATTGGACTTTTTGGCATCCCTCCTCTATTGTCATTCACATTAAAAAGCTAATGGAAAAAGGCCTGGTTACCATCGAGAAGTCAGATAGTGATGGTCGGGTTGTGCATGTTTTCCCTACACTTGCTGGAAGACAAGTAATTGAACTAAGCAGACAAAATGTTCCTAGCCTGTTTAGATTGTCGGCAGCTCTTGAATCCTTAGAGGAACGCTACTCACCTGTGGTGGTAGAACTTTTCTTTGAGTGTATGACTTTCTTGGCTCAATCTCTGCATGGTGCTGACAAAGTACGGTGGATTCAAGAGGGCGAGGAACGATATCCAGAACAAACGAGTATAGTAGGGTAAGAAAACTTTTATCGAAGTCTTTCGAAGAGGCTGGTTCGTTTATAGGGATGTATAAGGAAGCGAAGCCTTTCTTATACAGGAAAGAAAAAAATTATCCGAGAGCTTCAAGGACTATTAGCTTGGTTAAATGATAGAATGAGGCCTTTTCATCCTTCGGGGATTGGCGGATCAAAAAGAAAAGATGGGGGGGTTTGAATAATGGATGTAGCTAACTTTTTATATGACGTGAGCGAAGATGCAAAGGTAAGATTTTTGGGTTTTGCCACTGAGACGACAAGATATGATTTCGGAATTGTGTACTCACACCGTTTTTTTGGTAAGCCACTTGTGATTTGTATGCAATCAGGTTCATCAACCTTACTCAGCTCAGAGGATGCTATTAATCCGGAACAACTACGTAAAGTATTCCGTTTGTCCTGTAAGTCGGAGGCAAATGAACTTTCTCAATTCTTTAAGGAGATCTTGCCATCAATGCCCTTTAACGATCAATATTAATGAAGAGAACATAATTGTTTATAGAAAAGCTGCTCCTGACTGATGTTGGGAGTGGCTTTTTTTGGCTACTGTAGTGGGTTGGCAGAAGAAGCACATTTTTATCCGCACTCTTCTTCGTGTAGCTAGGAAGGACCTTAAAGGTTCTAGACAATCTGCAAAGGGCTGCAGGCAAATAATAAAACTAGTATCAAAACCCACACCCTGAAAAAACCAGCTTCTCTTTTCACACAGAGCGACTTGGCGAAGCCCAACCCAGCGGAGCACTATTCATCGGGAAAAAGAAGCGAAACGAGAGCAACTTACAGTGAATACATCGTTTTGAGCTTCCCCGATGAATTATGCGGAGCGGACAGTCTAACTCCTAAAGGGGCGGAGACTTTTAGCGAAGGGTGAAAAGAGAAGCTGGTTTTCTCCACGATAGTTGGAAGAAGACAATATTAGCTGCAAAACATGTTGCTACTAAGAAAAGAAAACATTACTACTACATCAATTAAATAACTCCTTCACTATCCAATCGAATTAATGAAAATAGTTGTAAATTTACAATGGTTAACAATGATTCACACTACTTTAACGCTTCTTTAACCCTGGCTTTAAGCAAGAGAGGTAGGATGTAAATGTAGCACAAAGACATTGTTGATAAAACAAGGGGGATTTTCCTAATGAAAAAGATTCCAGCTCTTTTACTCGCAAGTGTTCTTTCGCTTGGCATGATTTTGACAGGATGCGGCGGCGGAAGTAGCAATGCTGCTCCTCAAGCAAGCGGAAATAAAGAGCAACCGAAAGCAGCAGAAGTGAGTGGAATGATTACTGCAGTTGGATCTACTGCCATGCAGCCAATGATTGAGCAAGCAGCTAAAAAATTTAATGAGACTAATCCGAATGTTCAAATTCAAGTTCAAGGTGGCGGTAGTGGTACTGGTCTTAGCCAGGTTGCTACTGGTGCTGCGACAATTGGTAATTCCGATATCTTTGCAGAAGAAAAATCAGGCGTTCCTGCAGATCAACTTATTGACCATAAAGTAGCTGTTGTAGGTATGGCTCCAGTTGCAAACTCTGAAGTAGGGGTAGACAACTTGACTAAACAACAACTAATCGATATCTTCACTGGCAAAGTAACAAACTGGAAAGATGTTGGAGGTAAGGATCAAAAAATCACTTTGGTTAACAGACCGAAAAACTCCGGTACTCGTGCGACATTTGTTCAATTTGCACTTGATGGAAATGAAGAAGCAGAAGGTGTTATGGAAGAATCATCAGGTACAGTACGTAAGATTATTAGCGAAACTCCAGGTGCAATTGGATACTTGGGTAACTCTTACTTCGATGACTCCATTAAAGTCCTTAGTATTGATGGTGTAGAACCAACTACTGAAAATATCATTACAAATGCTTATCCAGTATGGGCTTATCAACATATGTATACAAAAGGTGAACCAGATGCTGCGTCAAAAGCATTTCTAGACTTTATCATGTCTGAAGAGGCTCAAAAAGGGATTGTTGAAACAATGAAATACATTCCTGCATCTGCGATGAAAGTTGAACGTGACGCAACTGGTAAAGTTTCACAGAAATAAACTATGGAAAAATAAAAAGGGTCAGGGGCTATATAAGCTACCTGACCCTTTTGTTGTTTATTCATAAATCCATTACAGTAGTGGGTGTGCAGAAGAAGCACATTTTTTGTCTGCGAACTCGTTAAGGTCCAGCCTGGAAGCTTCAACTGTCCGCTACACAGTAAAGAGTGCGGAAAGCGCATAAAGATGTGATGCTACGCAGTGTCTCATGGGTTGCACTTTTTAATCCGCACTCTTTGCTGTATAGCTATGCAGGACCTTAAATAGTTCTGAACAAAAAATGTGCTTCTTCTGCTAACGGCTTCATGGGAAAAAGAAAACCAAAAGCCCGAAAACCAGCTTCTCTTTTCACACAGAGCGTCTTGACGAAGCCCTTACCCAGCTCCGCACTATTCATCGGGAAAAAGAAGCGAAACCCAGCAAGTCTTACAGTGAATACATCGTTTTGAGCTTCCCCGAGGAATAGTGCGGAGCGGACAGCTCAACATCTTGGGGGCGAAGACTTCAAGCGATGGGTGAAAAGAGAAGCTGGTTTTAACCACTATGGTAAGAATTTAATCATCCATCTTTATTAGAGTTAATGTGACATACTATTCATTACTTTACTGATAAACTTAATTCATAAAGCGAATTACCTATGGTAAACATAGGTGAACATGTGGGTAATTTAATCTATTGACAACAATGTTGTGTCATAATATTATAAATGTAACATACTAATAAGTACAAATTAACATAAACGCACAAATGCACTTTTAAAAATTATACGGACAATACGACAGGGGGATATTCCATTGACAACGATTGTATGTCAGCATTGTGGGAACATCATTGCACACCAAGAATCAGTTCAGGTAAAAACATTATATGGCGTATGCACCATGCAATGTAATTCTGAGAAACAAAAAAATAAATAAATAATTTTCTTCTGACACGCCTTTGCCCAGCGTGTCTTTTATTTTGGTGATCATACTCCTAACCATAAAAAAAGAGGCTGGCGATTATGCCAGCCTCCATTTCGTCTTATCAGTCTATCCAAAAATTTTTCCAAACAGATAAAAGAAAAATAATGCCGTTCCATTTAATAAAATGATCCAAAGGATAGCGGCTAATGGTGCAAAGATCTCTTGGGTGCGCAATTCCGAGACAAAGTGGTTACCCATAAGAATGTTGGAAAATAGGACCAGGAGGATATTTGGTGTAAGCATCAAGTGACTGGAAAAATCCATACCCTCTGCAATTACATTTACCAAAGCAGCTCCTAAGAGCACAATGACTCCATACACCATCGTTTGTAGGCTTAGGTGGATTAACCAGCGAAGACTGATTTTTTTATACCCGATCATATAGGTGACACCAAACAGGATGAGCCAACTGCACCCGGCAGACAGCAGAACCCAGTATGCGCCTAGATCAGAGCTCCAATAATCGAAGTGAAGGGTCAAACTAGCTCCATACAGGGCTGAGCCAATTGAAGCCAATAATAAATAGCCAAGCCACAATGCATAGGGAATGGATGATGAGTTGTTCATTGTTTTCGTCTCCTTTTCCAGCTTTGCCATACTAGGTTTACTTCTTTCTACTATATCAGAAAGTATATACCTCTGGGCTTCGCTTCCTTATACGCATGAAAAACATCTGCTAAAGAGGAACTAACTTCTTCGAAAAGACTTCACATAGAAGATTTTCTAACCATTGAGAATTTCCAGTTATAGCAAATAAAAAAACAGACTCTCCTTTTCCTGATAATTGGAGGAGAGCCTGTATGAAGGGTCATGAATTACTCATGAATGGCTACTTGTCGCTTCACTACTTTGATTGTCCGAATGGATTCATCCTCCGGCCCTTGAACAGGTAGTCCTGCTCGCAAATTCGCCTTAATATACCGAATGTTTTCTTCTGTAATGACTTCTCCCGGCAAAAAGATAGGGATGCCAGGGGGATAGATCATAATAAATTCAGTTATGATTCGGCCTGCAGCTTCTTCTAACGGAATGCTCTCTGATTCAGCATAGAAAGCATCACGTGGAGAAAGAGAAATAACGGGGATTTCCGGCAGAGAGATACCGACAGGTTCACTTGCTTCTGAATGCGCAAATTCGACTGCCAGATCTGTTAAGGCTTCAATCAAAGTACCCACGGTATTTTCCGTGTCTCCGGGGGTAACGAAGCAGAGAATATTATATAGGTCACTCATCTCCACTTCAATATTATACTTTTCTCTCAGCCAATTTTCTACTTCCCAGCCCGTAATTCCCAAATTTCGAACATGAATTAATAATTTTGTTGGATCCATCGCATATTCAGCTGGCATTCCAAGAATTTCTTTGCCTACGCAATGAAGGCGAGGGATCTTATTAATCTGATCCCTGGCGTAATTAGCTAGCTTGATAGAAGAATCAAGTAACTCATGGCCACGTAAAGCGAGATGCTGTCTTGCCATATCAAGTGAAGCAAGCAGGATATATGATGTAGAGGTTGTAGTGAGCATACTTAGAATCGTTTTCACTCGGTCAACGTCTACAAGACCTTCTTTTACATTAAGAATGGAGCTTTGTGTAAGAGAGCCTCCCAGCTTATGCACACTGGTAGCTGCCATATCGGCTCCTGCTTTCATAGCAGAAAGTGGCAAATCCTCATGAAAATGAATGTGAGCCCCGTGAGCTTCATCAACAAGTACAGGAACCTTGAATTCATGTGAGATGTCCACGATTTGTTGCAGGTCACCTGCAATACCGAAATAAGTAGGATTAATTACCAAGAGAGCCGCTGCATCTGGATGTGCTGTTAATGCCTTGCGAACCGCTTTTGGCGTTATACCATGAGCAATCCCTAACTGTCCATCCATGATAGGATGTATAAATACCGGAATAGCCCCGGCAAAGATAATAGCAGCGGTAATCGATTTATGCACATTTCGAGGAAGGATAATTTTATCCCCAGGTTGGCACGTAGCCATGATCATTGCCATGATTGCCCCGCTTGTTCCTTGAATGCTAAAAAAGGTATGGTCAGCTCCAAATGCTTGAGCGGCTAGTTGTTGTGCTTCTTTAATAACTGCTTTTGGATGGTGCAGGTCATCTAGCGGAGCGATATTGATTAAGTCGATAGACAAGGCATTCTCGCCAATGAACTCTCTAAAAATGGGGTTCATTCCTGCTCCCTTTTTGTGACCTGGAATATGAAATTGTATGGGATTCCTCTCCGCATGTGCCACCAATGCGCTAAATAAGGGAGTTTTGCCCTGTATCATCTCTATCGCCTCGCTTTTTAAATAGTATAAAAACAACAAAAATGAGTATAACAAATTGGGGGGGGAAAGCAAGAGTTTTTCTGTTCAAACTTTTAAAAGAAGTCATGAATTTCCTGGAAGTTGCTTGGAATGAATGCACTTTTTATACACCTGAAGAGAAAGTTGCTCTCGAACTATCTGAGCATATTACTCTTATTCATACTAAAAGAGTTCCTGAAGACCTATATAAGCGAGTACGTGAACACTATGACGAGAAACAATATGTTGACCTTGTATTAATCATCAATCAAATAAACAGTTGGAATAGAATTTCTATTGCAATGGGGAATACAGCAATTGAAAATAATTACTCTTTAACGAACATCTTATGGTGTTCGTTACTATTAGCCCAAAACAATAAAGATGCGTGTTCTTGAAACAAAGAGTGGAGGAAGGAGTTATGCTGATAAATAGAGAAGGTACTAGGTACATTCCCGGCGTAAGGAGGTATATATGAAAACCAAGATTACAGAATTGTTGAACATCAAATATCCAATCGTTCAAGGAGGCCTTGCATATCTGGCTTACTCCCAGCTAGCTGCTGCCGTATCGAAAGCGGGAGGTCTCGGTCAAATTACTGCCATGTCACTTCCTTCACCTGATGCATTACGTGAGGAGATCAGGAAGGTGAAGCAACTTACTGATAAACCATTTGGCGTGAATTATGCAATTGGTCAACATGGTCGACCTTATGAGGAAATGCTTGAGGTTGCATTAGAAGAAGGGGTAAAGGTGATTTCCATAACAGGAGGGAACCCGGAACCCCTGATCCGTCGAACAGACGGGCATGATATAAAGAGACTCGTTCTCGTAGCCGCAGTACGACAAGCTCAAAAGGCTGAATCTATTGGTGCAGACGCTATTATGGCTGTAGGACAAGAGGGTGGGGGGCATCTGGGACGAGATGATATTGGCACAATGGTATTAGTCCCGCGAGTGGTTGACTCCGTATCCATTCCAGTCCTGGCAAGCGGAGGAATTGGAGAAGGAAGAGGCTTGCTTGCTGCTCTTTCTCTTGGAGCAGAGGGGATCGAAATGGGAACGCGATTTATTGCGACCAAAGAATGTCAGCATGCCCATGCTGCCTACAAACAAGCGTTAGTAAACGGTACCGAACAAGACACTTCTATCATAAAACGTTCGCTGGGCACTCCTGCTCGTGTTATTAGAACACCTGGTTCTGATCGAATCTTGGAGCTTGAAGCGACTGGTGAGGGTTATGAAGGATTAAAAGAGTATATAAGCGGGAAGAACAACCGGACTTTTATTCACGAGGGACATGCTGATACAGGATATGGTTGGGCAGGTCAAGTAATTGGACTCATTGACGATATTCCAACCGTCGAGGAATTATTAGAAAGAATGGTGAATCAAGCAAAAGAGGGAATGCGACGAATAGAGAATGGATTTACATAAGTGGAAACAGGGCGTGAATGAGAAAAGAAGAACAGGTTACCCGCGGATTATCTGGAAAACGGACCTGTTCTTCTGCATATAGTTAGAAACAAACATTTATTTTACAGATTAGACAAGAGCCGATAAGTTTACCCTCGATTCAGCACATATAAACGGGTCAAGACATCAAATGTTTCCGTAAGGCGAGCGAGTAAAGCATCTTTATCTTGAAGTACTGGATCATTGCGATCGATAGTGATGCCACACAGTAATTCAGCTTTTTTCACATTTTGCAATCGAGTAACCAGATTACGTAATCCTGCTTCACCTAACTCCAGCTGAGATGTACTCTCAGGCTTCATATGATCAGGCGACCAGTGATAGTGGTCAGGAACCAGGCTCTGAATGTGCTTCAGTTGCTGTTCCATCCGTCCACCTATCTCAACTTTCCAAGGTGATTCATAAATGACGGCATACCAGACAAACAAGTGTGTGCCCCATAACCCAATTTGAAAATGAGGGTGTTTTTTGTAACCGCGTTTGTCGTTTGCCCAAGCAACCCACGTATCTTTTGGAGGGTTAACTGTTCGCCTTGCATGCTTAGCTACATGGAAAAAAAACTCGTCACCCGTGGCAAGAGAGAATTGTGAGGCAAAGTGTTCCCCTAAATAAGTCAACTTTGGACGAATTTGATTTTGAATAGCTTCCATGCGCTGATCGAGACCCTCGATCGCAAATACATTAAAATCATCTTGATGAAAGCCTGTAAAGGTAGTAGTCATTGTGATATCTCCCCTCCAACTCAATTTGAATAACAAGCTTATTGGTAAGCAGTAGCCTAACTTTTTTAGGAAAAAGAAAAATATGAGTCAGTTGCGCCGAACGCTAAAAAGCATTTCCCCATATGATATCATACCACATGGAAAAGCTTTTCATGGGAGGAAAGTCCGACGGAGTGTAGCAAAAATGATTTTACAAGTCTCATTCAGGTTATAAAGAAGAAACGGAGCAGGAAGAACATAAGTAGCTTTCAGGTAATATGATATACAACCCATTCCCAAGGGCATTTTTATAATCAGATAATTCAGATTTTTTTTCGGGGGATGATGTGTATGAAGAAGACCCAAAACGAACTGGAATATAGTAATGTCATTGTTTGGTTTGACCGAATCACCCTCGACGAGCTTATGAATGCATTGGTTCAGAGTGGTTTGACGGTTAAGTGGAAAGAGTCCTTAAAGCAAATGAGGATTGATATTTCTAATGATTGTTGCGGCCATCAACTAATCATGAGTAAAACTGGAGATAAATTTAAGCTGGAAGAATGTCATTACTCCGTTCGTGATTTCCGTTTGGCAATGGTATTGTATCAGTTTATTGAGTTAGCAAAAGGGCATGCCGTGGTCAAAATCACCAATGAAGAACAAATTCTGGTCAAAAACATTAGGTATGGAGAAGCTGTACGAATTACCAAAATAAAAGGAGCTGAGAAAAAAGTGATCTATGAAAAAGCATGCAACGTAACCATGGACCAAGTGATTGCCGCAATGAAACGAAGAGATTCAGAGGAGCGTATACCTGTTTTACGATTAGAACTGGATTATGAGCTGGCTACCCTACATGATGCCATGAAACAAAAAAATAAAGAGCAAATCAAAAAATCCAAAGCAAAATTACAGATCCTTAGAAAAGAGATGCTCCTTCTCGAAGTATAACAACATTATGAATGGGCAGGGTGAAAATGAACCAACAGCAAAATGAATCTTCATGAAAAACGGCTTCTTTCACATGATAGGAGCCGTTTTTCATTTTGATTCCCGCATTATCACAGTTTTTTACATAGAAAACCGATGGATACAATTGAACTATCAGGTATGAGGGAGTAATATAGATCATATGAAGTAGGTCTAGAAAGGAAGTATTAACCCATGCAGCAAGCTTTACTCGCGATTCAGTCACCCTATGTTATCATCGGATTGTGTGCCCTCGTCTTTATGCTCCTCATTATTGTTCTCCTTCTTAACTCGAAGATCAATCGATTACAAAAGAAGACACGTCGATTATTTGTCAAAACTGAGGGAGAGAATCTGGAAATTACAGTAAGCCGCATCCTTGATTCAATGGATACATGGGAAGGGAAGCTGGCTGAACAGCAATTTCTACTGAATCGCATGTCACAAAAAATGGCGTCACAGGTAGGAAATGTGGGTGTGCATCGTTACAATGCCTTTGGGGATAGCATGGGAAGTGATCTTAGCTTTTCACTAGCATTAATGGACGAGCATCTAAATGGGATCGTCATTACAAGCATATATGGTCGTGATGAGTCTCGTACATATTGCAAACCTGTTGAAAAGGGTACATCTACGTACAATTTATCTGAAGAAGAAATGTTGGTTATTAAGAAAGCATCTAGCTAAACTGTGTAAGTTTTTTAGTTTTTTCGCAATCCTGCAAAAATGTTGCAGGATTTTTTGTTGGAGTTGTGTATAATAGAATAAGAAGAAGTGTACAAAGAAAAAGTAGGTGATCCGCCTTCATTACCCATTATGAGTTTCGACTCACGGGGCGGCAAGGTCAGATTCTACAACGATCTTTCGTGGACACTTAGCTCCCTTTTCCAACCGATCAACAACAGGCAATTACAACGATGCCGATTGGTATCACGGAAAAATGAGAATTGGGGAGATAAGTATGGCACAGCGTTTAGCCACAAACTACGCAACCGCCTTTTTCACCATGACAGAGCTAGAATTAAATCAATTTGTTAAATTTTTTGCTCAGGAAAGACTGTTACTAATGGAGCAAATTTTTGACAGCGGAGATCGTGACATCGTTATCCTTGATGGTAGTACTGAGATTCATCTTGCCTTCCTGAAGTTTGAGAATCGTTACATTTGCGACAGTTCATATCAAATAAAGGATATAGCTTTAGCCAATGTGATGAGAAAAGCCATGAAAACCTTCAAAGCTCATGGTATCGTGCATCGCATTTACGAGAACTATTCGATTGTATATCATTACGACGAAGGTTCAGTAACGAAAATTGAGGAAGTGAATGATCAAGAGGAATCGGTCATTTTTGAAGATAGCTCTAACAACTATGCAAAAGAGCTGCAATATCTATATAAGCAGACAGGTAGCGAACAAGAGATTCTGCTATTGAAAGAGGAAACTGATCGATTGCTGGACAAACGAATTTGGGCAAATGCGAATAAACCAAATTCTGTTACAACGATTGATAATAAGCTATCTGCTGTTTCACACCGCTTATTCATTCTAGAGGCATAAAACGGGCTGTGCATGTTTTCCTAACGGTCTAATAAATGATTGAATAAAGAAGGGCACACATATTGTGTCCTTTTTTTATTTGATTACATATTTTATAAGGCTCTACGCACGATTTTAATAACTGAAAAATTTTTATTTTCGGATAAGCTGAATTAATTCGCGAAAAGTATTGTGTTTTTATCTAAGACATGATATTTTAAATGTCGTTGACAGAATTAAATACAAAAGTAGTCAGTACTGCACTTGAGAAGATCGGTCCAGCCGAGTTTCTTACACCGGATAAAACCGGGCGTACCAAGAAAACAAGATTAGGAACCAGGATTCACTTTAAAGGGTGGACCATGAACCGCCCCCGTTAGTGAATGACGCAGGTCCTAGCGATGTTTTAACATTACACATGCTAGGAAGGGGGAACCGAAAGATGGAATATTCGACTTTCGGAAGACACGTTGCCATTGACACATGGGGAGTACAATTTGATTTACTGAATGATGCAGATTTCTTGAAAAAACAAATGGTGGAAGCTGCAGAGGCTTGCGGTGCGACTGTGCTAAGTGTACAGGCAAAACAATTTGCACCACAAGGAGCGACGGTTCTGGTTCTTTTGTCAGAAAGCCATTTATCCATCCATACGTATCCTGAGAGAGGTTTTGCTGCTTTGGATTGTTACACTTGTGGGGATACAGTAGATCCACAGCTTGCGATCGATTACATGGTTTCTGTTCTGCAACCTGAGAAAGTGTATGCCAAGAAACTTGTTCGCGGCATGGGAGAAATGGAAGTAGTAGAACCTGAAATGAAATTGCCAGCACAGGCAACTGTTTTATAACGAATACGAAAACATGAGGCGATATGTCCGTATGGGCAACCGCCTCATTTTCATTTATATGAGGTACATTTTGATACAGTAAAAAAAGGGAAGGCAATAAATGCCTTCCCTTTTCATATGCATTGCTTACCTGACTTAACGGAAAGGAGCGGTTACGGTTCTTCCTAAATCTCGAACGAGCATTCCGAAGTCGTTAGCCGCATTGCCTAAATTTCCACCAACTGTGGTAGGGCCCGTTGTCATGGAGTGTGCATGTTGACGGAAGGTACCGTCCATTTTTTTGATGCGGCTAGTCATAGCAGCGTCAGATGTTACTTTTACTTGATGATTAGGAACCAAGGTACGAGCGGTTTCATGAGCTTGACGTTCAATAGATTGGCGCTGTTTCGCATTCAGCCCGTTCTTCATTTGAAGTCCAACGATTGCATCTGTTTGGTACACGATAGCTGAAGCTGATTGAACACCATTAATTTTGGAACAGGCTCTTTCTACTCTGTCAGCCAACTCACGGTTGTATCCACCGTGGTCGTTATAGGTAGATAATGCATTGGTACGAGTACCACCACCCATGTGAGTGCCCGTATAGCCGCCGTACATATTGCTGGTCATGCCCATTCCGGAAGGTGATTGATACAGTCCGGGTCCTCCCATACGATTCGCACCATATGTTCCATAACCGTGAGTACCATAGTTAGGATGTTGATTGGTCATGGTACCATAGTTATTTGGTGCCATCTGGTTAGTACGATAGTTATTTGGTGTCATCTGGTTAGTACGATAGTTTTTTGTGCCATACCCTCCACAAGCTGTTGTTAATGCAGTTACTAATAGAAAACATGAAGCTGTAAGCAGCGCTTTTTTCATATTGTTTAACCACCTCCATTAGCTAGTGTGAGCAGATGGAGGTCAAAATACTTTAGGAATTCTACCCATGTAAGGCAGATTTCATTAGGTAACGAGCAAGGTTAGTTGAGGAGCTGAAACACTGTGTCCCCCTAAATTAGTGGAGTGAGTTGTCAATAATGGCCCAATCCCTGTACCACCAGCAAGACTTTGTAAAAAGGTTAAGAGATTACCTGTAATAAAGGTTCTTTCTGATGGTTTCCCACTTATCGAAATATGATGGATGTGCTTTGGCAGAAGGGTAAAGCGTTCTCCCTTCTTATCAAATGTAAGTTGTTCAACCCCTGACAAGATGAAAGCAGGTTTTTTATCGAGATATATATATTGTTCAGCCGTAAGAAAGGGGTTCTTTGTTTGCAGGCTGGGCATGTCCAGCCTAATAGTAACATCGTTCAACCCGCTTTGAAGCAGGTTAGATATCAATTGACGATTCTGTAGCGTAGATTTTTCACATGGTAAGGATGGAAGCGGTACAGCCCATTGATGATAAGGTGTAAAGCCATATTCTCCTTCCCATGAAGAAAAGTAAAGGGTAAATGGGATGGGGAAAGTGGGATGTATTTTAAGAGCATGTGGCAAAAGATGAGCGAGAATTTCTGTATCAATCCAGATAAGCGAATCGGTTGGTAAATAGTTCTTGGTTAATGGAGATGGGAGATGTACGGGTTCTCTTGTTCGTAGTAGGTGATACATCTGTTTCACGAGCTCATTCAGCATATTGTCAATCAAAGCACGATCAAAGGTAAGCATGGAGCTGCCTGTTTCCGTTCGAAGTTCTCCTTCTCTATTTTGTGGGAGTGTCATGCGAGAATGTAGCCGGATTATAGCGAGCTCGTATTCGGTTCCATCACTGCGACAGGCATAGATCTGTTCGTCTGTAATCCGCAATTGAGTCTGGAGTAATGGAAGAAAGTGTCGTTTCAAAAAGGCAGAATGAAGGGCTTCAGTGTAACGAAAGATGGTTGGAAGCTGAGAAAATAGTTCTTGAGATAAAGTATGGGATGATTCAAACAAAGGCAAGCTCTGTTCCAGTTTTAAAAGCTGTTGAAAAGTTGTCCAGGCCAAATTCTGGGAGGTTGCCGATACTCTTGCCTGATGAAATGCGTCGATGATCTTCTGCTCATCACAAGTGGAAATATAAGCTTGTCCCATTTCGTTATTCCGTGTCCAAATGGTTATGATAATAATGGATTCAATTGTATCCCGCTTAAATAAGGAAGCGTCATTATGCCAAACCCTTTCGTAATGGCTACGACTGACTGTATATAGGCAAGCAAAAACTCCGAATGTATCAGCCAGCTTCATAATAGTTGAACCAATCTGACGCCATTTTGAGATCCGGAACGAACGATTTTGATCAGGTTTAGTCAAATCATTTTTCACCTCTCTGTACACTTTTTCCTACGTGTACCATCGAAATAGGGGTCATTTTTTTACATTTTTACGATTGTGAATGTAACACTTACCTGTTATTATGGAAGGTATGCAAATAAGAGGAGGAACTTATGAAACGCCCTGATATTCGTAATATCGCAATTATTGCTCACGTTGACCATGGTAAAACAACCTTGGTTGACAAATTGCTGATCCAATCTGGTACATTCCGCTCCAATCAACATGTGGAAGAACGTATGATGGACTCCAATGATTTGGAAAGAGAACGCGGGATTACTATCCTTGCTAAAACCACTTCTGTAAAATACATGGACTATACCATTAACATCCTTGACACACCTGGTCACGCTGACTTCGGTGGTGAGGTTGAACGTATAATGAGCATGGTAGATGGTGTGTTATTGATCGTTGACGCTTTTGAAGGCTGCATGCCGCAGACTCGCTTTGTATTGCGTAAAGCCCTGGAAGCAAACGTAACGCCGATTGTTGTTCTGAACAAAATTGACCGGGAAAATGCACGCCCACAAGAAGTAATCAATGAAGTATATGATCTGTTTATTGATCTGGATGCAACAGAAGAGCAATTGGACTTCCCCATTGTTTATGCATCTGGTATCCAAGGAATTGCCGGACTAGAAGCGGATAAACTTCAAGGTGACTTGAAACCATTGTTTGATACCATTATAAAAAGCATTCCTGCCCCAGAAACAGATGAAACTAAACCACTTCAGTTCCAAGTAACCATGCTTGATTATAATGAATTCCTTGGTCGTATTGGAATCGGCCTTGTATATAATGGTGTTGTTAACGTTAACGATCAAATAGCAGTTGTGAAACGTGATGGTTCTGTGAAGAAAATGCGTATCCAAAAGCTATTTGGTTTCCAAGGCTTGAACCGTGTTGAACAAAAAACGGCAAAAGCTGGTGACATTATTGCTGTAGCTGGTTTAGAGGATATTAACGTAGGGGAAACGGTTTGTCATCAAGATCATCCAAATCCGTTGCCGCTTCTTAAAATCGACGAGCCTACTCTGCAAATGACATTTATGGTTAATAACAGTCCGTTTGCTGGTAAGGAAGGTAAACACGTTACATCACGCAAACTGCGCGATCGTTTGATGGCTGAACTTGAAACAGACGTTTCATTACGTGTAAATGAGACAGATTCACCAGATGCATTCATCGTATCAGGTCGTGGTGAGCTTCATCTATCCATTCTGGTAGAAAACATGCGTCGTGAAGGGTACGAGTTGGGTGTATCCAAACCAGAAGTTATCATTCGTGAAATCGATGGTAAAAAGATGGAACCTGCTGAACGCCTAATCATTGACGTTCCTGAAGAATATACAGGTCCGGTAATGGAAACATTGGGTACACGTAAAGCAGAAATGGTTAACATGATTAATAATGGATTTGGGCAAGTCCGTCTTGAGTTCTTAATACCTTCTCGTGGATTGATCGGCTACCGTACCGAGTTCTTAACCATTACTCGTGGCTATGGTATTTTGAACCACTCCTTTGATAGTTATCGCCCTCTTGTACCTGGTATCGTAGGCGGTCGTCATGCTGGTGTACTTATCTCTAACGACACAGGTGTTTCTACTACCTATGGTTTGATGTCTGTTGAAGATCGTGGATTCATGTTTATCCATCCTGGTACAGAAGTGTATGAAGGTATGATCGTAGGAGAACATAACCGTGATAATGATTTGACGGTTAATATCATCAAAGAAAAGCATGCAACCAACGTTCGTTCTGCTAACAAGGATGAAACGGTTAAAATGAAAACTCCTCGTATTCTAACCCTGGAAGAGGCATTGGAGTATTTGAACGATGATGAACTGTGCGAGGTTACACCTAAATCTGTTCGTCTACGTAAAAAATACCTGAACAAATCAGATCGTGAGCGTTATGCAAAACAAAGACGCAGCGAATAAGTAGTTTATTCTTATTCAACAAGCCACTTGGGATTTCCTATATCCTAAGTGGTTATTTTTAAAACTAATAATCAGAATTATTTATATAGTAATTCATCCTGAAAAATCTGAAGGGATTGAAGATTAGATGGAAATTAGAAAACCAAACAATGTAGAACTAGAAAAGATTGGTAACCTCTCCGCACAGGCAATCTACGATGGAACATTGGGTGAAGTAATGCCCACGTACGAAAAAGTCCAGCAGCTGGTACAGCCATTATTAGCGAAAGGCAATTATTATTTGGTAGCCGTTGAAGCTGACGAGATCTTGGGATGGGTGCTAATTGGAAAAAGTGTAGACCAGTTTTCGGATAGCATGCACGGATTTATTTTTGAGCTGTATGTATTAGAAGAATACCGAGGAAAAGGTATCTCTACATTGTTAATGAAGGAAGCTGTTGAGCATTTGAAGAATGATGGACATACAGAAATTCGTCTAAGTGCGAAGGTGGAAAACCATGCCGTTAAACTATATGAACGAATGGGCTTTCGTACAAGAAGGGTAACAATGAGCTTGTCATTATAGTGAGACGAGAAAGGGGGGAAAGTGACTAATGTAAGAGAGTTATTCCTTCCTAACTGTCCTTTTTTTTGACAGGAGCGGGTAAACATTGCTAAAGTAAAACTGTTATGGATGTTACACATATGAGGTGAGTAGTTTGAAAATCGGATGTCATATAAGTGTGGCCAAAGGATTGGAAAAAGCCGTACAACAAGCGGTTCTACTTGGAGCAGAATCGTTTCAGGTGTTTACCAAAAATCCTCGTGGTCTCAAACCTAAAAAAGTTAATCAAGTTGATGCCGATAATGGTGTATCCTTACTTCAAAAACATGATATTACTCTTGTTTGCCATACTCCTTATATTACAAATATGTCAACACCAAAAGAGGATCTGCAAGAAGTTACGATTCGTTCCATAGTGGAGGATTTGCATATCGCTGAGGCTTATGGTGCGATTGGAGCGGTAGTACATTGCGGTAAGCATGTAGGAGAAGGAGAAGAGTACGGGACAAAACGAATGGTAGAAACGCTTGACTTAATCCTAGAGCAGTATGATGGACCTGTGAAGCTACTTTTGGAAAATACGGCTGGACAAGGTACGGAATTAGGACTTACGATCAAGTCGCTGATGGAAATCCGTAATGCTACGAAGTTTCCTGAAAAAATTGGTTTTTGTTTTGATACGTGCCATGCATTTGCAGCTGGTCAGTGGAATCTGGATTCGTTTGACCAATTAATTGAAGAGATGAAATCAACAGGCTACCTGGATAGCCTTGTCTGCATTCACTACAACGATAGCAAAGCTCCTTTTGATAGTCATAAAGACCGTCATGAAAAAATCGGGAAAGGCGAGATTGGGAGCGAAGCACTTGCCAAGTTCTTAACATGTCCTGATCTACAGCATTTGCCAGTTGTGTTGGAAACACCAGTAGATGATGAAAAAGAATATGCCGAAGAAATAAAATATCTGCACGAGTTACGCCAAGGCTAGTTAGGTAGCAGATAGAGGAGAGGAAAGCATGGAATGGATCGAGCTAGCTTCTATTTATGAACCAGCCAATCCAAATTCGTTAACGTGGTATGATTTGTTCTTTCAATGGGCAGATTTACAACGTTTCTGGATTATTTTTGTTTATTTATTGATCGTTTACTATCTAGGCTTTGCGGAGAGAATTCGCATGCCGATTTTAAAAACAGCCATGCTTATCATCCTATTGTTAATCGGTTCTATAATTTTCTCCATTCTTGACACACAATTACCTGTAAGAGGCGGACTATTTGTTGCCATCCTAGTCTTGCTCGTTGTAAAATTCCGCAGTAAAGCAAGTAAATCCCGAAGAGCGGAGGGATAAGAATGAAACGCTCAGATGCTTTGTATAACTGGCTACAGATTCGTGTTGTGCTGGATGAAAGACCTGATGATTTATCAGCACAGGATACAGAATCATTTTTTAAACAAATTCTGGTTGAAGACCATAAGTTAAATATGTTAACCTATGTACGTGAGGAACTTCATTATGTGCTTACATATGTGACAGAAGAAGGACCAAAAGAAACGAAGTTCGATCGGGATGCAGTAGAACTTTTACTCACAGCGATTCAGGCTGAACCTAAGTATGCAGAGTAAGAAAAATGATAATCGGCTCCCCCGGTAATCTCGGGGGAGCCGATTTGTTTTGAAATATTTATTATCATCTCAGCCTACTTATCCTACGTAACGGTCTACTCATTGCTGCAATAGTCCCAAGAACTTTGTTGGTCAGGCCAAATCCAGTGATTCCCCATGTATATGGATTATTATAACAACTCCGCTTTTGTCTTGCTTTTACCATGCAAATGCCAGCGACAATAACAAATGTACCTAGAACAATTGTAACAAAACCTTTCCTCATGCTCATCACCTCCCTTGTTAGTTTGGCTTTATACAAGCAAGGCTAATCCGGAGAAATGTTGGTTATGTGTTTAAAAGAAATAAAGGAAAATTGAAACATTCGATTAGCTTCAAACGTCTAGGAAACAGAATAATGAGAAAGGGGATTTCTCTCTCATGACCGTGAAAGGCTCAAAATTAGTCTGGGGAGCAGCAGTATTATTACTTTTATTTGCTTCATTACCACTGCTTGCAAATGCAGGAGAAGATAAAAATAAAGGGAATGACAAGCAACCTGCACCCATTGAAGTTGTGGAAGAAAAGCCACCAACTAATCCTGTAGTATTACCAGGACAAGTTAAAGAAAATGCGATGTATAATTTACGAACGTTGGAAGAAGAAAATCCTTTATTTAAGGACATGTTACTTAATAAATATCAGGATCGAGTCTTTGTAGTTGTAAAGGACCCGAGTATCTCTTTTGAAAAAAGCTTGGCTGATGTGACCCAGGAATATGGCCCAGAATGGGCAAGTATCTTAAAAGATGACTTTAGGGACATTTACCTGACCATTCGAGCAATGGAAAAAGGATTTGTAGAATATAACGAAGAGACAAAAGAGGGAATAACGAGTATTTCTGGAAAGGTAAATCAAGGAATCACTAAGGTTGTAGTCAAGACTGAAAAAGGGAACCAAGTTGAAGTGAAAAAATTTACAGCCCAGCATACATTCTGTATCAGTCTTCCTGCGGCTGCAGCAGGGGAGCTTATTACATTGCAGTCTTATGATTTTGACAAAATGGTAGAGGAAGTTAAACTTCGTATCAAGAATGCTCCTCCTAATGTTGAAAATGCAATCGTATACTCTCTTGCTCAATATAGTACGTCTCATAATGAAATGGTCTTTAAGGGAAAAGTGAAAAATAACGTGGATAAGGTGCGCGTAACGTTTGGTACGGTATCGAAAGAAATTCCAATGGAAAAGTCATGGAGTTATATCAGTTCGTATGAATGGCGCTTACCTTCCGATGGAAAAGGTATGCCTAAGGAAGCTTTTGTTGAAGCCATTGTAAATGGAAATATTGTGGATAGCAAAACAGTTGAAGTAGTTAACCTCTGGGGGAATTTGGAGAACAAGTGGAATAGCCTGATGGGTACTGAACCTGAACCAGCCACTACTCCTACCCCTGTTATCGTTCCTGCTCCTCAAGAAGATGACAAATCAGAAAAAGAGCGTAAAAAAGAGGAGAAGGAAAGAGAGAAAAAAGAGAAGGAAGAACGGAAGAAGAACAAGAAATCAGAGCGTGAAGAAGACGACGATGATTAGAAGTAAATATACAGAAAAAGCGTAATATAACAGGGTGTTCTTCAGTTGATAATGAGGTTGAAGACACCCTGTTTAGTTCGTGCAAGGGTATATGTATTTTTTCATTGATAAGATTGAACATAATCTATAATTTGTCGAATATAATCACCGATAATCGGTAGGGATAAGAACTTAGATAATAAAGCACCAAAAAAGGCCAGGACGATGGCTGTTCCAATTGTCAGACCTAGTCCTTTGGCCAAACCAGCAACGAAGTTAGTCCATAGCAATCGTTTAGGAGTCGTATAATTACGAATCATATCAGCTAAGCGTATTTCTTCGAAAAAAAGACCAAATTGTTGTAGCAAACGATTCGTCTCTTTGATTTCCTTTAGTTCATCAAGAACCTTTTCTAATTCTCCCTTTGTATGTTCTAGCTCCTGTAGAAGTTTATCATTTTTCTCAGGGGTCATTATGAAAACACCCTTTCTATGTGAAATGCGCATCTCTGCCGATGATAACATTGCTTCAGCCTGTGAGCCAATGTACAATTAATGATATATGCGAGAAAATAAGGAGGATGATGATATGGCAGAAACTGTAGCCGAATCTTTATCTGAAGAGCTTTATCAAATCCTGCAACAGGAACACTTTGTTACACTGGGAACAGTAGACCACGAGAGCAAAGGTCCATCTCTTAATGCAATCTCATGGGCGCTTGCTATAGATAAGAAGACAATTCGTTTTGCTGTAGATAGCCGTTCGCGAATTATCTCTAATGTGCAGCGTAATCCACAAGTAGTAGTAAATCTAATTGGTGCAGGTTCAACCTATTCGATAAATGGAAAGGCTTCCTTGCTAACAGAAAAATTGGAAGATGTACCATTGAAACTGGCTATGATTAATATTGATATCGAGAGTGTACGTGATATTATGTTCTATGGTTCTAGAATCAGTGTGGAGCCCAGGTACGAAAAAACGTATAATCAAAAGGCAGCAGCAAAACTGGATCAACAAGTTATGACTGCTCTGCGCAATGAAAATATCTAATTATCGGTAGCATAAGCTAAATGAGTGAACATCATACTTACTAGTAGGGAAAAGAGATCTTGCGATGGGGTCTTTTTTCTTTTTGGGGAATTTTATCATCGTATCGAAAAGCAAATGACTGATCCCTAGTAGAGATCAGTCATTTCGTCAATCGAGGTATTAACTTACGCATCTAAATGCTTTGTTATAGAGCGCTCATACATTTTTGCAGCCTGCTCAAAACGATGATTTTTAAGATGAATGTGACCCAGAAGCTGATATGTTTTTACCAGAAATTTCTGCATGTTCTTAATAGTAAAATATCCACGTGCATTTTCCAGGTGAATAAGAGCCTCATCTTCATTTCCATGAAACAACATCACTTCAGCTAATATAAACTGTGCTTCTGCTAATGTTTTTTCATCTCCAGTCGAGATAACCAGCTGGCACAATTCTTTTGCATCAGATACTTGTTCCTTCATTCGATACACATCTGCTAACACGATTCTAGTCTGATTAAGTAAAGAAATGTCCTTACTACTTTCTAAGGCTGAAAGGGCAAGCTTTAAGCTGTTCTCAGCTTTATCCAGTTGGTTGTTTTCAGTGAAGAGAGCGCCTAATCTTTGATTAACTTCTGCTAAACGAATAGGCTGGTTAGCAATCTGGAACAGAGATGCGGCCTGTCTGAAGTTAAGCTCTGAATTATGATAATCTGCAATTGCTTGGTAGCAATTACCCAGGGCTAAGTACAAGTCACCACTTCTGTAAAGAATGCCATAATTTTTGTTCAAATCTTGAGCGTGATGTAAATGTTCAATCGCGGAATAAAATTCTCCCAACAATACATGCATGTTTCCAAGATGCAATAGAACAGAAATGCGAAGTAATCCACTAATTTCATAGCGATTCAGCAATTGAAGAGCCTCATGTAACAGCGAGACAGCGCTTTCAGGTTTGTTCCCTTCACAATAAAAATGACCTAATGAGTCAAGAGCTCGAATTAACACTGTAGGATTATCATTTTCTCTTGTTAAGATAATACTGTTACGATAGTGTTCTTCAGCTTGGTCGGATCTGCCATCTATTTCGGCAATCTTTCCCTTTGCCCAGAGAAAAACGCCTTCCTCTGAGACTGGAATACTTGCTCCTTGCAATTTAATTAACCATTTACGGGCAATTTCCCATTCTTGTTCGTCTATTCTATTGATGATATGGCGCAAAGAATTTTGAATTTCGACTAGTGTGAAGGATGGATTTTCTGATTCGGTCCATAGTTCCTTGATTTCGGTTTGCAACCGTTTTGCCAATTGTTCCAATATTTCAGGAGAAGGAATTACCTGTCCTTTTTCAATTTGGCTAACATAGCTGCGGTTACAAATACCTTCAGCAAGGTCACCTTGTGTCATCTTTAATCTTTTACGGAACTCGCGAAGTCGTTTACCTACTTGCGTCATATAGCAAACACCCTTGTTCATAAATTTGTTTTTTTCGTGAATAATTACATTATACATCTAACTTTGAGAAAAGTAACAATAAAATATACGTTGTGAAAGAAAAAATAAGTAACAAAATTTAATTTGTTGTTTTTTAATTAACGAAACATTTTAATTATGTTTGGTATAGATAAAAAAATGGGGCTGCGTAGCCCCATTTTAACTATTTATATAGTCCCACTAAACGTGTTACCGTTTCTGGCTGTTCACTCTTTATCCCTAGTTTAACTAACAGTTTGTAAGACTTTACTGCATATTGGTCTAATTGTTCTTCACTAAAATAAGCTAAAGCTTGTTCCAAATGGTAAAGTGCTTGTGCATGCTCATCGCATTCAGCCAATATTTCGGCATATGTCAGATTTGTTTCAGCCAATAAATGAGGAGTTGTTTTGTTAGTAATGATAGACTCACATAAGTCACGAGCTTTTATTATTTGTCCCATATCTTTGTATAATTGCGCTAATTCGCTCGTTGCATTGTTAGTCCAGTGTTTTTGATCCAGTTTTTGCAGGATTTCTAATGACTTAAGCAAATATACCTCAGCTTGCTCATGACGACTGGTTACTCGATACAAGATACCTAGGTTGTTATACGTGTTAGCAATCAATTTTTCATCCGGTATGATTTGTAATACTTCAAGTGCTAGTAGATTGTAGGTTTCCGCATGCTCAAAGTTCTGAAGATGTAGGTGGCAAATAGCCAGTCCCATATAGATATGGGCGCTTTTGTACATGGTTCCATATGCTTCATTAAGCGATACTGCCTGATTTAAAAGTTCAATAGCACTATAATACTCTTCCAGATTACCGTGCATTTTGGCAGAGGTGTAAAGTAGCGAAATGCGAAGCAATCCACCAATTTCGTAGCGATTCACAACTTGTAAGGCTTCATTCAAAAGTGGAATAGCTTTTTTGGCTTGCCTGGTCATGCCGTAGAAATATCCTAATGATTGTAAGCTTCTGACCAAGGAGATGGGATCATCCACTTCTCGTGCTATCTGAATACTATTTAGTAGGAGCTCCCCCACATCTTCAAAACGCTGGTCATATTGAGCTAACTCTGCTTTTGCCCACAGATAAACCGTTTGATCCTGTGGTCGCAATTGCTGACCCTTCAGTTTAAAAAGCCATTTGCGAGAAATCTCCATATCATTTGCTTCCAGACGATTTACGATATGTCGAAGTGCATTTTGAATCTCCACTTCAGAAAAGCCAAGTTGAGCTTCTGACTCAGTCCATAGCTCTTTTAAATCGGTTTGTAGACGCTTCGCCAGCTGATCTAGGATTTCAGGAGATGGAATTACATTTCCTTTTTCAATTTGGCTTACGTAACTTCGATTACAAATACCTACGGCGAGTTCTTCTTGTGTCATGCGCAAGTTTTTTCGAAAATGACGTAAACGTTTACCGACATGTGTCACATTCATATCCACCATTCCCTGTTTTTATTTATTATTATACATACAAATTACTAAATTGACATATTTTTCTTACTATTATAAGATATATTTGTAACCATAATTCAAATTATTATTTGGGGGTGCGTTTTTGTGAAGAAATTCGGTGCAGACGCGTGGGGCTAATTGCTCATTTGGCGAAAATGTTACTGGCTTATCACACCCAGCGGATTCCTACTAACTACCTAGATTAATAGAAAAAAGTTCCTCTAAAGAGGAACTTTTTTTCATATATAAGTATTTAGACTGTATTGTAACGCTGTATAAGTAGCTATTACCCTAGGTGTAGAACAGGGGTAGGTTTTGTTTGCGTATTAGACATATGTTGTTTGAGACGTTCATTGTAACCATTTACCCATAAAGAGTCAATCATAGCAAACTCTTCATCCGTTAATGGAGCTACTTCAGATGCCAATGCAAATTCTTTTAATGTAGCTTCAGATGTGAAATTTGGTAATACGGTAACAACACTTGGACGGTAGAGGGAGAATTGGATTGCCAATTGACCAATCGTTCTTTCTTTGCCATCAAACAAGCCTTTCTCTTTCATTTCGTTAACAACATCTACACCAGCCTGCATCCATTCAGTAGGACGGTGACTGCGGTGATCACTTTTTTCAAAGTGTTTGTTCGGATCATAGCTACCATCTAGCAGACCAGAAGCATGAGGAACACGAACAATTAATGCACGTTTCTGTTCATCTGCTAGCGAGAATAGGTTACGAGCAGGATCTTGTTCAACGATGTTATTAATGATTTGGATAGCTCCGTAGCCAGGTCTCTTCAAAGCTGCCAGAGATTCATCTTCCCAACCAATATCAGGACCCATTGCTGCACCATACTCACGAATTTTACCTTCTTCTTTCAAACGTTCAAGCACCTCATGGACCTCATCGCTAAGGACGGATTCCATACGTGGGTTGTGTAATTGATATAAATCGATGTAATCAGTTCCAAGACGCTTCAAGCTTTGTTCGCAAGCGTAGCGAATGTTTTCCTTAGACCAATTTTGCGGCAATTCTGAATGTCCTTTGCGCTCTCCTGGCAAGTTATAAATGTCATAGCCAAACTTGGTAGCAATAACAACCTTGTCACGAATATCACCAAGTGCATCCTTTAAAATTGTTTCACCTAAACCGTTACCATATACATCACCTGTGTCAAAGAAGGTGACACCAAAATCATCATAAGCGGAGCGAAGCAAGCGTTTTCCCATTTCTTCATCGGTAACGCCCCACCATTTGGTAGCGACAGACCAGACACCGAAACCAACTTCGGAAACTTTCAGATCTGTGCCGGGAAGGGATCTGTATTTCATCTTAATCTCTCCTTTTAACGCTTCTAATGATTAATAATTCAAAACTAGTTATAAGTTTAACATGTTTAGTTATGAAAAAGCAGTGACACTTTTGTATTACATGTGGCTGAATAGTGTCAACACTTGGCAATCAAACAAATAGAAGGAAGCAGGTATTCCATTTTTGTGGATGAGCCTGCTTCCAGAAGAAAGAATTGATGGGTATTGTGTTATTTCTTATTTGGAGTGACCATTCATGAAACGATCAAAGTGTCCTTTCATGGGGGTACTCTGCTGTGTGGGTTGACCTGGCAATGATTTTGTTCGTTGTGTTTGCTGCCCTGGTGCGCCTTGAGGATGCTTTCTCTCCTGAACATCTTTAGGTAGCTGTGGCATGAGTCGTCCCGTAATATCAGCTAATTCTTCCATTATTCCTGCGAAACCTCTTCCTTTTCGCATATCCTCTTGTACTTCAACTACTCGTTGGCGAATGTCAGCATCAGCGGTTACCATTGCCCTCGCTCCTTGAGGATCCGCTTTCAATGCTTCTGCAACAGAGTACTTAATAACTCCTACTTCTGGCCGATCCAGTTTATCATCAACATCGATGGCAACGATTGCATAGTCACCCAGAACGACAGCGGTTGCATTTTTTACGTTTTTCACACTTTTAGCAAGGTGTACTAAGTGCTGAGATTTTGCCTGTGAATCTTGATACTGAATAGGGGTTGGTTGGGTTTGTTCAACTCTCTGTGTACGTGGAGCTTGTGGGTGTGCACCCATTTGTTTCTGAGCACTTTTTGAAACGGTTCCTTGCGCATTCGATTGATTTTGTGTTGGACTTGGCTTTTGAGCTGAGGGTGTGTTAGTGCAGGCAGTAAGTACGAGACAACAAGCTAATACAGGAAAAATTTTGTTCATAGTAGGTACTCCTTTCATAAGTAAAACTTCTATTCGAAGTGGCAGTTCATTTTCGAAGAAGCTTGTCCTTCTAAAATGGCTAATTGAGTTTCAAGCCTTTCCGTTCCAAAAAGGTGTTCCTCTTGTTACTGTTCGTTTTCCCTAGTGTCTCTATGCCTTGCCATTTTATACAGGGAGTCTAGCTGTCCCTTTCTTTACATACATATGGAATTAGAAAAATCTAAGCAACAACAAACCAGAATGAGGAAAATGCATAAAATATGGAAGAGGTGTAAGGAGGAGGCGAACTGTTTTTGAAAAAGATCTATGTACTTGACACTAACGTACTCCTGCAAGATCCCATGGCTGTTTACTCATTCGGCAATAACGACATTGTCATTCCAGCAGTTGTGCTTGAAGAAGTGGACTCCAAAAAACGTTATATGGATGAAATAGGACGAAATGCTAGGCAGATATCCCGCCTTCTGGATAATTTGCGGCTTAATGGTCAGCTTCATCAAGGAATACGGCTTGATAATGGGGGGACGCTGCGAGTTGAACTAAACCATGCGACAGCAGGTAGGATGCAGAAATTGTTCCACGAGATGACGAATGACAACAGAATTCTGGCGGTAGCTCTTAATCTTCAAGACGAAGAACATACAACTGGTCAAGGATCCCCGGTTATTTTGGTAAGTAAAGATGCACTGGTCCGGGTTAAAGCGGATGCATTAGGTCTTACCGCTGAGGATTTTTTATCGGATCGAGTGGTAAGGGAATATTCCAGTATTTATCCAGGATATGAAAAACTTGTTGTCAGCTCGGAGATTATTCAGTCGTTCTATGCCAAAAAGAGACTGCTAATCTCTTCCGTATTTCCTGTACACCAGTTTTATCCGCATCAATTTTTGATTTTAAAAGATGAATGTAACCCTTCTATTTCTGCCATTGGTAAAATGGACAGTGAAGGAAAATACTTCGAACCTTTTGCGGGTGATGATGATGCAATCTGGGGAGTAAAGGCACGCAATGCCCAACAACGAATGGCATTGGAACTACTGTTGCGTGACGAGATACCTCTGGTGACCATGACAGGTAAGGCAGGAACAGGAAAGACGCTTCTTGCACTTGCTGCAGGCCTTCTTCAAATCGAGGATCTGCAAAAATACAAAAAACTGCTCGTTGCCCGTCCCATCGTACCTTTAGGAAAGGATATCGGGTACTTACCTGGTGAAAAAGAAGAAAAATTACGACCATGGATGCAACCCATTTATGATAATCTTGAATACCTGTTTAATACCAAAAAACCTGGGGATCTGGACAAAATTTTGGAAGGCATGGGGAGCATCCAGGTAGAAGCACTTACGTATATTCGAGGTCGTTCTATTCCTGGCCAGTTTATCATCATTGATGAAGCACAAAACTTGACAAAGCATGAAGTTAAAACCATTCTTACCAGGGTGGGAGAAGGATCTAAAATTGTTCTTATGGGAGATCCAGAACAAATTGATCATCCTTATCTAGATGAAAGTAATAACGGGTTAACATATGTGGTAGAAAAATTTAAGGACCGTCGCTTGGCAGGGCATATCAAGCTGGAAAAAGGGGAGCGGAGCGTTCTCGCCCAGATGGCAGCCGATATTTTATAATGTTTGTGGGTATAGAATCCAAAGTGCGGTCCATACTATTTCTTGTCGAGGTTGCTGGCAACGCTGTTTTGAGATCTTCTTTCGAGAGAGAGTGCGGCGACATTCCCTAGCACTTGCTTGGGAATGCCCATTCTGATTGGGAGGCGAATGATCGCAAACCGGATACGCTGTCATTAGGTAAGAAAAACCCTGTTTTCTTTCCAAATCGCTTTTGCTTAAGGTAGATGAGGTAAAGAAGAGTCAGCGACTTACCCATAGTAGTAACCCGACAAAGGTCGTCTCTTGAAAAGGAGACGGCCTTTTTCATTTTCGTTCCCATTTTCGCATAGATATGAAAGAGAAAAGGGGGAATGGACATGGTAACGTTGGAGTCAACCGTTTCTTTTCTCATTTATATCACCGCTGTTTCCAGTGCAGCAGCTGGTGTGACTGAGATCGCCAAAAGCGTTGTACCATTTATGGGATGGGATTATGAACCTGCGGATAACAGCCATGAGGCGATAACGAGGGCGAATAGAAAAGAACAGCTTAAAAAAGCGTTTAATTTACTATTCTCAGCTATTGCAGCAGGATTTATTTTTGCACAATTGAAGCTTGATCCAGCCTTAATTTTGATGGGACAAGAACTCGCGTATGTGGAGAATGCATGGAGCTCACAAGTGTGGGTTTGGGGAATTGTTGCTGTATTTGGTTCGCCTATGCTTCATTCCTTGCTTAAGATTTTACAAGGATATCAGGAAGTGGTAAGTAATAACGCCCCTCCCAAACCAAAGCGTAAAATCTCAGGAAAATGAGCTATTATTTGTTGTTCGGTCACCTTGCGAACTCTGTCTTTGCTAGTATAAGATAGAACGTAGTACTTTTGCAGACAAAGAGACTTTAAGGAGCTACGTATGATGAAAGTAAAAAATGGACTACTTGCAACAATGCTCATCACCGGCCTATTGGTAACTGGTTGTGGTGCGAATAACATAGCGGCTCCTGAGCAGTCGAATGTGGATCAACCTGCCTCTGAAAAACCTGCAGAGAAGAATGAAGCAAACACTTCAGATAAACAGCTTGGAGCTACGTTTGATCCTGAAAATCCGAAGGAATATGGAATTCGTGGGATTTATATTGGACAGGGGATAGAGGAAGCGATGGGGATATTAAAGCCAGTTAAGGCTGACTTTATGGATAGTATTACACGCGAACCAAGAACCATTGAGCAAATGGCAGCAAGCAAGGGAGAAATGACAATGGGTATCCTGCTCATTGATCAAATCCCTCTGATGGTTCAGGTTCAAGACGGTGTACTATCTTCCATTATGGTGGGTGGAATTCCGGAAGAGAAAAAACAGGATTTTGCAACAAATCGCGGTGTAACCGTATATGATAAAGCAGAAAAATTACAGGAAGTATACGGGAATGGTGAGGAGACAGAAACGGAAATCTCCTATAAAGGAAGTAAGTATAAGGTAGCTTTTTCCTTAAATCAGGAAGAGATAATTGGATACCGTTTTGATATCGTTACAAAGTAAAGGAAGGACCAATGTCCACGATTCACGAAAAGGGAGAAGGAAGGGGAAGTCTTACTTATGACAGTACAAGTCAGTTCAATTGCATTAGGACCGTTTGAAACAAATGCATATGTTATTAAAAATACAGAAACCAATGAATCAATCGTAATCGATCCGGGAATGGAACCAGGTCCTCTCCTCTCGGCGCTTCGATCCGAAAGAGTAGTGGCAATCTTACTAACCCACGCTCATCTGGATCATATTGGTGGAGTAGAACAAGTACGTGAGTTAACAGGTGCTCCTGTATATATCCATCCAGAGGAAAGTGAATGGTTGACAGATCCTAAGCTTAACGGTTCACTTCGATTTGGGATGCCGCCCATCATTTGTAAGCCTGCTGAGTACACGGTAGATGAGGGAGACATACTCACAATAGCTGGACTTACGTTCCGTGTACTACATACACCAGGGCATTCTCCAGGCAGTGTTACGTACTTGCTAGATAACCATTGCTTCAGCGGAGATGTATTGTTCGCAAGCTCCATTGGACGCACTGATCTATCTGGTGGGGACTATAATACACTGATGAGCAGTATTCAAGACAAACTGTTTGATTTAACAGATGATACAATTGTATATCCTGGTCATGGACCGGTTACAACCATTGATCGAGAAAAAACATACAATCCGTACGTATCTGGTTCGCTCGGCTAAAAGTATGAGCAAACTGTAATAGAAAAGCGCCCAACCATATCATCAGATACGGAAGGGTGCTTTTTTGTATGCTTCATAATTGTAGAGTTGTTCAGTTTACGATTTAGAGAAATCGAATTTTATCTTGATTTCCAGCTTATGATTATCAAGTGTTACCTCTTCAACACGGATATTTTCATTGATCAATGAAGGGTAGAAACCGAGATCATATTCCTTTGTCATTTCCTCGGCCGTACTTAATGGTAGCTGGAATCCTTCATAGATTAGCTCTGTAATCTGAAACTGTAATTCAATTGGTGATACTTTTTTGTACATTCCCCTAATTTTTACATTCACATTATCATAATTTCCTACGACCTCGAGATGGTTATCATCGAAAGTGAAATATGCATGCTGGAACATCGGATTTTTTAAAAGCAAGAACTGATTAAACTCTTCTTCCGTAATCACCAGTTTATGGGTAAATAACCCCTCTGATTGTATTCGATCAGAGGTAACTAGTTCAGGAAGATCTTGCATCACGCCTGCTAACACACTGAAGAAGTCGCGGAAAACAGGAAGTCCACGTGTTCTCCAATCATCGACAAGATCTTTCATTAATGCCTCGATTGTTGATGTTTCAGGTAGTTTTTCAAGATTTTCTTCCTTCATCATTTTTACTGCCAATAGCTCGGTCAAACGGTTTTCATAGCTGATTCGAAGCTCACGAATCTGCTTTAATTGTGCTTCTTTTTGACTGGCTATTTCTTTGGAACGGGCGAGAGCACCTTGGAACTTCTCTAGCTTTTTCATATCATGGGCGAAGATTCTCTCCATCATGCTCATACTTGCGAGGATCTGATTAAAATCCTTAGCGTTGAATAACAGAGTCAAGAGGTCATCACGCTTTCCCATATAATAGGCACGCGCTACTTTCCCAGCATGTTTCCGACTGGATGCAATAGTCAGTTCTTGTCGCTTTGCTTCTAGCTCTAATGTTGCAAGTTCTTTGTTGATACGCTTTTCTTCTTCACGGAGTATACCTAAATTGCGTTCCAGTTCCAGCTGGGTTAAATGCTGTTGCAAAATGGTATGTTCCAATGGAGATACTTCCCCCGCCTCGGCAAAGAGGGGAGGAAGTGTAAGAATTAAGCAAAGCAAGAGGATAATCCGTTTACGCATAGGGCATCATCGATTCTTAGAAATTACCTTGCATAAGATCAGTAAACGTAATCACTTCGTCACCTTTAGGAATAGGCAATTCCCATTTAGGAGCTGTATCGAAGTTAGAAGATTTTTGTTCGAAAATCAAACCAATGTCAAAGGATTGACCACTTGCTTTGTCAGAGATAGTAACATCCCAATCCATTAGTTGGAACGGAATGTTTTTATCTTTGTCGATTGCAAGGAAATAGTTAGCTTTTTTGATGTTAAGTGCAGATTTAATATCGGCTTCATTCTTGTCAACATCAGCAGCGAAGTCTTTCGCTTCCGTTTTAAATTGTTCGATCGCTTGTGCGTCTTGTGCCAGCGCCTCTTTCATTGATGGAGATTCTGCCAAGACAGTTAAAACTTCAGGAATTACTTTTTCTACAGATGTTTTCAAGAAAGGAATCATGGTTTCGTTCGTTACTTTCAAATTGACGATACGATCTGCTTTCACATCAGCAGGGAAGTTAGGGATTTCCTCTTTTTTCGCGTCAACGAAGTATTCAGGACCGTAATGCTTCATTGTTGCGTCAGTTAGCTTGATAGTCATTTCTTTTTGTTCTTTCATGGTTGCTGCATCGAATTTAGGCATTTCAGTTGCTTCACCTTGTGCAGCAGCCATTTGTTCTAGCTCTTTGTAGTCTAATTCAATATATTTGCCTTTTAGCATGGCTAGTTCTGGTACCATGTCTAACGCTGGAACCTTGATCCACATTTTATCTTGGTTCATAATCATTGGGATGGAAAAAGTTGTAGAAGCTCCTTGCATATCTACCTTAGCATCCAATGTTACTTCCATTTGGAAAGGTTCTAAAGATGCGTTTCCACGATATGTAAGCTCGGAGTTTTTCAACATTTCCAGGAACATACCTGCTTGTGGGTCAGCTTGTAACGCAGCAGCATCTACTCCCAGGTTAAGTTTTAGTTTACCATCAAAACCGTAAGAGTTAAGGCTAGCTTGTTTTTTCAGCGCTTCCTGCACTACTTCCTTACCTGGGCGACTATCGCCACAGCCGGAGAGAACCAACGCAAACATAGCGAAGAGAGCAAGCAGGATTGGTAGTCTTGATTTTAAGATTTTCATTTTGAACCTCCTAGTGTTTTTCAGCATACGTTTCCCATTATAGCCTCTATCTGTTGATTTGTGTGCAAAAATATGGATTTTTTCAATAATGAGAAAAAATCTTCATATGATCAGGTGAAATATATATGTCTTACGAACTACAGAAATATATATGCAGCAACATTTAATTTCAGAAATCACAAACGGTCTCTTTTGCTGCTTTTATGAAAAAATGTCTCTATCAGTTTAAATGGGATATCATTGGAATCGCATAGATACATTTAGAAAAACGCTACTTTTTTACTAGTTCACAAATAAATCAGATTTTTGGTAAAGTATTAATTGATACATTTCTCCTATCTTTTGCGTATTTGGCATGTGAAAACGTGCTTTTCTGGAAATGAGAGGTAGTACAAGACGATTAATGCAACATGTACTAATTCGCATAAGGGAGCGTGAATCGTCGATTTATCAGAGTTATGTCAAAATCTTCAAAAGGTGGAGTGAACGATTTATGTCTTCTGATCTGCTTAAACATATAGGTAGAAACATTATTTTTCAAGAATCACACATGATTTCTTTTGCTACTTTTATGGAAAATTGTCTTTACCATCATGAATGGGGATATTATCGAAAGCGTTTAGATAAGGTTGGCAAAAATGGAGACTTTTTTACTAGCTCTCATGTGCATCAGATCTTTGGTGAAGTGCTGGCTGATTCATTCCTCTTGTCTTTTACTGAAATAGCAAGTAAAAAACCTGTTTTATTGGAGCTTGGAGGTGGTACGGGGCGATTAATGCAACAGGTATTAACACGGATAAGAGAGTGTGAACCATCTATTTATCAGAATTTGGAAGTAATTATGGTGGAAATCAGTCCCTTCCACATTGAATGTCAAAAAGAGTCACTGGAATCATTTGATATACCTATTCGATGGTATTCCTCTGTACAGGAAGCAGCCTTGCAAGAAGAGTTCGAGGGAATCATATTTTCCAATGAGTATTTCGATGCTTTTCCCGTTCATTTATTAGAAAAACAAGCAGCTAAATGGCATGAAATAGGTGTCACCTGCCTGGAAGAAAATGATGAGCCTGTTTTCCAGGAAAAAACCATGCCAGTATCCTTGATTACCAACCAACTGAATGATCGGTTGCCTACCCATTTACCCGATGGCATGAGAATAGAATGGCAAGATGGGATTGAAGAGGTTATAGAGGCGTTAGGTACGATGCTTAAACGTGGAAGAATCATAACGATTGATTACGGGGATGAGGAAGGGGAGTTGTATCATGAAAGTAGAAAGAATGGTACACTTGTCTGCTATTACCAGCATCAAATGAACGAAGAACCATTTATGCGTGTAGGTGAACAGGATATCACTGCACATGTTAACTTTACCAGAATAAGAGAGTGGGGAGAGAAGATAGGATTACATACAGTAGAATACCAGAGACAAGACCAGTTTTTAATTCAGAATGGAATCTTGGAAAAAGCCCAAGCTCATCAAGATCGAGATCCTTTTACCAGTAAGGCGATGAAGCAGAATCGTGCTATTTCGCAACTTTTGCTTCCAGGTGGTTTGGGAGGGTTATTCCGGGTCCTGATTCAGGAAAAAAAGTAAGAGGTTACCTCTAGGGACGAAAAAAAGCGATTGCCGGTAGCAGTCGCTTTTTTTCTAACCTACATTAGCATCATGAGAAGAGAATGCTCTCCGCTAGCACCTGCAGGTGGCATTCCGTAGAAAGTGTAATACGTAAAACCTACGAATGATACAAACATAAAGCCGAAGAAAATCTTGAGGTACGTTTTTTCAGTAAGACGCATATAACCAAGAGCAAGAAAGATAGCCGTAAAACCGAAGAACAATAGAGACATCGGATACAGCTTTGCCCAGAACGACATGATTGCGATTACTAAAGTCCAGAAAGCTAAAACGCGAAACATGCGATCCATTATGTATCCCTCCTTTGTTTGACTTTTTAGAAAAGTTATCGTTATCATTATAAAGGAGATGTCAAGCAGTGTAAACGGTTAAGCATTGACAGAATTATGTCCGATGTTCTGGGAGATATGCAACCATATAATTACATGATTGACAACCACCTACCATGGATGTTTCTGGTTTTAATTCGATTTCTCCAAAAAATGACTCGAAAAATCCCTCAATCATGGCGTGGTGCATACTGCAAATGGAACCAGGATGCTTATGAGCAATTTCTGAAAAAGTACAGTTAAAGACTCGAAAACGTACATGTCCATCATCAACTAATTCAATTTCCGGACGTAATCCTTGAGCCAATGCTAAGCGATATATTGCTTCTAGCTTGTCTTCTACAGTTTTAGCCGGAGCTAATTTATGATTTTCTTTTGCTCGTTTAGCAGCTTCGAGACCCAAACGGTGTCCCATCTTAACAAGAGCGGCGTGCCCTTCTGATCCAAATGTAAGTAAGGATTCAATAGCAATATCGGCCAGTAGCTGATAGTCTCTTGGAGGAAACTGCAGACTGACCACCATGTCGGATACAGAGTAAAGACGACTAGGTCTTCCACCTTTTCCGGTTTTATCCAGTTTGGATTGCAGTAATTGCACATCTTCCAGTTTTGATAAATGAAGACGTGCGACGTTGGAATGGATAGAAAATTTTTCTGCGACCTCTTGAACTGTTACAGGCTTGCGTGAATCGGTTACATATTGGTAGATAGAAAACCGCGTGGGGTCAGCGAGAGTGCTTGTAAGTCGAAGAGCCTTCTCCAAAATAATTCCCCCTTTCAAGAACTTTACGTTCTATAGTGTAGCCTATTTCATGCTAAAAGTTAAGCATTCAAGCCAGTTCTATGAAAAGTAAATAAAATTAATTAAGAAATTATATTAAACACTATTGACACAGTGTTTAATTGAGGAATACAATTTACTATATAAAGTAAAGTGACTACATCATAGATTTGGAATAATGGAGGAATGATATATGGCAACAGCTACAAATGTAGGTAAATTAACTTTCTTCACATACCCTAGCTGTACTTCCTGTCGCAAGGCAAAGGCATGGTTGGCTGAAAATGGAGTTAATTATGAAGAACGTCACCTTTTTAAAAACCCACCAAGCGTTAGTGAGTTGTTAGAAATTGCCAAGATGACTTCTAGTGGATTAGATGAATTGCTGTCCACGCGCAGTCAAAAGTTTAAAGAACTGGACATGGACATCAATGATCTAACAGTCTCTGAACTGCTGGAACTTTTGAGCGAAGACCCAGCATTATTGAAGCGTCCAATTTTGACAGATGGCGAACACCTGATTGTGGGCTACAACCAATCTGCTATGAAAGAATTCTTTTTATAAGCGTTTTTGTCAGTTATGAAAAGGTTTCTTATTTATCATTTTACAAAATGTCCAAGGGATGGCAATAGTAAAACTGCTTTCTAGCACATTTGGGTATATGTTCCATTTTTTCGGACATTTTGTAATTTTCTTATATTTAACAATCTGTCGGTGCAATCATTTTTTGATATTTATTAGGTATATGATGAGTTGCTTGTACATGTTCATATAAATTAATATTGCCAGTCTGTAGCGATGAAGTAGGCTACAGACTGGCTTTTGTTTCTGTCAGGATGCTTGAACTTCGCAGAGTTACCCCGTTTTGATAGATAACTGTTAAAAGAAATATCGTAGCAACATCATTGAAAGAATGCCTACGACGACTGTTCCCATTAAGCTACGTGTAAAAATGGCTACAAGGAAAGTAGGTAAAGCAGCAAATAGTTCTAGGTTGCTCATGATAGGTGTTAGGTTATTTCCTTTTACCAGCAGTTCTTGGCCGATTAACGCAGCCATAACGGCAATGGGTACGTAATGCAACCAGCGCATTCCCCAATCTGGTATATTCATGCGACTTAACACCATGAGAGGTAACACTCGTGGAATGAATGTAACCAGTGCCGACCCTGCAATTATTAAAAAAATGTCCCACCTTATTTCCATTTTTCTATCACCATCCCTATTGTTGCTGCGCCTATAGTTGCAACGATGATTCCTACACTTCCCGAAGAGATAAGGCTTATACCAACTCCAATCACTACTGCTGCTACAGCCACCAGCGTGTCACGTAACAACTGATTGCGGCTTGCCATTTGTAGAACTAACAAACCAATAAACATAGCAGACAAGGCAAAGTCGAGACCAAATTGTTCAGGGTTTTCTATCCAGTGACCAAAATATGCTCCAGCCATATTTGCAAGGAACCAGTTGAGATATGCCGTCACATTCAGACCATGCATCCATTTTTCGCTTAGTGAGGTTTTTCCAACAGCCTGATTAATAGCTACTCCAAAGGATTCATCAGTAAGTAAAGAGCCAATTAGCATGTTCCGCAAAGGGGGAAGATGCTTGAAGTAGGGAGAAAGTGCAGCACTTAACAGAAGATGCCGAAGATTCACAAAAAATATCGTAAATATAATGGCAGTTACCGATGCTTGGGCAGCAAGCATTCCAGCGGCGATAAATTGAGCTGAGCCTGCATAGAGCAAGAGGCTTAACATAGCGATTTCTACAATGCTGAGTCCTGCCGTTTTTTCTACGACCCCTGCCGCAAACCCAATACTTAAATAACCCAATAAAGTAGGAACACAATCTTTTATCCCTTGTACAAAGCTATCTTCATCCTTATTCAATTTTCCCGTTTTTAAAAGAAGTTCTTTTGGCATACGAATATCCTTTCTATTATGTAAAAGTTGGCAAGCCTCTCATTTTATTAGCGAGGTGCTTGTACCAGGGACAAGGTGCTAGGCAAAATAGAATCCTTTCGTTTAATTCTGTACATGCTTGGAGATACTTTTTTCTAGTATATGCGATTCTACAAGAATAGGGAAAAGCATAGAATGGAATATCACGTTCTTATCAGTAAACGGGAGGGACTATATATATGGTAGCTTCGAGACAAGATGCTTGGACTGAAGATGATGATTTAGTATTGGCTGAAGTCACACTTCGCCATATCAGAGAGGGTGGGACACAGCTTGCTGCTTTTGAAGAAGTAGGACAAAGGCTGGGACGAACTGCAGCTGCATGCGGATTTCGCTGGAATAGCACGGTTCGCAAACAATATGATGCGGCAATTGCTATTGCAAAAACACAGCGACAACAATTGAAAAAATCAGGAAGAATCCAGCAAACTGTTCACTTGCATGAAGAAGTACAGGTGATTGATACCTTTGAAGAGAAAGAAGAAAGCGTAGTGATGAAAGTAGAAGAACCTGAAAAGAACCCGGTCACGGCAGAAGGTCTGATCCCACCATTATTTAGCGAACAGGAATTGGCAGTTTTTTCCCATGCCATTGCTCCTTCTCTGGGTTCAGAGGTTTCCAAAACTCCATCTGAACAACAGGTCGAATCTGCCATTCGTGTACTGGGAGGATTTAAAGACGTACTGCGTAAACATAAACATTTAGAAAAAGAGTTGGAAAATCGGGAACGTGAAGTAAAAGAATTACGTGCAATCAACCAGAAGTTGAAAAAAGAGGTAGAGGATTCTGTAGGTGTTAATAATGATTACAAAGCATTGTTGCAGATTATGGACCGAGCACGTAGATTGGCGTTCCTAAAAGAGGAAGAGAATCAAAAGCCGGTTTTTAAGATGGACCAGAACGGTAATCTGGAACGTGTTGAGTAAAGCAACGGGAATAATAGTAGAAAAGCTGACCTTTAACGGGGCCAGCTTTTTTCCTGTATCAGAACGTATAAACTTCGAGGAGTATTTTCTGTAAGCTTGATTATAGGTGATTCCTAGTCTTGCAGACCGACAGTTGTTGGAAGCCAGACATAAGGGTTTTCACCGCGATCACGCACTGGATTATATCTAACAGGGAAAAAGCTCATTTTCTTCCAAAAATCTTCTGCGCGGCAACGAGAATTTGTTTTAATAGGCAGTCCAAAGCTTTTTGCGTGTTTTACAAGGGCAGTACCATAATCTTTTTCACGGTAATCTGGAAGAACTTCCAGCTTCCACAGCTCATAATATTCTTGTGATGGATTGAAGTAGCGGTCATATTTTGCATCAATTTTGTACAAACTCATGCGGGCAACAAGCCGATCCTCATGATAGATACCATAAAAGGGAGATTCAGAATCATTTTCGATAATATTTGCCTGCAAATCATCCTTCATGGATAGTTCTTCCAAGCCGTATTCGCGAAATGTTTTGAACTCTTCTAATGTTTTATAATTAATATGCAAGCGTTTTACTTCGTACATAATAACAGCCCCCTGTCATCAAATAACATCTGCCTTACCATTATACACAAGAATAACCAGATGTGGGCAACTTGAATTTCAGATAAGTTTTTCTGTTTGTTTTTTTTATAAAAATAGGAAAAATACAAAATGTTGCTGGTGAATTTTTTGTAGAAATGGCAAAATAAAGAAGAAAGGAGGGGATGGCTTGAAAAAAGTACTAATCGCCAATCGTGGGGAAATTGCCCGGCGAATTATTGTAACACTGAATAAGATGAATATTGCTACAGTAGCGGTATATTCGGAAGCAGACCAATCATCACTGTTTGTCAAGGAAGCAGATGAGGCAATTCTTATCGGGCCACCTCCCGTAGCGCAAAGCTACCTGAACATGGAAGCCATCATAGCGGCATGCAAAGAAACCGGAGCAGATGCGATCCATCCCGGATACGGTCTGTTATCTGAAAATGCAAGGTTTGCCAGTCGATGTGCAGAAGAGGGGATCTTATTTATCGGGCCTTCGGAAGAGGTTATTGCTCAGATGGGTGACAAAATGATCGCCAGAAATGTCATGCAACTAGCTGGAGTTCCGATAGTGCCTGGAACAGAGGGTGAAATCACCACTTTGGATGATGCCGTAGAACAGGCAAATCGAATTGGATATCCTGTCATGTTAAAAGCAAGTGCAGGTGGCGGGGGAATCGGAATGCAGGTCTGTCACTCAGATGAGGATGTTCTTGCAGCGTTTCAAACAGCAAAAGGGAGAGCAAAGGCATATTTTGGTAACGATTCCATGTTCATAGAAAAATATGTTGAAAGTCCGCATCACATAGAGGTTCAACTGTTGGCAGATCAACATGGAACAGTTATTCATCTGTTGGAACGCGATTGTTCTATTCAGAGGCGACATCAAAAAGTGATAGAAGAAAGTCCGTCTCCATTTCTTGATGATACCACTAGACATCATATTTGTATGGCAGCCGTTTCTGCGGCTAAAGCTGTGGGCTATACAGGTGCGGGAACAGTGGAATTTATTATGGACAAGGAACGTAATTTTTATTTTTTAGAGATGAATACAAGGCTGCAGGTTGAGCATGGGGTAACGGAAGAGTTAATTGATGTAGATCTGGTTGAATGGCAGATCCGAATTGCTCAGGGTGAAAAGCTACGCTTCGTCCAACAAGATATAGCTCCAAAGCGACATGTAATAGAGTTACGTATTTACGCAGAAGATCCCATTACCTTTTTCCCTTCTCCAGGGACGATTACAGTCTACGAAAAGCCAGTGGGCGAAGGCATCCGTGTCGATGATGCTATACATGTAGGTTCAAGCGTATCCCCCTATTATGATCCCATGATTGCCAAATTAATTGTATCCAGAGATTCAAGAGAGGAAGCGTGTGGGCTTGCGTTACAATCACTTAACGCATATCAGATTGAAGGGATAAAAACGAACATACCAGCACTTAAGGAAGTACTGTCACATCCTGAGTTTAGGCAAGGAGTTTACGATACGCATTTTATTTCAAGTATTCGACAATCTCAAAGGGGGTAATAAATCATGAAACAAGTACGTGCGACAATGGCAGGGACTATTTTACGGTTATTGGTGGATACAGGTAATGAGATAGAGTCGGGTGCAGATGTAATCGTGCTCGAATCCATGAAAATGGAGGTTCCTATGGCAACGGAATCCGCAGGAAAGGTTACTTCTGTAAAGGTGCAAATTGGAGATTTTGTAAATGAAGGTGATGTATTGGTTGAACTGGAGTAAAGTTGTGATTTCATTCTGAACGATCGTTCGGTTAGGGATAATAATCTCTCGGATAATAAGGGAGGTCGTCTATATGTTTATTACCGTATATGAGGTAGGACCTCGTGACGGATTACAAAATGAGCAGATTGCAATCAACGTAGAGGATAAGATCCATTTAATCAGGTTGTTGTCAAAAGCAGGGCTACAAAACATTGAGGTTACCTCCCTTGTACATCCAAAATGGATTCCGCCGCTTGCGGACGCTACAGAGGTGCTGAAAGGAATTTCTCAAGATGATAAGACGCAATATTCCGTTCTTGTTCCGAATCTGCGCGGTCTTGAGCGTTTACAAGACAATCAGGTACAGGAGGTTGCCCTGTTTCTCTCAGCTAGCGAGACACATAATCAAAAAAATACGAACAAGAGCAGAGTAGAAAGCTTGCACGCATTGAGAGAAACGGCATATATAGCCACGAAGAGAGGCTTTCGTCTACGAGGCTACGTATCTACGGTATTTGGATGTCCCTATGAGGGCGATGTTTCCCTTGCCGATACAAGATGGCTGATTCAGGAGCTTTTTGACATGGGCGTATCCCAAATCTCGATTGGAGATACGATTGGAGTAGCAACCCCCAAACAGGTACATGAGGTATTTTCTTCTCTTGTTACTACCTGGGGAAGTGATCGGTTTGCCGCTCATTTCCATGATACGAGGGGATCAGGTCTTGCCAATGTTGTAGCGGCGTTGCAAGAGGGAATCACTGTTTTTGACAGTTCCGTTGGGGGATTGGGTGGTTGTCCATATGCCCCAGGTGCTGCTGGTAACATTGCGACGGAAGATTTGGTATATCTGCTAGAGGGAATGGGGTACGAGACTGGAATTGATATGTCTATTCTCCTTCGGGCAGGTCAATTTATTCAAGGTATTATTGGGAGAGAGCTCCCCTCCAAAATGTTGAAAACAATTGCGGGTTAACTGTGATAATTGGGAGGAGGAGGGTGTTATGAGTATTCAATGGGAAAGGCTTCATGACCATGCAGCGTCCACATGTCTATAACTATCTGAATCTTTCCATTGATCTAACAATGTTCGACTGAAAGGTTTGGCAGCTTTTTTACGAAAAACGAGAACCTGTATATCGCGGGGAATAGTTGAAGAAAGGAAGGCACCTTATATGAATCAATCATTATCAGATACATTACGGGAGAGAGTGGAACAGATCAAACGAGGAGGAGACGAAAAATACCATCAAAAAGGACAGGAACAAGGAAAACTTTTTGTTCGAGATCGTCTTTCTTTGTTGTTTGATCAAGGCTCCTACAACATTGAAGACGGTCTGTTTGCCAATTGCAAGGAAAGTGACTTACCTGCAGATGGAGTCGTTACGGCAATAGGTAAGATAAACGGACAACGTGTATGCGTTATGGCTAATGATTCAACAGTAAAAGCTGGATCATGGGGACAGCGAACCGTTGAGAAGATTATCCGTATTCAGGAGACAGCAGAGAAACTTCGAGTTCCTCTCCTTTATCTGGTTGATTCTGCAGGAGCAAGAATCACTGACCAGTTACAAATGTTCCCCGGAAGACGCGGTGCCGGAAGAATCTTCTATAATCAGGTAAAGCTGTCAGGTAAAATTCCTCAGGTATGCATCTTGTTTGGTCCTTCTGCCGCAGGAGGAGCCTACATCCCTGCCTTTTGTGACATCGTGATCATGGTTGATAAAAATGCTAGTATGTATCTCGGTTCACCTAGAATGGCTGAGATGGTAATTGGAGAAAAGGTAACATTAGAAGAATTAGGCGGAGCAAGAATGCATTGCAGTGTAAGTGGCTGTGGCGATATGCTGGCACAAACTGAGCAGGAAGCCATAGATTTTGCACGTCGCTACCTCGGTTTTTTTCCGGGGAACTACAGCGAAAGTCCACCGTATGCAGTAGCCCAAGAGCCGCATGAACAAGCGAAGGATATCAATGGGATTGTCCCTGATAATCAAAATGCGCCATTTAATATGTATGACTTTATCGAGGCAGTAGTGGATAAAGACTCCTTTCTTGAGATAAAAAAATTATTTGCTCAAGAGCTAATAACGGGTCTAGCCCGTTTAGATGGCAAGCCAGTGGGGATTATTGCCAATCAGCCACGGGTAAAAGGCGGAGTTCTATTCGTTGATTCAGCAGACAAAGCATCACGGTTTATCAGCTTGTGTGATGCCTATCATATTCCGTTATTATTCTTAACCGATGTTCCTGGATTCATGATTGGTACAGCAGTGGAGCGAGCGGGAATTATCCGACATGGTGCCAAGATGATTTCTTCGATGTCAGAAGCAACCGTGCCGAAGGTCTCTGTGATTGTGCGCAAGGCTTATGGAGCGGGTCTTTATGCAATGGCTGGTCCTGCGTTTGAACCAGATGTATGTCTTGCATTACCACAAGCCCAAATCGCAGTAATGGGTCCAGAGGCAGCGGTAAATGCCGTTTATAGTAACAAGATTCAAGCTATAGAAGATCCTGCGGAGCGCCAAGCCTTTGTCATGGAAAAAAGGAAAGAGTATCAGGAGGATATTAATCTGTATCTGCTTGCATCTGAAATGATAGTGGACAGTATTGTAGAGCCGATGAATTTGCGAGAAGAGCTGATTAATCGTTTTGATGCCTATTCCAGCAAACAGCTTCTGTCTACAGATCGCAAGCATCCAGTATATCCGGTGTAACAATTGGTTCGCCAGTTTCAGTCGTTGGGCTGGCGAACTAAGAAAATTTCCGAAAAATTGGACAAACCTTCGAAAATATTCTTCTTTTCCCATCTGTTTTTTGTTATTCTGAAAGTATACTTCGAGTGAACATAAAGGTTGGGAGTAGTATGGAAATCGCAATCATCGGCGGTGGTTCAGTTGGTTTGTTACTCGCTGCTAGATTGTCATTGACCGGTTCGAATGTGAAACTAGTCACACGTACAGAAAAGCAAGCGGAAGAGATCAATAATAGAGGCGTTCTGTTACAGACATTATGGGGAGAAAGAATACCCGTGTACATACAGGCTACATCCATTCAACAAAACCTGCCCGATGTTGATCTCTACGTTTTAGCGGTTAAGCAGACCCAGCTTAACACAATACTTCCCTCTCTTACATCCATTGCAACAACTGCTAGAGTACTCGCTACTCAAAATGGTATGGGGCACGATGATCGCTTGAAGGAGGTGCTTTCGGAAGAACAAATCTATTTGGCTGTTCATACTGAAGGTGCATGTAGACATGAAAGTACAGTAGTCGAGCATACGGGCATAGGTAGTTGGCATATTGGTTCCGTAGTACTCAATACGACAACTGTAGACAAGGTAATAGGAGATTTTCTAATAGCAGCGGGGATTGCTGGATTAACCATTGACCATGTATCTAATATCTACGAGTACTTATGGCGTAAATTGATGGCGAATGTCGTAATTAATCCACTGACAACACTTTTCGAAATTCCTAACGGTGAACTGCTTCAATCCAGAGAAACATTAGATATCATGAGAGTGATGTTTCTTGAGGCCAAAAATGTAGCAGTAGCAAGTGGTCAAAAAATTACGGAAAAAAATTGGCAGGATATTTTACAAATTTGCCGAAATACATCGAGAAATTATTCTTCCATGCTACAAGACCTGCGAAACGGTAGACCTATCGAAATTGATGCGATCAACGGCTATATCGTCAATAGAGGGAAGGTGCTGGGTGTCAAGACACCTCAACAGGAGGCTGTTTACAAAGCTGCTCTCCTCAAAGCAGGCTTGAGGATCCAAAGGGGATAGTCTAATGCTTGAACTTTTGAGAAATGTTTGGGGTACCTTGGTTGCTTTTCCAATCGTCGCTTTCCTGATTATTGTCTTTCTAGTCTATTTTTGGAAGAAAGATAAAAAGGTGGCGTTCAATTGGTCGGTTAATATTACGAATATTTTTTTAATTCTTTCCGTAGTGAACATTTACAAACAGATATGGCCGCAAGCTTGGTCTGCATGGATCTGGGTCATTAGCTCTTTTCTCCTCTTGTACGGAATGTTACTATTCATCCAGCGAAAAATGCGCGGCAAAATTTCTTTAACGAAAATTGGATTTTCCACGTGGCGGATCTCTTTCATCATACTTACCGTAACCTATTGCTTTCTGATAACAACCGGCATCATTAAAACGATGCAGGCCGCACATGTTGGTTTATCTATCATGTAAAAATGAAAGTTGGTGCATAGGATGACGTTACCCATTGAATTGATCGGGAATAAAATTAGGGCTGTTCGTAAAGAGAAAGGTTTTACACTTGAAGTCATGGCAACAAAAACTGGCTTGAGTAAAGGGCTTCTGAGTCAGGTAGAGCGAGGAATATCTCAGCCCTCATTGGAATCATTATGGCGTATTACAAAGGCTCTTGAGGCTCCGATTATCCATTTTTTTGAAGATGTGGAACAGAGTCACATCCATATTGTGCGTAAAGAAAAACGCCGCCAAATGATTTTTCCAGACTCTAGCGGTACCTATTCGCTACTGTCTGGTGGAGGTGCTTCCAGGTTAGCTGTAATGGAAGTTCGACTAAAACCAGGCGATCAGGCTAAAGACGTCTTTGTATCACAAGACGGAGAAGAGTGCTTGGTGGTAATTGAAGGAGAACTGGTCATACGTTTAACGGATGATGAGCACCACTTGGAAGCGGGAGACAGCATTTACTTTGATAAAGCTCAATTGCATACAGTCTCCAACGTAGGCGAAGTAGACTGTTTGGCAATTTGGACTGTTTCTTCCCCTCGATTCTAAAATTGTCTTTCTTTGTAAAACATATATGGTAAATACGAACAGGACACTTCGCTGGAGAGGGTCCTGTTTTTCGTTCTCTTTTCCCATGCTATAATCAACAGGAATAACCCTGGAATGTTGAAAGAAGGAGAAGAATGAAAAATATACCTGTATCTTTACATGCACCTAGATCGTTTCTTACTGATTATAAAAAGGAAAGCGTAGAAGCATTATCCTTTTTTACATATTCACCTTTTGCGAAAGAGAGTTATCTGGAACGCATGCAGTACGTAGTAAGTAAAAATGATTGGAATCGCGACGAACTCTCAGATGCGCTGTATCGCTATAATCGGCAGGTTGGTAATCATCAGGAGGCGTTAGCAAATATCGAAGAACTGAAGAAGCCAGATACGCTTGCAGTAATTACGGGGCAACAGGCAGGATTGCTAACGGGTCCGTTGTACACCATATACAAGGCAATTGATACCATTCAACTGGCAAGAGAACAGAGTATGCTACTTGGTGTAAAGGTAGTTCCTGTATTCTGGATTGCTGGGGAAGATCATGACTTTGATGAAGTAAATCATTTTTTCCAGCAGACACTTACAGGTGAGGCACGGAAAATAACGATTGCTACCGATCCAGGAGGGAAGCGTTCTGTTTCAGCAATAAAGACTAGCCAGGATGAGATGCTACAGATCGTGGAGCAGTTTTTTACAGAAGAGCTGGAAACAGATCATAGTCAAGAGTTACGTCAGCTACTACTAGGTACCGCTCGTGAATCAGATACGCTAGCAGACTGGTTCGCTTTGCTACTGGTTAAGCTATTTGGTAAGCATGGACTCATCTTGATTGAATCATCTGATCCTGCGGTTAGACAAATGGAAAGCCGTGTGTTTAAAGAAGTAATCCGCAAGAATAAGGAACTATCTCGTATTCTTCTTTCAACACAAGCCCGCTTACAAGCCTGTAACTACCCGAATCAACTAGAACTGTATGGTAATCAGGCCCATTTTTTCCTGTATGAACAGGAAGAACGTCTCTTGATGGAGCGGGCCCGGAATGGGTTTCAAGCTAAGGATGGTGGCAGACTCTATTCAGAAGACGAATTGCTACAGATATTGGAGACCTCTCCTGAGCGCTTTAGTGCAAATGTAGTAAGCCGACCTCTCATGCAGGAACACTTGATTCCTACGCTTGCCTATGTAGCTGGACCTGGTGAACTATTGTATTGGGCTAATTTTAAAGATGCGTTTTCCTTGTTTGGGCAGCAGGTGCCTCTTGTTGTTCCACGAACTTCCTATGTACTTGTGGAAGGAAATATTGACAGGCTACTTCAGAAGCATGAATTACGTATAGATACCCTTTTTCATCATATGGATCAATGGAAAAATGAATGGCTGAACGCACTTGATGAACCAGGCTTCCATGAAAAATTTGAACAGCAAAAACAGGAAGTGCAAAATTCTTATCAAAAATTGCTCCAGGAAGTTGTTACCTACGATAAAGGATTGCTACAATTGGCAGAAGCGAATAGGAAGAGGCTTTTGGATGACATTAGCTTCATGCAGGAGCGTGTCAGAAAGGCTATTCATTTGAAACATCAGGTGAGCATCGATCAGATCGTACGTATTGAACAGGCGTTACTGCCTGATGGAAAGTGGCAGGAACGTGTCTATACTATTTTTGCCTATATGAATCGATATGGATTAGATTTGATTGATCTTTTGCTTGAAAAAACTGGTGAACGTAATGGTTCTGTACAGATTGTACATCTGTAAAAGATTCTCATAAGCGAAATAATCTTGCGTGTTCGAAAGGAAAGTATCTCATGGAAGTTGCCATTTATTTAATTGCTCCAAAGATTGGAATGCCAGCAAAAGAATTGATTAAAGCCATCGATAACGGTGATATTATGGGTGGATTTCCTGTTGATGATCCATTGTCCAAAATGGCGTGGGTTGATTTGCTCTCCCTACGCAATTACGTGGAATGGTTATATGAACATAAACGTGTTACTGAGCAAAAATATTTAAAAGCGATCCGACATATTGAGATGACCAAAGATAAATTATCCATGCAGCAGGAAGGGTAACGAATTGAATCACTGATTCAACCCAAGAACGAACGTCTCCGGGCATTTGTCATAGACTACCACTATAATGCTTACAAAGAGGTGGGAATGCTATGGCAAAGCCTGTGATCGGCGTATTAACATATCGAAATGGGAAAAAGTTTTTTGAACCAACTTTTTTTCGCCACTTAATCCAAGAAGGAAAAAAGCTGGGAGCTATTGTCTTTTTATTTGGTCCCCATGATGTTCAGTTGGCAAAGCGGAAAATCAAAGGATTTACTCCTGGAGCTGATAAGACATGGAAAAAAGTGGAATTTGACTGGCCTGATATAGTCATTGATCGCTATCGATATTACCCACGACCACAACATAAGGATTATCTTGCCTTTCGACGAAAGCCTCTGTTTGAATATGCCAACAGTCAATTCAAATCTAAATGGAAGGTGCATGAGGCGTTATCTGGTGAAGACGAAATGATCGTCTGGCTTCCTGAAACCCATGTCTTTTCTAAAGAGAAGTTAGATTTGATGAGAAAAGAGCATCCCCTCCTTTATGTAAAGCCAACCAATGGAACGGCAGGAAGAAGTATTTTACGAATTCAAAGAAATACTTCGTCATACAGCGTGCTAGGCAGAACATTATCACTCAAAAAAATTGTGAAAGACGCTCTTTCTTATGAGGAGCTCGTGTCGTTCATTGCAAATTGGACGAAGGATGAGCGACTAGGCAAGGAAAAATTCCTACTGCAACAAGGTATAGATTTGGAATTAATCAAGGGGAGGATGGTTGATACTCGCATTCTTATCCAAAAGAACGAGCTGGGAGATTGGAATGTGACCGGACTTGGTATACGCGTAGGTGGTTCCAACAGCTCTACTTCTAATCTGCATGGCGGAGGAAAGGCATACGATCCGCTTGAAGTGTTAACCAAGCGATTTGGAGAAAAAATGGCGAAGGAAGTGCTTACGAAATGCAGGGCTCTTGCTTATCAGACAGCAGAATCCGTAGAAAAAATCTATGGCAGAATGTTTGAACTAGGACTTGATGTAGGCATTGATGTATCGGGGGACGTGTATCTCATTGAAATAAATCCGAAGCCAGGTCGCGATATTTTTCGTCAGTTAAATCAGATAGAAACATATCGGGAAGCGGTAAGGCGTCCCCTTCAATATGCATTGCTACTCTTGAAGGGACGGGTTACGGTGTAAGGTGTAAGGGACGCGATTTTTCAGAGAAAAACACACCGTCATCGTTAGGAACTAGGCACATAATCGCAAAAATAGACTGTAAATTTTTAAAAGTGGCAAAAAAATCATCCTAAAATGATGAACACTGCCTGTTGCTGTGATAAGATAGCACATATAGTTGTACATTACAGTAAGGAGGCTTGTAGCAAGATGACTATAGTACAAGAAAGCATTGTAAAAGACATGGCATTAGCGCCAAATGGTCATTTGAAAATTGACTGGGTGAGTGAGCATATGCCTGTACTTAACCGAATTCGGGAAAGATTTGAGGCTGAAAAACCGTTTGCAGGTAAAAAAGTAGCAATCTCCCTTCACCTAGAAGCAAAGACTGCTTATCTTGCTAAAGTAATCCAGGCTGGTGGAGCAGAAGTAACAATCACCGGTTCTAATCCGCTGTCCACACAAGATGATGTTTGTGCAGCATTGGTAGAGGATGGCATTCGTGTATTTGCGAAATATAATCCAGAACCAGAAGAATATAAGGAACTGTTGATCAAAACTCTGGAAACACGCCCAGACTTCCTGATTGACGATGGTGGGGATCTTGTAACTATTCTGCATGGTGAACGCCGTGATCTGTTAGAGAACGTGAAAGGCGGAGCAGAAGAAACAACTACAGGTATTCTTCGTCTGCGTGCATTGGAGAAGGAAGGCAAGCTGGAATTCCCAATGGTAGCTGTAAATGATGCATTTTGCAAATATTTGTTCGATAACCGTTATGGTACTGGACAATCTGTATTTGATGGTATCAACCGTACAACTAACTTGGTTGTTGCTGGTAAAACAGTTGTTGTAGCAGGCTACGGTTGGTGCGGTAAAGGCGTGGCAATGCGTGCAAAAGGTCTGGGTGCGAAAGTTATCGTTACCGAAATTGATGCAATCAAAGCAGTTGAAGCATACATGGATGGTTTCGAAGTAATGTCTATGGATGAAGCTGCTAGTCGTGGAGATTATTTCGTAACTGTAACAGGTAACCGAGATATTATTCGCAAAAACCATTATGAGGCAATGAAGGATGGCGCTATTTTGTCTAACGCTGGTCACTTCGATGTCGAAGTTAACAAAGTGGAGCTGGAAGAATTATCGACATCCAAGCGTGTCGTACGTAAAGATATCGAAGAATTTGTCATGCAAGATGGTCGTAAAATCTATCTGTTAGCAGAAGGCAGACTGGTTAATCTGGCTGCAGGTGACGGACATCCGGCTGAGATTATGGATATGACGTTTGCTCTTCAAGCTGTAGGCTTGGAGCATGTAAGTAAGAATTATGATGCAATTGGTAAAAAAGTTTTGAATGTTCCTTACGAGCTGGATGAGATGGTAGCTCGCTATAAATTAGATGCACTTGGATTTACAATCGACAAACTGACTCCAGAACAAAAAGAGTATCTGGAAAGCTGGGTCGAATAGATAAGAAAACCGCTGTAACATTAAATCAATATATGAAGAAAAAAACCTGCTGACAAACGGCAGGTTTTTTTCTTATAATAAAAACATACGACAAGTGGGTAAAAGTGGGGGAAAGTGGTACACTTGTGAAAGGAAGTGGGGTTGAAGTCATGTTCATGGGTGAATATCAACATAATATTGATGATAAGAACCGTTTGACCATCCCAGCTAAATTCCGTGATTCACTAGGTCTTTCCTTTGTTGTTACCCGAGGACTTGATCGCTGCTTATTTGTCTACCCGATGGATGAGTGGAAGGCATTAACCGAGAAACTGGCTTCTTTGCCGTTTACGAAAGCAGATGCTCGTGCCTTTACCCGATTTTTCTTTTCTGGTGCTGCTGAATGTGAGTGGGACAAGCAGGGAAGGGTAAATATACCTCCGCATCTGCGTGAACATGGTCGATTGTCAAAAGAGTGCGTTGTGATTGGCGTACAGAACCGTGTGGAGATTTGGAGCAAGAGCGAGTGGGATGCTTATTCTGAGGCACAGGAAGACTCCTTTGGAGAGATTGCCGAAAAGCTCGTAGATTTTAACTTATAGATTCGGGAGTTGACGAAGTTGTTTCATCATATCACTGTGTTGTTAAAAGAGGCTGTAGAAGGGCTTACTATTCGCCCGGACGGTGTCTATGTTGATTGTACATTGGGAGGCGCTGGTCACAGTTCTCTGATTGCCTCCAAGCTAAATGAGCAAGGCAGACTGATTGCGATTGATCAGGACGATGTTGCTTTGGCGAATGCAAAGGAAAAATTAAAAGAATATGGCGATAAAGTCATCTTGGTAAAAAGCAACTTCCTAAGTTTGAAAGAAGTCGTAGCTGATCTTGGCTACGAGGGTGTAGATGGTGTGCTGTTTGATCTGGGTGTCTCCTCTCCACAGCTTGATGTGGAAGAGCGTGGTTTTAGTTACAATGGCGATGCTCCATTAGACATGCGAATGGATCAACAGGCGACACTATCAGCCTACGATATTGTGAACGAGTGGGAAGAAGCGGAAATTACCAAAATTATCTTTGAGTATGGCGAAGAGAAGTTTGCCCGGAGAATTGCCCGGAATATTATTACTCACCGGGAAAAAGAACCAATCATGACAACCGGGCAATTAGTAGAGATCATTAAGGAAGCAATTCCAGCAGCAGCAAGACGCACGGGACCGCACCCTGCCAAGCGGACTTTTCAGGCGATTCGGATTGCCGTTAATGATGAGTTGAATGTTTTCCGTGAAGCTGTCGGGGATGCCATTGATATTTTGAATCCAGGTGGCAGAGTGAGTGTTATAACATTCCACTCCTTAGAAGATCGAATTTGTAAGCATGCTTACTTGGACAAGGCTAAGGGGTGTACGTGTCCACCAGCTTTTCCGCAATGTGCATGCGGTAATCAACCGATAGTGAAGGTGATTACGCGTAAACCTCTTCTACCTAGTGAAGAAGAATTAGAAATGAATCCGCGAGCAAGGTCAGCTAAACTTCGAATTGCGGAGAAATTGTAGTATCACTGTTGAAGTTAGTTTCGAACCAAGCGAGACATATGACAAATCGTAGATAAAACTTGAGTAAGTAGATGAGGGCGCTAGCTGCCAGAATTACCTTACATACATAGGGAGGGACAGGAGTGAGTTATTATTCACGGGGGAATTTAGCTTATGAAGTAAATCGTCAGCCAAAAACCTCAAAAAAAGTAAAAAGAACGGTAGTTGTCAGACCAGGAGTCCCCACAAGTGAAAAGCTTCTATACCTGTTTCTTATCGGTGTGTTGGTTGCGGCTGCGGGGTTTGTTGGTGTGCGCTATAGTGCCATTTCGCAAAACAACTATGAGATACAGAAGCTAAAGGGCGAAATTGCTAATAATAAAAGTCTAATTGAATCTATGAGACTAAAAGTGGACGAACTTCGTAATCCAAACCGTATTGAAGCAGAGGCTGCGAAACAGGGAATGGTTCGAAACATGGAATCTGTACGCATCATGACAAGCAAATCTGTTGGAAATACGGGAGAAACGAATACAAAACAGGCAAGAAACTAGACGAAAATGTTACTCACGCCATTGAGTAACATTTTCTTTTAGAACTGGAGTATAAAAGGACTTCCATGGGGAGGGGGGAAACCTGGTGAAAATGAAACAACGGATGAAGTCACGTGGTGTTTTTGTTGGTTTTTGTATTCTACTTGGCTTTTTCTTACTCATCTCACGGTTATGGTGGGTACAAATTGTAGATGATGACCGGCTTATGAAAATGGGTGAAGCTCAGTGGAGCAGTACTACGACACTTGATCAAAAGCGAGGAACGATTTACGACCGCAATGGAATCGCTCTCGCATATGATGGACCTGCATATAAAATAGAGGCACAAGTTAAACCGAATCTAAATGCAAAAGGTGAACCTGACTCGGATGATTACGTGCAAGACCCAGTGATGACAGCACAAAAGCTGTCTGCCGTAATGAATGTACCCTATGAAAAACTCTTAAACCGTCTAACGGGCAATCCAAATGCTAAATGGGTTGAATTGGGTCCTGAAGCAGGTAAGCTAACACTAGATCAGAAAAACAAGATCTTAGATATTCAATACCCAATGAATCCTGATACAGGTGCACGTGCGAAGAAAAATCAAATGCCAGGTATTAAGATATCAGAAGTAAGTAACCGTTTCTATCCAAAGGGCAAATATGCCGCTCATGTACTTGGGTTTCTTGATTACAAAAATGATGCTGTAATGGGGATAGAAAAACAGTATGACCCTAAACTGAAGGGCAAACCGGGTAGGTTGGAGACAATTAAAGATGGAGCTGGCTATCAGTTGCCTGATGGTGAAGTGGATTTCCAGCCAGCAGTCGATGGACAAAATATTACGCTGACTATTGATCATCAGATCCAAAGCTATGTAGAACAAGCGTTAGATCGAGTGAATGCGGATTTTAAACCAAAAGGGATGACGGTAATCGTAGCAGATCCTCATACCGGTGAGGTTCTGGCGATGTCCAATCGTCCTCATCATGATCCTAACGATTATCGTAACATTGAGAACTACTCCAACTATGCGGTCAGCTATACGTTTGAGCCTGGTTCTACATTCAAGATTATTACATTGGCGGCATCCATTGAAGAAGGGGTTTTTGCCAGAAATAAACATTTTGAATCAGGAAGTTTTAAAAGATGGAAGTCTGGCCCTGCTATCTATGACCATAGACGTGAGGGGTGGGGCCCGATCTCTTACCTAAACGGGGTACAACGCTCCAGTAACGTGCTATTTGCTATTCTTGGTTATGACAAGCTAGGTCAGGAAAAAATGGCTCACTATTTTGATGCGTTTGGCTTTGGGAAGAAAACAAATATTCAGTTACCAGGAGAAGGGGTAGGGAATCTCAGAAACGTTACCAATCCGAACAAGTTCTCACCACGTGACCTTGCTGTAACAACGATTGGACAAGGGGTAACCGTAACACCTATTCAACAGGTAGCAGCAGTGAGTGCGATCGCCAATGGCGGGAAGCTGATGCAACCTATGATCGTGAAAGAGATCACTGATCCCCATTCTGGTAAAGTCCTGGAGCGTATTGAGCCCAAGGAAGTAGGTAGACCAATCTCGGAGGCAACTGCCAAAGAGACGCGTGAAATCCTGCAAACGGTTGTGGATGGAACGTATAAGGAAGGTGCAACAGGTAGATCATTTAAGCTAGATCATTATAGTGTTGCCGGTAAAACGGGTACCGCCCAAAAGTATAATGACAAAGGTAAGATTGTGGATGGTAAATACATTTATTCCTTTATCGGGTTCGCTCCGGTAGAGAATCCGAGACTTCTCGTTTATGTGGTAGTAGATGATCCTGCAGTAAATATCCCTTCCTATGAGGTAGGTAGTACGATTATCGCACCGATTTTCAAGTCAGTCATGCAGCAGAGCTTGCAATACCTTCAAGAGACTCCTGACCTGAATGCACTACGAAAAGAAGCGGAAGTCGTTGAGCAATCTGAGGTTAAACAAATCACGGCTCCTGAACTGATTAATTTGACCACGGAACAGGCTAAGTCTCGTGCGAAAGAGGCGGGTTTGGAGCTGGAAGTAATGGGTTCGGGTCAAAAAATCGTAAATCAGGTACCGGCAGCCTTTGAAAAAGTGGGACCAGGAACCAAGCTGGTAGTGGTAACGGATGGCGCTAAAGCTTTTAAAATGCCGGATTTCAAAGGAAAGTCAATGCGTGAGGTCCTTGAATATAGTCACCTGATGGGGATGGCTGTAAATGCCACAGGTACCGGGTATGTCGTAGAGCAAAATATAGAACCGGGCAAAGCTTTAACCGGAAAAGAAAGCATCCAGGTTAAGTTAAGTCCACAGTATCAACAGTAGACAAGAAGTTCTAACACTTCTCCAAGTGGAATAGGGTAAGAAAGACAACCCTTATTCGCAGGGAGGAGTGTTTTTTATGCGGGTATCCAATGCTACGGTACGACGCAGAATTTTTATTGCGCTTGTTTTTGGAATCCTTTTGTTCATGGCTCTTATTTCACGACTTGGCTATCTGCAAATCTTTGAGGGTCAGTGGTTGCAAGAAGAAGCGAACAAGCTATGGACCAGAAACATTAATTTTGAGGCGAAACGAGGCATTATCAAGGATCGTCATGGAGATGATCTAGTAGAAAACACCACTGTACCTTCTGTAATAGCTGTACCAGCTCAGGTAACGACTCCAGAAGAAACTGCAGCTAAGCTGGCAGTAATTCTGGAGGAAAGCGAAGAGAAGATCTATAAGGCGATTACAACTCGTACTATGCAGATTCGAGTACCGGGAGGGCGCAAAATATCAGAGGAGAAGGCAGAACAAATTCAAAAAATGATGCTGCCAGGAATCATGGTAGCTGATGACTCAAAGCGATTTTATCCGAATGGAACATTGTTAGCACAGGTTCTTGGCTTTACAGGAATTGATAATCAAGGTCTAACTGGACTGGAAAAAATGTATGATAAACTATTACAGGGAACTTCTGGATATGTCTCGTTCCCAACCGATGCAGGTGGCAGAGCCATGCCGGGTCATGCGGAGAAGTATGTAGCTCCAGTAAACGGGATGGATATGTATTTAACCATCGATAAGCAGATACAGACCTTTCTGGAACGAGAGATGGATCAGGCGATGGTTGCTTATCAGCCGGATGATATATTAGCGGTTGCCATGAATCCGAAGACAGGTGAGATTTTGGGGATGGCGTCGAGACCAACCTATCATCCAGAGAAGTATCAGGAGTATGCACCAGATATTTTTAACCGGAACCTCCCCATCTGGAAAACGTATGAGCCGGGTTCTACCTTTAAGATCGTTACGTTAGCAGCAGCACTACAGGAAGGCGTCGTTGACCTGAAAGAGAGTTTTTATGATCCTGGTCATATAACTGTTGCGGGGGTACCTCTTCGTTGCTGGAAGCGACAAGGGCACGGATCAGAGACGATGCTTGAAGTGGTTGAGAATTCTTGCAACCCGGGATTCGTGACGATGGGACAGCGCTTGGGAAAAGAAAGATTATTCCAATACATTACGGACTTTGGTTTTGGAAAGAAGACAGGTGTTGATTTAATTGGTGAATCAAATGGAATCCTGTTTAAAATGAGTCAGGTAGGTCCTGTGGAGCTGGGTACGACGTCGTTTGGTCAAGGGGTATCGGTAACCCCTATCCAGCAAATGGCAGCCGTTTCGGCGGCGATAAATGGTGGTAAACTGATGAAGCCATACAGCGCTAAGGAATGGAGAGACAGTGTTACCCACGATGTTGTCGGGCGAACTGAGCCGGTGGAAATACGCAAAGTTATTTCCGAGGAAACATCCAAGAAAGTTCGGGAGTCATTGGAGAGCGTAGTCGCAAGAGGTACAGGTCATAATGCATATATTGAAGGCTACCGAGTAGGGGGAAAAACGGGTACAGCCCAAAAATCTGTGAATGGTCGGTATTTGTCTAACGAGTACATCGTTTCCTTTATTGGATTCGCTCCTGCCGATGATCCGCAAATCCTCGTTTACGTTGCTGTAGACAATCCAAAAGCACAAGCTTTTGGAGGAACGATTGCAGCACCTGTTGTTAAAAATATTTTGGAGTCTTCTTTACCGTATTTGGGTGTCACAAAACGTCCTTCCACCATTCAAAGGGAGATTGCCTATGGAGACGTGAAATTTGTTGAGATTCCTAATTTGGTAAACATGACGATGAAAGAAATTACCAACTCTTACTATACCATGCCTCTAGAAGTCTCAGGTAAGGGTAAATACGTGATTAAACAGTCTCCTGCACCGGGCGTGAAGGTGGAGGAAGGTTCAAAAATTCGTGTCTACCTTGGTGACAAAATGGCTGATTAGCTATACAATATATCTTCGTAGAGGGAGGAGTGCTTCTCCTCCTTTTGCAAGCCATTTGTTTTGAAATGAAACATCTTTTGTCAATACTAGTTGGAGATTGGGGTGCCATTGTATGTTGTTACGGGAGTTGCTTGCTCCTTTGCTGATCAGCCGTGTGATTGGTGAGACTGATGTTGAAGTAAAAGGAATCACTGCTGATTCTAGACAAGTGAAACCAGGATACCTGTTTATTTGTTTAAACGGTTTCACTGTGGATGGTCATAGGTTCGCGGCTACAGCTAAAGAAAAGGGAGCAGTTGCCATACTTGCCGAAAATGAGGTTGATGTGGATGGAACGGTTATCTATGTTTCCGATTCCAGACGGGCAATGGCTTATCTTGCAGATCGGTTCTATGGGTCTCCCACACAAGAGCTGAAGGTGATTGGTGTAACCGGGACCAATGGAAAGACGACGACCACGCATTTGATTGATAAAATATTGTCGGACTATGAAAAACGAACAGGTTTGATTGGCACGATACATATGCGAATTGGAGACCAGGTTGTATCATCGAAGAACACGACACCTGACATTCTGGATCTGCAATCAGCTTTCCGCCGCATGCGCGATGTAGATACGGATTATGCCATAATGGAGGTATCGTCGCATGCGTTAGATATGGGCAGAGTCCATGGCTGTAATTTTCATACTGCTATCTTTACCAATATCACGCAGGATCATCTGGATTACCATAAAACCTTTGAAAACTATCGATTTGCCAAATCCCTGCTGTTTTCACAATTGGGTAACCAGTATGATCAACATACGTGCAAGACAGCGGTATTAAATGCAGACGAGGAAACCTCTGCGTTTTTTGCGCAAGTAACCTCGGTACGGATCCTAACCTATGGAATTGAGCAGGAAGCGGATATTCGCGCGCGCGACATTCGGTTGACTTCGGCTGGTACCAGCTTTACTGTAGATACTTATGCGGGTAGCTGTGATATCTACATGAAGCTGGCGGGCAAATTTAATATTTATAACGCACTTGCCGCTATTGCTGCTACCCTGATTGAAGGTGTACCGCTTGCTTCCATCAAGGCTAGCTTAGAAGAGATCAAGGGTGTGAACGGAAGATTTGAATCCGTCTTGTGCGGACAGGATTTTGCTGTGATTGTAGACTATTCACACACGCCAGACAGTCTGGAAAATGCGCTCATTACTGCGAAAGAATTCGCTTCGGGAGAGATTATTTGTGTAGTAGGTTGCGGTGGGGATCGAGATCGAACCAAACGCCCAATTATGGCGGGTATTGCAACAAAGTATGCTGCTTACAGCGTCTTTACATCAGATAATCCTCGCTCCGAACAACCTGAAACCATTCTAGAAGATATGCTAACAGGCGTAACAGATGTAAATGAGAGTAGCTATATCACCATTGTGAATAGAAGAGAAGCGATTGCACATGCAGTTCGACGTGCAAAAGCTGGAGATTGTATCCTGATTGCCGGTAAAGGTCATGAAACGTATCAGGAAATAAAAGGACAGATTTTCCCATTTGATGATCGGGAAGTTGCAAAGGAAGCCATCTATGAACAACAGAAAAACAACTCACGTAGCTAAAACAATCTTTACCGTTTGGGGAAGGAGGTAGGGGCATGCCATTTGATAATGTTTTGTTTATTACAATACTCGCAGCTTTTCTGATCGCCGTTTTAATTGGACCGCTGTTTATTCCGATGTTGCGTCGATTGAAATTCGGTCAGAGCATTCGTGAAGAAGGCCCCCAATCTCATCTGAAAAAGGCAGGAACGCCTACGATGGGTGGTACCATCATTGTTCTTGCCCTCTTGTTTACCGTTTTGAAATTTGCACAATGGGATACCGAGCTTCTATTCCTGATTGTGGTTACATTCGGATATGGCTTAATCGGTTTTCTTGATGACTTTATTAAAATCAAGAAGAAGAGAAATCTGGGTTTAACAGCAAAGCAAAAATTCGCAGGGCAAATTCTGCTTGCGATTGTTGCCTATTTGTTGTTAGTAAAAATGGGTCATAGCACGGTCCTTTCCATTCCAGGAACCTCGATTGATTTTGATCTAGGCTGGATGTATTTCCCGTTCTTGCTCTTCTTGCTGGTAGGAAGTACGAATGCAGTGAACCTGACAGATGGTCTCGATGGCCTCTTGGCAGGAACAAGCGCAATAGCGTTCGGTGCCTATGCAATTATTGCTTGGAATGCTTCTAACATGGATACGGCTATCTTCAGCGCAGCTGTTGTGGGTTCTGTGCTAGGGTTCCTGGTGTTTAATGCACATCCTGCCAGAGTATTTATGGGGGATACCGGCTCACTTGCGCTAGGGGGCGCACTCGCTGGTATTGCCATTCTGACAAAAACAGAAATTTTGCTTGCAGTAATTGGAATTGTATTCGTGATTGAAACCCTATCCGTTATCATTCAGGTTATATCCTTTAAAACCAGAGGAAAACGCGTGTTTAGAATGAGTCCGCTTCACCACCATTACGAATTGTCTGGATGGTCGGAATGGCGTGTCGTTGTAACCTTCTGGCTGGTAGGAATCCTGTTTGCTGGATTAGGCGTCTACCTAGAGGTGATACACTAACATGGACATGTATAAGGACAAGCAAGTAGTCGTTCTCGGGTTAGCGAAAAGCGGTGTGGCAGTTGCAAAACAGTTACACCGCTTTGGTGCAACTGTTATTGTTAACGATCAAAAGCCTAGAGAAGAAGCATATGGCTACGAAGAACTAGAAGCATTGGGTATTAAAGTAATTACAGACGGACATCCTGATGATTTGATTCATGAAGGAATTTCACTAGTAGTGAAAAACCCGGGAATACCATATGAAGTAAAACCGATTCAACAGGCGTTGACCTTCTCCATTCCGGTTATAACAGAGGTGGAACTGGCTTATCGTCTTTCTCGTGCTCCGTTAATTGGCATAACAGGTTCCAACGGAAAAACTACGACCACCACTCTGGTAGGTCTTATTCTGCATGCGGCAAGCGTTGACTCGGTGGTGGGTGGTAATATTGGGACTGTGTTATGTAGCCTAGCAGAAGAAATGGAAAAGGATCAGTATTTGGTAGCCGAATTAAGCAGCTTTCAGTTGATGGGGACACAAACTTTTAAACCACATATTGCTACCATCCTGAACCTATATCCTGCTCATCTTGATTATCACCATTCAATGGAAGAGTATACCAAGGCTAAATGCAAAATTTTTGCCAATCAGACAGAGGAAGATTATGCCGTCATTCCATATGATCATGAGCGAGTCATAAACGTGTGTAAAAACATTCGGGCAAAAGCTTATTATTTTAGTATAAGACATGAAGTGGATCGAGGAGCTTATGTCAGAGATGGTATGATTTGTTATAAAGACGAGACAGGTGATGAGGAAATCATCATGAAGGCAAGCAAACTGTCTCTACCAGGAGAATTTAACCTTGAAAATGCCTTGGCAGCTATCGTGATCAGTAAATTGGCTGGGGCAGATAATGATTCCATTAAGCACGTCCTGCAATCATTTAGCGGCGTTGAGCACAGATTGGAGTTCGTTGATACATTGGTTGGTGTTAAGTATTACAACAATTCCAAAGCAACCAATCCAGAGGCAGCTATCAGGGGTATAGAGGCATTTAAAGAACCATTGGTACTCATTGCTGGAGGTCTTGATCGCGGAATTGATTTTATGGAAATGCTTGAATCGTTTAACAAACATGTAAAAGCAATCATTACCTTTGGTCAAACCTCTACTGTTTTGCAGAAAAGAGCGGAAGAGGCAGGGATTGAACTCAGATTTGCCGTCGATACTGTGGATAGCGCTGTTCAAAAAGCAGCATCTGTCGCAGAAGCGGGTGATGTTGTGTTGCTAAGTCCTGCCTGTGCTAGTTGGGATATGTTTCCTTCCTATGAGGTAAGGGGGAGCATGTTTAAGGACAGCGTGCATAAACTTAGAAACAAGCCGAGATAAACTAGTCCCTTTTGCACTGCGTACGCGGTTGTCAGGGGGACGGCGTACGAAAGGATGGCTTGCGAATGAGTAAGGTACGATCTGCCCCTGATTTTGTGATTGTGTTTGTAACTCTTCTTTTGCTGGGGATCGGAATTGTTATGGTGTACAGCGCAAGTGCTGTATTTGCCCAACACAAATTCTCCGATCCCTACTTTTTTACCAAGCGGCAAATCATTTTTGCCATTCTGGGGATCGTCTCCATGTATTTGATGATGAACCTGGATTACTGGGTATTTAAGAAATGGGCGAAAGCAGGATTTATCGTCAGTTTAGCGTTGTTGGTGTTAGTACTAGTAATTGGACGAGAAGTAAATGGTTCAAAAAGCTGGTTAGGTTTTGGTTCATTCGGTATCCAGCCTGGGGAGTTTGCCAAATTCGGCGTGGCAGCTTTTCTTGCCCAATGGCTTTCCGATAATCAAAAACATATTGTGTTGTTTGGCAAAGGATTATTTCCAGCCTTACTGATTCCTGTTGCTTGTTTTGGATTAATTATGTTACAACCAGATCTAGGTACGGGTAGTGTATTAATGGGGATGGCCATTTTGATGATCTTTGCTGCAGGGGCAAAAGTGAGTCATTTTGCCGGACTTGCTGTGCTTGGACTTGTAGGATTTGTTGGTCTTGTGTTGTCCGCACCATACAGGATGGCACGCATTACATCTTTTCTTGATCCGTGGTCGGACCCACTTGGTTCGGGATATCAGATCATTCAATCCCTGTATGCAATTGGCCCAGGAGGATTATTAGGACTTGGGTTGGGAGGAAGCAGACAAAAATTTTCCTATTTGCCAGAGCCCTACAATGATTTTATTTTTTCCATCATTGCGGAAGAGTTGGGTTTTGTTGGCGGGACGTTGGTACTCCTATTATTCCTGCTGCTCCTATGGCGAGGAATGAGGGTGGCGATCACAGCTCCTGACCTGTTTGGCAATTTGTTAGCCCTTGGTATCATAGGGATGATTGGCATTCAGGTTACGATTAATGTAGGCGTAGTTACGGGAATGTTTCCTGTTACGGGTATAACGTTGCCATTTTTAAGCTACGGTGGCTCGTCACTTACGCTGATGCTAACACAAGTAGGAATACTGCTTAATATCTCCCGTTTTTCCAGATAACAATCAACTGTAAAGAGATGGGTGATACTAGTGAGAGTGGTACTAACTGGGGGAGGAACTGGGGGACATATTTATCCGGCACTTGCGGTAGCAAAAGAAATTTTGCGTCATGAACCGCAAGCTGCCTTTTTGTATATTGGGACAAAACGCGGGCTGGAATCAATCATTGTCCCCAAACATAACATTCCGTTTCAATCGGTGGAAATCTCCGGCTTCAAGCGAAGTTTGTCACTGGAAAACTTCCGCACAATCATGAAGTTTTTCCGAGCGGTATCCGATGCCAAACGCATGTTGAAGGAATTTAAACCAGATGTGGTTATAGGAACGGGCGGCTATGTATGTGGTCCCGTCGTGTATGCTGCTACCAAATTAGGGATTCGTACGGTGATTCATGAACAGAATGTGGAACCGGGCATTACAAACAAATTCTTGTCCCGTTACGTAAATAAAGTGGCGGTTTCATTTGAAGATTCACTTCCATATTTCCCCTCAGCTAAAACGATAGTAACAGGTAATCCGCGCGCTACCGAGGTTGTAAGCAGTAATCCGGAAAAAGGGAGAAGCAATCTGCAAATCCCTGCCGGTAAAAAAATTGTCCTGTTAGTGGGGGGAAGCCGAGGTGCTAGAGCGATTAATGAAGCTACATTAGCAGCAATTCCTCAATTCTCTCAGTACCCGGATTGTCATTTTGTATATGTAACAGGAGACGTGCATTACGAGTCAATTAAGGAACGAATAGATAAACAGAGAGAGAAGCCAACTAACTTCACTGTAGTCCCTTACGTAGATCAAATGCCAGATTTGCTTTCAGCAACTCATGTTATCGTCAATCGAGCAGGAGCATCGTTTTTAGCTGAAATCACCGCGTTAGGAATTCCAGCAATATTAATACCATCACCTTATGTTACCAATAATCATCAAGTGAAAAATGCCCGCGGATTGGAAAAAGAAGGAGCGGCAGAGGTTATTTTAGAGAGTGAACTAAATGAGGCAATACTGATGAATAAAATTGATGCTATCCTTCATCAGGAAGGTCGTTGGCAAAAAATGAGGGAAGCATCCCTTTCATTAGGTATGCCGGAGGCGGCAACGAACTTGTATCGATGCCTTGCATAAGAGTAAGCCTACTATAGGCGTTTGTCACGCTGGGTCGGGAATCTGCATACGATGAAGCAAACACGTGATAGATTTTGTTCCGACCTAGCATTTGTGTCAGGAGGTTCGTATGAGACATATAGCAGATGAACTAGAACAAGCAAATGTTGGAAATGTATGGGTGGATGAACCTCTCGCTAAGCACACGACCTGGCGAATTGGAGGTCCCGCAGATCTATTGATTCAACCCACTGATAAAGAAGCCTTGATAAGGGCTGTACAGATCATCCACCATCACAATCTTCCCTGGATTGCTATTGGGCGCGGTTCTAACCTTCTGGTGAGGGATAGAGGGATTCGGGGAGCCGTGTTTAAAGTGGCTCAGGGCTTAAGCCACTGCGAATTCGAGGGAAATAAGGTGCGTGTTGGTGCCGGTTATTCGATGGTTCGTTTGACGGTGGAGGCTGGCAAAAGAGGGTTGACCGGCTTGGAGTTTGCGGGGGGGATCCCCGGTTCCGTTGGCGGGGCGGTCTACATGAATGCTGGGGCACATGGATCAGATCTTTCACGTATCCTTATAAGCGCCGAAATCCTTTTCGAAGACGGAGAAACAAAAGTGCTATCCAACGAAGAACTACAGTTTAGCTATCGCACTTCCCTGCTTCAAGAGCGTAAAGGTATTGTGATGGAAGCTACTCTTCAATTACAGCCTGGAGATAGAAAAGAGGTTGCTGCCTCTCTGGCTCGGTTTAAAGACCGTAGATTAAAGACGCAGCCATTTACTTCCCCATGTGCGGGAAGCGTCTTCAGGAATCCGCCTGGCGACCATGCAGGCCGACTAATTGAGGCTTGCGGGTTGAAAGGATATACCGTTGGGGGTGCCCAAATATCAGAGATGCACGCTAATTTTATCGTGAATCGAGGAGGAGCGACGGCAACCGACGTCCTCACCGTAATTGAGCATGCGCGATCTACGATTAAGGAAAAGTTCCAAGTAGACCTGCATACGGAAGTTTTGGTGATCGGCGAGGGGTAACACGGAGGTGAAAGTTTGGAAGCTTTTGCTATCGAAGGCGGAAAACCTCTGTCCGGGACGCTACGAATTCATGGAGCAAAGAATGCGGCTCTACCGATTCTTGCAGCAACAGTACTGGCTGAAGGGCAATTTGAAATCCATGATGTGCCTCATTTAAAAGATATTGAGGTCATGTTGAAAATCCTAAGTGAAATTGGGGCAAAAGTTAGTCATAAGGAGCATTGTGTCAGTATAGATACAAGTCAGATACACGAGACGCATGTTCCAGATGAATTGATGGGGCAAATGCGCTCTTCCATTTTTCTAATGGGACCTCTTCTGGCACGTTTTGGAGAGGTAACGATCTCTCGTCCAGGTGGCTGTGCTATCGGAGAAAGAAGGATCGACCTGCATTTGTCTGGACTCACTGCTTTAGGAGCAGAATACGTTGATGCAGAAGGGTATATTACCTTTCGATCCAAAAGTTTGCTTGGGAATAAAATATTTTTAACATTCCCAAGTGTAGGAGCAACTGAGAATCTTATGATGGCTGCCGTTCTGGCGGAAGGGACCACGAGCATTTGCAATGCGGCTCGGGAACCAGAGATTGTAGATTTACAGAATTTCCTAAATGCAATGGGAGCCAAGGTTCGTGGTGCAGGAACTGATACAATTGTGATCGAAGGGGTTCCAAAACTAGCGTCAGTCAGTTACAGAGTGATCCCGGACAGAATTGTGACAGGAACTCATTTGTTAGCTGTAGGAATCGCTAAAGGACATATTGAACTTCACAATACAGTACCTGATCATGTGACGGCTCTAATAGAAATGATCCGTGGGAGCGGTGTTGAAATCAAGGTTCGCCATGATATAATGGAAATAAAAAACACTTCTCGTCCACATCCGATCAATCGGATTATGACTTCGCCGTATCCAGGTTTTCCCACAGATTTGCAAGCGCAGATGATGGCATATTTATCACTCGCAAATGGCACCAGTTTAATGAAGGAAACGGTGTTTGAGGGGCGATTCAAGCATGTAACAGAACTTGAACGCATGGGTGCATCTATTTATGTTGATCTGGGAACTGCTTTCATTCGAGGTGTTGATAAGTTTTATGGAGCCTCTGTGGAAGCATCTGACTTGCGAGCTGGTGCAGCATTGGTGTTAGCCGGTTTAGCGGCACAGGGAACTACTTGTGTCCAGCAGATCCATCATATAGATCGTGGATATGAACGAATCGAGAGACAACTGCAACAGTTGGGTGCTTCAATTTCTCGTATAAACATATAAACGGACAGGGGGAGCGGCATGTTTAGTATGCCGCTTCTCCTCTGTTTTACGGATTAGTAGTTGAAATGGAGGAAGTAATAAATGACCAGGTATGCCGATGAACGCATCCCACTGGTAAAAAATACGACGCCCCGGAAAAAAAGAGCGAAGAAAAGACTGGTAACACTTCTCATCCTGTTTTTTATCATTGTTTTGAGCGTAGTGTTTTTTCGATCTCCATACAGTAAAGTATCCGAGATTCAGGTTTACGGAAATATGCTTTACACGAAAGAGCAAATTTTAGCAGCAGCTAACGTAACCGTTGGTATGCAGTTTATTAATGTTTGGAACAGCGATGTGAAAGAAGGAATTGGTACGTTAAAGGGTATCAAGGAAGTAACGATTTCTCGAGATTTTCCCGGGGTTATTCGCTTGAATATACAGGAATATCGACGTGTAGCTCTCTATGTAAACGGACAAAAACCTACATACTTGTTGGAAAATGGTAGCTTGCTGGAACCGCCAGCACAGGCGGTTTTATTGGACAGGCCTGTCATCCAATTGTGGTCAAAAGATAATGAGAAAACACTCGTTAGTCTTGCAGAAGCACTTGCTTCCATGCCTTCAGGTATCTTGTATGAAGTCTCAGATATTTCTCTTACCCCCACTAAATTTGATGATGAGCGGCTCACTCTACACATGAGAGATGGGAATGAAGTACGTACGAATCTTACTCACCTTAAAAAGAAACTCCCATGGTATCCCGCAATTGTTCAGGAAGTTCCTAAGGAAAAAAATGGAGTTGTTCATTTGTTTGAGGTAAGCTGGTTTGAGGATTATGAAACGTATAAGAAAAATTCACTACCAGCTACTAATAATCAATCGACCTCTCCCACCAATCAGGAAGGTACTGGAACCAACGATAGCGATGCTTCTACACAAAATCCAGATACGGAATCCTCTAGCCAAACGCAAGGTGAGGCGGGCCAAACAGGAGCGTCTGGTCAAGCTGATCAAGGTAACCAGAATTCAGGACAATCCCAATCTCCAACTGATGAGAACAATCCGAACTAATCGAATTTGTAAGGATTGGTTTTACTGTCATGAACATTGGCTGGCAACCATTTCAAAAAAACTACCGTCTACTATTGCTAGGGGACGAAAGGTGACTATAACATGCAAATACGTAAATTTCATGTCTATTTGACATTAGTTATGTTTAGTACCGGCTTTTTGATGGCCAGTTCCATAGAATTGACGCAATCAACCAAAAAAAGCAGGGAAAATGAAAACGAACTTCAGCAAGAAATGAGTTTGAATGAACGTATCATAGCTGAACGTGAAAAAAATCGTAGCCTGGAGATTCAATCTCTCGACAGGCAACGAGATATCTCAAAAATTGAGGAAGAATTAGCCAAGCATGAGACAGATGCCGCTGGACTTCTTGCGAATCTGGAAGAGGCACGAATGCTTGCTGGCACCGTTCCGGCAGAAGGAGCTGGAATCGTAGTGACCCTACGTGATAACCCTAGTTCGAATAGTCAAAACGTCATACAAAACATTGTTCATGAACAAGATATTTGGCGCGTAGTAAATGAGTTGTACGCTGCCGGTGCAGAAGGTGTCAGTGTAAATGATCAAAGACTGGTTACCAGCTCATCTATCAGATGCGTAGGTCCTACCGTGATTGTTAATGGCGTAAAATCAGCTGCACCGTTTGTCATAAAAGCTGTAGGTGACCCTGATACATTGGAAGCTGCTCTACATCTTCCAGGTGGGGTCGTGGATGTTTTTGATGGTTTTATCAAGATTGAATCTGGCAAGAAAGAAAACATTCAACTGCCGGCTTTTCTTGGTGATGCAAAAGTTGGCAAATCTGTATCCTGAAACAGGTGATATTGATGGGACAAAACCGCAAAATAACGTTTATCTTGACTACTATAAGTGCTATTATAGGTGTGATGCTCGCTGTACAATTACAGAGTAATTTGCATCCTCTGCAATCGGAATCCAGAAGTATTACGGAGCTTAGAAAAGTTTTATTGCAAGAACAGGAAAAAAGTAAGGTGCTTTTAGCCGATATATCTAAACAGGAGCAACTTTTGTCCCAATATCAAGAATCTCTTGATTCAGTTGATAGCATCGGTGTTATGAAAGAAGAGTTAAGCCGTGCGCAAAAGCAGGCGGGGCTGGCATCTGTTTCAGGAAAAGGGATTATTATCCAAATAGAGCAAGATCCAATATTGAATGAACAGTGGGATGCGGAAAACTTGCCCTTACCAGACCCTTCTAATTTAGTACTAGATGTAGACTTGCGCTGGCTAACGAACGAATTATTAGCCAATGGGGCACAAGTTCTCTCCATAAACAATAATCGCTTGTTATCAAATAGCTCGATACGTAATGTGGGAGAAAAGATCCAAGTGGACACCAAGACGATCCGTATGCCATATGAAATCAAAGCATTAGGTAATCCGGATACTTTGATTAGTAGTATGAAACTGGAGGGTCTCGAGGAGTTTTTCAGGTCCGTTAACATGAAGGTCACAATAGAAGAGAGAGAGAATCTGGTGATACCTGCTTTCAACGGAACCAAGCACATTCAACACATGAAGCCAATTAAGGCTAAAGGAGATTCTTAATATGTGGTTGCCCATTGTTGGATTGATTGCGGGGGTTGTTTTTGGGTTCTACTTAAATATTAACGTACCGCAGGAATATAGTAGTTACCTCTCCATAGCACTATTGGCTGGTCTTGATACCATATTTGGTGGCATACGTTCGCATTTGGAACGAGTGTTTAACGTGCGAGTATTTATATCTGGCTTTTTTTTCAATACGCTATTTGCTGCTGGACTAGCCTTTTTAGGAGCATTTCTGGGTATAGACTTGTACCTGGCAGCGATTGTAGCCTTCGGTGTGCGCCTTTTTAACAATCTGGCGATTATCCGAAGAATTCTATTAGCAAACTGGTTAAATAAGCGAGATGTCTAACATTTTCATAAAAAAGATTGAAAGAAAAAAAGGGAATGGTTATCTAGTGTGGAATAGATTATGCAGATGTTATCACGTATACAAAGTACAAGTTGAACTAGGGGAGGTGTCACAGGTTTGGTAACTAGTCAAACTGATCTTATCGTCAGCATCGATATCGGAACCTCAAAGGTGCGGGTTATGATTGGAGAAGTCAACAATGGCACAATTAACATTATTGGAGTTGGACAATCGCACTCTGAAGGTATTACGAAGGGCACTATCGTAGATATCGACCAAACCGTGCATGCAATCCGTGAAGCAGTTGATCATGCAGAACGTATGGTAGGAGTAACAATTGAAGATGTGTATGTCGGAATATCTGGCACTCATATAGAATTATTCGAAACGCAAGGCGTGGTAGCAGTCTCCAGTGAGGATAGAGAGATTCGTGAAGAAGACATTGATCGCGTAATCCAGGCTGCTAAAGTCGTTGCACTACCGCCAGATCGTGAAATTATCGATGTTGTTCCGACTGAATTTGTCGTTGACGGTTTAGGAAAGATAAAAGATCCACGTGGAATGATTGGTGTCCGTCTAGAAATGGAAGGAACAATCGTGACAGGATCTAAAACTGTGATTCACAACGTAGTCCGTTGTGCGCAGCGAGCCGATCTGAATGTTGCTGGTATCTTTCTGCAACCATTGGCTGCAAGTTCTGTTGCCTTGTCCAAGGATGATAAGAATTTAGGTGTTGTTCTTGTAGATATTGGTGCTGGTTCTACAACCATTGCTGTTTTCGAGCAAAATCAATTGATTGCTACCTCCACTCTAGCTATTGGTGGAGACCATATTACGAATGACATTGCACTTGGATTGCGCACACAGACAGAAGTAGCTGAAAAAATGAAGCGTAAACATGGTTGCGCTTTAATCGACGAGGCATCTGAAGAAGAAAAGTTTAAAGTTAGCCGCATCGGTAGTGAAGTGGAGAAACAATTCACTCAAGTTGATCTTGCCACTATTATCGAACCAAGGGCAGCCGAAATTTTTAACTTGATTGATGACGAAGTATATCGACTTGGATTTGAAAATGAGATTGCCGGGGGATTTGTTTTAACTGGGGGCACCGTTTCCATGCCAGGTATGCTAGAGTTAGCAAAAGAAGAATTGGCTGCTCCTGTTAGGATCGCCATTCCTGATTATATTGGAGTTCGCGATCCGGGATATACAATAGGCGTCGGACTTATTCAATATGCGTCCCTGATGAATGATTACCGAGCAAAAAAACCTGTTGCTGCTAAGACGGTTAGTCGACCTGCTCAATTAGCTCCGAAAAAGGAGAAATCAGGTAACCTTGTAGAAAAAATGAAGAACTGGTTTAGTGAATTTATCTAGTGAACCGAACAAATAGAGATAATGTTCGATTGCCCCGTCAGCCTGCAACGATAGGTCTAGACAAAAGGGAAAAGCGTGAATGAATGAGGAGGAACTTTCAGATGCTCGAATTTGACTTGGATATGGAACAATTAGCGCAAATAAAAGTAATTGGTTGTGGCGGAGGCGGTAGCAATGCTGTTAACCGCATGATCGCTGGCGGGGTGCAGGGCGTCGAGTTTATTACTGTAAATACGGATGTGCAGGCACTTCACCTTTCAAGTGCACCAATTAAACTACAAATCGGAGAAAAATTAACTCGTGGTCTTGGAGCTGGTGCTAATCCTGATGTAGGAAAAAAAGCAGCGGAAGAGAGCCGCGAGATGATTGAAAACGCTCTTCGTGGTGCAGATATGGTATTTGTAACTGCGGGTATGGGCGGTGGTACCGGTACAGGTGCTGCTCCTGTTATTGCTGAAATTGCGAAAGAGATCGGTGCTTTAACCGTTGGGGTAGTAACAAGACCTTTCTCATTTGAAGGAAGAAAACGTTCCACTCAAGCGGATGCAGGGATTGCTGCATTGAAAGAAAAGGTAGATACATTGATTGTGATACCTAATGATCGACTATTGGAAATTGTAGACAAAAACACACCTATGCTAGAAGCGTTCCGCACAGCGGATAACGTACTTAGCCAAGGTGTTCAAGGTATCTCTGATCTAATCGCTACGCCTGGTCTAATTAACCTAGATTTTGCAGATGTCAAAACAATTATGACAGAACGCGGTTCTGCTTTGATGGGTATCGGGGTAGCAAGTGGAGAAAATCGTGCAGCAGAAGCAGCACGCAAAGCAATCTCCAGTCCACTTTTGGAAACCTCCATCGATGGCGCGCGCGGCGTTCTGATGAATATTACTGGTGGAACTAATTTAAGTCTGTATGAAGTAAATGAAGCTGCTGATATTGTTTCATCGGCTGCTGATCCTGAAGTTAATATGATCTTTGGTGCAGTGATTAACGAAGATTTGAAAAACGAAATTCTCGTAACGATTATTGCAACCGGTTTTGCAGAAAACCAACGTGGTACGCAGCAAGCTGCTCGCCATTCTCAAGGGCAAACACAAGCAACACAACAGCCGATGCGTGGTACCGTTTCTCCACAACAACAGCAGCAACCATCTGCTGCCCCTTCTCGTACACGTGAAGTAGAAGATGACAGAATCAATCTAGGCAATTTAGACAATCTGGATATTCCAGCATTCTTGCGCAATCGTCGTCGAAAGAAATAAGAAGTCTACCATATGAAAATGAAACCCTTGTCTCTATAGAGGCAAGGTTTTTTTTGACAAAATAGGAATTTATAAAAATTCCTATTTGCATAAGTGCAACTAAGGCCTTGGAAAATATGGAAAAAGTTCGTTCGATGGTTTTTAAAGAAATAGCATCCAATCGTACTCAATACTACGCTGCACTTGCAGATAAGCTAATTTTTGTCTGCGAATGCTATGTTAAAATATACTTAATAGCTGTTTTTATAAACATGGTGAAGCGATGCAAGGTACCTCCGTGGCAGAGTTATATTTTAATAGGCTACACATAACTGGGATAGGGGATTTTAACATATGTTTGATAAGGTACTAATCTCAGCCTTAAAAAATAGTGGCGTATCTATTTTAGAAGAGTATAAGGAAAATGGTTGGGACATTAATAAAAAAATACTTTGTTATGAAGCAGCCTATACACCAGACTTACCGCTTTCTTTTGCTATTGAGAGTAAAGCAACAGGAGCAATTCGTTGGTTGGTGGAGCAAGACGCAAATCTAAATGACAAAGATTCTCCAGCGATTGTAGGGGCAGTACAACATCTCGATGAAGCAGATATCAGGTATTTAGTTCAACACGGTGCAAAAGTTCATTTACAAGATAGGGTAAAGAAAAATGCCTATGGAGCCGCCGTTTATAGTAAACAATTCGAAAAATTAACACTGGTACAATCACTTGGATTATCTGTTGAAAAATATGGAGGAGAGGCATTTAGAAAGGTTGTAGGAAATTTCAATAAAAAAGCAATCGATTTCTTTATTGAAAATAAGGTGGATATTAATTATAACAAGCCAGATATGGTTTATCCGTGGGGACCAACACCGCTTGAAGTAGCAATTAGATATATTGGTTCGTTAGATTTAGTGAAGTATTTGATTGAACAAGGTGCTGATTTTATGAAGCCCAATAAAGAAGGTGCGCGTCCGTATATTGTAGCGGTTATCGAGCAGAAAGAGGAAATAGCAGCTTATTTAAAGGCGCTAGAGCCACAGGAGTATCATGATCAGGAAAATAAACGATATGAATTAAGAAATGCAAATATGTCTGAAGAGATGATTGCCTTTCTTCAAAGTGATCAATTAAAAATTGAATTTCCAGAAAATGATTTATGTATATCGTATATAGAATTCTTACCAGCTATGAATACTTTTTGGTATCAAATTAGGCGGAGTAAGTTTATTCAAATAAGTAAAGTTATTGATAATTATTCATCAATATTAATTCTTTGGCATCCATCTAAAAAGAAATTGTATTTTTATGATGTAGAACATGCAGAGTTATATGAAATTGGGTCATTCAAACAGTTCATAGTTGAACCTTATAAAACGATAGATAATTATTTTAATAGTTAGAGTATTTTAATAGTTAGAGTATTTTAGTAGATGGAAATATATTACGGAGAAAGAGAAACAAAACAACTACGCAAAATTAATATTTTCTTGGGTGGTGAATAGTAATGGAAAATATCTATAAAGACATTGATATTGTTATTGATAAGATGAAAGCAGCTCTAGAAGCAAGGCGAGAACAAGATCGCCAATATTCCACCAAGTATCCAATTGATGTAATAACAGAGGCAGAAGAACAAGATATTCTAATCGTTTCTGACAAATGGAGCTTGCCTGATGAGTACTTGTACTTTTTGAAGCGTTATGTTCCTTTATCTGTTTCTTGGAACACAGATGAATATATAAATCTTGATATTTTTGGCGCAAAAGACTTAATACAAGGTCAATGGGGATACAATTATAATCCTGTTACGGATGAAGCAATTACAGATTGGCCCACTGACTATCTTGTCATTGCTTCAGATGAAGGTAATCCCTATTGTATCGATTTATCAAAAAGGAATACGGTCATTTATACTGCTGAACATGGAACTGGTTCTTGGGATTTTTCTATTGCCTATGATAATCTTGTTGAGTTTCTTCAAAGTTCCTTATTGCCTTGCACACCCAATGAGTGGGATATATGCGAGTCTGAGCAGTATGATTACTATAAAATATTTATTACAGGTTCGGGAAGCGATAAAATAAAAACGCTGGTTTTCATTAAAAAAATGTTTGGTTGTGACTATTCACAAGCGAAAAAATATATGGAAACAGTGCCTTTACAAGTGTATAAAGGCATTGCTTCGGGTGCTACCAAAGTTGAGAGCGAACTGAAAAGAATAGGTACGGATTATGAGATACGTAAAATTACTACAGACGAATTTTTCAAAGGATAGAGATGATATTTGTATTGCTACGAGTTATGAGCATGTTACCAAGATAAATATCACAAGAGGTGCATTAATCTAATTGTAAAGAGCTGTCCCATAAGTCATGAAAATTGACAATGGGGCAGCCCTTACATTTTGTTAAACAAAAAAACCAATTGAATGACTCCGTTTTCATTTCACCTTACCCATGCAGAGGTCGAAATAGCTATCACGCGAATCGTTATACCTTTGTATGGGAAAAATTGATTTCTTATAATGACCACTATAGTGGCATGCAGAAGAAGCACATATTTTGTCTGCGAATTCGTTAAGGTCCAGTGAGGAAGAGAGGACTCTTTTTGACCCGCACTCTTTGTTGTACAGCTAGGTTGGACCTCAAATAGTTCTGGACAAAAAAAGCTTCTTCTGCTAACGGATTCAGTGTAACAACAAAATCTACAGCTGGTTTTCTCCACTATAGTAGGTCAAATATTAATAATGGTGTAGTTAAAAGTAGCATGCTATCTGTCCAAATAACACATACAAGCCCACGACAAAATAAGTAAAAAAATTCGGTCAAGTTTTGACAGAATTCACATATACATTGGGATATACTGTTTTTGCCGGACGGAGGTGAAGACAGTAAATGGTTATTTATCTGGATATCATTCTACTCTTCAACTTTGCAATTGATGCCTTATTATTATGGTTTACTGCTTATTTTCGCAAAGAAAGAGTGGTCTGGTGGCGCATCATGCTTGCATCAGCAGTGGGAAGCTCCTATGTGGCCCTCTTCTTTTTTCCTGCGTTCTCCGGCTTGTATCAATGGTTTACCAAACTACTGTTTTCAGTCGTCATCTTGTGGATTTCGTTTGGGTATAGCCGTTTGTTTCATTTTTTTCAGCATGTGGTGATTTTTTATTTTGTGGCGTTTGTCTTTGGTGGGGGCGTATTTGCATTAACCTATCTGATGGCAGAACAGAGTGAAATTGTGAATGGCATCCTGATTACTCACAATGATAGCTTTGGCGTAGGCGCTAAACCTTCTCTCCTCATTCTCGTAGCTGGATTTGTCATGGTATTTTTTTTAAGCAAAAAAAGCTATCACTCCATTCAAGAACCACGCCGCCTCCATGCGTTTATGGTAGAGGTTGCAGTGACATTCCACGAAAAAACGGTGGGATGCAAGGGCCTTGTCGATACGGGTAACCAACTGCATGAACCGATTTCACGCATCCCGGTCATGGTAATGGAAAGTAGCTTGTTTGCGGGAATAATACCAGATCAAATTCTACGGGTGGCAGAAGGAGAGGGTGGGAAACTGGAGCAGCTAGAGAGCATTATGGATGAGCTTCCAGAAGAGTGGCAAGGTAGGGTAAGGCTCATTCCATTTCGCAGCGTATCAAGTGGATTCGACTTCTTACTGGCACTGAAGCCTGACCATGTTTTTCTTGAACAAAATGGAGTATCTCAAAAACACACGCGGGTTCTTATCGGTCTACAACACCATCCACTTTCACCTGATCGGAAATATCAGTCGATTGTGCATCCCGCACTCATGCAGCAGGAGGAGTCACAAGGTATTAGACATATCCCTACACCAGTAGAACAGGAGGGCTAGCATGTACGTAAAAATCCGTCTTGTATTGCAGTTGTTATGGTACCGCTTCTTGCTCAAAATCGGAGTAAAAGCTGATGAAATCTATTACATAGGCGGCAGTGAAGCATTACCACCACCGCTTACTCGTGAAGAAGAAGAACTCTTGCTTGCTCGCCTTCCCGCTGGAGACGGAGCTGTGCGTGGCATGCTGATTGAACGTAATCTACGTCTGGTCGTCTATATTGCACGCAAGTTCGAAAATACGGGCATAAACATTGAAGACCTGGTCAGCATCGGTACGATAGGCTTAATTAAGGCTGTGAACACCTTCGATCCGGAGAAAAATATCAAACTGGCTACCTACGCTTCACGTTGTATTGAAAATGAAATCCTGATGTACTTGCGTCGAAACAACAAGGTACGTTCCGAGGTCTCGTTTGATGAACCATTAAATATTGATTGGGACGGGAACGAATTATTGCTATCAGATGTATTGGGTACAGAAAACGATACGATTTACAAAAATATTGAAGATCAGGTAGATCGCAAATTATTGCATAAAGCACTGGACAAACTGAGTGATCGGGAACGAACGATCATGGAGCTACGGTTTGGACTGGCAGGGGAAGAAGAAAAAACACAAAAAGATGTTGCAGACTTGCTAGGCATTTCCCAATCTTATATTTCCAGACTTGAAAAGAGAATTATTAAACGACTTCGAAAAGAATTTAATAAAATGGTGTGACGCATATTTTACCAGTACGTGGAGATACTGTTCCTATCCATACCAGAAAGTGGGTAATTAACCTTCTTTTTCTGGTCTGTCGAGGAGGGAATGGTGTGTCACGCAACAAGGTAGAGATCTGTGGAGTAGACACTTCTAAGCTTCCGGTATTGAACAACAAAGAAATGAGGGAACTCTTCGAACGACTGCAAAGCGGTGAGTATCCTGCAAGAGAAAAGTTGGTCAACGGAAACCTGCGGCTCGTATTAAGTGTCATACAACGTTTTAACAACCGTGGCGAATTTGTAGATGATCTGTTTCAGGTAGGGTGTATTGGACTCATGAAAGCGATTGATAATTTTGATCTGGGACAGAATGTAAAGTTCTCCACTTACGCTGTACCGATGATCATTGGTGAGATCAGGAGATATCTGCGTGACAATAACCCGATCAGGGTATCGCGTTCTCTTCGGGATATTGCTTATAAAGCCTTGCAAGTACGCGACAATCTAACGAATAGACACTCCCGCGAGCCAACGATCATGGAAATATCGGATGAACTGAATGTCTCCAAGGAGGATGTCGTGTTCGCTTTAGATGCGATCCAGGACCCGGTATCTTTGTTTGAACCCATTTATCAGGATGGCGGCGACCCCATCTATGTGATGGATCAGATTAGTGATGAGAAGAACAAGGACATCTTCTGGGTGGAGGAGATTGCATTACGGGAAGGCATGCAACGCTTGGGAGAAAGGGAGAAACTGATCTTGTCCATGCGCTTTTATGAAGGGAAAACCCAGATGGAAGTTGCTGAAGAGATTGGAATCTCGCAGGCGCAAGTTTCACGTCTGGAAAAGGCAGCTATTTCCCACATGCAAAAACATGTACAATCGTAACATTTGCCACGAAACATGAAAAGATGAATACTGAATTTATTTTTACCCCCATAGAGGTATGTAAAAGGCTACTTTTACTGACCTATGTATGGGGGTTTTATTTTGGTTCTCACCACATATACATAGAAGTGGAGCGGTAATATAGAAGGCGGGGTGCAATGAATGATAAAAATCTCGGAATTTCAAGCCAAAGAAGTCGTCAATATTCTGGACGGAAAGAGATTAGGGCAGATTGCAGACCTGGAAATTGATTTGAAGGTAGGGCGTGTGGAGGCGATTGTAGTACCAGGAGAGGGCAGATTTTTTGGATTGATACAAGGGTCGGCTGAACATGTTATCCCTTGGAGAAATATTGTGAAAATCGGAAAAGATGTAGTACTTGTAAGATTGGAAGAAACATTGCGATTGGAATCAAAAAGAATAGATGAGGAGAAATGACGGGGAACAGGGAATCCCTTGCGATGATCAGGTAAAAACCAGTAAGATAAGGAGGAAGCTATAATACGAAATAGGATGGGAGAGCAGAAAGATGGAACCATTTCTGTTGAATGAAGAGACCAATACCCTGCAACTAGAGAAATGGGAAGCTGCCTATCCAGGGTTAGTGGCTGGTTTTACCACAAGATGGGGAGGAACCAGTCAGGATTCTTTTGACTCGTGTAACATGGGGTTACACGTAGGAGACGTTGATGAGCATGTTATTCAAAACCGTAGACGAATAGCCGATATACAAGGCTTTCCTTTTGAATCGTGGACATGTGCTGATCAGGTACATGGAAATGCCGTTGCGAAGGTGACTGCCGGTCATAAAGGGGCCGGCAGAAATGATTTGAAGAGTGTCATTAAAGAATCGGATGGGTTATATACGAACGAGAAAGGAATTTTTCTTACTTCGTTTTATGCCGACTGTGTTCCATTGTTGTTTGTAGACCCCCATTCAAAAGCTGTCGGAGTCGCTCATGCAGGTTGGAAAGGCAGCGTCTCTAATATAGGTAAATCTATGATAACTGCCCTCACAGGCGAATATGGAACTAATCCAGGTCAATTACTAGTGGCAATCGGACCAAGCATCGGGGTATGCTGCTACGAAGTGGACGAGCGGGTGATGGCTGAGGTTCGAAAGGCAACTGATGATTGGGAACAGGTAGCAACACCGAGTGAGCAATCTGATCGCTATATGCTAGATTTACGTCTACTTAATGAAAGATTACTAATTGATGCTGGTGTAGACCCGGCACATATTTCGATGACGAGCTATTGTACCAGTTGTCGAAACGACATCTTTTTCTCCCATCGAAGTGAAAACGGGAAAACGGGTAGAATGGCTTCATTTATTGGATGGAGGGAATAGAGAGAATGAGCAGATGGGTATCACAGGCAACGGTAGAAAAGCGATATGCGCAGATTGAGAAACGAATTGAGCAGGCTTGTGAGAGAACAGGACGTTCAAAAGAAGAGGTAAAAATAGTAGCTGTGACCAAATATGTTGACACACCTGCTATTGGAGAAATCCTGGAAGCAGGGCTTGGCCACATAGGTGAAAATCGAATTCAGGATGCACTGCCGAAGTATGAGGCTTATCGTGACCAGGCAATATGGCATTACATTGGACACCTTCAAACAAACAAGGTAAAAGATGTAGTGGGTCGGTTTACATACATTCATTCACTCGACAGACTATCTCTAGCAGAAGAGATCGAAAAGCGAGCAAGTATGATGGATATTGTCGTTTCTTGTTTTCTTCAGATCAATATTTCAGGAGAAAAGACAAAATATGGATTACATCCCGATGATGTCTTGGCATTTGTCAAAGAAACCAGTAATATGAAACATATAAGGATTGCTGGATTAATGACGATGGCACCTTATACCGATAATCAAGAAGAGGTTCGATACGTTTTCAGAGGTTTACGCGAATGGCAAGAGCGACTGAAAGAGTTGCATCTGCCCCATGTAACGGTTGAAGAGCTATCAATGGGAATGTCTGGTGATTATGAAGTTGCGATAGAAGAAGGAGCTACTTTTGTGCGCTTGGGTTCTGTACTGGTTGAACCAGAAGAGGTAGAGGCGTAATCTTCCCAAGTTGACACCTTAAAATCAAGCGTAGATAGGAGGATAAGCATGGGCGTTAGAAATAAGCTGATGAGGTTCCTAGGCTTGGAAGATGAAGAATACATTGAAGAATATGTAGAGGAATATGTGGAGGACGAGGATTCTTATCAGGAGAGTCCGCCAAAAAAGTCTACACAAAAAGGCGCAGGAAGTAATGTTGTTAGTATTCATGCTGCCAGAGAACGTGAGGGCATCCGTTTGATGTTATTTGAGCCGCGTCATTACAGTGATGCACAAGATATTGCTGATAGCTTGCGCAATAGAAGACCGGTAGTTATTAATCTGCAACGGGTCGAAAAAGATCAAGCGAAGCGAATTATCGATTTTTTGAGTGGTACTGTATATGCCTTAAATGGCGATATTCAAAAGGTAGGAGAGCAAATCTTTATTTGCACACCTGACCACGTTGATATACAGGGAACCATTTCAAGTGTCATCGTAGAAGAATAACAACTAGTCAGTTGAGGTGAATAAATGGAAATCGTAGTAAGGTTAATTGAAGGGGCTTTTAATATTTATTTTTACATGGTAATTGCGTATGTACTCATGTCTTGGGTACCTCAAATGCGCGAAACACCAATTGGTTCTATGTTGGAAAGATTGGTAGAACCATATCTTTCCCTATTCCGCAAAATAATTCCACCACTTGGATTCATTGACTTATCGCCTATGGTTGCGATGCTTGCATTGTATTTTGCCAAAGAAGGTTTAATTTCTCTTCTCTTCATGGCTTTTCTGTAGAGATAGGTGAATGGTGACTTCCATGAGCATGTACAATCATTTTCGTAAAGAAGAATATCCTTTCATCGAACGTGCTCTGGAGCTGTTTGGGCAGGTGGAAGACAGACAAATGATGAGGCTTACGGATTTTCTAGATCCTCGTCAGTTATTTATCTTGCAAAGCCTCAGCTCCAAGGCTCAGGGCGTGATCGTATCGGCTTTTGGTGGCTATGAGGGAGCAGAGAGGGTACGAGCTATCTTGCATCCTGCTTATATCATTCCCGAGGAAGCCGATTTTCGGCTGCGTTTGTTCGAGATTAAAGGCAATCAAAACTTCGTAAAACTAGAACACCGTGATTTAATGGGAGCTTTATTACATATTGGATTAAAAAGGGAAAAATTCGGCGACATATTGATGGGTGAGGAAGAGTGTCAGGTTGTGCTAGCTGATGAGGTTGTTAACTTTGTGCTTGCACAGGTTACTCATATTCATCGAGTACCCGTGTCCCTGTCAGAATTGCCTTTTCATGAATGTAAACCGCCTGTAAAAACAGGTAGTGAGAAGACAGTAACAGTTCCATCACCCAGACTGGATGCGATTGTAGGAGAGGCTTGTCGTCTTTCCAGAGCGAAAGCACTCCTTCCCATTCGTGCCGGTAAATGTAAAGTGAATTTTAAAGTGGTAGATGATCCCTCTCAGACGATAAAAGAGGGAGATATGATCTCACTTGCTGGCTTTGGTCGCTTTGAAGTAAAAGAGCTAACAGGACCAACGAGAAGCAGTCGGATGCGAGCTGTTCTATTTATTTACACGTAATTTGCTTGATTTTTCATGAGTCAGGCAGGATTCTTATAAGATTTTGTCGAAAATTACGGAAATCAACACTAGCTAGATAGCAGGAATCATTCGGATTTTATACTACGAGGAAAGTGGGGAATTATATCGTGCCATTATCACCTCGCGATATACATGATAAAGAGTTTAGCACTGGTTTTCGCGGTTACAATGTGGATGAGGTAAATGAGTTCCTCGATCAAATCATTAAGGATTTTGAACAATTAATGAAAGAGAAGAGAGAGCTGGAAGAACGTATGGCTCTTATGAACGAGCGCCTTGATCATTACAAAAATCTGGAGGAGAACCTGAGCAAATCCATTCTGGTGGCACAGGAAACTGCAGAGGAAGTGAAAAACAACGCTCGTAAGGAATCACAATTAGTATTGAAAGAGGCGGAAAAGAACGCCGATCGTATTGTGAACGAGGCTCTTGCTAAATCACGTCGAATTGCCATTGAGATTGAGGAATTGAAGAAACGTGCTTCTGTCTATCGTATGAGATTCCGCACGTTGCTTGAAGCTCAGCTAGAAATGCTGGAAAATGGCGATTGGGATGACCTGGAGAAAGCAACTTCTACTTTAGAGTAGGAATAAAGCATTGACGATCTGTTAATGATGGAATTATAATGTATACCAAGTTTTTATTTTGCAATTATACCTTATCGACGATGATCGGGAGAGTAAAAAACAGAGTAGCCATGTAGAGAGCCAGGCGGTTGGTGCAAGTCTGGACGGGACTGTTTTTGAAAATCACCCAGGAGTTCATACCTGAACACGTATTTTTGCGTTAGTAAGTGAGCGAAGCATTCACGTTACGAATGATAGAGTGGACAGGAGCCTGTAGCAGAGCTATTGGGTAACTGTTTATTAGGGTGGTACCACGGGAAGCTTTTCTCGTCCCTACAGGGGATGAGAGAGGCTTTTTTTTGCGTGTTCAGCTAGTACTACACAGCTTGTATGGAGTAGATTCTAGATTCGGATACACAAAAAAATAGACCAGATACGCCCAAGAGAGTAGAACCAGCTTCGTTGAGTTAACGTCGATAAGAGTTTTTCTTGAATATTTTCCAACATATAAAAGGAGTGAACGTACATGAGCATCGATTACGGCAAAACGCTTAACCTTCCAAAAACAGAGTTCCCGATGCGTGGTAACTTGCCTGTTCGCGAGCCAGAAGTAGCAGCAACATGGAATGAATTAGATATTTACCAAAAGGTATTGGAACGCACAAAAGGACGTCCTTCTTTTACTTTGCATGATGGTCCTCCATATGCGAATGGTGACATCCATATTGGTCATGCCTTGAATAAAGTTTTGAAGGACATTATTGTTCGCTATAAATCCATGGCAGGATTCTACGCACCGTATGTTCCAGGCTGGGATACGCATGGTTTGCCAATTGAGCAAGCGATTGTTAATGCGAAAAAACTGGATCGCCGCAACATTGAAGTGAACGAATTCCGTAAGCTGTGTGAAGAGTATGCATGGAGTTATGTAGACAAACAACGTGAACAGTTTAAGCGTCTTGGTATTCGTGGTGATTGGGAAAATCCTTACGTGACACTGCTTCCAGAATTCGAATCGGCACAGGTTCGCGTATTCGGAGCAATGGCTACAAAAGGATATATTTACAAAGGTCTACGTTGTGTGTATTGGTCTCCATCTTCTGAAACAGCTCTGGCTGATGCAGAAATTGAATATCAAGACAAGCGTTCAGCATCCATCTACGTTCGCTTTATGGTAGAGGACGGTAAAGGGAAATTGGATCAAGATACAGGCGTAATCATCTGGACCACTACTCCTTGGACTATTCCAGCTAACATGGCTATCTCTTTAAATCCTGAGCTAGAATATAGTGTTGTTCGAGCTGATGATAATAAATATTTGGTAGCATCTGGTCTGCTAGAATCTGTAACGAAAGAAATTGGTTGGGAACAAGTAGAAGTGCTATCTACTCTAAAAGGTTCTGAATTAGAAGGTGTTGTAACAAAACATCCATTCTATGATCGTCCATCTCCATTAATCTTGGGTGAGCACGTTACGCTTGACGCTGGTACCGGCTGCGTACACACAGCACCTGGACACGGGGAAGATGACTTTAACGTAGGGAAGGCTTATAACCTTGATGTTCTTTGCCCAGTTGATCATGAAGGTAAGATGACCAAAGAAGCTCCAGGCTTTGAAGGATTGTTCTATGAAGATGCGAATAAAGTGGTTTCTGAGAAATTGAAAGAACAGGGTGCTTTACTAAAACTTAGCTTTATCACTCACTCGTACCCTCATGACTGGCGTACGAAAAAGCCAATCATCTATCGTGCTACAGAACAATGGTTTGCTTCCATTGATGGATTCCGTGATCAGTTGCTAGAAGCGATTAAAAATGTGAAATGGATTCCTCATTGGGGTGAGACTCGCCTAGGTAACATGGTGGCTGACCGCGGCGACTGGTGTATCTCTCGTCAACGTGTATGGGGTGTGCCGATTCCAATTTTTTATTGTAAATCATGCAATGAGCCAATCATTAATGAACAAACCATCGACCATATTGCGAATCTGTTTGAAAAAGAAGGATCAAGCGTCTGGTTTGCTCGTGAAGCTGATGAATTAATCCCTGAGGGACTTACTTGCTCTTGCGGCTGCAATGAATTCCGCAAAGAAACAGACATCATGGATGTATGGTTCGACTCCGGGTCATCCCATGCAGCAGTGCTTCGTCAACGTGAAGAACTAAGCTGGCCTGCTGATTTGTATCTGGAAGGTTCTGACCAGTATCGTGGTTGGTTCAACTCATCATTGTCTACATCGGTAGCAGTTTTTGGACAGGCTCCGTATAAAGGCGTACTTAGCCACGGTTTCACAATGGATGGAGAAGGACGCAAAATGTCCAAGTCCTTGGGTAACACAATTGCACCTGTACAAGTAACAGAGAAATTAGGAGCGGATATCCTTCGCTTGTGGGTATCTTCCGTAGATTATCAATCTGATCACCGTATCTCAGATGCGATTTTGGCTCAAAATGCAGAGGTATATCGCAAAATCCGTAATACCTTCCGCTTCTTGCTAGGTAATCTGGATGGATTTGATCCTACTAAACATCGTGTAGACTACGATCGTTTACCTGAATTTGATCGCTTTATGCTTGCAAAAACGGCAGAAGTTGTTAAGCGTGCGCGTAAAGCATACGATGAGTATCAATTCCATACGGTATATCAAACTGTGCACAATTTCTGCACCATTGAATTATCTTCGTTCTTCATGGATATCTCTAAGGATCGTCTCTATGTAGAAGCGCCAGATAGTGAAAAACGCCGTGTAGCACAAACCATTATGTATGACATCTTGCTAGATCTGGTTAAATTACTCTCCCCAATCATTCCGCATACAGCGGATGAAGTGTGGAAATATATCCCTGGAGTAAGCGAGGCAAGTGTTCAGCTTACAGATATGCCAGAGGTGAATGAGCAACATCTATCCTTTGGTAAAGAATTGCAAGATAAATGGAACGCATTCCTGGAAGTGCGCGATGAAGTATTGAAGGCAATGGAAGAAGCTCGTGCTAACAAAGTATTTGGTAACTCTGTGGATGCGAAGTTAGTACTATATCCACAAACGGATGAGGTTTACCAAACCTTGGCTAGCATGGATGACCTGGCTGATCTATTCATCGTGGCTCAAGTTGAATTGCATGAAGCGGGAGCTACTGCTTCTGAGGGAGCTGCCAAGTTGGAGGGAATCTCAGTTGCAGTGCTTCCAGCAGATGGTGAAAAATGTGAACGTTGCCGTGTTGTTAAAACGGATGTAGGACAGGTGGAGAAACATCCAACTGTATGTGTACGTTGTGCAACCATCGTAGATGAGCATTTTACTGCTTAAGAATAAGAGAGTTATAACAGAATAAGGATAACCTATACAAAAAGCGTTCTTGCCTTGGGAAAATAATTCCCTGGTAAGAACGTTTTTTTGTCGGGCATACTACCTTTGCAAAGAGTCCTCAAAGAAACAAGGGAGGCAACCTAAATGGACAAAAGAACTCTCGCCAATTTACGTGAGCGATTATTAGATGAAAAAGAAAGCCTGCAACTACGCCTAGAGGAAAATAATCATTATGGAATGGAAAGCTCTATGGGGCAGGCTGTGTCGGAACTCTCAACCTACGATAACCATCCCGCTGATATAGGGACAGAAATGTTTGAGCGTGAAAAGGATATTGCCTTGTACCAGCTGGACAGAGAAACCATGCGAGAGATTGATCAGGCATTGGTTCGGATGGAAAAAGGTACATATGGCATATGTACTGTTTGTGGAAAAGAGATAGCAGTGGATCGATTAATTGCACTCCCCCAAGCGCTTACGTGTAAGGAGCATGCACCAGCACCTAACATTAACCATCAGCGCCCGATAGAAGAAGAGTTTTTGAAATCGCCGTTTGGTCGGACTTCTCTAGATGATGAAGACAAAAACTATTTTGATGGGGAAGATGCGTGGCAGATTGTTGAGTCCTGGGGTACTTCCAGCACTCCTTTTTCCTATAACGATCCTAACAAGCTCGATTACAATGAGATGTTTATTGAATCTGATGAGCCAGAGGGATATGTAGAAGCAGTAGAACAGATCGGTTACACGGACATTTATGGCTATAATGGTCCTGATAGTGTTCATTTTATTCGAAGCGACGCGTACAACAACTATATGCATAACGATGAAGGCAGGGGCATCATGATGTCGTACGAGGAATACTTGGACAACTTGGCAAAACAGGAAGCAAATGAGGATTTGACTTGATGGTTCGGGGGATATCATGATTATCGAACGTATAGACACGTACCCCTGTTTGTATGAACTTCCTACACCTTATGGAGATGCAAATGGATATAAGAAATATCGCTCCTGTTACTTGATTAAAATTACAACTTGTTCTGGCATAGAAGGCTGGGGCGAGTGTATAGACTGGCTGCCAACGCTTGATGTGGGATTTCGCGAACGCATTATACCGTATTTGATAGGAAAAAATGCGACTGACCGAATCAAAGTAAGTAAGGTAATTAAAAAATGGCATCAACGTGCCGCTACGGCTGTCAGTATGGCTCTGACCGAAATAATGGCGAAGGCTACCGGCCTTTTTGTTTGCCAACTCTGGGGAGGTCAATGGCATGAACGGATTCCTGTCTATGCCTCCTTTCAGACGTATCAAGAGAGCGCTGATTGGACAAAGCACTCTTTGCAAATAGTTTCTAAGGCGGTTGCAGAAGGCTATAGCATGGCAAAAGTAAAAATTGGTGGGAGAACTGTTAAGGAGGATCAAGCTCATATTTCGCTGTTGCAAAACGAACTAGCAAAGAGCATGTCCTTTGCTCTTGATGCTAATCAAAGCTACGACGTGGCAACCATATGTGAGTGGCAGTCTCTTCTTCAAAAGTGGTCAAACATCATGTGGATAGAAGAACCACTACCCATGGAGCGTATCAATGACTATGCATTACTGCGGGCAAAGCTGCCAGTGGCGCTGGCAGGTGGAGAGAACATTCTTAACGTAAAACCGTTTCTTGGGTTATGTCAGCAGGGTGCCATTGATATTGCTCAGCCTGATCCGATGCACGAGGATGGGATCGATGGATATCGGCATACGCTAGAAACCATGCGAAGTATAGGTGTCAGAGTGTCTCCCCATGTTTTTGATGGGGGACTTTCCCGCCTTTATGCACTCCTTGCACAGGCATGTTTACCACCATGGGGCAAGATGACTGGAGAAGAAATTGAGCCAGTGGAGTGGGATGTTATGGAAAATCCATTTACTGAAATGATCTCTCTTCGTCCGGTAAGCGGTTATGTGACGATACGACAAGGCGTAGGAATTGGTGTGGAAATCGATCAGGACCTTCTTGCTCATTACCGCTGGGATGGAAGAATGTATCAAGCGTAATGAATCAACATTGAAAGGAGAATTCAAGTATGGCTGCCGAGGCACATGTACAACAGAGCAACTCCAAAAACCTGGTTGGACTGACGGGAGTTCCGTTGGTAATGGTTCTTGGCAACTCAATGCTCATTCCTATTTTGCCAACCATGAAAACTGAGCTTAGCTTAACGACATTTCAAACCAGTTTCTTAATCACTGCATTCTCCATTGCTGCTGGGCTTGTTATACCTCTAGCGGGATATCTCTCTGATCGCTTTAATCGTAAAATGGTTATAACTATTGCGCTATCTTTATATGGAATAGGCGGTTTAGTCGCTGGACTTGCCGCGCTATGGATGGACAATCCATACGGGATTATCATAGCAGGTCGGGTATTGCAGGGGATTGGTGCAGCAGGAACTTCACCTATAGCTATGGCATTAGTGGGTGATTTGTTTGACGGAGCATCCGAAAGTAGAGCGCTTGGTTTATTGGAAACATCAAACGGATTAGGGAAGGTTCTTTCTCCCATCCTAGGTTCTCTGTTTGCGTTATGGACATGGTACGCGGTGTTTCTAGCATTTCCTGTAATCTGCGCAGTTGTACTTGTGATCTTTTTAATGCTGGTAAAAGAAAAAAAACAAGACAAGAAACCAAAATCAGTTAAAGAGTATATAGCTTCTATTGGTAAAGTCTTTAAGAAAAATGGAAAATGGCTTATTCCTGCATTTTTTATCGGGAGTATCTGTTTATCCACTTTATTCGGGGTCTTGTTTTACCTGTCTGACCTGCTTGAAGAAACGTATGGCATAGATGGCGTGTTAAAAGGATTGTTTCTTGCTATTCCACTACTTGCAATGAGTATCACAGCGTTTATTACAGGAGCAATAATTAAGAAAAGATTGACGCTGATGCGTGCTCTGATCGTCACAGGTATGCTACTGTTAACCATTTCTTATGTAGTTGCCAGCTTTATTCAAAATGTGTATGTCTTAATAGGTATCCTCGTTATTGGTAGCGTCGGTACTGGAATGATCTTGCCTTGTCTTAATTCCATGATCATAGGCTCTGTTAAAAAATCGGAGCGTGGTATGATAACTTCTCTCTATAATGGGGTTAGGTTTATTGGCGTCGCATTAGGGCCGCCTATTTTTACGTGGTTACTTGGATTTTCAACGAAAGTCATGTTTTTTTCAATTGCCACGGTTAGTTTGATATTTGCAGCTCTTGCCTTTTTCCTAATTACCCCGCAAAAACAGGAGAGTAGTTTATCAACAGAGGAAGATACCTCCAAGAGATCGGATGAGGGTAATAAAAAGGATGAAAAACAACTGCTTGATACGAAATCGCTGGAAGAAATGGCTGTAATGATTGGGATAAAGGAAAAAAGCAAAGAAGACGCAAGAAAAGAAACAGCGCAGAAAGAGTTAGGATTTGATCCTTCTGAACTTCTAGCCAAAATCATGGAGAAAAAAGAAAACAACAATGAGAAGGATAAAGCCAAATAGGGAATAACCCGGTAAGAATGCAAATATCTTTTGCATGATCCGGGTTATTTTGTGTGAGGATCGTATTCGTGAGGTTAGGAAGTTCTTTCTACCCATTTATAGATTTGGCACATGGTTTCATCCAGATTTGTGGTCACGTTCTGAGAAGGTAATGACCAGCGATTGGTATTAAAATAACCAGCGTGTAATCGCATACCACGTAATTTTGGATCATATGGGATTTTTACTTGGAGAAAGGGAGATCTGAATGACCAAGGCTTCGTATAGGTAATAGGATCTCCCCATTTTCCTGCGGCTTTTAGTACAGCGGTTTTATGAGATAGTCGTTTAGGAATAATTTTTGGAGACCCAATTTGGACGATTAGTTCAACTTCAATTTGCGTCTCTTCAAGTAACCGGATAGCAGCCCACACAGCTGCTACTCCCCCACCTGAATGTCCAATAAGAACAAGCTTACCGCCGTTCTGATATCGTTTTTTTATTTCATTAGCTACATAAGCACCACCGAAGGAACCGTTACGGTAATCTTTTCGCACCTGAGCTATCTGTTTCCACAGAGCTTTTTTTCGAGCGGGTAAATCCATTCCATCCATAACTCCATACGGAAAAAGACTATAAGTCTGCACAGTTTGTCCTCTTGAAGAGAAATGTTGAATCGCATGTTGCTGTGCACCTTCAAAAAAATAGGACCATGACTGTATTCCAGCAATAAAGACGAATGTATAGTCATAGGAGGTAGATACCTTCAAGTTATCAAATCCTTATTGGTGTAATTGGAAAAAATGTCTTCCCTAGATTTTACCATAGAGGATTAATGATACGGAAGAAGAGGTGAGGCTCTACTCTGCTACATGGACTACCTAGAGTGTAATCAGAGGAATTGGATTTTCTAACGATGCAATATCGTCTTCAAAAGAGATCCTACGAGATAACTTATCCGCAGCAAGAGAGAAAAGTTATTTACTATCAATCCGATAAGATCGGAAGGATATTTCTGGCGAAGGATGAAACATACTGGACGTTAGTAGACATTGCCATACTTCCAACATTCAGAGGTCTCGGCAATGGCTCGCAGGTATTGAAACAAATTCTCGATTTAGCACAAAAAAGTAAGGTACATGTACGGTTACAAGTTTTACACTCAAATTCAGGGGCCAGGCTCTCTATGAACAACTTGGCTTCATCGTACGTGACAACTCTGACATGTATCGGCAGATGGAATGGGTAGGCTTCAAGGAATAAGAAGGGGCACCCATGCATTTTGTGTTACAACGTTGATTTGCTCTGGAAATGGATAATAGCAGGATCTATGTCTAAAAAAACAAGACCTCTTAGACCGTTAGCGGTTAACAAAGATCTTGTTTTTTTATTATGATTCATTTTTAACCCATCTGAAGTTTCGATATTTCGGCTAGAGCTAGCGGATATACATCATCTTTCATAAATGGACTGAACTTCGGATCGTTGAGTAGATCTTTTACACGAGGGGGTTCATCATAAAGAACAGCTCCACCAACAGAACCCTCACGAATAATCGCAACTTGGCGTTCTGCTTCAGCTAGATAAATATCCTTGACGATGTTTGACCCAACAGTATATTGCCCAATTTTAGTTATGGAAGATAGGTGATAGCCCGTCTCTTCATAGGTTTCACGAACGGCTGCTGCTATGCTTGATTCTCCTGGCTCCACTTTACCCCCGGGAAGCTCTATGCCTCGTTTGGTATGGATGGTCAACAATAGTTTACCTTGATAATATGGAAAAACAAGCACATGCATGGCTTGTTCTTTATGAAATTCTTTCGGGTCAAATGTTAGCGTTATAGGTACGCCGGATTGATCATGAAAGGTGTACATCTTTTGCCTCCTTGATGCAAAGTGAGATGTGCTTGGCTGTTTTCATAGCCTGCCCGATGGCTAGGGAAAGGCTGGAATAAAGGCTTCCATTCGCGCTGTCACCAATCGAATACATCCAAGGGTTCACTGTGCGCTGGAATTCATCTACTTGAATAAAGCCCATATCTCCTTGAGGCAGGTTAATGATGTCATTCGTTTGAGAAGTGACACCTATGCGAGGCATAATCCAGTCAACAGAGATTTGCTGGCTAGCTGATTTCGTATGGAACGTGACCAGACAGCGGTCGTCCATAGCGATAGCATTCTCCACTTCTGTATGCATGAGAATTGTCACGTTGGGTAGTAAACAAGCTTTAGCCACCCACTCTTCTCTTGCTCGAAAATGTCCGTTTCGTACCAACAGCCATATATGGCTGGCATGGGGGGATAGGTTACAAACACTTTCAAGTGCGCGATCTCCCCCTCCAATGACCATGACGTCCTTCTGGTGAAGCAATCCTGCCTGAGCTGTTGTAGAAAAATATGGACCTAATACATAAGAGGATACCTGATCCAGCACTGGTAGTGTTACTTGTCTGACACCTGTTGCAAGCACAACATAATCAGCACGGTACGATTGTTTATCTGTGATAACCTGTTTCCCGGTCGTATCAATCTGGTTCAGTTTTTCCTGAAACCTAATAGGAATGTCTAACTCTTGCACAGTATGAAGCAATTCTTTGAGTAACTCTTCCCCATCCTTATATACTCTTGGGGGTAAATCCCAGATGCGACTATGAATATGGGAAATTTGACCGCCAAGTCGATCATGTTGTTCGATGACAGCATAGGAAAGCCCCAGGCGCTTGCACCAGATGGCTGTTGATATTCCGGCAATACCTGCGCCGATTATCAAGACTTGCACATGTTCCACTCCAATTCCCCTCGTTTCTTTCTTTTTCCTTCTCACATCTGTATTCTTATTATACCAAAGCATATGTTTTGTGCCGCAAAAATACGTGTTACAATAGGACGGCCAACACTTTGGACCGTATATGACCACGTTGGGAGGAAATAAACGTGAAGGTCATCATTGCAGAAAAACCGGATCAGGCAAGTAAATTGGCTAGTCCATTTCCCCATAAAAAACAACAAGGGTATATTGAAATTCGCCCAAATAGCTTATTTCCGGAAGGGGCCATTGCCACATGGGCAATCGGTCATATTTGTGAGCTTTTGCCGCCGGAGGAATATAATCCTGCTTGGAAAAAGTGGGCGGTTGAATCGTTACCCATTATTCCGGAACATTTTTCTTATCGGGTAACAAAAAGTAAATACAAGCAATTTCAGGTAATTCAGCAATTATTGAAGCGACCAGATATAACAGGAGTCATTCATGCGGGCGATGCCGGGCGAGAAGGGGAACTGATTGTTCGAACAATTCTTATGACCTGTAAAATTAAAAAGCCCATGCAACGACTATGGATTTCATCGTTAACAGATAAGTCAATCATTGATGGCTTTACGAATTTATTACAGGAAACAGATACCCGCAATCTCTATTATGAGGCGTACAGCAGGGCATGTGCAGATTGGCTGATAGGAATGAATGCATCTCGCATTTATACGATTTTACTAAAGCAAAAAGGGATCTCTGATGTGTTTTCCGCAGGACGTGTTCAGACTCCTACACTTGCGCTTGTAGTAAAACGTGAAAAAGAGATCGCCAACTTTACATCGGAACCATTTTGGGAGGTCCTCGCTTCCTTTCAGATTGAAGGGAAAAAATATGATGGGATTTGGCAAAAAGATGGTGAGTCTCGTCTGTTTGACCAGCAGATGGCAGAGCGAATCGCTCAGTTTTGTGAGAAAAAACCCGCTCGTGTGCAAGAGGTTAAAAAAGAACGGAAAGAGTTTTTACCACCATTCCTGTTCAATTTATCTTCATTGCAAGCTACAGCTAACAAGCTATATAAATATTCACCAAAGTCAACACTAGATATTGCCCAACAGTTGTATATGAAAGGTTATATTTCTTACCCACGTTCTGATTCTAGCTTTGTCACACCCGGAGAGGCCAAGACATTTCCAGATATTCTGGACAAATTAGCAAAAAAAGAGGAGTATCAGACATTTTTCCCTGCACCGATTTCTTCCATTCAGCAGAATAAACGATACGTGAATGAAAAAAAGGTAACTGATCACTATGCGATCATCCCAACTGAGCAGGTTCCAAACACAAGTAAATTGTCTCAGGAAGAGCGGAATATCTATGATTTGATCGTGCGTAGATTAATTGCTGCTCATTATGAATCTGCCATTTTTGATTATACGAACATTACTACGTTAGTGGATGAACGTGCCACATTTATTAGTAAAGGGAAGTTTCAGGTACAAGCTGGCTGGCGTACCGTATTGTTTCAGGAAAAGGATGAGGATGAGAAGGATGAGGAAAAGCTTCTTCCCCCTCTTGAAGAAAATGAAACAGGCAAAGTGAGTAAAGTGAAAGTGAAATCTGGGAAAACACAACCTCCTAAGCGATACACAGAGGGACAGTTGATTACCTTGATGAAGACAGCAGGAAAACATTTAGATAACAAGGATCTGGAGAAAGTTCTGAGTAAGACGGAAGGGCTGGGAACAGAAGCGACTCGTGCCAGCATTATTACGATGTTAAAAGATCGGAAATATATTGAAGTCAAAAAAAATCAGGTGTTTGCGACTCAAAAAGGAATTCTCTTAATAGATGCGATAGGTGATAAAATATTAGCTTCACCTGAGATGACAGCACGATGGGAACAGCGACTGGCAGAAATTGGTCAAGGAGCTGCCTCTGCACAAGCGTTCATGGAACAAGTGAAGAAGTTAACGCATAAAATTGTGCTGGATGCTACGGAGCAGTCTGCCCAATGGAATTTTGATGGTGTTGATTTGGAAGCTATGCCTGCTACTAGCTCCAAATTTACTGTAGGAAAAAAGGTGGCAAAGTGCCGTGTGTGTGGCGGGAGTATTGTTGATAAGGGTAAATTTTATGGCTGCGATCAGTTTAATAAAACAGGATGTAAAGTGACATTACCAAAGAAGCTCCTCACTAAATCTCTCTCGATGACCATTGTGAAAAAATTGATGGAAGACGGAACTACAAATGTTATGAAAGGATTTAAAAAAGGGGAGAAAACTTTTGATGCCAGGCTGGTATGGGAAGATGAGAAACAGCAATTTACCTTCCAGTTTGAAAACAACTATGCCTCAACGTCACGCCCCTCTAACAAAAAAATGACAGAGGCCTTGTACTCGTAACGAGAACGAACGCACAAATGCCAACATAACGAAGAGAGATGGTGTTACATGTGGTACAGTTGAATCCTATTTCCACACAAGAGAGGATTCATTCCCTTGATATGATTCGGGGATTTGCTATTTTTGGGATTTTTCTCGTTAATTTTCCTACCATAATGGGTATGGCAGATATTAAACCTATTGGTTATACGGCAGGAGTAGATGCGACCGTTCGATTTCTCTATGATCTTCTGATTCAAACTAAGTTCTACTCCATTTTCGCCTTTTTGTTCGGGTTGGGATTCTACCTCTTTATGAAAAAGGCAGAAGAGAAAGGGAAAAGGATGTACTCGTTGTTCGTACGACGTCTGCTCATTCTTCTCCTGTTTGGTGTTCTGCACCTGGTTCTACTCTGGTATGGTGATATCCTGCACCTGTATGCCTTGACAGGATTCTGGCTGTTATTGTTTTATAAACGCAATCCGCGGACGATACTCATATGGTCGATTGGGCTAATAACATCATTTGCTCTCTTAATGCTTTCTGTATCAAGTGTAGACTTACCGACTGGTCAGATTTCTTTGCAACCAGCTCCATTCAATGGATTACTCGATTATTCTGCGGTTGTAGCAGAACGAATCAAGCTGATTGGCAGTTTGCTCATTTGGAACAGTATTCTATATCAACCCGAGGTGCTCGGTCTCTTTTTACTTGGCTTATATGCTGGTAAAAAAGAATGGTTTAGACGCGTCCCAGAATTGGTGGGAAAAATCAGGATCATCCAGTTCATCAGTTTGGGCCTTAGTGCAATGCTGGCTGTACCCATGTTTATCTACTATGTTAATGCTGATGTATATGTTTCCGAGCAAATATACGGATATATTCATCTAACAGGAAAAACCCTTTCCGTTTTTTATGTATGTACGTTGATGTTACTGTATCAGAAGCAAGCCTGGAGAAAGAGATTGGAAGGGTTCACTTTTGTTGGTCGCATGGCATTAAGCAATTATTTGGGACAGACATTTTTCAGTCTCCTCCTGTTTTCGTTCTTGATTCCTAATACGGCGAGTATCCCGTTGTGGGTAGGAACTATATACTGTTTTACCATGTATATGTTACAAATCTTGTTTAGCCGTTGGTGGTTAGCTCGATATGCATTTGGACCAATGGAATGGTTATGGCGCTGTGGCACTTATGGCACCATTCAGCCGTTACGTCACTTGGAGAAAAGACCACGGTAACAAAACGGTCATGACCGTTTTGTTGGACCGCAAGCAGTCACATCCAATTATCATGAAACATCAGGATGTAAATTCTGGTGTTTTTTCTTTTTATCTAAGAAAAGGTTGAACAATCAAGTATTATCCGTTACAATTCAACTTATCAAGCAATTGAATATGCAAATCCTCATCTTATCTGGTGAGGTAGAGGTCGCGGTTTTTAAGAGTATGGTAGACGAGACTTAGAGGTGTCAGAGACTCTATCAGAAAGGAAAGACCGCCGAAGCTTACGATATGACTCTGCATGCGTAGGCTGGGGCTGTTACCGAAAGGGACAGAACTGTCACGTTTATTTACCGATAAACGTGTTGCGCTATCTTCATGGAAGGTATGATGTGGGTACTGATAAATCCGACCACATGATTGATGCTGCCGGATTTTTTTATTTTTCCCCACCTTCCTTGTACGACTAGCATGAATCGACAAAAAGGGGGAGTTTTTACATGTCAACGAATTCAACAGCGAATAACACAGAACCGCAACTACAACGTGGTCTCAAAGCACGTCATTTAATGATGATTGCTCTTGGGGGCTCCATTGGTACAGGATTATTTTTAGCAAGTGGTGGAGCTATCTCTCAAGCAGGTCCAGGTGGTGCAATCGTTGCTTATGCAGCTATTGGTATCATGGTTTACTTCTTAATGACCAGTTTGGGTGAGATGGCTGCTTATATGCCTGAATCAGGCTCGTTCAGTACGTACGCAACAAAGTTTGTAGATCCAGCGTTAGGCTTTGCTCTTGGTTGGAACTATTGGTATAACTGGGCTATTACAATTGCTGCCGAGTTATCTGCGGCAACGCTTCTGATGAAATTCTGGTTCCCAGACAGCAACTCCATGATCTGGAGCGGTCTGTTCCTCTTGATTATGTTTGGAATCAACTATTTGTCTGTACGAGGTTTTGGTGAATCGGAATATTGGTTCTCCATGATTAAGGTAGCAACCGTCATTATTTTCCTCGTAGTTGGTCTATTGATGATTTTTGGAATTATGGGTGGAGAAGCAGTAGGCTTCGATAACTTTACTGTAGATAATGCACCATTTAACGGTGGTTTTATGGCGATGCTCGGTGTATTCATGATCGCCGGATTCTCTTTCCAAGGTACGGAATTGATTGGGGTTGCCGCTGGTGAGAGTGATGAGCCAGAGAAAAATATACCGAGAGCAATTAAACAAGTGTTCTGGCGTATCATTTTGTTCTATATCCTAGCGATTTTCGTAATTGGTTTATTAATCCCTTATACCAGCCCTAATCTGGTTGGCGGTGATATCGAGAATATCGCCATGAGTCCATTCACGATGGTATTTGAAAAAGCGGGCCTTGCTTTTGCTGCATCTGTAATGAATGCTGTCATCTTATCAGCCGTACTTTCTGCTGGTAACTCTGGCATGTACGCTTCTACACGCATGTTGTGGGCTTTGGCGAAGGAAGGGAAAGCACCAAAATTCTTCACCAAACTAAACAAACGTGGTATCCCGATTTACTGCTTAATCCTAACAGCATCTGTAGGGATGGTTGCTTTCTTTGCTTCCATGTTTGGAGATGGTGCGGTTTACACTTGGTTATTAAACGCTTCTGGTATGTCAGGCTTCATTGCCTGGTTAGGTATTGCAATTAGCCATTATCGTTTCCGTCGTGCCTATGTTGCGCAAGGAAGAGATTTGAAAGACCTGCCATTTAAAGCAAAATGGTTCCCGTTTGGTCCACTGTTTGCTTTTGCGCTATGTATCATTGTTATTCTGGGTCAAAACTATCAGGCATTGCTTGGTGGTCAAATTGACTGGAATAGCGTAATGGTTTCCTATATTGGAATCCCGCTTTTCTTAATACTATGGCTTGGTTATAAACTTGCGAAAAAGACAAAAGTCGTGAAGCTTGAGGAATGTCAGTTTCCAGTGAAAAAATAATAGATAGCATATGGATGAAAGCCACTCTGATATTGGAAGGTCGTTGGACCTGATCGGAGTGGCTTTTTCTATAACGGTATCAGAAAGTATAAACATCGAAGGATCACATCCTGATACGCATGAAAAACATCCGCTAAGGAAGGACCAGCTTCTTCGTCAGGACTTCGATTATCGACAAAAGAAGTGATAAGATGTATGCACCTTTCGACAGGTTTTCCAAATTGATTACCTTATACTGAATGTACTTGATAGGGAAAGGAGTTCAACCTTCATGAAAGAGATAACGAAACAATTGAGGGATCACTCTATTACGATACTTCCTTTAGCTCCAAGTGCAATCTATGTATATTGGAATCTTTCTCGGCATCGCTTACAAATGATTGCGGGGTATATACAACAAGATGAATCAAAAGTACAAAAAGGAATTCGCCTTTATCAGAAGAAAGATAGAGATGATCATGGTAGTGAATACAGGGATATCATCTTCCAAGAACAAGGAAATTCATGCTATTTATCCAATCTGCAAGAAGATCACATATATCTGGTAGAATTCGGGCTGTATTTTTCTGGTCAATTTTGTCCCATTCTTCGTTCTGATTGGGTACAAGTTAGCCGTGCAATATTTTCATCCTCTCAACAGTTACCACACCCCCATCATCATTGATGGGGGTTTTACTGTATTAGATGTTGTTTATGTTGCTTACTTTAGTGCTTCTTCTGCGAACGGGTTTTAGGTAACAAAGAGAACCAACTGCCCGAAAAACCAGGTTCTCTTTTCACACAGAGCGACTTGGCGAAGCCCAGCTTAGCGGAGCATTATTCATCGGGAAAAAGAAGCGAAACGAGAGCAACTTACAGTGAATGCATCGTTTTGAGCTTCCCCGATGAATAATGTGGAGCGGACAGTTCAACCCCTTGCAGGGCGAAGACTTTTAGCGATGGGTGAAAAGAGAAGCTGGTTTTACCCACATATGGTAGGTAGAGAATGATCTTTTTTCATGATAACCCTAAGGGGAAAATCCTCATACTTTTCAGTAGCTCTCATATAAGTTAAAAGGAGAAACTGGCTGTAAAACTCTATTTGTGGCTACAGGAGGGATAGTATGAGTGGAAAGATTGCATTTGGAACGGATGGTTGGCGGGCAATTTTCGCAGATCAATTTACGATGGAAAATGTCAGGGTTGTTACGAAAGCGATTGCTCTTTATACGGAAGAAAACGGGCTTAAGGAACGTGGTGTGATTGTTGGTTATGATAGGAGGTTTATGGGACGTTCGTTCGCAGAGGAAGTAGGAAAAGTGTTAACAGCGCATGGCATTCTTACCTTCCTGGTGAATGACGCAACGCCTACACCGATTGTTGCTTTTGGAGTGAAGCATTTCGGTGTTAGTGGCGCCATTATGTTAACGGCAAGTCATAATCCTCCTGAATACAACGGGATTAAATATATTCCCGAGTATGCAGGTCCAGCATCTGCAAGCATTACCTCAAGATTAGAGGAGCTTATTTCACAAATTCAAATAGACACCAAACAGGTTGACACCATGCAAATTAAAAAAGCAAAAGCATTGAAGCTATACAAGCCTATTCTGTTAAAGCCACATTATGAAGCACATATCAGGAGGCTAATTCAACTTGAAACCATCAAGCAAGCAGGTCTTGCTGTAGTAGTTGATGCCATGCATGGAGCTGGGAGTGGGTATATGGGTCCTATCTTGCAAGAGGCAGGAGTAAAAGTAACCAGCATTCGGACGGAGAATGATCCGTTATTTGGTGGAAGCATGCCTGATCCTACGAAAAAACACTTATCATTACTTCAGAGTCGTGTTGTGGAAGAAGGAGCAGCCTTAGGGTTGGCCAATGATGGTGATGCAGACCGATTCGGTGTAGTGGACAGTGATGGGCGATATATTTCGCCTAATGAAGTTCTTGTTATGCTAACGTATCATCTTCTGAAAAATAGACAGCTCCGCGGGAAAATCGTCAGAACAGTTGCTACGACTCATCTGCTGGATCGAATTGCACAAGCATACGGTTTAGAGCTGATTGAAACGCCAGTTGGATTCAAATATATTGGAGCTGAAATGGAAAAGGGAAATGTTCTAATTGGCGGAGAAGAGAGCGGAGGGGCGAGTATCCTTGGACATATCCCCGAAAAAGATGGTATTCTAATAAATCTACTTCTCACCGAGATGTGCGCGTATGAAGGCAAAAAGATAGATCAGATATTAAATGAAATTTATAGTCAGTTTGGACAGCTTTTTTCAGCCAGATTAGATATGAAAGTAAAAAATAAGAAGCGATTCTTGCAGTACATGGAAAAGCATCCCCTGCATCAAGTAGCAGGGTACACTGTTACCTCCATTGGTCGAATAGATGGATGGAAAATAGTATTAGAGGATGGAGATTGGATCTTAATCAGACCATCCGGTACGGAGCCATTAATACGAATCTACTGTGAAGCAAATGGACAGGAAGAGTTGGATAAAGTATTGGAAGCTGTGCGGGATTGGATTGAAGAAGGTGAGGATGGGTGAAAGGTAATCGTATATGATTAATCAGTATGGGTCCTCTCTATTTACGAAGAGTGTTACAATAGAAGGAGACGCGAAAGCGAAAAGAGGGTAACAATGAAACTGGAGAAGGAACAAATTGAGTATTTAGTAAAAGAGCTTGTACTGGAATCGGCTTCTCCTGATGACCCTGTGCAAGTTGTTTATACTCCGCCTCCGTGGGAAGTTGTCGGGACTGGTAACTATGCAGGTGTACTATCTCATCCTGATTACCCTGATGTGGTAGTGAAAGTATACGCTCCAGGTAGACCGGGGTTAAAAGAGGAGCGAGAAGTGTACAGGAAGTTGGGAGAATCTTCTTATTTTCCGATTTGCTATGGTAGTGGAGAAAATTATCTGATTATTAAAAGGATGCGAGGTATCTCACTTTTTGACTGTGTTCGGCATGGGGTTCCCATTCCTGAATCCGTCATTTCCGAAGTAGATACGGCCTTGGAAGAAGCTAGAGCAAAAGGACTATTCCCACAGGATGTTCACGGTAAGAATGTATTAATGTATCAAGGACATGCTTTTATTATTGATGTAGCAGCTTATAACCTACCTGGGAATGACCAGAAGTGGGAAGATTTACGCAAGGCATATTATAAAATCTATATGCCATTTTTTAAGGACCGTCATTATAAGGTGCCTTTATGGATGCTAGAAGTCGTACGAAAAGGGTATCGATTCTATCGAAAGACCAAAAGACGGTTTCAAAAAAGTAAAATGAGACAACCATAGATAAGGGAACGCGGTTGCTCAAGTGATTTTGCCTGTGGTACAATTTGCGATGTTACTTAAACCATTATGCAAGAGGAGGCCGTTATGTATATATTCTACATAATCGCACTCGCGGTGGTTGCTTTGGACCAGTGGACGAAGCATCTCGTGGTGAAATATATGGAATTGGGAGAGTCAATCCCATTATGGGAGAATGTATTTCATTTGACTTCGCATCGTAATCGCGGAGCAGCTTTTGGAATGTTGGAAGATCGACGCTTATTTTTTATCATTATTACACTTGTAGTCGTTGTGGGAATTGTATATACCTTATTCAAGCACGGAAAAGGAAACCTGCGTCTCTCTCTCGCTTTATCATTCATATTGGGTGGGGCAATCGGGAACTTTATTGATCGCCTTATCAGTGGTGAAGTAGTAGATTTTTTACATGCCGTTATTATTAATTTCCCAATCTTTAATGTAGCTGATATGGCGATTACGGTAGGGGTAGGCATTATGCTTATAGATATCTTGCTTGATTCACGGAAGTCAGCACATGCGACGGATGCGACAGATAAGTAAGAATCATACTAGAAACAGAATCGATTACTAGGAGTATACTAATCAAATGACAGAACAAACCTTTGAACGATACGATTGGACCGTAGAGAAAACGGATGCAGGAGAACGCATCGATAAATTTATTGTTTGTAAGGAGCAAGAATGGTCGAGATCCCAGATCCAGGCATGGGTAAAAGAGGGACGAGTTACCGTAAATGAAACTCCAGTGAAAAACAATTATAAAGTGCAAGAGGATGATGAGATCAGCTTGCGCGTACCTCCACTAAAAGAGATGACGATTTTACCAGAAGAGATGGATCTCGATATCGTCTATGAAGACTCTGATGTAGTCGTAGTGAATAAACAGCGAGGTTTAGTCGTACATCCAGCTCCAGGTCATTACAGTGGAACCCTCGTAAACGGGCTTCTTGCACACTGCAAGGATCTTTCTGGAATCAACGGAGTCATGCGTCCAGGAATTGTGCATCGTATTGATAAGGATACGTCAGGACTTTTGATGATTGCTAAAAACGATAAGGCACATGCTGGTCTTGCTGCTCAATTGAAGGAACACACGGTAAACCGTAAATATGTTGCTTTGGTACATGAGGAAATTCCCCATGAAATGGGTACGATTGATGCTCCAATTGGACGCGATCCGAAAAATCGTCAGCAGATGGCTGTTGTATTTGAAAATAGTAAGCCTGCCGTCACTCATTTTATTGTGATGGAGCGTTTTAAGGATTTTACTTTAGTTGAATTGAAATTGGAAACAGGACGTACGCATCAGATCAGGGTACACATGAAATATATTGGATATCCACTTGCTGGCGATCCGAAATATGGTCCGAAAAACACACTGGAATTGGATGGACAAGCTCTTCATGCGAAGTTACTTGGGTTTACCCATCCACGAACAGGGGAGTATATGGAATTCGAGGCTCCAATGCCGAAAGAGCTAGAGGATGCCATTCAATTTTTACGTCATCAATAGTTATACAGTCGAGTAAGGCATTGACAGGTTGACATTTTTAAATAGCTATGTCATAATCTCTAACAGATACTAAAGGAAACCTTTAAATCCAGTCCCGTGAGGCTGGCAAGGACTACGGTGAATAACAGAAGAACTATGAGAAGAGACCATTCTCTATTTTTCTGTGCGCACGAAGCTTCTTGTCAACCTGACAAGAAGCTTTTTTCGTCTTAAGTCAGGGGGGCTTAGGTTCCAATCAGTCTAGACAGAGCGAGAAAGGAGAGAGCCACTCATGCAGGAAAAAAACATTATGATGGATGACGCAGCGATCAGACGAGCGTTAACGCGAATTGCACATGAGATTATTGAGCGAAATAAAGGTGTGGAGGATTGCGTAATCATCGGAATCAAAACACGTGGGATTTACCTTGCAGAACGTTTGGTAAAACGTATCGAACAGATTGAGAATGTGAGAATCCCTAATGGAGAATTGGACATTACCTTATATCGGGATGATCTGACTCACAAGTCGACAGATGCCATCGTGCATGGTTCCATTCTGCCTGAGATTACTGGTAAAACGGTCATCCTGGTAGACGATGTTCTTTATACCGGTCGTACGGTTCGCGCTGCTCTCGATGCACTGGTTGACCAAGGAAGACCAAAATTGATTCAGCTAGCAGTCGTTGTTGATCGAGGCCACCGAGAGTTGCCGATCAGACCCGATTACGTGGGCAAGAATCTACCAACCGCCAAGAGTGAAATTGTTGCGGTAGAGCTCAGTGAAGTAGATGGAATTGATCAAGTGTCCATCTTACAGAAGGATGAATAACATATTGCCTCTTTAAGGCTAATCCCGTGAGGTTAGCAAGGGGAACGTTCTCTTTTTCAAAGTGCATGCGTGCGCTATCGGAAAAGAACTACCTCTTTGTGTACTCACAAAGAGGTTTTTTGTTTCATTAGGCTAAATCAGCATCAAAAATTATATTGAAAACGGAAAAGAAAGCAGGGAAAAAGATGAAGCAAAAAGATTTCATTGATGTACACGAGACACCGGAGTTAGGACGATTACTCCCTCTTAGTCTTCAGCACTTATTCGCCATGTTTGGCTCAACAGTTTTAGTACCAATTCTTACAGGTCTTGATATAGCTGCTGCCCTTATCGCAAGCGGACTTGGAACTCTTATTTTCATGTTCATCACAAAAGGGAAAATACCTAACTATCTAGGTTCATCTTTCGCCTTTATTGGCCCGATCATCACAGTAACAGCAGCTTATGGACAAGGAGTTGCACTGCTTGGCTGTTTCCTCTCCGGTCTGGTTTACGTAGCTGTAGCTGCATTGGTTAAGAAATTTGGAGTAGGTTGGTTAGATCGCTTACTTCCACCGGTTGTGATAGCATCCATTATCGTCGTAATTGGCTTAAGCTTAGCAGGAGTAGCAGTTGAAATGGCTTCCCAAGTTACGGTTGATGGTGCAAAGGTAATCTCCCTTACTTCCATTGAAATCTCGTTAGTGACCTTGTTGGTAACAGTTTTGGCAGCAGTTATGCTTCGCGGATTCTTCGCTCTTATTCCAATCCTAATCGGAATTGTAGTGGGTTATGGATATACAGCACTTCGTTTCCCTGATTTGATTAACTGGGCATCTATTGCAGATGCACCATTTATCATCGGTTTCCAAGAAATGTTTACGAATCATTTACATGTAGGACTAGTTACCTCAGCAATGATGGACCCAAGCGCTTGGCTCTCAGCGTTAATCATCGCTCCAATTGCTTTTGTTTCACTAACTGAGCACTTGGGACACTTACTGGTAACAGGAAAAATTATGAACCGTGACTTGATGAAAGATCCTGGTTTGCACCGCAGTTTGTTAGGTGACGGGATAGCCACTTCAGTAGCAGCTTTCATCGGTGGGCCCCCAGTTACAACGTATGGAGAAAACATGGGTGTTCTGGCAATCACACGGGTATACAGCCGTAACGTAATCGCACTAGCAGCGGTGTTTGCCATCGTGTTCAGCTTCTTCGGCAAAGTAAGTGCCTTCTTGATGTCAATCCCAACACCGGTCCTTGGTGGTGTATCGATTGTACTCTTTGGAATTATTGCATCCCAAGGTTTCCGCATGTATGTAGAAAACAAAGTAGACTTCTCTAACAAACGCAACATGATCATTGCCGCGGCAATCCTGGTTACAGGGATTGGCGGGTACAAAATTAGCTTCCAAGACGTGAGCTTCTGGCAAGGTTTCCTTTCTAACTTGACGATTGATAACGTAGCATTCTCAACGTTTATCGGTATCTTCTTGCACGCCATCCTACCTGGCAAGGAATCAGCCAAGGGTGAGGTAGGCAAGGAATGTGAAGAAGTGGTAGCCTAGGCTGACCACTTTTTCTTCCGAGAAGAGAAACAGCAGGCTAGGATGCGTACATTCTTTGATGAAAATAGGAGGAGTTGATCTCTATGAAACATTTACTGGGTACAAAGGACTTGAATAAAAAACAGATGGAAGCCATTCTAGGGGGCGCTCAATACTGGGCAGAACATCCAAAGAAACAAAGCGATCTGCTCTACGGTAGATTCATCGCAAATCTGTTTTTTGAAGCAAGTACACGCACTCGTTTTTCGTTCGAAGTGGCAGAGAAACGGTTAGGTGCTCATGTTCTGAATTTCAGTGAGACGGACTCATCCACAAAAAAAGGCGAAACCATCTATGATACATTGCGGACGCTTGAATCGATGGGAGTAGAAACTGCGGTTATTCGTACAGGTTATGATGGATTGTTTAAAGAGCTTATAGCGCAAAAAAATCTGCAGATGAATCTGGTAAACGCAGGGGAAGGGACAATGGAACATCCGACGCAATGTCTTTTGGATATGCTGACAATGCAGCAACAGTTTGGTGGACTACAAGGATTAAAAGTAGCGATTATCGGTGATTTGCGCCACAGTCGAGTATGCAGCTCACATTTGCATGCATTACCAAAAATGGGCGCAGAAATAATGATTGCAGGACCAGCCACATTTATGTGTGAAAAGGATACCTTACCAAATGGAGTACACATGGTTGAGATGGATGAGGCAATTACCACTGCGGATGTAGTCATGATGCTTCGTGTTCAGCTAGAGCGACACTCCGGCATGCTTTTCCCATCAAGAGAAGAGTATCACAAACAGTTTGGACTCACCTTAGAAAGAGCAACGATGATGAAGAAGAATGCAATTATCATGCATCCAGCTCCTTTTAACCGAGGGGTTGAAATAGACGGAAAACTAGTAGAGTCGAAGCAATCTGTCATCTTCCCACAAGTAGCGAATGGAGTAGCGGTTCGTATGGCAGTGCTTGAGGGAGTCATGACAGGTGAGATGATAGGGGGAGCTAATCAATGGGAACCATCCTTAAAAATGGCAAATTGCTAAACGAACAAGGTGAGCTAGAAAGCAAAGACCTACTAATCATAGATGGCAAAATCACAACGATAGATGTAACGATAAAAAATGATGCGGGGCACGAAGAGATTGAACTAGCAGGTAAACTGGTTGCTCCAGGATTGATCGATGTCCATGTTCATTTTCGCGAGCCTGGTTTCGAGGCAAAAGAAACGATTGAAACAGGGGCAAAGGCAGCTGTGGCAGGTGGTTACACGACGGTATCCTGCATGCCTAACACGCGCCCAGTCATTGATACACCTGAAACAGTAACGTTTGTAGTTGATAAAGCGAAGGAAGCAGGGCTTGCAAGAGTATTGCCTTATGCTTCGATCACAGTAAGAGAATTGGGAAGAGAACTAACTGATTTTGCAGCTCTGAAGGAAGCAGGGGCATTTGCTCTGACAGATGACGGTGTTGGCGTGCAAGGAGCAGGCATGATGAAAGAGGCAATGAAGAGAGCGAAGGAACTGGACATCTCAATCGTAGCCCACTGTGAAGAGAACGATCTATTGCCACCTGGTGCAGCACTGCACGATGGTGTCAAAGCTGCCAAACATGGATTGCCAGGAATTCCGTCTGAATCTGAATCCATTCATGTAGGTAGAGATATTTTGTTGGCAGAAGCGACAGGGGTTCACTACCACGTATGTCATATCAGCGCAAAAGAATCTGTTCGTCTGGTAAGGGACGGTAAGCGTGCAGGGGTGAATGTATCGGCTGAAGTTACGCCCCATCATCTGCTACTTTGCGACGAGGACATTCCTGACAGCTTAGATGCAAACTGGAAAATGAATCCGCCGCTCCGTTCAAAAGCTGATCGTGAAGCGCTCATCGAAGGACTGAAAAGCGGAAGCATCGATATTATCGCAACCGACCACGCTCCACATACAGAAGAAGAAAAGGCAAAAGAATTAGCACGTGCACCATTCGGAATTGTTGGATTAGAAACAGCATTCCCGTTACTTTATACACATTTGGTAGAAAAAGGTGTGCTAACCCTTTCTGAACTCGTAGATAAAATGGCTACGAAACCAGCAGAACTTTTTAACCTGCCATATGGCAAGCTGGCAGTGGGAGAGATTGCTGACCTGGCAGTTTTTGATCTGGAAACGGAAAGAGCAATTGATCCTGAGCAATTTGAGAGTAAAGGAAAGAACACTCCGTTTGCAGGCTGGACTTGCAAAGGATGGAATGTACTCACAATGGTAGAGGGTAAGATCGTATATCAGAGAGCTTAAATAAGGGGGAGACATAGGTATGAAAGCACGGTTGATACTAGAAGACGGTACGGTTTGTGTTGGAAAAGCGATGGGTGCCACGAGCGAAGCCATTGGCGAAGTGGTATTTAATACAGGACTAACAGGTTATCAGGAGGTTCTTTCCGATCCGTCCTATTGCGGTCAAATCGTGGTAATGACATATCCCCTGATCGGTAATTACGGGATTAACCGAGATGATTTTGAAGCGGTTCGTCCATTTATTCATGGCTTTGTCGTAAGAGAGCATTGCGATCTGCCAAGCAACTGGCGTTCTACGCAGACACTTGATGATTTACTGAAATCATACGAAATCCCTGGGATCTCAGGTGTAGATACTCGCATGCTAACTCGTAAAATACGTCATCACGGCACGCTTCGTGGCATCATTACAACGAGTAGTGAACCAGCCGAAAATCTGATTGAGAAACTAAATAAAACGACGTTAATGACTGATCAAGTATCCCGTGTATCTACAAAAAGTATGTTTTCCAGTCCGGGAAATGGAGATCGAGTTGTGCTGGTTGACTTTGGTTCCAAGCACGGCATCATGCGTGATCTATCCAAACGTGGCTGCGACATCATGGTAGTGCCACATAACGTAACAGCGGATGAAATCAGAAGACTACAGCCAGATGGAATCTTGTTGTCAAACGGACCTGGAGACCCAAAAGATGTACCGTATGCAATTGATATGATTAAAGACATTTTAGGAGAATATCCATTGTTTGGTATTTGCCTGGGACACCAGCTTTTTGCTCTAGCTAGTGGTGCGGATACAGAGAAAATGAAGTTTGGCCACCGTGGGGGTAACCATCCAGTAAAAGAATTTCATACAGGTAGAACGTACATCACTTCACAAAACCACGGCTATGCGGTAAAAGAAGATTCTATTGCAGGTACAGATCTTGAAGTAACGCATATCGCCTTAAATGATGGAACAATTGAAGGACTCTCCAACGAGTCCAAGCAAGCATTTTCCGTACAGTATCATCCGGAAGCGGCACCTGGACCGTACGATTCAGGTTATTTATTCGACCAATTTCTAGCATTGATGAAACAGTCCAAGGAGGAGAAATGGTATGCCAAAAATAGATAATCTGAAAAAAATTCTGGTGATTGGCTCAGGCCCAATCGTAATCGGGCAGGCAGCAGAATTTGACTACGCAGGTACGCAAGCATGTGAAGCATTAAAAGAAGAGGGCATGGAGGTTATCCTGATTAACTCCAATCCTGCCACAATCATGACTGATACGAATATGGCAGATAAAGTATATATTGAACCAATTACCCCAGAATTTGTTGCACGTGTCATTCGTAAAGAAAAACCAGACGGACTATTGCCAACACTAGGCGGTCAGACAGGTCTTAATATGGCGGTAGCCTTGGCAGAACAAGGTGTGTTGGAAGAAGAGAATGTAAAGCTTCTAGGTACGAAGTTGTCTTCCATTAAACAGGCTGAGGATCGTGACTTGTTCCGGTCCCTGATGCAAGAATTAAATGAACCAGTACCAGATTCCGTTATTGTAAGCGCGATTGAGGAAGCTGTTGATTTTGCCAATGAGATTGGCTATCCGATTATTGTGCGTCCAGCCTATACACTGGGTGGTACAGGTGGCGGAATTTGTGAGGATGAGGTAACACTAAGAGAAATCGTAACAAGTGGTTTAAAATACTCTCCGATTACACAATGTCTGATTGAGAAAAGCATCGCGGGTATGAAGGAAGTAGAATATGAAGTAATGCGTGATGCAAACGACAACTGCATCGTGGTATGTAACATGGAAAACGTTGATCCGGTTGGGGTGCACACAGGTGACTCAATCGTAGTAGCACCAAGCCAAACATTATCTGATCGTGAATATCAAATGCTGCGTACTTCTGCACTTAACATCATTCGTGCATTAGGTATCGAGGGTGGATGTAACGTACAGTATGCCCTTGACCCAGTCAGCTTTCAATACTACGTCATTGAAGTAAATCCACGTGTGAGCCGCTCTTCTGCACTTGCTTCCAAGGCGACAGGTTATCCGATTGCCAAAATGGCTGCCAAGATTGCAATTGGCTACACGCTAGATGAATTGAAAAACCCGGTAACGGGTCAAACATACGCTTGCTTTGAACCAACTCTTGACTATGTGGTTAGCAAAATTCCACGCTGGCCTTTTGATAAATTCCAATCTGCCAATCGTCGTCTGGGAACCCAAATGAAAGCGACGGGTGAAGTAATGGCGATCGGCAGAAGCTTTGAAGAATCGATGATGAAAGCAATTCGTTCACTGGAAGTAGGCGCTTATCATATCGAGATTCCTGAAGCAAAAGAACTAACAGATGAAGAATTGGAACACCGCTTGGTACAGGCGGATGACGAGAGACTTTTCCTACTAGCAGAGGCACTTCGTCGAGGCTATCACATTACTCGCTTGCATCAGCTAACCAAGATCGACCTTTTCTTCCTAAATAAATTTAATAATATCGTTTCTTATGAACAGGAGCTTGCAAAAGCAGGTTTGACTCAGGAAGCTCTGTTTGATGCAAAGCGTCTAGGATTTACTGACCGTAAGATTGCAGAGCTAACCAGCCAAAAGGAAGAAGAAATTTACCAATTGCGTAATGGGTGGGGCATCAAGCCGGTTTACAAAATGGTCGATACATGTGCAGCAGAATTTGAAGCACAAACGCCATATTACTACTCCACCTATGAGGTTGAAAATGAGTTCATTGAAACGAATAAAAAACGCGTCATCGTATTAGGTTCAGGTCCAATCCGCATCGGTCAAGGTATCGAGTTTGACTACTCAACCGTACATGCTGTATGGGCGTTAAGAGAAGCTGGATACGAAGCAATTATTATCAATAACAATCCAGAAACGGTATCGACGGATTTCAATACATCAGATCGACTCTACTTCGAGCCGCTTTATCTTGAGGACGTCATGCACATCATTGACCAAGAGAAGCCAGAAGGAGTTATCGTACAGTTTGGTGGGCAGACAGCAATTAATCTGGCTGATAAACTCTCCCAGCGTGGTGTGAAAATCCTGGGAACGAGCCTTGACGATATTGATGCAGCAGAGAATAGAGAAAAATTCGAAGCATTGCTTCGTGGATTAGATATGGCACAACCACCAGGTAAAACAGTAACCTCGGTTGAAGAAGCGGTTGTTGTGGCAGAACATCTTGGATTTCCGGTGTTGGTACGTCCCTCCTACGTACTGGGCGGTCGCGCCATGGAGATTGTCTACAATGAAGAAGAGCTTCGTGAGTACATGGTAAAAGCAGTTAAAGTAAATCCGAATCATCCTGTCCTGATTGACCGTTATATGCAAGGGATCGAAGCAGAAGTGGATGCCATCTGTGATGGGGAAAACGTCTTGATTCCAGGAATTATGGAGCATATCGAGCGTGCGGGTGTCCACTCAGGTGACTCCATTGCCGTATATCCACCACAATCCTTATCCGAAGAAGTTAAGGCTGAGATCATAGAGATGACAACGCAACTGGCACGTGCCTTAACTATCAAAGGACTGATTAACATCCAGTTCGTCATTTTCCAAGGCAAACCGTATGTGATTGAGGTAAACCCTCGTAGTTCACGTACCGTACCGTTCCTGTCTAAAGTAACAGGAATTCCAATGGCGAACATTGCAACAAAGGCAATTCTTAATTATTCCATACCAGATCAAGGCTTTACACCAGGATATCACCCTGAAGAAGAAATGGTATCCGTCAAGGTTCCGGTCTTCTCTTTCACGAAACTACGCCGTGTTGATATCACACTCGGACCTGAGATGAAATCAACTGGTGAAGTAATGGGACGTGAATCTACTTTGGCAAAAGCGCTGTATAAAGGCTTGATTGCAGCAGGAATGAACATTCCTACCAAAGGAACGCTTTTAACTACCATCGCTGATAAAGATAAGGAAGAGGCATTAGGAATCATCAAGCGATTCAAGCAATTGGGCTTTAAACTGATGGCTACTGATGGGACAGCAGAGTACCTGGAGAAAGCAGGGCTTACTGTTAGCCGAGTACAAAAACTGTCAGAAGGTACACCTAATCTGTTAGATGAAATTCGTACAGGGCAGGTTCATCTGGTGTTAAATACATTAACCAAAGGAAAAACGCCACAGCGAGATGGATTCCGTATCCGTCGTGAAGCGGTCGAGAACGGAGCGGTTTGTCTGACATCCCTAGATACAGCAAGCGCATTGTTGCACGTACTTGAAACAATAACATTCTCCACAGAAGCGATGCCTACACAGCGAACTGGCAAAGAACTGGTAATTAGGTAAGGAATAAGAGATAAATAAGGGGAGAACGTGGATGGTCCATTCAGTAAATAATGAGAGAGCGTGGGATGAGCAAATCATCCTCGCTCTCGACTATCAGGATAAAGCAGAAGTAATCGAGTGTCTCAATAAATTAGATGGACAGGTTCGTTATGTAAAAGTAGGCATGGAGTTGTGTTATGCCGAAGGTCCAGGAATCGTAGCCTATTTAAAAGAACAAGGCTTACAGGTATTCGTCGATCTGAAGGTGCACGATATTCCTAATACAGCAAAAGGCGCAATGATGAGCTTGGCAAAACACGGAGCTGATATGGTTAATCTGCATGTAGCAGGAGGAGTAGCCATGATGGAAGCAGCACGTGAAGGTCTGGAACAAGGAACACCTGCGGGAGAAGAATCTCCACTCTTAATTGGGGTTACGATGCTGACAAGTACGAGTCAACAAACCATGAATGAACAAATTCTTATTACAGGTAGTATGGAAGAGACAGTGGCCACCTATGCCCGACTTGCAAAAAAAGCAGGCATGGATGGAGTAGTTGCTTCGCCGCTTGAAGTGCCTGCCATCAAACAAGTAGCTGGTTCAACATTTATCACGGTTACACCAGGAATTCGCACTCTAGGATCAAGTAAAGGTGATCAGACTCGGATTACGACACCCGAAAAAGCATTCGAACGAGGGGCGGATTATATCGTGATTGGTCGTTCGATTACGCAAGCTCCAAATCCAGCAGAGGCTTGGGCGAACATGATTACTATCTTGAAGGAGGGCAAATAGGTGAAAATGGATCAACAAACAATTGCAAAACAAGCAGCCACACATTTGTTAGAAATAGGGGCGGTTCATTTACGCCCTGATCAACCATTTACCTGGACGTCTGGAATCAAGTCGCCAATCTACTGTGATAACAGAATTACCATGTCTTATCCTGTTGTCCGCCAGTTTCTGGCTACATCATTTGCAGAACTTATCAAGGAGCGTTTTCCTGAAGCTGAAGTGGTAGCTGGTACGGCAACCGCAGGTATTCCCCATGCAGCATGGGTTGCAGATCAATTGGAGCTTCCTATGATCTATGTTCGAGATAAAGCAAAGGGTCACGGCAGACAAAACCTGATTGAAGGACAACTTCCACAAGGGAAAAAAGTAGTCGTGATTGAAGACTTGATATCTACTGGCGGTAGCTCTCTTAAAGCAGCGAAAGCAGTTGAAGAAGCAGGAGGCACTGTACTTGGAGTAATTGCGATCTTCAGTTATCAATTCAAAGAGGCGTTAGCAACATTTGAGGAAGCAGGCTTCCCACTTCACACACTTTCCCATTACTCTGCGTTGCTTGAAATCGCCCGAGAAAAAGGCACGATTACAGCTGAACAAGAGAAAGTCCTCTCTAACTGGAAAGAAAATCCTAGAGAATTTTATAACGAGTAATGTTAAAAAACCTCCGGTGCCTAGCTCCGGAGGTTTTTTTATAGATGATTACTTTTTGAAATACTACTGTAGTGGGCTGGCAGAAGAAGCACATTTTCTGTCTGTGAACTCGTTAAGGTCCAGCAAGGGAGCGGAGACTGTCCGCTACACAGCAAAGAGTGTGGAAAGTGCAAAAGTTGTAGATGCTACGCAGAGTCTCATGGGTTGCACTTTTTACTCCCCACTCTTTGCTGTGTAGCTAGGTAGGACCTTAAATAGTTTAGACAAAAATTGTGCTTCTTCTGCTAACGGCTTCAGTGGAAAGACAGAATCAAAATCAACAGCTTGAAAAACCAGATTCTCTTTTCACACAGAGCGACTTGGCGAAGCCCGGCCAAGCGGAGCACTATTTATCAGGAAAAAGAAGCGAGACCAAGCAAGTCTTACAGTGAAGACATCGTTTTGAGCTTCCCTGATGAATAGTGCGGAGCGGACAGTCTAACCCTCAGCGGGGCGAAGACTTTTAGCGAAGTGTGAAAAGAGAATCTGGTTTTCTCCACTACCGTAGGAAGGAGACGATCTTTTACCTGTATCCATCTTCTTCGAAGGGACTTCATTAAAAGTTTTTCTTAG
>NZ_JAJISB010000021.1 GCF_021245735.1 Brevibacillus daliensis
TAACCCTCAGCGGGGCGAAGACTTTTAGCGAAGTGTGAAAAGAGAATCTGGTTTTCTCCACTACCGTAGGAAGGAGACGATCTTTTACCTGTATCCATCTTCTTCGAAGGGACTTCATTAAAAGTTTTTCTTAGATGATTACTACTGTAGTAGGCATACAGAAGAAACCCGAGGCAGTTACACCCCGGGTTTTACATTTCGAAATAGTTGTTTATATTGGAAGAACATCGCTACTCGCCACGGCATGATCATACCGAACGCCAAAACAAAGAATAAGCCTGCTGTCTGCATGTAGGTGAAAATGTCCCCTACAAAGACCTTCACAATAGAACGAATCACGAGAGCTCCGAGTAAGAAAACAATGAGTAAAATCGAATTACGAAGATAAATCTCATCTTCTATTTTCTCAAAGCGGGAGGTCATTATCAGAGGTATTGATAAGATCATTCCACAACAAAATGCCAAGAGATGATAGGTAATCGCCAGATGAGTATCTGGAACAATAAACATACCAAACCCTGTTGACATGGCAATTGGTGGAATCAATATTTTTTTTACCGTCACTGGCTTTTTGGCAGCACGTATTCTGTATATAAACATAAAACTGGCCATTATTAAACCAGCCGATGTTGCCCACACGGCAAGTGAAATTCCAAAAATAGTAGGCATGAAGTTGCCCTCCTCATACATATCGGAAAGAGATTATTTTATATCCTACCCGAACAGGAAGATCTTCGCTCCTTTAGATACACTTTTATGTGACGAATTTATGACAATTAAGCCATTTTTGCTTTCGTATTCTCTGTTACCTGTCTTACATCCAAAGCATGCCGCTTACTGTATTGGAGAGAGAAGATTCCTACGAGTAACGAAACAGCTCCCATGAGTAACAGGTAATAATTGATTCCTATCAAATCTAGGAAAAGCCCAGTACCTGCGAGGGAGAGTAAGAACCAGGTACGGTCTAGCATGGTTTTAAATGAGAAGAAACGACCTCTGGCATCTGCAGGTAATTGTTTTTGGAATATTGTTGCAGTTAGTGGGACTACAGTTCCAAAGCAATAGCCAAACACAGTATAAGAGAGCATGAGCGGAACGATGTGATAAGAGAATGCCATGCTAATCTGTGAGAAGGCCAGTATAAACAAAAATAGGGTGGAGGAGAGAACAAGATTTCTTTTCCCAAAAAAGCGTTTCACCATGACACCAGCAAGTAATGCAGTGATACCTTCAGCTGTATATATCCAGCCCATCAGTCCAGGAGTCTGTAGCATTTCGCTAAAATTAATGACAAGCAGATTTGAACCACCAACAAAATAAGAAACAACAAGTGCGTTCGTTAATCCTAGTGTAAGTGTCCGATCTGATTTAAGCAGCGAGAAGACTTCGCGGAATGGCATTTTATCAGGCTTACCCGCTTTTCCTACAGACTTTTGACTTCCTATACGGATAGGCAGAATGAGCAGAATCAGAATGAAATAACAAACCAGTGTAATACTATACAGGGTCCAAAGCTGCATAAAACCAATCAAAATACCTCCGATGGCTGTTCCACCAATTCTGGCGAGTGTAGAAGCATTTACATAAAATCCGTTTGCTCGAAGCAACTCGTTAGAAGGTACGAGAAGTGGTATGGATGCCTGAGCGGCAGGCTGATAAAAGGTCGCAGCCAGCTGCACAAAGATAGAAGAAAGAATCATCCAGGTTACGGAATTGTACTGGATAGCGACAAGCATACATGTTGGAGCCAGGCAGCGTATGATTGTCGCATATAGCAGAACATTTTTCTTGGAAAAACGGTCAATCCATTCCCCTGCCTTGGGAGAAAAGAAAAGACTAACAAATAACCCAACCATTAATAATAAGCCTTTTAAAAAATCTGAATCGATTAATTGTTGCAAAAACTTAAGGTTTCCTACAATCCCAATCCACATTCCAGTGCCAGCAATAACCTCTCCTGATACGAGAGATACATATGACTTATTATGTAGCAAAAGATGATCACCCCTTAACCAAAATAACTTACGAGTTAAAATCACATGTTTTATTATACCAATATTTACATATATGGGAATCATATCTTTAGTTTCATTTTTTATTCCTTTCATCAAGAAAATAGAACACCCAATATAGAGGTACACTATAACTAGTTCTTAAAGGAGAGATGAAATGAATGAAATGGTTGTTAAGGGTAGGGAATTCCTGGTTTATCTCAGTTACTCCGGGCTAGCTACATGTAGCATTTACTACGGATTAATTGAGAAGAAAAACATTTTCATCACGTTCGTATGCTTTCATCTAATATGTTGTTTGGGAATTCCTGTTTGGCATGCTTGGAGACATGGAAATCTACGAAGAAAATGGACATCTGCCTGGAAAATATCTATACATACTTTTCTCGGGGTTTCGTGGGGGCTTTTATCTGGTATCAGCATGATGGCAGTCATATTTGGTGGCTTTTTTTGGATGAAGAGTAGAGGACTTAATCTGCATGAAATGGCTTTGATTTTGGGGCAATGGGGAATTACCACACAAGGTAAATGGTTGTTTGCATTTTATATGACTGTGATCAATTCATTTTTTGAAGAAATATTCTGGCGGGGGTTCATTCTCGACCGTTTGCTAAAGTATCTCTCTACATTTTCTGCCATATTGATTAGCAGTTTTTTTTATTCACTGTACCACTTTTTAATTGGAGCAATTTTGTTTGGAGTATGGTGGGGATTCTGGGCAACTTTGGCGGTTTTTGTTGCTGGTCTTTTTTGGGGTTGGCTTAAACAGATCTATAAAAGCATTTATCCAATCTGGATAAGCCATGGTTTGGCAGATTTTGCGCTCATGTGGATTTTAGTTATATTTATATTGGAATAAAAAACAGGGTTGCACTCTCGTGGTGCAGCCCTGTCTAGTGAATACATCGTTTTGAACTTCCCCGATGAATAGTGCGGAGCGGACAGTCCATCCCCTTGCGGGGCGAAGACTCTAGCGAAGAGTGAAAAGAGAAGCTGGTTTTCTCCTCTATGGCAGTTCACTCCTGGCAATAACAACGAATTCAGCTTTTATCTTGATTTCGCTTTGTTTTCTCCTCAAGACTTTTCAGCCGTTCGGCAATAACCTCAGAACGGTCTCGCAATTTATGTTTATAAAGAATCGAGTCGTTGCTCATATCGCTAGGTGTACCAAAAAGAATTCCAGTAGCAATTGCCTGATCGTGGCACATTTTGTACAGCTTAGGATCATGGATAGGTAAATCCATGCTGTGATAAGGTGCATCATGTTGAACTTCATCAATCCGCATCTGCAATTGACCTGTCAGCTTTTGTACATCTAGTCCCAGGTGCTCTAGCTCCTCTCTTCTATCCTCGGCTATTAACAGGGCGCTATGTATCATTTTATTTGCCCCAGCCATATTACCGCATCGGTGATGGTACAAGCCAACTGCAATCTGGATCAGGCAGACCCAAGTAGGGGAACGATTCTCCTTGGGAAGTGATTTCCAGTATTCTTCCAAAATTTCATGACATTCAAAATAATCCCGATCTGTATGAAAATGTACCAAGTAAGTGAGATAAGCTTTTGGATACATAATTTTTTCCTCCGTTTTCGCTCCGGATTTCTATAGATGAAGGATGTCTCCTACTTGTTTTTCTGGAAAGTTACTTGGAAATCCTGTTGATTCGTGCGCTTTTCTTTGTTGCCAGGTGTTCTGCTTATGATGGGGGACATTTTCTTCCTGAAAATCTGCCACCCGGATTCGTAACAGCAAAACCAAAAAAACCATACAACATAAAAACTGCCATCAAAAAGGTGAAAGAGTATAGAACCGCATCATTATATCTGTTTTACGCATCAGGTACAAAACCTTCAACACATTGGCTTGATATTTGCATCAGTAATAGGTTGTGGAGTTGGATGAATATGTACGGGATTATGTGTCCCGGAAGGAGGAACCAGAATGGCACTACCTACATTCCAAAATAACCCTGTCATCACGATAGTGGGAGCTGGTGTAATGGGAACCGCTTTGGCTTTCCATTTAGCTGGTGAAGGGACGAGACCAAGTCGCGTTCGTCTTCTTGGTACTCAATGGGATGCTGAAATTTTAAAGGTTCTTGAAATAGAGCGTAAATGTCCACGGATGTCAGTTGATGTTCCGGGAGCTCTAACATTCTTTACCCATGAGCAAAGAAAAGAAGCGGTTCTTGATGCCGATATGATCATTTTCGCTGTCTCATCTGCTGGACTGCAAGATATGCTTAAGGAATTGGTAGGATTTTGTTCCAATCAACATGTGCTCGTAGGTAGCATTACGAAGGGGATTGACGGAAAGAACTCTCGCACTCTTGCCGAAATGATGCAGCATACGCTGAATGATATGGGCAGAAGTGATGTTCCAGTAGTGAAATTGGGCGGTCCTCTACGTGCTGTTGAAATAGCAAAAGGACATCCTGCCGAAGCATTGTTTGCCAGCGAAAGTGTAGCAGCTGCCAAGCAGATGAGTGAATACTTTGTATCCCCTCAATTCCGTGCAGGTGTTTCTGCAGATGTAACGGGTGTTGACTTGTGTGCGTCCATGAAAAATGTGTATGCCATCGCTTTTGGTATGGCGGAAGGGCTATATCCTGATGCAGATAATCCAAAAGCAGGTCTGATGGGCCAAATCGCTAAGGAACTACATATCCTAACGCTTGCTTACGGTGGTCAAGCTGACACAGTCGCTGGGGTAGCAGGAATTGGTGACTTATATGTAACTGTTTCTGGTGGACGCAATCGTACATTGGGCATGTACTTGGGACAAGGCATGACGATTAGCGAAGCAAAAGAAGCGCTTAAAGGTCAAACAGTGGAAGGTTACGTTGCTGCTCATGAGGCACAATCCCTTCTGACTTCTTTAGAAGAACAAGGAAAACTTGATACGAAGAGTGAGTTACCTTTACTTGTAGGTCTTTGGGAAGTTCTCCAAGGAAGACAAAAAGCTGGGGAAGCTATGCACACATATTGGAGTACGTCTGCTTCGTAATAATAGGTTATCTAGGTTTCATACCTGATAAATAGATAAATAAAGAATACAAACCAAGAGGAGAGACATACCATGAAAATTGCTATCGGTTGTGACCAAAACGCTTACGAAATGAAAATGACAGTTATTGAACTTCTAAAAGAAAAAGGTGTAGAAGTAACAGATTTCGGTTCCCATCAAGGTGAAGTAGTCGATTATCCTGATGTGGCATTTAAAGTAGCGGAAGAGATTCGTGACGGTAATTTTGATCGCGGTATTCTGGTTTGTGGTACTGGTATTGGTGTAGCAATCGCAGCTAATAAAGTTCAAGGTGTATATGCTGCATGTGCTCATGACACATATTCTGCAGAGCGTGCGAGAAAAAGTAATAACGCTCAAATCCTGACAATGGGTGCAAAAGTAATTGGTTTGGAAACAGCTAAACAAGTAGTTAAAGCATGGCTTGATTCCGAGTTTGAAGGACGCTCTCAAGACAAAATCGACAAAATCAGCAAGCGTGAACAGGAACAATGCCAAAAAGCTTAAATTAATATAATTAATACACAAAATACTGCCAAATACGTAATTTTCCAATAATCGTTCTCCCGTTTATGAGAGGTTTGATCAGGCTTACATAGCTTGATCTCCTCTCTTTTTTTCGTGTTCTTTTGGCAGAAAAGGTTGCATACGGTAGAAAAAGAATAGGCAGAAATTGTGCACGAAAAAAAACATTCAAAATAATGACATGTTTTGTTGGTGTAATCGCAATTATAATATTGTTAGTAAGCCTTTTCATATATTTTGTCGAGTGGCAGTTTTTGTTTGGCATGGAACTTGTATTAATAAAATAGTGAATTGGGGTGATGGAGATGGTAACACAGATCCAGAAAATCATTGAGCAGGAAGATCAGAAAAATCCGCTGACTGATGAGCAAATTGGTGATCAGATCGGTTTGCGTCGAGAAAAGGTCACGGCCCTGAGAGAACAGCTTGGTATACCCGATTCGAGAAAAAGACGTCGACCGATCCTACTACAAGTAATGCGAGAGATGCAGAAACGCCCTCAAAAATGGACTATTCGCAAAATGACACAGGAATTAATTGATATCGGCTTCCAGGTTTCTCGCCATACCGTTATGCAACTATGGAAAGAGCTGGAGGAAGAAGAAATTACCCCATCACAAGTGAATCATGTACCTGTCCAGCCAGAGGAACGTGTACCTAGGCAAACGGAGCAAGCTGTACCTGTTAAAGCCTGGACTGCAAAAACGACTGAACCTGTCGCAAACAAAAAAATGCCTACAGGTGACCAACTTGAGAATCAAAAAGGTAGTCGCTATTCGCTAAACCAACTTGGAGAAGTGGAAAGAGACGCTTTCTCAGAATTAATTGGCTATAACGGAAGCTTACGGCGTCATGTGCAACAAGCAAAAGCAGCAGTGCTGTATCCACCGAATGGTTTGCACACCTTGATATTTGGTGCAACTGGTGTAGGGAAAAGCCAAATGGCTGAAGCTATGTATTGTTTCGCAGTGGAAGCTGGCAAGATACAGCAGGATGTAAGCTTTGTCGTCTTTAACTGCGCCGATTATGCAGAAAACCCGCAACTATTGATGGGTCAACTGTTTGGTGTAGTAAAAGGTGCTTACACAGGAGCTGACAAGGACCGTGAAGGGCTGATTGAGAAGGCAAACGGCGGAATCTTATTTTTGGATGAAGTACACCGATTACCCGCAGAGGGACAGGAGTTACTTTTTTATCTGATTGATAAGGGATTATATCGCAGATTAGGTGAAACCGAGACACAGCGCCAAGCCAAATTGATGATAATCGCTGCTACATCGGAAAGTGCTGATTCATCACTCTTGATGACCTTCAGACGAAGAATTCCGATGGTGATTGAGTTACCAACACTACAAGAAAGACCTTCTTCCGAAAGATATGAAGTAGTTCTTGATTTCTTTCATAAGGAGGCAACCAGAACAGGTACATCTATACTTGTTCACTCAGAAGTATTAAATACACTACTTACCTATGAATGTCCAGGTAATATTGGTCAGTTGCGAAGCGACATCCAAGTAGCGTGTGCCAAAGCATTTTTACGTTACTTGCATACAAATCGCAGCGAGATAACCGTAGAAGCGAATGACTTGCCTAATCATGCTCGAATCAGCTTTTTTGGGAAAAAGCAGAGAGACACCACACTGGATCAATTGATCACAAGAGATGTAAGGCTGCATCCTAATCAGGAAACAAAGCATACGGCACTATACGAGACGTTCTACAGTTTACCAGGTGAGATTTATCAGCATATTGAAAGTCGCTATGATGATTTGCAATCAAGCGGAAAAACAATAGAGCAGATTAATCAGATACTGGGCGAAGAACTGGAATACCGATTTAAGACTCTGCTTCGCAACCTGGAATCTCAGAGAAGACCCGTTGCTGGAGAAGAGCTACTAAAGATCGTCGGTGCTGATGTGGTGGAAGCTGTAGGGAAAATGATCTGGATTGCGGAACACCGCATAGGTAAAAGCTTCGAAAATCTGTATTATGGATTGGCTATCCATCTAGCGACAACATTGGAGCGAATCAATCAGGGGAAAATGATTTATAACCCGCATTTGGACAAGATTAAACGGGAATACCCGATTGAATTCAGTATTGCTAAAGAAATGTGCAGCGTAGTAAATCATCTGTTGGATATTGAACTGTCTGACGATGAAGCAGGATACATCGTCATGTATCTGACAAGCACCTATGGGGAACAGCAAAAGGATGGAAAAGTAGGAGTTGTCATTCTGTCGCACGGTAACGTGGCAAAGGGAATGGCTGATGTGGCCAATGGATTTCTGGATGTAACGCACGCAAAGGCAGTAGAAATGCCTTTGACTGAAAGTCCACAGCAAACATACGGTAGGGTCCTTCAAAAAGTGAAAGAAGCTAATGAAGGGAAAGGCGTTCTTCTGTTGGCTGATATGGGCACCTTAACTACCTTTGGTGAACAAATTACAAAAGAAACCGGAATCCCAACCAGAACGATCCATCCAATTACAACCGTAATGGCAATTGAAAGCGTTCGCAAAGCAATTCTACCTGAGAGTACGCTGGATGAACTGGTAAGTACGCTCGATCAGGATATAACTTATACCAATGTATGGCAATCCAAGCAGCGTGAGGGCGTAAACAAGCATATGGCTATTCTTACCGTATGTATCACGGGAGAGCGTTCTGCCGTGGCTGTCAAACATATGCTTCTCGATAAAATGTCATGGATTTCCGGAAAAGTTAGATTGATTCCATTTTCACCAACTTTTGAAAACGGTTACAATAAAGCTCAATTTTATCTGGAAAAGTATGATGTGATTGCCTCAGTAGGAACGATTGATCCCAATATTATGGGCATTCCGTTTATTTCAGTAAGTGACCTGGTATCTGGTAAAGGATTTGATTTCCTAGAACACTTGTTGAAATGGAAATGGAATGAAAGCTGGAAGGCAGGGTATGTGGCACCATACGAATTGGAGGAACCACCAGTATCAATCAAATTGCCTCAACTTTTGGATGAACAATTGGTATTTACACAACGTGATTTCACTAACAAGGAGGATGCGCTGCAATTTCTAAGTAGGCAGCTACTACAGCGAGGGTATGTAACCGACGATTTTCATCAACAAATGGTTGATCGTGAAAACCAGGCAGCAGCTATTTTTCCCGATCAATTCATTGCCATACCGCACGCTGATCCCCTTTACGTTAATAAACCATGTATTGCCCTTCTCACTAACAAAGTACCAATTGATTGGGGAGATGGACACAAGGTGAAGTATATCTTCATGCTTGCCTTGAAAGAGAATTGCCAACCTGGTTTCCAACAGCTGTACTTGAACTTGCAAAAACCGAAAGTCAAGGAAGCATTGGAATATAGAAAATCTGCCGCTGAACTAATTGATATGTTATCCGATGAGTAGCAGGTAGAGAAACAAAGATAGGAGAGTGAAAACCATGTCTACATTATTTACTTTACGTTCAGACTTGATCTTTCTGGGTGTAGATGAGGGGGGAAAGGAGGAGACACTTAGATTCCTTGCCAATCAACTGCATGAGAAAGGTATCGTTAAAGAAACCTACGCAAACGCAATTATTGAACGCGAAAAAAATTATGCGACAGGTATTCCATTAGAAAAAATAGGAGTGGCTATTCCGCATACAGATGCCATTCACGTTAATGAACCTGCGATTGCTGTAGCAATTCTTGAGAAGCCTGAAACATTCACAGTGATGGGCAGTCCTGATGATCAAGTTTCTGTTCAAGCAATCTTTATGCTCGCTATTAAGCAACCGTCTGAGCAACTTACAATGTTGTCAAGCCTAATGGGATTCTTTCAACAATCTGATGTGATTGAAAAATTCATGAAAATGGATTCCACAGAAGAGATGAGAGCATTGCTTGAAAAAGAATTGCAAGCTCCTTAAGTAAAGTTTGTCGGAGCAAATCTCATGTGAACGTACAACTCCATTCATAACTACATACTCAATACGTTCACTACAAACAGAGGAGGCTAAATCATGATTCAAAATTTTACTGACTTCCTACTGGGACTTGGTCCATCTGTAATGCTACCTATCTTGATGACAATTTTTGGTCTTTGTTTAAAACAAGGGTTTAAAAGATCCTTTACTGCCGGTATTACAATCGGTATCGGTTTCGTAGGGATTAACCTTGTAATCGGCTTACTAACAGGTGCTCTAGGACCTGCTACTCAAGCGATGGTTGAAGCGCTAGGACTCAAATTTGATGTTCTGGACGTAGGTTGGCCAATCGGTTCCGCTATCGCATTTGGTACACCAGTTGCTCCAATCATGATCGTTGCAACTATCCTGCTTAATGTACTCTTAGTTTCTATTAACTTTACTAAAACCATTGATGTGGATATCTGGAACTACTGGCACTTTATCTTCGCTGCTTCCATTGCTTACTATGCTTATGACAGCATGCTAATTGCTATCGCTGTAGGTTTGGTTGTAGTAACAATCGTTCTGAAACTGTCTGACTGGACACAACCAGTTGTAGAGCATCACTTCGGTATGCCTGGGGTTGCTCTGCCACATACAGAGACTGTTAACTTCGCGCCAATTGCTTATGCGCTTAACAAAGTTCAAATGATGATTCCTGGTTTGAACAAACTGGATGCAGATCCTGAAACACTGAAACGTCGCTTGGGTCTGTTCGGTGAACCATTAACAATGGGTCTTGTCCTGGGTATGTTAATTGGTGTTCTTGGTCAGTACGATCTAAAAGGTATTCTGACTCTAGGTATCGAAATGGCGGCAGTACTTATCTTGATGCCGCGAATGGTTGCTTTATTGATGGAAGGTTTGATTCCGATCTCCGAGGGTGCACGTGACTTCATGTCTAAACGTTTCCCTGGTAAAAAAGTATTCATCGGTTTGGATGCTGCAATCGTAATTGGTAACCCAGCTAACATGGCTGTTGCACTACTAATGGTTCCAATCACTTTGTTCTTAGCAATGCTTCTTCCATACAACCGTATGCTTCCGTTTGCTGACTTAGCTACACTTCCATTTATCGTAGTGTGGGCGGTTGCAGCGGCTCGCGGTAACATTGTCCGCGGTCTGATCAACTCTATCTTCACTGTAGCGATCGTACTATTTATCGGTACGAACCTTGCAGAACTAGCTACCACAATGGGTAATGCAGTTGGATTTGCAATGCCTGAAGGTACTGCTATGATCTCTGGTCTTGATATGGGTGCTCACATTATCCCTTGGATCATTGTTCGCCTACTTGACCCAACAGATCCTACCTTCTTCATGGCAATCGGTGCTGCGATAATTTACGCACTGCTTTGGTTCTGGGTTCGCAACGATATCAGAAAAGAATATGCAAAAGAAATCGCTGATGCTGAAGAGTTTGAAAAAAGCATGAGTTAACTCGTTTACCCCTAAAATTAAAATAGAGAAAAAATATTTCAAAAACGGGAGGAAATTAAAATGGCTAAAAAACGTATCTTGGTAGCGTGTGGTACTGCAATTGCAACTTCTACAGTAGTAGCAATGAAAGTGAAAGAAATGCTAGAAAAAAGAGGTGTAGATGTTTTCGTTGACCAATGTAAAGCATCTGAAGCTCCTTCTAAAGCATCTAGCTTCGACCTGATTATTACAACAACTCCTGTTTCTGGTGTAGGTGATACACCTGTAATCCGTACGATTTCCTTCCTTTCAGGAGTAGGTATGGAAAAAGACATGGAATTAATCTTGGAAAAATTAGGTCTGAAGTAAATCACACGTTAACTTTTGCTAGTTTAGGTGTAATGATAAATCGCGGGCTCGTTTTATCATGACGAGCTCGCGGTTTTATCTAAAGGAGGAACAATCCATGCAAGTATATGGTTACCCAAAATCAACGTTTATTCTGTCTTCATTGGCACCCATCATTCTAATGGTAGGGGTTTTGCTCTGGGGTATTGATGGAGTGATTGCGGAAGGTTGGTTAAACAAGTATAAATTGGCGATTGTTGCAATGCCTGTTTTACTTGCTGCAACAATGATCGGGTTGCACTATCCAACAGTTGTGACTGTAACGGAATACGGGATTGAATTCCGCGCATTTGGAGTGAAACATCGCTATAAATGGGACGAAATTAAACTTCTAAAAGTAAAAGAATATCAAATTGTAGGGAAGTCCTTCATTCGTATTGGGGGTCTACAAATTCTTGGTGGTCGATATTGGGTGAACCATCGCATGGAAAATTATAAAGAGCTTATTGCCTTTTTACATGAGAAATCAGAAGAATATAATGAACCAGTAAACAAGCCTGTAGCGTAACATAACAAAACGGTCATGACCGTTTTGTTGGACCGCAAGCGGTCACATCCAATTTTATGAAAAAACGTCGAGACGTTTTTCACAAAAAAAGAATCTTATCGTTTCCCTCTCTCTTCCTTGCCGAAGAGATTCAGAAAACACCTGGACTAAATGTAGCAACGTCAATAGTAAAATGACGGCATCACATGACAAGAAGGGAGAGCCCAGGAATGATTCATATAGATTTATCAGGAAAAGTCATACTTCTTGCAGATGGTAACAGTGAACTTAGTGAATCAATCGCTAAGGAACTAGTAAAAACAGGAGCAAATGTCTGGGTAGTTGGCAATAAAGAGCATGTAGATTGTGATCAATCTGGATATGCTTCAGCCGCTGTTGATTGGTCATCTGTTGAAGATGTAGAAGCCAAATTAAATGACATTATTCGCACAGAAGGAAGAATAGATTGCCTCATTAATAATTTTGGTAAACAAATCCACAAATCTTTGCTTGAAATGACGGCTAGTGAGTGGGATGAAGTGCTTTCTTATAACTTGGATGGAGGATATTTTGCTTGTAAAGCGGTTGCTCCTTACATGAAAAAGGAAAAGCATGGCGCTATCATAAATATTTCCGCTGCAGCAGCACGAAATGGAGAGGTAGATGTAGCATTTGCTGCTTCCAAGAGTGCTCTTGATTCTATGACGCAAGGCTTGTGCAAAGAGCTTGGTGACTATGGAATTACTGTAAATGGACTGGCACCTCGTTACGAGGATCCGAAAACACCTGTTAGCGATATTGCCAAAATGGTTATATTACTCTGTTCATCAATCATCTCTTCCTTACATGGACAGACGATCTTGCTTGATTATGGCAAAAGCATCTAAGTGTAGGACAACTGTGGAGGTGAGTGTGCGAATGATACAGCAAAAATCACTGATCATTGGTGGGGCAGCCGGAATTGGTCGCCAAATAACCTATGATTTATCTGCGCGAGGTGATGAGGTAATCATTGCCGATATGAACGAACAATTAGGAAATCAGCTGGTTATCGACCTGACAGAAAAGGGTCATAAAGCCAGTTTTTATCATATTGATGTAAGTTCCTGGGAAAAAACCCAAGCCTGCATCAATCAGATTATTTCCGATCACAAGAGAATTGATGTTTTGGTCCACTCAGCAGGTATTACCCAATTGATCAAGTTCGATGATTTGAACTTTGCCAGCTGGAAAAAAACCTTACAAGTTAATCTTTCTGGAAGCTTTTACGCAATAAAAGCGATTGCTCCAACCATGATTCAACAGAATTACGGAAAAATTGTCATGATTGGATCAGGTTCTGCTTATACAGGTTCTGGTGGTGGTGTGCATTATGCCACTTCAAAAGGTGGCGCATTTGGATTGATGAGAGCATTGGTTCGCGAACTCAGTCATTATAACATCAATATCAATATCGTTGCTCCTCGAACTATCGCTTCCGAAATGTTAAATAAATTGTATAAGACGGAAGAGGAATTTGAGGCACTAGTTAAGCAGATTCCGTTACGCCGTCTAGGAACCTTGCAAGACATCTCTGACGCAACAGTATTTTTAGCATCCAAGGAAGCTGGGTTTGTACAGGGACAAGTCCTGCTTTGCGATGGTGGTCGTACTTATTCGTAGTTAGTCCATAAATATAGATAGATAAGAATAGAAGGGTGAGAGACATATGAAAAAAATCTTAGTTGCTACTGGTACATCTGCAAACAGAATGAATAAAGCGGCGGGCTTTATTGCTGAAAAATGTAAAGCAAGAGGCATTGAAGTAGAGATTGTTTCAGGTAACATCTATGAAGTAAAAGTAGAGGAAGTAAACCCTGACGTTATCGTACTTATTGGTAATAATACCTTTAAAACAGACATTCCGATCATTAACGGAACTGCTTTTGTAACGCAAATTGGTATGGATCAAACCGTTGACCAAATCATTCAAAAGCTCCAATAACGAGAGAAAATAAAATACTTTAAATAAAAGATCAAGAAGAATGATGTGTAAACTGACAACAGTTATGACATGCTAAGATGAGGCTTACTGTTTATTTACATGAAGTTTAGTAAGCACCGATTTACTATTAGTAGTTCTATTTATGTAAATTATTTAGGAAAATCCCGATAACATATTTTGTTATCGGGATTTTAGCATTGAAAAAATGATGGGTAAAACATTGTAATATTAAATCATGTTTCATAAGCAGGAACGGCATGTTTCACTTGATGTAGGGAATGTTAACATTAGACAGAAAGTTGTTGGTGAAAGTTGAGGGATATTTGTGGCTCATCTTGATTGGCTCATAACAGGATATGGCTATATTGGCATTTTCTCTGCCTTAACGCTTGGTATTGTAGGAATACCTGTGCCAGACGAATTGCTTTTGACCTATGTAGGTTTCATTGTGTTTCAAGGAAAAATGATGTATCTTCTTGCCTTAGTTAGTGCCTTTTTAGGTGCAGCAACAGGAATTTCAATCAGTTACGCCATCGGTTTGAAATTGGGATTACCATTCCTGAAAAAATTCGGACCCAAAATACATATCACCCAAGGGAGAATTGAATATACAAAAAATCTTTTTAATAAATACGGAAATGTTGTACTTATCGTAGGTTATTTTATTCCGGGAGTTCGACATATCACTGCCTACTTAGCGGGGATCTCACGCATGGAACTTTGGAAGTTTATGATATTTGCCTACAGCGGCGCATTATTGTGGAGTATTACATTTATAAGCCTGGGGCATAAATTGGGGGAACGCTGGGTTCTGGTCGAAAGGTACATTCATCGATACGGTTTTTATAGCTCCGCAGGTGTAATTCTCTTACTAGTAGGGATTATTGCTTATTTAAAATTTAGGCGTACGGGAGCGAAAGTATAAATAAGGGGAAGTACAAATGAAATGGCACCAAATTGGTTTGCCTACAAAAAGATATTTGCTTATATCCACTATGATCCTATTGTTTTTCGTTTTCATATTCGATCGATTTGCGGACGAATTAATCGAACACGAATTAAATAAATTTGATCAAAGCATTATTAATTGGGTACAGGGATATATTACCCCACAACTTACAACCATCATGAAGATATTTACCTTTTTCGGCTCAACAACCGCATTGCTTCTGTTACTAGTAATTTCGATCACGCTAATGATTTGGCAAAAGAAACGATGGGAACCATTATTTTTAGTCATTGCTATAAGTGGAGGAGTGCTCTTTAATCAATTGCTTAAATGGGTTTTCCATCGCCAAAGACCTACAATTCACCGCTTAGTTGAAGAAACCGGATATAGTTTCCCAAGTGGACACTCTATGGTTTCTTTTATTTTCTACGGGATGTTGTGGATGCTACTTTATATGTTTTTAGTATCCAGATTTCCTAAAGTGATCAGTACTTTGATTTCAATTATCCTTATTTTGATGATTGGTGTAAGCCGTATTTATCTTGGCGTTCATTATCCTAGTGATGTAATAGCCGGTTTTGCAGCGGGTGGAATATGGCTTGTGATTTGTCTGATGGGATTAAGACTTGTCCTAGAATATAGAAGGATAAATCACAACGGTAGTAAATAGTAAGCCCTCAGTCCCCGAAGGCAGTCAATATTGCGTCCCGAGGATGAGGCAGACTGGCTAAATAGGAGTATCCAAGATTCTAAGACTCTCTTAGGGTCTTCTTCAACCTTTCGCTACAGATGAGGTGAAAGTATATCCCGTGTCTCCATTTGTGGGAGATGTAAAGAATGATTCTTATCAAGACCTAACTTTATAGAATCGATTAAAATAAGCTGCTTGACATATTATACATGACTAATATGTTAAGTAGCTTGTTTTCTTAAATAGGGATATGTAAGTAGAATACATTCTTTTGCGTTTTACAGAATATTACATTTGACTTATAATCGTGTAATGAGAACAAAGAAGAGGGAGCTATATTAATTAGCTACGGAAATTGGTACCGGCATATCGGCTTATATTTATGGGGAGCGATGGTGCGGCTAATCAGAGGCGTTATGCAAAAGAAGATAATAGTTGGTTGAATCTATCACGCTCCTCCAAAAAAGGGCAATGGCCGCTGTATTGGAATGGAACTAATCGCGAATTTTTAATCAGCTTATTTGTTTCCTGAGCTTGGGTAAACGGAACGACTTTATCATGAATTCCATGAATAATTAATGTGGGCACATCGATCTGTCCAAGATCGTTGTAAACATTCTCGTCTCTTAGCGTGACCATAATGGCGGAAGTCGACCAATTCGCAGCTTGTAAACCCATTAGAAAGAACCATTCGGATTTCGGTTCAGAAATGTACTGAAAGAAAAAAATCCCCGTTTGGTTTTGCAGCATTTTCGGACGGTCATTGTTTGTTTCTTCGATGATTTTATTCGTAAATTCTTTTGGAACGCTTGATGGAGACGCAGCGTCGATCAGGACGAGTTTAGATACCCCGTACCCTTTGTAACGAGCCATATAACGAATCGAGATCGCGCCTCCGGTCGAGTGTCCTGCCAGTGTTATGTTTTTTAGCTGTAACGCTTCGATGACCATACGAAGATCATCTGCTAATCTGTCAAAACCGTAACCGTCGAATGGTTTATCCGAATTGCCGTATCCTCTCCAGTCCATTCCGATACAACGATATCCGAGCTTAGGAAGGAAATTGAACTGATATTCGAACTGGTTATGGTTTAGCGGCCATCCATGAATAAAAAGTATCGTTTTATTTCCCTTCGGATTGATGTCCTCTATAAATACTTTTACGCCCGGTTCCACAGTAACGAAGTATCCCAAGTGTATCACCTCAATTTTAAAAAATGTACTTCCCCATTAAGATATTCGCCCTAGCCAAGGTGAATGCCTAATTTCGGCGTCAAATTGGGTTTAGATAGTGCGTAGAGATTTCTGAGGAATAGCTTGAGTGAAACAATTTCTTCAGATCATTGAGCTAACGGGACACGAGAGCACAATGACAGCAGGCTGCCAGCATTTTCTCAGGCAGTCTGTTCAACTCGGTTGTGGTAATAGCATTTATGGAGTAATATTGTAATAATTCCAATTTTTTTCATTTAAAAAATGATATGAGGGTGGGGTTTCTTGCAAAGATTGAATTTAATTAC
>NZ_JAJISB010000022.1 GCF_021245735.1 Brevibacillus daliensis
ACTTAACTTTTTTGTGTCCAAGATATTGACTCAGATCCACTAGTTATAAGAATTCACAACTCATTACTTATTCAATTTAATAAGGAATGAAAACAGGCCTCATTAGATCGTATCGATACTACCACTCTTTGGACTCGCATATATATTGATAATGTTCTATAGATTTTCAATCTTACCTCGCAGAGTTATAGAAGAAGCCCTATACGTCTCATCTATTAACGTTTAGAGCTCATCTTTACAAATCAATAATTAATCGTCCCAGGTTATCAAACTGATACTCAGTTCTCTCTCCATCTGGAAAGATGAATGCATCTAGAGTATCATCTTAGTCGGTATACTCATATGTATATTGACGATCATAGGTTTGATAGATATTCGGACGAAGAAAAGCATCATAACCATAAAACACTACGAGTCTGATTATTTCGTTGCATAATCAGCTTATGATTACTCGGATGATATAAATATTCTTCCGTGTTCACTAGCTTACCAGCTTGATAAATTTCAATTATATAAGAAGTGTCAAGCGGCTGCTCACCTTTTATTGAATTTATGAGCGATTTCCTTTTATCTAGACTAGCATTACCAAGTACCCTTCAATAGCCCCTTTTTCTTTCCAGGTACCAGGACTTCTCATATTCTCCAGCATGAATATCTGGTACATAGTTATATAAGCTATTTTTTGAGCCATCCTCTTTTTCAAAAAATCTAAATGCCCAATACGCTAGTGGTTCAACATTTTTAATAGAACATTTTTTTGAGTTAACCTTATTCTGTCTGGCATGAATACAAGTGTAGGAGAGGCATAAGGGGATAGAATGAAACCATACTTGAATCCTCATCGTACTATATTTAGTAACGTATGGTGCATTACGGTAGTAAATATGGGTAGTGTTACGAAGCAACTTACGGGTGCAGAATTTCTCAACTGCTTGTCATATGGATGTAATTCCAAAGAAGAAAAAAAGAGTTCTAACCGCTCTATTAATTAATTTGTAGTCATTCTTCAAATGAAAACAAGGATTCTTGTAGAATAAACACGGTGGAATTTCTCCTTCTTTGTGGGATGTGGATTCGACACCTGTATTTTCTACAAGTTAGAGTAGAGTCCTTTTTATGGTTAAAAGAGCATTCCGCGCCTAAGAACAAAAATTATACAAAACGCTCAATTATTAAACAATAACTCTAAGGAGATAAAAAGTGAGAAAAATAATAAATGTTTGTGTGATTGGAGCTGTTTTATTCGGTTTATATTTGGCTTTTACATTTAAAGAGCCAAGAAACGGAATCCTAATGCTAGGAGATAAACAAGCATTACAAGAGATAAAAAATGAACACAAAAGTGAAATTAAGTCAGTAGACTTATATAAAGTCAAAACAGCAGAAAATGATGGGAAATCAGTATTTATTATGGATCAACATACAGCTGAAAGTGTAATAAAAAAAGGAGTATTACGAGAGGGAGAAGATCGTGATATTTCGGTTTCAGATTCAATTCATTCTTTACCTAAAATGACAAATAGCGAAGCTGTGTTATTTGCAGATAAAAAGAATGAAAATCTAAAAAAAGTTGTCGTTGCTGACAAAGAAATACCTGTAAGATACGATAGTAACACTTGGTTTGGGCACACTCGTGACTCGAAGTATGAAGAGCTCATCTTAATTGTGAATGATTATACATTTAATCAAATTCCTGTAAAAGAAACATATATGGGAATTTTTAAACTCAATAAAGTGTATGGGAATAACCATGGAATCGTCGATACTAATAATGCAAAATCAGTACAAACAGAGAAAGAATTCACAAAACTTATCAAGAGTAAGACGGCTGGCACTCAGTTTCTGGAAGGGTTATCAATTATAAAATAATAATAAACTTATTGTGAAGTAAAAAAACAAATTGAGATATACCCCACTAAAAGAAATACGGAATTCAAAAAGTAACAAACATTATAATATTATTAGAAATTCAAAAAGATTTTATGGAGGTTTCGCATGGCTGGTATTATAGGGCATACAATGGTTACCACAACTGCTGCATTAGTATATAGAAAACAATTAAACATCACAACTTTATTTTTCGGCATGGCTCTTCCGGATATTCTGACTCATTTTATTGGTCGCGTGCCATTTATTCCAGGAGGCGTCTTAGATGAAAGTTTTTTAGGTGGTTTTGCTTGTGCCATATTCTTAACAATATTAATTATGTTTTGTCTTAAAACAATGCCTAAATTAATGCTATTGTTTACTTATAAACAAAGCACTTCGCTCAAAGTAATTTTTATTTCTGCTTTAGTTGGTACTGAATTACACGTTCTTATGGACCATATTGCTATAAATGGATGGCTGAATGGAACAATATTATGATAATTTTATTTTAATTATTATAGAAAAGAATAGATTTATCCCCTTCGCTCTTAGTTGCCACTCCCCTCTTCCTATCGTATACTTGACGGTAATTCATACTAGGGATAGTTGTTGAGGTGATTACAATGGAACATAATCAGTCCATTCTCCATAAGATTTCACAAATGTATTCGCAAATGAGTCCATCGCAACAAATGATTGCCAATGTAATTTTGAAGGATGCAGAATCAGCAGCCTTTTATAATGTAGCAGAAATGTCAAAAGCGGCTTCCGTAAGTGAGTCCACGGTTACTCGTTTTTCCACATACATTGGATGTTCAGGATACCCTGCTCTGTCACGAGAACTCCAGGAATTGGTTCGATCCAAATTAACTACAGGAGAACGCTTCCACTTGTCCCGCGAAATAGATAACGATGAACAACAAACGGTTATACAGTATTTTGAGGATGATCTTCATAATCTCACCCTTATGATGGAACGGATTGATCTGGAAGCTTTTGGACGAGTTGTCAAGAGCCTACTCGGAGCAAAACGAATTGGAATTGTCTGTTCCCGAAGTGCCGTATCCATTGGACTTTTTTTTGAATTTTATCTGAATCTATTGAACAAAGAATCAATCTTACTTACAGGGGACCCCCGTACCGTTGATCATATTCATAAGTTTGGCGAAGACGATGTGCTGATTGGTATTGGCTTCGCACGCTACTCTCGCTTTACCGTTGATTGCTTGAAATATGGTAAGAAAAAAGGGGTTCACGTAGTTGCGATAACGGATTACCCTTCTTCGCCACTCGTAGGTTGTTCAACAGATGTGCTTTATACCCCAACAGGTATTCCTTCCCATATGGATTCCTTCGTGGCTCCGTTATCTCTCATAACGGCCATCCTACGTGCGATGAGTCAGCAGTCTACGGCTCAAGCAACAGATGTGCTGAATGAATTGGAAGATGCATGGACTAATTTTGATATTTATGTGGAGCCTAAGAAATAGGTGTTGAAAGGTGTATATTTTGAGAGTGATGAGAACTTTTATGTAGAAAAGACAATCCTTTAGATTGCTAGATGCGATCTGAGGGATTGTCTTTTTTAATTGATTCCATATACTGTTGCTACTGTAATCTCTCTGTTACCTCTCCTTGAGAGGCAAATATGTAGATTTTGCGATTCAAATTCATATTTCTTTTAGATATCCTGCAACTCCATTTTCTCTAATTCTTTTTTTCTTTTTTTCTTCAATGCTTCTCTTCCTTTAACCCAGGTTCCTAATAAAACAACCTCTCCTCCAAAAATAGCCAATAAAAGATCGAATGTAACTCCCCGATTTGTAAAATACGTCCCAAATAACCATAGATATACAAAAGTCATCACATACACAACTGGTAAAATAGCTCCCCAGTAAACATTATTTCTTCTCGATAAAATATATTGAACCCCAATTATTGCAAGCGCAATTAAAAATTGAAATACATGAAGCATCAATCATCATCTCTTTCCTTTTTATATTTATCGATAATCAATTTTGCTACTTCTAAACTAATACGTTCATCAATTACTAAGTTTTTGATCATACTAACGAACTCCACGTCTTCTGTTTTGCTATTTAGTTCAATTTTTTGTATTAATCGATCCAACTTAGCCCTTACTGTTGGATAAGAAACATCATAAATTTCAGCTATATTCTTTAAAGACCCGGAGTTTATAATGAATTTTCTTATAAATTCAACCGATTCTTTGTCTAAAGCTAAAATCCAGCTTGGAACATCCTCTCGATTCATTACCATCCCCCCTCACATAAATAATATTAGTGTTTTGTTTAATAATATTCAAGTTATTTTTTAATTTTTATCATAATTATTTTAAATTAATTACTTCCCTGCCCGTTTTCTGGTACTTCTTTAGAAGATATTTTTCATGCGTATAAGGAAGTAAAGCCCAGAAATTCACACTTTCTGTAGAGTAAAAAATCCACGCTTTGCGCGGATTCATAACCATATATTTTCTTGTCCCTCGACAAGCGGTGATGACAACTCCATCGAAAATTTTCTGCACATCACGATAGACGGAGCTCCCTTTGTTTACCACTATTTAATTTTCGAAAGCTACTGAGCTGCGGAGCTCCCCCTCCTTGTACCGTGGGAACCGCAGGACAATTTTCGTACCTGAACCTATGTGGGATTCCACTTGGATGACGCCCTGATGGGCGATGACGATCGCCTTCGCGATACTCATGCCGAGTCCGGAGCCATCGGTTCCTTCTTCCGTATTCGTGCTGCGGTAGTAGCGATCGAACAAATTCCGCTTCGTCTCTTCATCCATGCCGACTCCGTCATCTTCTACGACGATAATCACTTCGTTCGCTTCCTTTTCAGTCCGCACGATGATATGCGTTCCAACTGGATTATGCTTGACCGCGTTCGAAATAAGGTTGTCCAGCATCCGCTGGAACCACTTGGCATTCGCCTTCATGAACAAATCGATTTCATACTCCTCGAAAATAAAATCTACGTGCTGAATCGTAGCGTCGTTCACAAATCGGAGTACGGCGCGGCGAACGAGTTCATTCAGTTCTATGACCTCCTGGATTTGGACGGCATTATTTTTCAATTGAAACGTCAAAGAAAAATCTTGAAGTAATTCCAACATGTAATCGCCTTTCCCCCGAATCATACTCCCCATTTCTTTCAACTCGCTCTCCGTAAAGGTGAACTGGCCGCTTTCCAGAATATGTCCGTAACCTTGTATCGTCGCTAACGGTGTTCTGAGATCATGGGAAATACCGGTCATCCATTCTTCTCTCGTCTTTTCCAGACGGATGCGATCCCTTTCCAATGCTTCCAGCTTGGCCGCCATGTCGTAAAATCCAGCAATCACTTCCTTGTATAAGCGATAGCGCGAGCGGATCTTTCCATTCTTACGAAACACTTTTTTCCTATCTTTTTCCGTCAACGCTTCATGATAATGCCCTTTCCCCATCCGTTCGAACCAATCGGTAAAAAGAAGCAAAGGCTGCCCATAACGATAGCCGTGCCAAGTCGCGAAAGCGAGCGTTAATAGTAGAACGACCCCACCCAAATAGATAAGGGTCAAAATCACCTCATGCAGAATCGGCTGCTGCCGGACTCCGCTACTTTTCTTGACCGTATGCAAAATCCACGCGTTACCTGTTGAGTCGTCATAGTAGACGGAAATATCAGTAGCATGCAAAGCTGGCTCTGTATGCATCGAAATCAGCTCAAGCGGACGATATAGCTCTTGGCGCTCGACGGTTCCGATCGTCTGGACGATTTTCCCTTCGTGATCGACGATTTCAATATACTGTCCGAACTTCCTAAGTTGCGTTTCCAAATCTTCAGTCGAATCCGAACGTACCCGCCCGTTCTCTCCAAAAACTTGAAACCATTCTCCCAGCCGATCGGCTCCCAGATCCTCCGTACCAAGCATAAACAAAAGTGGCTTGTCCTCCGTATACAGCGCAGTCATAACCTCAAACGATCCGAATCGGCCGGTTTCTTGAACGTTCAGAAGTTCGGTCGCTCCATAGAACGTTTTCAACTCGTCGGGCGCGTTCGAGGAATAAATGACTTTACCCTCGGCATCTACGATCTGCAGCCAATAGTTCGCCTCCGTTAACTGGTCGACCCACCTCGATGGCACGTTGACGCGATCTCCTTCGACAAACGTGTCCGTCGCGATGTTAGATACCGCCCCATATGGAAATGTCCTTTTTAAATCCTGATTCACCAGGTATTGGAGTAGCAAGAGCATGGTGACAAGCAAAGTGACCGCGACAAACACCCACAGGAAAAAAAACTGGACCGTGAAATGAATGGCAATCCTTCTCCTGATTCTGCTCATATTCCTTTCTCCCTTACCAGTTTATATCCAAGTCCGCGCACGTTGATCAAATATTTCGGTTTTCCCGGATCGGGCTCGATACGTTCGCGGATTTTGTGGACATGTACCATGACCGTATTGTCGTCGCCCATGCCGTCGATACCCCAAACCGCTTCATAAAGCTGCGACTTCGAAAATACGGTGTTGGGATGTTTGCAAAAATAGAGTAGCAGCTGATAGGCTAGCGCGGAACACGAAACCGGTTCCCCTTTGACCAGCAGCTCCCCCGCATTTTCGTTTACCATAAAATATCCGAAGTCGTACTGCTTTCGGACATCCGCGTCTTTGGACGAAGGAAAAGAAGTGCCTCTACGTAGTCGCGCTTTGATTCTTGCGGCGATTTCAAGTGGGTTGAACGGTTTCGTCACATAATCGTCCCCGCCGGTAGCAAAGCCGGTGAGCACGTCCAGGTCCGAAGTTCTTGCCGTTACATAGATAAGGTGCGCGTCCGATAGCTCGCGAATTTTCGGGCACAGTTCGAACCCAGATTGATCCGGCAGCATCACATCCAGCAGAATGATGTCCGCCCCATGCTTATGGAGTAGCCACAGCGCTTCCTGCGCTGTTCCGGCCGTATAAATACGGCGGAAGCCCTCTTTGCGCAATGCCATCTCAAGCATTTGCAATATGGATTTTTCATCGTCGATTAGTAGTATTTTTGCGTTGTACATGATATCCCTCCAAACTGATTGTACCAAACCTTTCTTAATTCCAGCTAAACAAGGAATACAGGCATTAAGGAAATGTTAAGATGCCCTTTAAAAGCCCTTTAACATGCGCTGCTACAATCTAGCCGAGGTGAAAAAAATGAATGTACGACACAACCGCAATAGTATCATTGATGGTTTACGGGGATTCAGTTTACTGGGTATTTTGATAGCGAATATGCTGATATTCCAATATGGCATATGGGGAAAAGACGAAATGGGGCTTTATTCGCTTTCTCATGCCGATACTGTCGTTCGCATGCTCATATCAATTTTGATTGAAAGCAGTTTTATGCCAATATTCACGTTCCTGTTTGGCTACGGAATGATCAGAATGAAGGAAAGTTTGGAGTCGAAGGGATTGAAACCGAAACGTTATTTGTCACGCCGGTTTCTAATACTGTTCGTTGTAGGCGCGCTGCATGCGCACTTTTTGTGGGAAGGCGACATTTTGAGCTTTTACGGTATAATGGGCTTCTTCATGCTTCTATTCATGGACCGGAAACCGAAGACGCTACTTGTTTGGGGAACTGTGCTTCTCTGTTTATTCAGTTTACTGGGGTTTGTGCCAGAAGACAGCACTGACCCTGCCGCTAAAGAAGATCAAGCACGTATGGAAGCATACGTGAAACAGACGATGACCGTCTACGGCACAGGCACGTACGAGGAAATACAGCACCACAGGGCAACGGAAGACCCTCTTGGAGAGGATATCTATCTGCTCGTTGCAATGCTATTTATTGCCCCATTCATGACCGCTCCGCTGTTTCTATTCGGTATGTATGCCGCGAAGAAACGATGGTTCGAAAATCCGGGAGACGAACGTACCTCGTATATGGTCAAAATGCTGATTTTTCTGCCGGCAGGCCTTTTGCTGAAATCGTTGAAGTACCTGCTTCCGGGATATTGGTGGAGCGGCGGAGGAGAGCTGATCGGTGGAAACCTTCTCGCACTCGGTTATATTTTCGCTCTTGCTTGGTTCTGTTCGAGAGCGAAATCTTCGGTTTGGCTGTCGCGGTTCGAATCCGTCGGCAAGCTGTCTCTAACGAATTACCTTCTGCAGACGGTCATCTGTACGACCATTTTCTATGGCTACGGGTTTGGCTTGTTCGGGAAGCTTGGTGTGTTGGTCGGGTGCGGAGTGGCGTTTGCCGTCTATGCGGTGCAGCTTTTCGCCAGCCCTCTGTATTTGACGTATTTTCGGTCGGGACCGGTAGAACGCCTTCTGCGAATGTGGACTTATTTTTCCATCACAGGTAAGCCCAAGTTGCGCACAGATTCGCAGGATTCCGCCGCATAAAGCAAAAAAGTACCATTAATGATTTTATCCTCGTCAGGTAGATGGATACCCATAAGGGTGGAAAATCTACTATACCTAGAAATTGAATTCAATTCCCTGTTCGTCAACTTACATTCTTCCTTGAGATCGGTTGTATGTCATAATCTCTAATGGATGAACGGACAGGGTCTCCATGTTGCTGTGAAGTCATTGAAAAGTATGCCGGTACAGATCTAAAGAGGAATAGGAAAAATATTCAAACTTAAAACCGAACGTGGAAAAAACAAAAACAGATTTTTATCCTGAGTAGATTAGCTAGTAGACCCCAGCAAGCAACTCCCCTACAATATATTTTATGAAAACAGACCAAAGACCAACCGCACTCATGATCAAATACCTATATTCCTTATTAACACAGATACATCCCAAACCAGTCATCGAGATGAGCACCCTTACGTATGATGAGGCTAAGACCTGGATTGACACCCTAAAAAAACAAATAAAACAAAGAAACCAAAAAATGATAGGATCTAGCGAGCAATTCCTTGAAAAAGCAATTCGCTCCATTTCTACCACAGACAACAAAGAGCTTTATCAAATTGGAAATGAACTTAGTCTTCACTATTTTAATCGTCCTTGCAAGATTCCAATCGAATGGGATAAATCTCTCAAAAATGCGGCAGGATGCTTTCAATTTGATAAACGTAACCATAAACCGATTCGCATTGTGCAGAGTCTTTGGCAATACAATCAGTTTGGTGCACAGCATGTTATCGGCACACTAAAGCATGAATTAGCGCATTATCATCTGTTTATTCAGGAGAAACCATTTCATGATGCGGATATGGAGTTCAAACAAACATGCAGAAAAATCGGTGCTCCTCTGTTTGCCCTGGCTATGCAAGAAGGATATGAGACCTCTTGTTCAGTTTGTGGAGAATCTACCGGATTAGAAAAGAAGGAAAAAAAGAAGCTAGCAAGCCGTTGTTGCAAACAGCCACTAGATTTTGGGGAATATGTACTGATTTTACCGGATGGTAGCCGGATTGAGGTTATAAAGTGATTACTTTTTGAGAGGGGATTCTTTACCTTATACTTCTTCGAAAAACTTCAATCGAAGTCTTTCGAAGAAGTTGGTTCCTCTTTAGCGGATGTTTTTCATGCGTATAAGGAAGCGAGTCCAGAAGTTTATATACAGTGAAAAAGGAGCAACCCGAATAAGGAATTTCCGTAAAAACTCTGATATTCCCCTTCCCTCACTTCGATTACCCAAATAAAATTACTATGAAAAATTAAACTATAAAAGTTGTACATCGCATTCTGATTTAGTTTTGTCACCAGAACCTAAGTTTGTATGCACATATTCTATATTTCTCTTTTGGGACTGAACTAATTAAAAGTGTGTAATTTCATCTAAGATAAAATAGATCTATGTTTACAATAAATTACATAAATGATAAAATTATTCACATGTGTCAGACAATATTTAATATTGTTGGGAAATGGGTGACTTTTATGGATAATACTCAAGCCTTAAACCACGCTACAATAGGTGATACGATTCAAAAATATCGAAACAAAGTGAACATAAGCCTATCGTATTTAGCTGTTCAAACAGGCATAAGTAAGGGAGTTATCTCAAAAATCGAGAACAATGAAACAAAACGGCCAGAATTACGTACGATTTTACCTCTCGCTGAGTTTCTTACCATCCCTCTATCAGAAGTTATTGAAGTGCTTTTGGAAGTTGACCAAAGGCTTGATACAATTCGTGAGTTATTAAATGAAGCAATTAGCCTCTCCGACCTCTCCTTAGTTTCCAAAGTAGCTTTGCGTTTTTTAGAGTGTCCCAGTGAAGATGCCATAGTTCTAATCGATGACCTCTTTGAAACAGCGATGCAAGTATCACAAGAAGAAATAAAACTTGAACTCCTTAACACTGTAGTTAAATATGCGAGAAGACATGGGATACAAATGTATTTAGCAAAAGGTTTGTATCATTCTTATTTAATTGAAAGAAATGATTTTAAACGATTAGAGCAAACGTACATGATTGGACATGAGATGTTTCATTATACAAATTTTTTAACTCTTGAAGAAAAAGTGGATTTCTTTTTTCGTATGGCACTACATACTTACGTTATTAAGAAATATGAGGAGTGTATCAAATACACTGAAGCAAGTCTTTTGCTAGAAAAATCCTGTACTGAATTAAAAGCTAGAGCATACTTGGCAATGATAAATTCACATTCTCGATTAGGAAATTATGATGCGATTGAGAAGCACTTGGATGTGTTTGAAAACTTCAATTATGACTTCGTTAAAGAATCTACTATGATAACACGGGCTATTACAAAGGTACGAAAAAAGGAATTTGATAAAGCTATTCCTATGTTGACAGAGAATATGGAGAAGCTTTCTAAAAACAATAAAATACACATGGCAAATGAGCTACTTGAAATATATCTTCAATTAGATCAAAAACAACCCTTCATTGATTTAATTGAAAAGGAAGAGGATATATTACCAGATAATCCAACCACTCCATATAAAATCTCTTCTGTTGGAAGATATTATCAGCAGAAAGGCTATTTTCAATTGATAAACGGCTTATTTGATGAAGGTGTCGACAGTTACATAAATAGCATATCTTTCTATGGAAGAATTAGCGCACTTATCGAAATCACGGACTGTTCCAGACAAATTTTTTCTATTTTTTCCAATAATTCAAAACAAATTGATTTTTTATATGTAAAAAGGCTTAACGAGGTGTATAATGGCATTATTAGCAATAATACCCATTAGGAGGGCTTTCAATGCAAAAAATAATTGCAATGATGATATTATCATTATGTTTGATAACAAGTATCCAATTATCAGCAGAAAAGAATGAAATAGCGAAGAGTTCAGTCTCACTAACAGTAACCACAAATGATGCTGATCCTGGTTGGTAAAAACTATAAAAGGAACACTAATTTTATGTTCTTTTTTCATTGATGAAAAAGTCCTCGTTGAAAAACGAGGACTTTGCTATGAGTAGAATCTATAATCAGCACATGTCCTCCTACTATTCGATTTTGAATAGCAAGGAGAACAATTTCATCAAAGATATCCTAGAAAATAGTAGTCTCTTTAAAACGATTACGGCGATTCTAACTAATCGTGGAGTGATCAGGGACTTTGCTGATAAAAGATAATCCAAAGAACCAGCGATATACCATATTGGTCTGAATTTCTCTTTCTAATTGACGTTCTGATCGGATACCGTAAAGGTATCCGATGAAAATTATCTTAAATAATAAAACAGGATCTACAGAAGGCCTGTAGTTGTCTTGACAGTAATAAGAACGAAGCATCTCAAACACCATCCCGTTACTATATACAAGAAAACTAACAAATTAACGCGGAGTCGTGTTAAAAAAAGAAGATTAAAAAGGCTGCTGAGGTTTCTCAGCAGCCTGATGAAATCACCTTAATTGGCGCTTTCTTTTTTATAGTCCTGTGTGTTCGGATAAATATAAATCAATTTCTCTTTTTATCCAGTTGCTATAGTCTTTCACTTGATAAACCACGCTTACTTCCCCGTTCTCTACTTTTACATCAAACACCCGTGCGATCCCTTCGTCAGGCTCTTGTACACGCCCTGTAACTAAAGAGATTTTCCAATCGTACAAAGGATCAAAGATGAACTCGCCGGATACCATACCGTCTACCAGCGTCCCGCCCTTTGGATTAGGATTGCGATTTTCAATGGCGTAGAATTTGTCTTCGTCGGTACGGAAAATAGCAATTTCCTCCCCGCAGAAGCGTACCAGTTTCCCTAAACGTTTTGGAAACTCAGCTATGTTGCCCACCTTATGAAACACTACTATCTGATCTTCTACTAGAGACATGTCTGGCTCCTTTCAGCTGTCGTACCAATTAGCGATCGGCTACAACAGGCTCTCCATACAGTTTTTGACGAGTTTCTTGATCATTGATGACTCGACTCCATGGTTCGTGTACATGTGCAAGTGCAGCTTCGATACGTGTCATGAGTCCTTTGCGGTTCTCTATATCGTCTACCACTGCTTTTTGGATACTTTCGAGACCGATACGCTCTACCCATTCAGACGTACGTTCTCCGTACTGTCCACTCTCACGATACATTTGCATAAACGCACCGCAGACTTCCATCAGTTCTTCATCCGTTTTCACTTTGCACAATAGATCAGCCATACGTGGTTTAATTCCACCGTTACCACCTACGTAGATTTCCCAACCGCCATCGTTTCCTACTATACCAATATCTTTTGTGCATGCTTCCGCACAGCTACGCGGGCAACCGTTTACCGCCATCTTAAACTTCGCTGGGAAGTCAATTCGCTCAAATTTACGTTCAATCGCAATCCCTGTGTTTACGGAGTCTACCGTACCATAGCGGCAGTGTAGCTTTCCTACACACGTTTTAACTGTACGCAGTGATTTCGCATAAGCGAAGCCAGATGGCATATCGAGTTCTTCCCACACTTTTGGCAAATCATCTTTTTTGATACCGAGAATGTCGATCCGTTGACCACCGGTTACTTTCAGCATATCTGCGTTGTATTTTTCAGCCACGTTTGCAATTTTACGAAGTTGTTCAACAGTAGTCATTCCTCCATACATACGTGGAACGACAGTAAATGTAGAATCTTTTTGAATATTTCCGTGCAGACGTTCGTTGACGAAGCGAGATTCGCGTTCATCCTCGTATTCACCTGGATACAACATGTTCAGGTAGTAGTTTACAGCTGGACGACACTTCGAGCAGCCTTCAGGAGTAGCCCAATCTAGAACGTTCATTACTTCTTTAGTGGTGCGTAGACCCTTTTCTTGGATCGCTGCAACCAGCTCATCACGACTCAGTTTAGTACATCCACAGATCCCAGCTTTGTTTGCGGCCGGATCAAATTCATCACCCAATTGGTACTCAAGAATTTGGCCAACCAGTGGCTTACAACCACCACAAGAACGCGAAGCACCTGTTACGGCTTTTATCTCATCTACAGACATGCAGCCTTTGTCTTTTATCGCAGAAACGATCATTCCTTTGGTAACACCCATACAGCCGCATACGATCTCATCATTGGACATCTCCGCAACTAGATTAGCACCACCCGATTCATTTCCTTGCGTACCCATGAACGAAGCGTAAATCTCTTCTGTCATCTCGGTTTGTGTACGAATCATTCTATCTAAGCGAGAAGAGTCACTTACATCACCAAACAATACACCACCGACAATTACATTGTTGCGTAACATGATTTTTTTGTATAAGCCTTTGTAGCCGTCCTGCATACGGATGATGGTCAAATCTGGTTGATCCATGAATTCTCCTGCAGAGAATACATCGACGCCGGAGACTTTAAGTTTGGTCGCGACGACAGAGCCTTCATATGGAGCTGACTCTGTTCCTACCAAGTGTTTAGCCAATATAGCGCCTTGTTCGTAGAGCGGAGCAACCAGGCCATAACATACGCCGCGGTGTTGGTTACACTCACCAACTGCATAAACCCCTGGAGCAGATGTACGCATGTAGTCGTCCACTTCGATTCCGCGTCCACAGGTAATGTTACTTGCTTTTGCAACGTCGATGTTTGGAATAATTCCTGCAGCCATTACAACAAAATCCGCTTCAAGTTCGCTGCCATCTTTAAAACGCAAGCCTGTTACGCGGTTACCACCAAGCAATTCCGACGTCATTGTAGAGGTTAAGAATTTCAAGCCTTGTCGCTCTAATTCCGTTTGTAGCATACGTGCAGCTGTCGGATCGAGTTGACGTTCCATGAGATATTCAGCCAGATGAACAACTGTTACTTCCATACCAAGCTGGCACAAGCCTTTTGCAGCTTCCAGTCCTAGCAATCCCCCACCGATAACAGCAGCTTTCTTGTAGGTTTTCGCTGCTGAAAGCATCGCTTCACAGTCCGAAATGTCACGGAAGCCGACTACACCTTCTTTATCTACACCAGGAATTGGTAGGATGAACGGTTTGGAACCAGTCGCGATAATACAGGCATCATATGCTGTAATCGTACCGTCTGTAGCATATACCAGCTTACTTGTAGTATCGATGCGTTCTACCGTTACACCTTTTTTTAATGTGATCCCATTCTCCTCATACCAAGAGAGGGGGTTAAGTATAATATCATCAATGGTTTTACTTCCTTCTAATACGTAAGACAACATAATTCGATTGTAGTTTGGGTATGGCTCACTGCCAAAGACAGTAATTTCATATTGGTCAGAAGCTTCCTTACCTACATGCTCAAGTGTGTTTACACCCGCCATCCCATTACCAATGACCACCAATTTTTTACGAATACCTGCCAAGTCCTATCCCTCCTCGCGAGACACAAACCCTTTTCACGAACGAACCTTGTTTGACACACACGACGTTCTAAATCGAGGGAATTGTCAAACAATAATCATGTGAAATAATTCTCATAAGTATCTTCGCTAAATCGATCATTTCTTTTCATCAGTTTCTCGCCAGTTTCTCGTCCTCAAGGTTCTTCCTTACACGAGTGATCCTGTTTACACCGTAAGTATAGCATGACAAAAAAGGAAGCATGTGATTAGAATCACATTTTTTGAATCTGTAATGGAGCAGGAATTTCTACATGGTTTACTTCATGCGCTTTTCGAATACAAGCTAATGTGGCGTCTATTAAATCATTAGTAAACTCCACTTTTACTATTTTTTTGTTCCCTCTATGCACTCGATTTACGAAAAAAGGCATGGCTTGTTTGGTCCATTTTTATTGGAATAAGCATCTAGTCCTTCCTCAAATTGAAACAAGACCTCCTTATTGTAGGAGGTCTCTTACTTCACAGCTTTCTCTGTTGTGTGGTGGTTTTTCATCCTTATTGTAATAGAAGCCGTTTACTTTGCTACTCACGCTATCTACTTAAACACTTGATTCATTGTTTCAAAAAAATTGCTATAGACTTTACTATTCTTATCAAATTCTTCTTTTATTCGGAATCCCACACCATCTTCAAGTATTTACGATATAACTCATCGAGCCTTGCAGTTGGATCATCTATTTCACTGGCACAACTTTTAGCAAATTCAGTGAGATATTCAAACTTCTCCTCGATAAACTGATTCAACACGTTGATGCGCTTTTCATTATTTAGTTCTTCTCCAGCTATTTTTCTTCTTAGAAGCTCTAAAATTTCTGTCTTTATATCTGTATCACTCAATAAGTCATCCACCATTTCCTGAAACAGGATTGGAGGATTTGTATTGTATTTTTCTATCCACATACAAGCCAACAATGGGCGAAGAACATAGAAATATTTCTTGATTTTTACATACTCATCTTGTAAATAGTCTCTGTAGTTACCTTTAGCCATGTTCAAATAATGATGCAAGGAAGCCCTCGGAGAAAAAACCTGTTGCCTTACTTCTATCATTTCCTCCTTAAACCCATATGCATCATAATATACAATCTCAGAAATCAGCCATTCCAATAATGGTGGATTGGATTTTCTAAATAACTTAAGGGCTTTGCGAATGTCCCAACCATTAATATCGAGAAGATTGTTAATAGGCACTTCTATTACATCTCTCTTGTCATCAATTGAAAGATACCAGTCAGGATGTCTAATATACACAAAGCGCACGTCGTAATCACTGTCTTGTGAAGGAAAGCCCCATGCTCAACTACCAGATTCAACTGCAAATAAAATTTTGACTTTGTGGGATTGTTCAATTTTAACAAGCTCGTCTTTTATAATTTCTTTCATTTCAATTCCACCTGTGCTCATTTTATAAATGTAATTTGACCATCATGATAGTCCTTTTTTTCGCCAAACATCTAAATAATACCTATGATTGTGAACATAAGAGGACAGGAGATTCTGTGTAAGCTGAGTGTCCAATTAAATATCCTCCAAATAATTTCCTCGATTATATTAACCTTTTTCCTCCACCAATTGAACATACTGACAAAGATAGAAGTACTTCTGCACAACACCATCTATCACTGTCTGGCTGTCCATTACATACCTTCTTCCTTCTGTAGCCATTCCTTCTAGTATACGTACTAAAAACATCATATCCAGATCTTTCGCACTTTCCATAAATCCATGTATTTCTTCAATATCTCGTTCATCAAGCTTCGCCAACCCCTTCAATAACAATCGCTCAGCCCAATCATTGATCTTCTCTACCAATTGATTTACAGCATCCACTCGTTCACCACGCTCCACCTCTATACGTCTAGCTCAGCCTTCCCCAAGCGCTACCTATTTCAAAAGGTCGAGTTTCAAATTGCTAATCGTATCTTCTTTTAATATACTGATCGGATAATTCATCCCATCGTACTTCTGGACCAAGATATATAGATCACGGAGCTCCAATAGCCTCTTGCTCTTCTCCAGAAACTTCACATTGCTCTCCCATTCCTGATTGTAGGGAATTGTTAATGTAAGCTGGTTCTGCTCAGCATCTTCCACCACCAAGTCTAGGTTCTGCGTCATCGAATTGAAGGAGGCGCTACTAATCATTGCTACCTTTAAAATAACAAGATTATCCCGTCTTTCCTGAAACAACTGAATCTCATCTTCTTCTGACTTTTCCATCCAATTGGTAACAAGATATTCACTTAAGTCAATCTCTTCAATAGGGATTCTCTCTTGTAACTCTAGCCTCGTCTCTTCGTTGGAAGACAAGCGTCGTTCACGATTTACTTTGCACCCCTTAAGCTGAAACTGCGCTCCAGACAAACTTTTCATCGTGATGTCTTTACCCCATGGTGATTGTTTCCCATAATAATCCTTGAAGGAAAAAGTAGCGTCGTCGTAATAAACGGGGCGGGACTCTGTAAACGTATAGATTTTATGATTATCCAACGAGTAAAAGTAATAGGTGATACCTCTGTACGAAGAGCGGGTCTCCCAAGGATTCGCACCCAACGCATATAGCCGTAATCGCGGAACCAAATAATATTTACTTTTAAAGCTACCTATAAGTTGTTTCTTTTGTTTTATTGATCCTTCTTTTTCCAATGCAACAATACTCATATACATCTGGGTTATTTTCTCCAGAAAAACCTCTTGTGAAAATCGTACATGACGTTTTAAAAACAGTTCCAGTTCACCCTTAGCGCTGCGCAACCCCTTCTCCAATGTGGGCAAGTTTCCATTATGTGCTGCGATTGCCAACACTTCTAATCGAGAGCAAATTGTCTGTGGTAATTTTGCTAGGCCCAAAGTGATGACTTCTGTAAGGATTTGCTTGCAGTCTTGTATAACCTCACTCGAATATTCCACTGATTGACCAGCCTGATATAACAAGTCAAAATCTTCATCACCGTGCATCATGCGATACCGCAATAATGCCTCCAGCCTATGAATGCAGCTTTCATTTTGCCTACAACTGCAAATGCTTTTACTACAATCTGCTTCCTCTACAAATGAAACCTCTATTCCTTGCACATTCAGTTTCACCGTAAGAAAAGAACCTTCTGAAACTTCAAGTTCTTCCTCATGCAAAATCCGAAAGAGTACTTCCTCAATCTGTGCACCAGTAAAATTTTTTTGGATCTCTTGGAGTGATTGAGTAAGCAGCCAACTATAATCTGCCTGCTTACTCTCCACTTCAAGTTCATTATGCTCTTTGTAATATAGAATTGCGATCAGCACGTGCTTACAGATTTTATCTGATGGGCAACTGCAGGAGTAACTGTTGATATGGTTCGTTAGCGTACAAACGGCTCCATCGTTTAATGTACACACCACATGGTCCTGATGAAACGTGTATACCACTTGTACTCCTTTTTCCATATCTTTTATTGCCCGATTGTATAGTCCCTTGTTAGCATGTTTTATTACATACTCTTCTGTACAAAGTGACAAAAACAGTTGAAATTGTTCTTGAAAATCCGCCATTTTTTTATTTCCCCGTAGCCCGCATCACATCATAAATCGTTTCACTAAATACTCTTGGAGAAATATCTATGAATTTCAATGCCTGATTATTGTCATAGTAATGATAGCGATCTTGTTTGTTCACATAGAAGGCCAAGCCTTCCAGTGTAATATCTTCCATACCTTCATAATAAGAGATACTTGCTCCACTTATACGTAGCTCCGCAATGATCCCATCATATTCTTTATAAAACTCATGGTAGAAACCCGCATCCTGAGCTATTCCTTTATACCAGCCGTATTTTTCGATATTTTTCGCAAAGGTTGTAGGTGTAAATTCTTCATCTGGTAAGCGCATGATCTCATTCTTTTCAATCTCTTCTTCCGTAGGCAGGTGGAGCTCGCGGTCTAACTGTGCAAACGGTTGGGTAATTTCGTAGTCCAGAAGCTGTGTTTTCCATGCTTCCAACTCATCTTGGCTTAGTTCAATCGGATGCACCAAGCCAATCTTGGCATTGTCGTTACATTCATACTCTTCTTCGTCGGCAGTATTACATGTTCCATCATCCAGATAACGGAACGTTTCTACCCGCTTACTGTCCTCAAAAACTCCCCAGATAAGACCGATAGCGAACTTTTGCATGATTATATTCTCAACAAACAGATTTTTCCATGCTGCTGTGCTCCACAGTCTTTGTTTGGATAGAGAACCTTCCAAACGTAATGACTGGATACTTACCATGGTTTTCAAGTCTTTCTTCAACTGAGAAAACTCCGCTTTAGCTTGTTCTGCTAAAGTTGCGTCATCTTTTGCGGCTGGTGCAGGCAGGTTTTTCACTGCTTTTCCAGTCTCATCATTTGTTACGACAAGCTGTAGCTCGTTGTTTACTTTTACAGTAAAAGTTCTCTCCCCGTAGCTAAAAACGCGCTTGCCTGTTTGATCAAAGCCAAGCATTGTAACCAGTCTATCTTCCAGTTCTTCTGAGGTGATATTCATATTCCGTGCAGCCATTTCCATAGCTTCCTCTGACGCAGATCGCACTTGTCTATTTTTTACTGTACGCTTCACCTGATCAATGGTGATCAAGGCTGTGAGCTCCCGCATAAAGGACAAGGCTTTTACTGCATCTGAAGCAATAGCACCACGACCTGACTCAGCCCATTCCTTGATTTGTATGCCCAGGATATCAACAATTCGGCGGTCTCCAAAAGCTGTGCTGATAAACAGCACCCCTTTTTCTTTCGCTGGGGCTTTGTTATCGATCCACATTTTCAGGAATTCCACTGCAAAATTAGCTAGGGAGTCTGGGGTTGCATACTCTTTTACTTGCAATACATTTTCATTAGGAGCAGCAGTACATTCTAGAGATTGAGATATAATATACTCTTTCACTTCAGAGCCTAATTCTTTACCATCTAGGTCTTTCAAGACTGGAAGATGTTCGATATCCAACCATTTCAGTCGTGCCAATTTCTTTTTATCAACCAGATTCCCCAGACTCGCATGTATGTCAGCAGGGCTTAATGATGCAGATTCCAACAAGCTTTGGAGCAGTGCTTTGAACTTTTTGTTCGTCTCACTCTCCAACAACTCTCGATAGATTGTCTCAGAATCAGGTAATCCTCGCATTGCCTCTAATGCTAACTCTTTACTCTTTGCTTTCTTCTCTGACTGGTAAACACCCAGATAAAAGTCTTTCTCTTTTACTTGAAAAAATTCAGCTTGGACAATACTGCTCACTTTCTTAGAGGTATCGTTCAAACCTTGTTGAATCGCCTGATAGTAACGCTCTTTTCCCAATACTTCTTTTTCCTTGATAATCGTTTGCATGACTATCATTCTCGAATCCACTGTAATACTTCCATACTGAGGCAGGAGCATATCAAAATAATCGATTACTATTTTTTGATATGCTGTATCCGTTAATTTTTTTTCGTAATAAGCATTTCCTTCATGATTGAGAATCTCCAGTAGAAAACGCTCGATTTTCATTTCTTTCTCATCTGCATATTTTTCTAATACCTGAAACGGATCAAAATATTTCGATTTATATAACGTGTTTAGAAGACTTATATTCTCTTCACTGTTACCATAATGGGTCAAAAAGGTAACAAACTTCTTATAAATGGGATGCTCTACGCCAAGAAACGTTAGTAAACTCATTTGTTCTTTGATAGCATAGGCGTTCATTCCCTTTTCTTTAGAAGAAGTTGATTCTGCTGATTCGCTTACTGCATCTTGTAAGGAAATTTTATCCATCAAATATTGATAAAGGTTACGTGTCTGGTGATGTTTTTTCAGAGAGCCCATCACGATATCTTCCAGAGACTGGTCTTGTTTAGACATATCTACACCATTATCCTGGAGGATTTTATACAAATAGCCCTTGATCAAATCGTCAGAGATAATCTCCAGCGCTCTTTCTGCCTTTTTGAGATCAGAAAGCACTCTTTTATCAGAAAGGTCCCACGAAATCTGGTGGTTGTGTAATTCTCTTATGAGGTGAACAACAAGATCATATGGTTCCGTGGTGGGCAGTATTCCATCAAGTAACTGATTCGTATGAGCTTCCTTGTTACCATCGTTATGTAGTAACGAATAAATAAGCTCAAGTGGAATGATTTCATATAGCTGTTGGAGCGTTTTTAGAAGTGCTTGATCTATCTCATCCACTTGTTTCAAGAAGGCTTCTTTGCTTCCTGTTAAATTAATCTTGTACAGAACAGCTGCTGAAACTACAGTCGAGTAATATCGATAATCCATATGATCCAGTGCTTTATTTTCACCAACTCTTACATCTGGAAAACACTCCTGACAAATACGTTCTCTCTTCTCATGTAAGAACTGCTGGTCAAGAAAGTTTACTGAAGGGGAATTCTCTTTCCTCGCCCTTGGACTGGTAAAGAGTTTTTCAGTAATAATAGCTAGTTCCTGTTTCACTCCATTTTCATCATTCATCATCATGTTGAACATAAAAGGATGAATACGTTCTTTTACTTTCTCAATAAAGCTACGGCCAACTTCAGAAATATAAGTAAGTTTTACCATGAGCTTTACAGCCGCATCTGTTGAATCGTAATTATTACGCAGGTTTACTTTAAAACCACCCACGATGTTGTCGATATAATATTCGAGCACACGATCCCCCATATATTCTTTGACACTTTTGATCTGATCAAGAAACCTTTCTTTTTTTTGCTCCACATTTTTCAGATCTTCACCGAGATCAATTGTCTCTAGATAATCATCAAACAACGTATGCATCAAGGAATTGCGATTATAGGATTTTGTACCAGTAAAAAACAGCACTTCTGCAGCCCTGTAAAAAGATTGGTCCGTTCCTTTTTTCTTCATTTTCTCTAAAATGGAGCGTGAATCATAGGCATTCACATTCGGAAAGACCGTAATCCCTGGATACTTGTTACTTTCACCGGACACATAATCGATGAGCTCTTCATATTGATCGGAATTAATCTGAAACTCATGAGAAAATTTAGTGGCAAATAACGAAATGAGGGGGTCAACCTGACTTTTTTTCAATACCATTGTAATTCCTCCTTGGGTGAAGCTTATAAGTTAACGATCTACTTCATAACTTTTCCAATCCACTGGGCTAACTCATTTGGCGTAATGGCTGCTACTTCAGCTCCCATATCGGTCAGCATTCTAGCAGCGGACTTGTTATAGACGCTATTCCCTGCAAAATCAAGAGCTGTCAGGACAAGAAATTTACATCCTGTATCAATGATCTCTTTACTAGCTCGATACATATCATGAATCGGATACCCTTCTTCCAGATCACTTACCAGGACAAAGATAGTTTTGTCAGGATTCTCTAGTAGAGTCTTACCATATTTCAAGGCCTTGGTAATATGTGTGCCTCCCCCCAGCTGAACACTCATCAATAGGTCAACCGGGTCCTCCAACTGATTGCTCAGGTCTACAACATTCGTATCAAAAATAACCAGATTTGTTTTAATCGCAGCTAGTCTATGAAAAATACTTGCCATGACTGAGCTGTAGATTACCGAATCCATCATACTCCCACTTTCATCTACCAGAATGATGATATTCCATCTGTTATACGGTCTTATATTGCTATGAAAATATAACTCATCGATCACGAGTCTATTATTTTTCCGATCATAGTTCTTCAGGTTTTTGCGTATTGTTCTCTTGTAATCGAGATTCTTCAAAGACTTGACGTATCCGCGTTTTTGTCGATTTCGCTTTCCCATTATGCTAGTCTGAATCTCTGTTTCAAGTGTTTGTATTATTTCATCCACGACTTTTCGAACAATCTCCTTCGCGCTTTTCACCACTTCACCCTTCATGTATCCCTTAAATTGCAAAATATTCTTCAGTAGATTCATATTGGGTTCCAGCTTTTCTAGCACTTTCTTGTCTGTAAGTAGCTCTGTCATGTTATACTTTTCAATCGCCTGTTTTTCCAGAATTTCTACGGTTTTTTTCGGGAAGAGCTTTCTCACTTTATTTAGCCAGATTGGCACCGTTAGCTGCGGGGGCCCTTGCCCACCATCCATCCGATATCCTTGCTCCTCACCGTACTCTCTGTTGTAGAGGTAGCCCAAGACATCATCTAGCTCCGAATAGGTAAAATCGGTTTCCTCATATCCTCTCACACCTGAAAGGGATTCTTTGGAGCCCTCACCCAAGATGAGTCGCCAGCGATTGAGATTTTCTTTCGTTACATGAGGTTCCATCTGGCGAACTCCTCCTTAATGGCATGATCCAGCTTTTTCGCTCGTATTATTTCTCGTTCATCTATGGCTTGGCATGTGAGCAGTTCCTCTCTCGTCGTGTTGTAGAGAGCAGCTACTTTATCTGCAATATGAGTAATTTCCAAAGGTGTAAAGTAGGTAAAAGCCAAGCGTAGCTCAGGAGTAACCTGAATAAAATCCTCGTAGGAGAGAGTACTGACTAGTTGATTAATAGCTGTGAGTAAGTTTTCATCCTGCAAAAATACATCTCGCGCTATAGAAAAAACACCTTGCAAATACGTAGCGGTATGAAGGATTTTATCCGGAGTACCAAAGATATAAGCTTTCGCCTTACTAGAAATCTGCTCCCGATCTAATACATCCAGATTACAAAGAATAGCGGTCACCGCTCCCTCTAACATGGGATGCAACTCTTCAAATGAAAGTAGTTCACGTAATTGATCGATAAATATCTCTTCTTGGGCGGTTTCTTTCCTTTTCGCAGATAGCATATAAAGAAATTTCAGATTCTCTACTATCCCTTTTACCTGATCGGGATTAGGCTCTGTAAGCCCATAAATTTTGCTTACTGCTTGGTAATAAGTCTCATCTATTAATCGCTCTACTCGCTCTGGACCCTGCAAATCAAAGAGCCTTTTCTGATCATGTAAGATTGTTAATGTTGTAAGAGTCTGACAAAGAGAGATAAAGCTTCCATCTTGCTTCACATAATCCTCTACTAGATTAAACAAGCTGATGCTTAGTTCTTCTAGCCCCATCAAGACTGCCTGCAAGAGCCATGTAGCTGCACCATGACTATGGTGATTTGGTACATCCTTTATCACAGCTTCTATCTTGCTGATTGCAGCCTCTTTCACACTTCCACCATAAATCGAGTTCTCGATCAGCCTTGCTTCCACGTAAGACGAGTAGCTGTACGTCCACGTTTCTCTAATGAGATTAACATTTTTGTTCATAACCCAATCTGGTCCTGCGATCTTCATAGCGAACTCTGTCCCTAGAAATTGTACGGAATGAAGAAATTGACTTGCCTTGCGATGCATAGGCTTTGCGTAGAGTTCCAAGATCTTCTGGTTTTTGCCAGTGGTCTTTAGTTGAAATTTGTATTTTTTACACTGCTCTCTAAAATCTCGTACGATCGGAACATCCAGGTCATTCTTCACGATTTCCCCGATCCTGTCGCCCATCATAAGCTCGTGTAATGTCTCAATCGGTTGAGAAGTGGCAATCGTTCTTTCTCCCTTGGTAAAAGCAGAGGTAACCGCATCAATTAATTCGTATGCGCCACCTTCCGACTTAGAGCGCATCACTGAAAGTCCCTGAACCAAACTGTACGCTTCAATCGCATCAGCAACAGATACTGACTCCCCTTTTGTACGCAATCTCTTTAACAGATGGGATAAAAAACTGGCCGCGCTCTTGTGATAGGGAGACACTTCTTTTTTCTGGATTGCACTCCAAACCGTGTCATAGTAATTTACATAAGGCATCCCGCTTGCATACCCATTCAAATGATCTGCTTCCTTAAAGGTATATACCATCGGATATACTTGCTCACTATTGACTGGCTTGATTTGATAAGCAGATGTACGTTCTTCCAGCAAACCATATGTATGGAATCCGCCCGTCACGACTAGAATTTTGGCATATTTTTCACGTGCCTCTGCGATTCTTTTCTTCATATGCGCTTCTCTAATGAGATTTCCCTCAGCTTCTAATGTGTCATATTCGTAACACATCCTCGACAAGTAGCAGTAGGCAAATACCTCATGGAAAAAATCCTCTGTGGTTTTACGAATGCCTTCAATTTCAAATACCTTTTCCCATAACTCATCAAAATTACGACAATTCATCTTTTGGCAAAGTCTTGTGATAAACATGGAACTGGCAAGTAGTGTCTCATTGTGGTAGGAATTCTTTTTGTTCTCTTGTTTTAGGTCATGCCCCTCATCAATTGACTCCAGTCGACTTCCATAGCTTAGATCAATAAATTGGGCTGGTATGCCTAGATTCCTCGCCATTTTTAACGCAACGTATTCTGGTGAATATTCAAGCATCGGATAATAGCATGTATAGTTTTGTTCAGTTGTAGAGTAGGAATAGTAGATACTTACAGGTGGTTTGGTCTCTTCATGGGCCAAAAGCTCAATGATGTGATTGCTATTTTCTGGTCCTTCAATCAAAATAATCTCGGGCTGGTAGCTGGTAATTGTTTTCTGCAAATGATAGGAGCATGCGGGACTATGGTGTCGTACAGGAATATAAACAACCTGTTCTTGTAGATTACATACCTTTTTTTGAAATAACTCTGTTATCTGATCCATTTTTTCTCGTTGTAATAAGCTTTCCATAGGCCCTCTTCCTTTGCCCTTTCTTTTACCACTTTCGAGAAATACGTATTGAGAACATTGATATCCTTATGATTTTCCTTCGCAACAGCCCCCAACATGTTTTGGACTAAGCGTTCTAAGGAAATTGGCTTGTTATCATAAAAATAGGAAGACATCGCACTTTGTACATAGACAGATACGGCCTCGGCAGTACTCATAACGGTTTGAGGTGTATCAATCTTGTAGCCTTCCTTTGTCTCTCCTGTTCGTAGTTCTAAAAATGTTGTAGCTAATACTTCTATCACGTTCTGGTCAACTTCAATCTCAATGCCACTCTGTTGCAGGATGTTTTTAGATTGTGCCTCAATGATTTGCGCTTCCATTATCACATGATTAATTGGGAAGATCGTCTCGAAGTTAAATCTTCGCTTCAAGGCACTGCTCATCTCGTTTACACCTTTATCGCGGACGTTAGCCGTAGCAATAATATTAAAGCCTGGTTTCGCGAACAGAATGCCATCTTCTAACTCAGGTATGTTCATCACCTTATCGCTTAAAATACTAATCAAAACATCTTGCACCTCATATGGGCAGCGTGTTATTTCTTCAAACCGTGTCAGGATGCCTTTTTTCATCCCTGTATATAAAGGAGAAGGGACAAGTGCCTCCAAGGAAGGGCCTTTATCGAGTAGCATCGCATAGTTCCAAGAATATTTAATCATATCCTCCGTTGTTCCTGCTGTACCTTGAATGGTATTCGTGCTCGTTCCCGAAATGGCTGCTGATAACAACTCGCTTAGCATCGTCTTCGCTGTCCCCGGCTCCCCTACCAGCATTAACCCCCGATTCCCTGCCAATGCAACAATTGCTCTTTCAATCAGCACGTCATCTCCATAAAATTTTTTGCTAATGGTAACTTGTTCCCCATGTAATTCTAATGGCTTCTCTGTTCCCAAAATAAAATCTCTGACTGACTTTGGTCCTAACAACCAATTGGGCGGTTTTGCACCTGTATCATTTGCTTGCAGAGCTTGAAGCTCTTTTTCGTATAACTTTTCCATTGGTGGTTTCATGGTTTCCATGGCAAAAAGTCCTTTCTTATGTAGGTAAGTAAGGTATATTTTTATAATAATGAAATAATGATCAGAAAAATGATTTCATTTCTATTATTCATATTAATACTAAGTGGTAAAAGAGGAAAAAGGCCCAGAGGCATGAGAAAATTAAGATCATATGTTCTACTTTTTGGCAATACTAAACAACCTTAGTCCTGTAGAATACTCGAACCAAGGCAGCTTAGTGGTTTCAGTTTTATTACTGTATGCTTTGCTAGGGAAAAGATCATCTTATGTTGGGTCCATTAACTAAAAGAAGCCGCAATGACAAAACCAACCATCGATATCCCCACAATTAGTAGCAAGGTCTTTTTAGAAGGCTTAAACTTCCCCTTAAAAAGCCAGTTATAATTAAACATAGCAAAGGTAGATAGCAAAAACGCTAGAGTTGATAGAAGTCCAAGATATGCCATTTTCTGTCTCTCCCTGATGTTATTATGTATCTATTACAATTTACCTTCTACTTTCATTTTAACTAATTGATTAATAACCCCAATAATTACAATGACACCAGCTATAATCCAGAACTCTGTAACAGTAATGATGCCTGCTAACTGAAAAAAGAATGCGACCATCGGCATCGCCAAAAGTAAGAGGTGTATGATCTGAATAATTTTCATGTCTGGTCACTCTCCTATTTTCATTTTTTAAAGGGCAATTCCTTTCATTGTAATCCAGATAGACTGCTTTTGTTATGACTCCGAAGAGTGGCATTCTACTATTAATATTATCAGAATGAGATTCATACACAAGGAAAACTGCTTGTTTTATCCCTTCTTTTTCGCTTCTGCATTTTTTTGTCTCTATAATAAAGAAATGTATCAATAAGTTAATTTTTATTTACAATAATATACATTCTATATAAAATAATCATATAGTATTTTTAAAATTTTGTCTCAAAGCATGTAAAAGGTCATGAAAGTGTTAACTTAGGGGGATAAGTATGATAGAAAATCTTACCTTCAAGACGATCGGGGACATAATCAGAGAAAAAAGAAGCAAGGTAGACATTAGCTTGTCTGAATTAGCGCGATTAGCAGGAGTTAGTAAGAGTGTCATCTTTAAGATTGAATCGGGCGACACAAAACGTCCAGAGTTAAGTACAGTAAAAGCACTGATTACTCCACTGCAAATTACATTTGAAGAAGTTATTACATGTTATATCGAAGTGGAAAATCGCACAGATGTCCTACTAGAATTCTTATCAGAAGCGATTAATGCACATAATATCTCGTTAATTGAGAATATTGCAAAAAAATATCTAGAATCTTGTCGTGAGGACACTTACACCCAACTAGAGTCTTTATACAATCTTGTCATTGTCTCTACAAATGATGACGTTACATTATCGCTTGCTAACGTTATTAGCAAATATTCAAGGCAACACGGTGTACCTCTATACATGGCGAAAGGGTTATACCAAACTTTCATTATTAAATGCCAAGATTTAAAGTTGCAAGAGGAGTCTTTTAAATTAGGTGAAGAAATTCTAAATTATTTAGATTTTTTAGGCAAGGAAAATAAAGTGAAGTTTCTATATCAAATGACATTTCAAGCTCATGCTATTGAAAAATATGAAAAATGTGTTGAACTTGGAAAGATGGGGCTGTTAGAAGATGAAACAGAAAACGAAGAGAAAGAGAGGGTCGCACTAGCAATTTGTAACTCTTTCTTCCGTTTAAATAACTACTTGGAGCTTGAACAACATTTGCAAGAGTATGAGAGACTAGGTTATCGTTTTATTATCAATGGTGCTAAATACTTACGTACAATAGCTATGTCAAGGATGGGAGAGTATGAAAAAGCAATCCCATTACTAAAAGAGCTGGTGGAGGAAGCCACAGACAACCAACGATTGCACCGAGTTAATCAATTACTAGAAGCGCTGGTTGCAGTTAACGACATGTCTTCTCTAAAGGCAATCTTAGATCAAGAGGAAAGAAATACTTTTGTCAGATTATATACTCCTTATAAATACACAGAGTTAGGTAATTATTATAAGTACAAAGCGAAATATCTTGTTGCTAGCGGACATTTTGAAGAGGGGATTAATACTTGTCTCATAGCTATGGATTGTTTTGTTAAAATTAATTCATTGCCACAGATAGCAGAAGTTTCAAATAATATATTCTCATTTTATTGCGCTAAAGATAGAGAATTAGAATTAAATATTCTGAAAAAACTGAAAGAAGTATATAATATATTTAATGAAAGCAACTAAAGGAGGAATAAGCTATGGGTAAGCATTATATTGTTCTGACTCTTTTGACATTGACTTTGTTCAGCTCATCGTTTAATGTAACTAATCTAAGCACAGTCCATTCTCCAAATGGAGTGCAACCATATTGCGAAGACCCTCAAGGGTAATTTTTTTGGTTACCGTACTTTTTGCTTATTTGGAATAGGGGGCGTAATTGCCTCCTATTTTAATATTTCATTGGGTTCGATAATATATCTTCTGTAAAATAATCACAAAAATTTCTATTGGAAAATTATTGGGACAAGTAATGCTGGGACTGAATATAGAAATAAAAAGCATATTTCAACAACTTCTCCTGCTAAAAGGGATTGTGAGACTATTACTGTCACTCCCGTCCTTATTCAAAAAATTATTTGGAAGTGATTCGTATAAAATACCCATCTGGATCTACGATTTTAAAACCTCTCATGTCCCACGAGTACTCTTCAATTTCAACCTCAATCGGATAATTATTTTCTCGACAGCGCTCATATACTTCCTCTAGTAGATCTACAACTATGATTAATTCAAAACCATTACCTCTACTCGTATTTCTTTCTGTGTGTGTAAAATAATGATTTTCTCCTAGAATTGAATCAGAAGTAACTAGTAAAGAAAAGCAATCATAATTAAACCGACCACATACTTCATTTCTACCAAACAGCTCTAACCCTATTATCTGTTGGTAGAATTGTAGAGATTTTTCAATATCCTTCACGTACAATTCATTTCTGAATACGATCCCCATTTATACATCACTCCTCTATTTCTCTCACTTACCTAGCCAGAATTCGAGTAGCGAATCTGTAATAAAAGAAGCCTCAAACCTTCTTCTCCCCCTCGTTTAAAACTGTTTTAGTAATTATGAAAATGGCACACTCTCTCAGGACCATTCATTCCAAAGGGGGTGTGCCATTCTCTTTCTTTATTCACTAAACTTGTATGCCATGTCTTCGGAAGATCAGGATGGTAGCTTACCTTTGATTTTTTCCAGATAGCTTTGATGAATCAAATGCAAGGCATCCATTAAGACAGCTTTCGTGCATGCGACATTGATTCTGACGAAACCTTTTCCTGCATCACCATACATATCTCCTCTATTAACTGCCACTCCAGCAGATTGAAAGAAAGAATGTAACTCATCGTTATCCATGTTCCACGCCCGCATATCCAGCCACATCAGATATGTGGCATTCGGTTCAATCATAGTGATCTCAGGCATATTTTCTTGGAGAAATTCTCTTAGGTAACCTACATTCTGCCAGATATATGCCACCATCTCGTCCGTATATTGAGCTCCATGTGTATACGCAGCAATATGAGCGAAACCACCTAGCATATTAAATTCAAAGTGATGTTTAACAACAACTTGCTTAAACATCGTATGAATCTCCTCATTAGGAATGATCACATAAGATGTATAGAGTCCATTTGTATTAAAGGTTTTTCCCCCAGAATTAATCGTGGCACAGTTCATTGCCACCTCTTCTGACAGGGTGATAAATGGGATATGCTGTTGCCCGTTAAACAGAATGTCACTATGAGCTTCATCGCTAATGACAAAAACGTGATGCTGATTACAGATATCGGCGATCTTTTCAAGGTCTTCTCTTGACCAAGCATGTCCGATTGGATTATGAGGATTACATAACACCAAAATTTTGGTCTTCGGATCGGCAGCCTTTTTCTCAAGATCTTCATAATCGATGTGGTATTTGTTATCCGCTAACACCAGCGTATTTTCGAGAACATTCCGCTCATTACGGGTGATAATATTTTTGAAGTTGAAATAAACAGGAGGCTGAATGATGATATTATCTCCTGGATCTGTAAGAGCCTCAAGAAACATTTTCACTGCAACAATTAGACCAGGAGTATAACTTGTCCATTCAGGTAGTACGACTGTATTGTGTCGTTTTTGATACCAGTTAGAAATAGACTGAGCGAATTCAGCTGGCTGTATTCCATATCCAAAAACCCCGCTTGATGCTCTCGATGCTACAGCATCAACCACTTCTTGAGGTGGATGATAATCAGTATCTGCGACACCTAATGGATAACGTACATCTTTTCCTTCCTGATCCCATTTATAATGATGGCTGTTCTTACAATTGAATGGAATATCAAAGTTATACTGATTCAACACGGGCCACTCCTTTATTATTTCTATATAATCTGAATAAAAAACGACTTACCCTATCTTGATATATATCTGAACCTTCTGTAATTAAAATATATCACATTTTATCAAAGCGAATGTATCAGATTAGACGAAATAGTTGATCTCCCTCTCATCATAGTGTTATGATTTTGATTAATAGAACATGTACCATTTTTTGCGGGGGGACCATTTTTGGTTGAGAAGGTTTAAACCTGACCCTTAGAACCTGTCAGTTAACACTGTTGTAGGGAAGCGAATCAAGATACTCTTTCGTTTTTAAGCGAGTTCGAGTGCCTCCCTATTGAAAATCGGGTGGCACTTTTTTTAGTTATTTCACAAGTAAATACCTGATATAGCGGGGGGACCAATTCTGGTTGAGAAGGTTTAAACCTGACCCTTAGAACCTGTCAGTTAACACTGTCGTAGGGAAGCGAATCAAGATACTCTTACTGTATCTGATAAAAAGGTGCTTGCCATACTCGGCAGCACCTTTTTTCATTTATACACAAATTATGCGAACCCAAGAGAGGAATGATTGAACATGAAAAAAGCATTAACCATTGCCGGTTCTGATTGTAGCGGCGGGGCAGGTATACAAGCAGATGTAAAAACATTTTCTGCTCATGGCGTTTTTGGAATGAGCGTCATCGTTTCAGTAGTAGCTGAGAATACCAGTCGAGTTATTGATATTCAGGACGTCACACCTGACATGATAAAAAAACAGATTGACGCTATTTTTGAGGATATTGAGGTAGATGCTGTTAAAATCGGGATGCTGTCTCAACCAGCTTGCATGGAGGCCGTTGCTGATAAGCTAAAAGAATACAAACCACAAAATATTGTAGTTGATCCGGTCATGTATGCGAAAAACGGATGTGCTCTCATGAATCCTGATGCCATTGATACGTTGATACAAGAAATCATTCCACTCGCCGATCTTATTACACCCAATATCCCAGAAGCAGAAAAAATTGCTGGCATACCTATACATTCCACTGCCGATATGGAACAAGCAGCCAAGCTCATTTATCAGATGGGTCCAAAATACGTGCTTGTGAAAGGTGGTCATGCCGACGGGGACGCCCTCGATATTTTATATGATGGTGAACAGTTTTTTTATGTAAGCTCTGAGAGAATACATACCAAGAATACACATGGAACAGGTTGCACCTATTCCTCTGCAATCGCCGCCAATCTGGCATTGGGAATGAATATGCAAACCGCCCTTGAACAAGCCAAGCATTATGTGACCACGGCTATTAGACACGCCTTGCCAATTGGAAAGGGACATGGTCCGACACATCATTTTTATGAGCTGTATAAAAACGGACTATCAACAGGGGGAAACATGCATGAATAACAGCATAATAGTTGAAGTAGGAGAATTATTAGACGAGGTACGTTCCCAAAATCCATTGGTCCACCACATTACCAATTATGTCACCGTTAACGACTGTGCCAATATTACTCTTGCTATCGGTGCGTCTCCTATTATGGCGGATGATATCGGGGAAGCAGCCAGCATTACTTCCATTTCCTCTTCCTTTGTCATCAATATTGGGACTTTGAATACAAGAACAATTGAATCCATGATCGCCTCAGGTAAAAAAGCAAACGAACTGAATATCCCGGTTATTTTTGATCCAGTAGGTGCAGGTGTATCTGAGCTTCGAAACCAGACCGTGGCGGCAATCCTGGACCAGGTTACAATTAGTGTCTTACGAGGAAATATCTCTGAAATCGGATATATCAATGGATCAGAGACCACTATAAAAGGTGTAGATGCTTCCGAATCAGATAGGCAAGCTGGTTCTCAGAATGGAATTGCAATCGCTAAAAATATAGCGAATCAACTAAACTGCGTGGTTGTCATTACGGGTGAAACCGATATTGTAACGGATGGGAATAGAGTGTTCACGATAAATAATGGTCATAGCATGCTTGCCAATGTAACCGGGACGGGCTGTATGAGCGCTTCCTTGATTGGCGCATTCTGTGGAGCTACTACTACCGCTGACTATTTACCAGCAGCGATTGGCGGGACTCTTTCCATGGGTCTTGCTGGTGAGATTTCTTATGAAAAGGTTGGTCATACAGGAAGTGGTAGTTTTCATATCGGGATTATTGATGCCATCAGCAAGCTGGATGCCATGACAATGATGGACAGAGCAGATGTAAGTGAAGCCTAACTAGTAAATAATGCAATAAGGAATAGATGTAAAAAAGAGCCTTTTTTATTGTAATATACCGGCTCTTTTTTACTTCCTTCAGTAGATTAATACAATAATAATGAGCAAATTAGTTATCACCGTTCTGTTAATCTGGGCGTAATTTTAATAGAATGCTGTCAGAGATATCCTCCGATTCATTATCAATTTTTACGGCGCCATTGTTTTTAATTAACTCTATTTTCCCATTATGTGTTTCTTCTATTACCTCTTTTTCAGAAGTAGGGGTGAATGTCAGTGTAAAACTATAATCTATGGTGAAGTTGTTGTTATTTTTTTCATCTACTATAATTTTTTCGATAGTTACATCTTTTACTATTACTTTGTAATTTGCATCTGCAGCAGTAGTTGCGTATTGAGCTCTACGATCAATAATAAATCGTAAGTGTTCTTCTTCAGTTAAAAAAGATGCTGCTTTTTCGTTTCTTTTATCTATGTATGCAAATGTTGCTTCTTGCGTATCGAGTGTAGTAAATTCTTTTGGGTCATCCATCTGATATTTGATTTTTTGATAATCCTTAATGAGTTGCTTGGCTTGTTGATCTGATATCTGTCCAGTACTACAACCAAAGAGCATTAGTGAAAAACCAAAAAACACAACTAACATTGTTAGTTTTTTTGAGTTGTTCATTTAATCACTCCTTATCATTTTTATCACCATTATACCTCAAACTTTTCGCTTCATTTACATTTAATAGAATTATTTGAAATATTTATATAAATTAGTTCCTCCAAAAAGAGTCTTCCGCTATAAAAAGACTGCTTATCATGTAGCAAGCAGTCTCCTCCTATCATCAATGCTGAAATCGATTCTCCAGTTTCTTTCCAGCTAGCCATAGTAACCCGAAAGCAAACAAGGCAACTAGAATTCGCCAAGGTTGCTGAATAAAACCTTGCCAATCATGACCAATAAACGCCATCATAAAAACCATCACCGACTTACCAGCAATGAGTGAAATTACGAAGGTTCCAAAATTAACTTTACTAGCCCCAGAGGCAATGACTATTAGAGAAGAAGGAATGAATGGCAGACAAAATATCAGAAATAGAGGTGTGAATCCTTTTTCTTCAATCCAATGCAAAAATTTTTGTCCACCTGGTAACTTCTTCTGGATAAAATCACCTAGCCGCCCACCAAACATTCGAGCAAGCCAAAACACGCTAACAGCTCCTAGACATACTCCAATCCACGAAAGAAAAAACCCCAGCCATAATCCATAAGCTGCCGCATTCCCCATGACAAATACGATAAGTGGTAGAAACGGAAAAAATGACTCCAACAGTGGCAACAAGATTCCAGGTAATGGTCCAAGACTAGAATACTTTTGCAACCAACCTTCCACTTGATGAATATCGATAGCTTGTATGAAACTCCAAAGGTTTTGAAGCCATTCAATCATTGTTACTACCCCCTTTCACCAAAACAATTGTTCCGCTAACAATTATTCTTAGCTGTTTTCTCTACGTTCTTTCAATATTTTTTCTTTACATAAGTATAAACTATCTAGATCTATTTCTCCTATTTTTAAAGATACTCTCTTCCTTTATTTCCTAAAAGCTCATTATAATAACCTACCTACTATAAATATTTACATTAAAAAAGACGAATGTAACAAACAATGGTTTCTCTTATAAGATTTTCTTAAGAAAATCTTAAATTAAAGCTTTTTCTAATATATATTTTACTATGGTGAGCATTTTCTTTTTCATATAATATTAATTTTAAAAATGGGGTTCTGGAATTATGGAATTAAGGGAATATCTAAATACTACTTTTCCACGATTAATCTTGAAGCCAAGCCTTTATCATCAATGGGATATAGGCATTCACTTTGAATTCGCTAAAGGAATCTATCAGTTTAAGGATAATAATACTCTCAATCTCAACATGTTTCATCTTGTGTATAGTCAGGCGTTGTCTATTTTTAATTACCTTTTTTCCGAACAGGATGAGATTTTCCTTGTAACCAATGTTTATAATCGAAAAGACAATAAACATAGAATAAATCGGATAAAGGTTTACCATCGTTTTATTAAAAATAAAGATATAAGATTTCATTTAAGGCATCAGATTTTACCATACGTTTTCAACGATGATGAAGATGCTGACGAATATTACACTTCGCAGTTTTACTTAAAGTGTAGCAAACAAGATATACGGTACTCGTTACTAATTAAAGCAACTTGTAATGAAGATTTCCCATTGAAACCTAAATTAGGCGATAAAAATGGGGCATATTATCCAGATGTATTTTTTATAAATGCCTCTAAAAATCTAATCCTTTTTATTTATGATGATAGAGGTTGCGAGGTCATTGCTAATAATATAGAAACCATACGCCCATTATATAACCAGTACAACGATTGGATTGACAAGTATAATCGTGAAGAAATTGAACAACGTTTTAGTAACGGAAATGGTGTCATATCCACAATAAGATCATAGCCCGCCTGATTCGGTAGACTTGTAGGCATACTTGCTATCTAAATAAAGCAACTACATAATTATAAAAAAGTCCAAACGTTATCCTAATAAAGTGATAACGTTTGGACTTTTTTAATGTAAATTCGTATTAGTTTCATATTATCAGCTAAGGAAGGAGACAGTAAATAAAACCCATATCGGTACCCATTGTAATTTGATATCCCAACCATTGACTAATTGGATCATTTTATATACGAAATGATACTATTTAACTATGTAATGATGTTATACATATTTCTATCCCATGAATACATTGATCGAACATCAGAGGAGAGAAAACACATGTCAGAAAAGATCAAAAAACAAACTGTAAACACCATTCTAGAGATTGCTTTGTACGTGATATCCGGTTTGGCTTTTCTCTATTTCATCATGAATGGAAGGTATGAAAAATGCTTTCGTGCCGCTTTGATTATCATTGTTCTCCTTCTACTACGAGGTTTACTCGCATGGACAAAAAGTGAATTATCTTCACCCCTGCGCTTTTCCATTCTACTGTTTATTACCATAACCATGCTGCTTGCCAATTTATTTAATATGTATGATGTCATACCACATTTGGACAAAATCGAGCATTTATTATCTGGGGTCATTCTTTTCTTTGTCGGGCAATTTATCTTTGAGAAAATTACGAGAAAGCATCAAATGATTACTATACCACGCTCTCTTATGATCTGGTTCTCCCTACTCTTTGCCATAGCGATGGCTGGTTTATGGGAGGTTTACGAATTTTCAACGGATAAGCTTTTTGGGCTTACCTCCCAGAATAACAGCTTGGTTGATACAATGCTGGACATCATTTGTGGGACAGTAGGAGCTATAGGAGCAGTTCTGTTCCTTGTTTTCAAAGATAAGAAGCAATAGGAAATAGAACAAAACAGACAGCACGTAAGAGAAAGCAAACTCTGTGCTGTCTGTTTTGTAACGATTATGTGATTACCTTTTCCACATATCTCCCACTATAAAAAAATCCGGTTTAGCTCTTCCTTATCCTTAATGATGATCTTTCTGTTCTGTATATCAATTAAGCTGTTCTCTTTCCATTTCTTCAAAATCTTATATACGGTAATACGAGTTAATCCCGTACAATTAGCTATATCTTGCTGGGTAATGGATATCTCATTGGATTGATACACCATTCTCAGCTTTTCTATAGAAAAAGCAATATACTGCTCAGCTGTAAATGTTTTCAGCAAAATATCTTCACTTAATATCCGCATCTTCTGAACAACAGAATCAACAAAAAGGGGCAGAAACTCAGGGTACAATTGAATAATTTCCCGAAATGTCTCCAGCGAAAAATAATAAAGCACAGTATTTTTAATCGCTATGGCAGACGAGAAGTAGGCTAACTGGTCCATGGCTTGTTCGCCAAACAGCTTACCTTCCCCATGAATATCTAAAATCTTCTGGTTTCCCTCTGGTGTAGTAGCAACGATTTTTACTAATCCTGTATCTAAATAATAGAATCCCGTACCGATTTGACCTTGCGAATAAATTACTGATTTCTGTTTGATATACTGCCGCTCTCCATATGCAAGATAGGTTTGCCACGAAACATTTTGTTCCTGATGTATATTGTTCAAGATAAGAGACATTTCACGCCCTCCTCATGATCGAATATATAACGGAAAATTCTAACTATTAAAGGTATGTATGTAGGTTATATTCATCTACTTTTCCCATTACACCACCATGCCCGAACTTTATCCGAGTAAGATCCTGTATAATCAGCAGTGCTACTTATATATTCAAGAAACGATACAAGATTCCTGCGTCTGTGGATCATATCATTTACTTGCTGATACTACTAAAAAGCCAGAGCTCTTTTACTAGAATTCTGGCTTCTTTCGTATTTATGGACCTTACTATAGAGGTTATGTGCCTAAAACTTGATGTATCCATCCTGGTAGCCTGTAACAAAGATGTGGCTTTACTCGTTCCAATTTGCCGGGATACTCCCCACTTTTCTTCGGAAATAGAGAAGAGGTTCATTATCTGTTTTTTCGATGTGTTCCACTTCACCAATAAAAATGGTGTGGTCGCCTGCTTCTACTACATTTACTGTTTTACATTCCATCAAACCTGCGCAATCAGGCAATACAGGAAGCTTTCTTTCTGACAGTGACCACTTCACGTCATTAAATTTATTTGGTTCTCTGCTTGCAAAACGCCAGCATATCTCTTGTTGATCTTCTGCCAGTACATGTACAGCGAATCTGCCTGATTCTCTAAAAGCGCTTAAAGATCCAGCTTTTTCATCCACACAGAACAATACAAGCAATGGACTAATTGATACCGAGGTAAACGAATTAGCGGTCAATCCGGCTGGATTCCCTTCCAGATCTGTTGTGGTAATGATAGTTACCCCTGTTGGATAACTACCCATGATTGCCTTGAACGTATCAGTATGACTGATATGTGTTTCCATATCGTATCGCCTCCTTTATTACATAATATTCCGAATATATAAAGTAGACCTCATATACAATATGAACTTATTTCTGACGAGCTACCAAGGCAATAGGTCGAATTGGACTTCCACTGCCTTCAGTAATTTTTAATGGTGTTGCAATAATGATCGCACCTCTAGTTGGGAGCTTATCAACGTTCGTTAATTGAGAAAGTCCATACCGTCCTGCTTCGTGCATATAATAATGATTCGGGAAAGGTGGATCAAACGTTCCTGCCATTCCTGCATCAGTCCCAACCGTTTCTACACCTACACCCAGAATCTCTCTGTCGTTGGCAAGGAAGCGAGAAGCCTCCTTCGAAAAACCAGGGGTATGGGGCTGACCATCTTCACCTATATTAAAAAACTTTTCATGATCCTGTCCATATTTGCCCCAACCTGTATGCAATATGATCCACGCATTCTCCGGAATGGAACCATGTTCTTCTTCAAATCTCAAAATATCTTCTATCGTAAGCAGATAATCGGGATTCTCTTCGCATTTCTTTGTGACATTAATGACACATGCTTCCCCAATCATTTTTTTGGCTGGAATGGAATCGACCCCATCTTTTCCTTTACCAGAAATCCAATGATTAGGCGCGTCAAAATGCGTCCCAACATGCTCACCCATCGAAAAGTCGTTCCAATACCAGGCTGGCCCTGTCTCATCATACGTAGATAAACGGTTATATTTGAACCCTGCCGTATTGGCAAATGGTTCTGGCAATTGAATCACAGGTGTGTTTTCGTTAAGTGGCTGCGCCAAATCAATTACTTCAATCTCTCCGCTCACAATACTTCCCAAGAGATCCCCTAACAGATTTATTGTAGAAATACCCATTCTACTTTCCTCCTTTTAACCATTTTTCGAACTCATTTGAAGACATTTTTTTCATATGTTGTTCAATCTCCAGTTGGCGATACCAAGCCGTTTTTCGGCTTTTTCCGTGATACTCTTCGTGAATGACTTTTCCCTCTGCATCTTTAACATACAAGGTTGTCTTACCGAGCCTTACAGCATCTCCTGCTCGAAATAACTTCTCAAAGAGCCAGACGAACGGCATTCTCCATGCATGAGCCGTTGCATCTATCTCAACGTGGTAGGAACCGACAGACTCTATGTTATTTTGCATAGGTTTTTAAGTTTTCTGTAATTTTGATCAACTGAGTATTGTAGTTGGCTAATTTCTTCATCCTTTAAATGAGCATACTTTTGCATGGATCGAGTATACTCTTGAATCGGAGTACGTCTTTTTACTTCGTGAGTCATTCGGAACTTGCCATCTACACATTCCCATAACGGATAAAGATTGGTTTCGACAGCTAATCTTCCTACTTCGATTGTTTTTTCTGTCGGGAATTTCCAACCAGTTGGACAACCAGAATAGAGGTGGATATAGGACATGCCATTTTTGACCTGCATCGCCTTTTTTAACTTCTCGATATAATCAGGTAAGAAAGAAGGATTGGCAGTGGCTACATACGGAATATTATGAGCCGCCATAATCATTGGCATATCTTTACCTTTTTGCGATTTACCGTTTCCTTTTTCACCAACTGGTGTGGTTTGAGTCCACGACCATTTTGGAGTAGTACCGCTGCGCTGCACTCCAGTATTCATGTACGCTTCATTGTCATAACAGATATAGATGATATTCTCCCCACGCTCTGCTGCACCAGATAGTGATTGGAAACCTGCGTCAGCCGTACCACCATCTCCGGCAAAAGCTACTACATTCACATCGCGACCCTCACGCTGATATTGACGCTTAATTCCAGAAAGCATCGCTGCTGTATTATCTAATAGAGGGAAAAACACAGGGATCTTGGCACCTGATCCGCCTTGGAAACCAACTACCCCAATCCCACCCATACAACCAGGTGGAATCGCCAGAATCGTGTTAGGACCAAGAATTCGCAAGGTGGTACGTAGTGCAAGTTCAGCGTGGCATCCTAGACAGGCAGAATTCCCCGGCGATAGTAAATCCTCCTGTCTGATAACATCGTAATAAGCTTCCTTGATCTTTTTTTCTTCGCGAAAAATGAATTCAAACCGCTTTTTAGTAAAGAAAGAATCTTTCTTAACCAGCGTAGGTTTTGCCCCTTTGGGCTGGGTTGAATAATTTTTGCTGTCACTCGTATTCATTATAAGATCCCCTCCTTCTCCTCTTGAGGCGATTGTTCAAATAACTCCTGGATATTCACTTCATCAAGACCAAACCAGGTTACATCGCGATACTGACCACCTTGACCTACATATTGCGTAATCACGATAGCCTGCTTAATTTGATCCATCGTTACATCTGAACCACCTAAACCACCGATAAAGTCGATCATCGGAGGCATTGTTTTGCCACCAAATGCGGTTTTCAGCTCCAGATAGCTGGTTCCAAAGCCCGCTGCAAACGATACGTTACGGTCAATCGTTCCAATCGCTTTTACTTGAGACAACAATTGCGTTACCTCTTCAATCGGGAATGGACGTAAGACACGGATGCGTACCATGCCTACCTTGATGCCATGTTCACGCATCTCATCAATAGCCACTCGTGACGTACCTGCTGGACTGCCCATACAAACAATCGCACTCTCAGCATCTTCCATTCTGTAGACATCAACCATTCCACCATGATCTCTACCAAACAACTGGAGCCACTCCTGACGAACTTCTTCAATCACTTCACGTGCATATTTCATAGCTGTAACTTGTTTATGTCGGTATTCCGTAAGCATTGGACCCGCTGTTAGGGGATCGACCGCCATTGGCTCTTCTGGATCGAGCTTCACGTGGGTAATATCGGGTTTTGGCAGGAAGGTATCAACAATTTCCTGTTCAGGAATGTCAACACGCTCAGCCATATGAGATAAGGAAAAGCCGTCATAGCAGACATTAACAGGAAGCAGTACCCCTTTGTTTTCTGCTATTTTATATGCTTGAATAACGGTATCGAGCACCTCCTGATTACTTTCACACCAGATTTGAATCCAGCCCGCTTCTCTTACTGTAATAGCATCTTGTTGTCCGCCCCAAACGGTTTGTGGGGAAATAACCTCTCTGGTCACAAGCGCCATGACAATAGGTAGGCGCATCGTACTGGTGCGAATGTAAGGCTCATACATTAATGCTAGTCCCTGTGAGCTAGTGCCTGTAAACGTCCTCGCACCTGCAAAAACTCCGCCTTGCAGAACACTTAGTGCCGTATGCTCGCTCTCCACCTCTACCAGATCAGCGTCAATCTCTCCATCGGAGACAAACGTGGCCAGATATTCTACCAAAGGCGTCTGCGGAGTAATGGGATATGCTGCTAAGAGAGAGACACGTGAGAGTTTTGCTCCCCATGCCGCCGCTTTATTCCCGTTTAAAACATCTATTTTTCCCATTAGTCTTCACCTACCTCTTCAAACATGGTAATCGCATTCGCTGGACAAACCTCGACACATATTCCACAGCCCTTGCACCAATCAAGATTTGTATCATAGTGAGTGTTTAATTCAACCTTACATCCTACAGGACAATACATATAACAGGCAGAACACCGTTTGCATAAATCCGGATCAGTGACTGGACGTTGATAACGCCAAAGTCCGGTATTAACGACGTATAAACCTTTTCCAACCGAAGCAACATGATCACCAGTAAGCTGATATAGTTTATTTGGCACTTTTGGCGTACTCATCTTTTCTCAATCCACCTTTCGTAAGGGAGTATTCCTGCTTATAACCTGAACCTCGTGATAACCACGAGCGACTGCTACTAGATTTTTCTCGACTATCTTTCGAGGAAAATTACTCTCAATACATTCCGAAAGAGATTGTAAGGATACCAGCTTGGTTGCTTGAGCAAATGCCCCCAATAAAATGGTGTTAGTAATCGGTGCATGAAAAACATCCAGCGCTATTCGATTGGCATCAACAGTTGCCAATGTGACTACTTCCTGTGGAATATCATCCAACGCTATCGTTTTACGGGTATTGAGGATCGCAAATCCATCTTTCTGTATTCCATTGAAGACGGGAAGTTGAGCGATAAGCGACGAATCGAGAACGATAATTCCATCTGGCTCATACACCTGTGTTCTCTCGCGGATTGGTTTATCATCTAGCTTAACGAATGCTTCAAGTGGAGCACCTCGACGTTCAAATCCATACGCAGGAATTGATTGCCCGTAGTTCCCCTCATGTACAAGTGCATGGCACAATAATTCTGATGCCATAACCGCCCCCTGACCACCGCGACCATGAAAACGAATCTGTTTCATCTCCATCACCTCCTGTTGATTGTTTACAGTCTAGCTTGATACTCTTATAATTTATCTTACTGTTAAAAATTATCAGTTTTAAATCGCGTTACCTATTTAACGTTTCCCCCAAATATTGCGTGAGGTGAAAGCATATGAATCAGCAAAAGTATGCGTGGGAGCCGTATTTATCTAAGGGAGTCAAGAAATTATACAAGCCAAAAGCAACATTGTTTCGCCAAGGAGATGTAGGGACCGGCTTTTATTACCTGGCTGATGGAGAAGTGAAAATTATGCTAGTCTCAAAAAAAGGGGACGAGCGTACCATTGATATCATTTATCCTGGTGAATTAGTAGGGGAAGCAGGTATAAAAAAAGAGCCTTTCTTTTCCTCGGCTTTTGTGACGAAACCATCTACACTATTTTATTTTTCTAATGAAGCATTTCACTCACTCTGCCAGGAACATAGTCAAGCCATTGATATCTTTCTCAGCTCCCTCATTAAAAAACAGCGTCTACTTGCTGAGATTGTATCGCAGGAAAATCGCTCCTGTGAACAAAAACTAGCTTTTTTTCTATTAAGGCTGTATCAAAAAAATGCAAACCCCAAAATTGTAATAAACCAGATCACACTCTCAAATTACATTGGGAAATCAAGAATTACCGTCTATAAGATTCTCCGGCAATGGGAACAAGCTGACATTGTAACGGTATCCAATCGGACCATCGTTATTAATGATATCGAGCGATTACACAGTTTTCTCCGTGAGAGTTAATAAAATTCATTTCGTAAGTAATGATGTTAGTATGATGACAAGGCAGGCTTTTAGCTATCTTTAGCCTGCCTTCGCAAGTGGACTAACCTATTGGTCAGGTAAGAAGGGGGGATCTACGTGGACAGCACTTTATCTTCTGTTAGTAATTTTCTAACCTCATCAGGAATCGGCACAGCTTTCAAATTACCAAATTCGTCAAATTGAACCCAACCGCGCAGTTCATGACCGTTCCCCGTCATTTCATCGTTTCGATATACTTCATGCTCCACTCTGAATGTTTTTTCATTTACTTCAGTAACTCGTGAAACTACCCTAATCTCATCGTTATATAAAAGAGCCTTACGGAATCGGCAACCAGCATCCAAAAGCGGAAGTCCAATCTTATCTTCTTGCATTAAATTAATGACAGATAGGCCAAGCTCGTTAACTAAAGTTAAGCTCCCGATATCAAACCACTTAAAGTAGTTCGGATAATAAATTATGCCTGCCATATCCGTATCTCCCCAGTTAACTTTTAACTGCACGGTGTTCTGAACCATGTGAACCTCCTTAGGAATCATTTTGGTATGAATAAGTTACCATCCCAGTAGTACACAAGACTTTTGGATATCACCTTGTGATAGTAATTGCCGTATTCTAGTAGATGATATCATCTGTCCGTCTGGGCAATAAACAGGCTCGGTGATTCTCACAGGGAAGTACTCAGAAAGAAGATTGATATCCCCTTCCCTGTTCCTTCCAAAGCGAAAATCTTTGCCAACCAATAGTTCTTTGGGGGCTAACCTAGTTAAATCTGTAACGAAATCTAGTGACTTGCGTTTGGTATACACCTCATCGAAGTTAGCTATCACAATATGGTCTATTCCAAGCGAGAGAATCCGTTCTATCTTCTCCTCAACCGTGGTTAACATTCGGACTCGTTTGAAAAAACAACGCGGAGGTGGATCAAACGTATATACCACACTGGGTACGCCTAGTATTTTGCTTCTGCGAACGGTTTGGTTAATCACTTCCTGATGTCCTTGATGTACTCCATCGAAGGCACCAATGGCAATAACTGAACTGGGTAATGACACGATTTTCTCTGCCGACATGATCATTTTCTCCACCTCCGATTGCATGTAATGTACAACTGAATCTATGTTTCTCCATGTTCTTTATGGACGCTAATCGTTTATAAAAGGAGAGAACACTCGTGTATAGATAGAGTGTTCTCCTGCAACTGCTTACCCTACATAGCAATTAGGTAGTTGTTACAATTTTTTTCACATCAGCAATGTTTAATGCTTCGTCAACCATTTCGAATGAATGGTTACGTTTAAAAGCATTATAGAAAATAGCTCTTTTTCGAAGTGGGTCACCTGTGTAGTATCTCTCGTATTGCAGAAGTCGTTGACCGAACGCTTCCCCACACAGATCCCACGCCAGCTTAAACAGACGAACCCGCTCCTCTCCTGATACTCCTTCTTTACCAACATAGAATTGCTCCATATCTTCCGCTAACTCTGGATGCTCGAAGTCAGCTCCTGTTGGTGACATGAGCAATCCGCCTGCACCAATGATTTGAATTACTTCAATGGCGCGAGGGTATACGTTTGGCATCAATCCACGGATAGTTTCCAGAGCAGCCGCAGATGGCATTGCTTCTCCTAATGGATTCAATTCAAATTCGTACTCTGCCACCCGTAACAAAGCTCGAATGGTTTCTACGGATTGAATTAATTCACCTAGTTGATCCTGAACATTTAAAAATACGTCCACCCCAATGGAGTCCGCTACCTTACAAGCTACTTCTGCTGCAAATTGAAGCTTCACTAAACCACGAATGCCGGATTGATGAGCTGGCTGTTGGGCAATACCTGTTTTCGGATAGAGTAGGTTAGCTGCTTCCACATTGTTATAAAGGAAGACACGATTCCATGGAATTAACACATCATGGAACACGAGAACTGCATCCATCTCTTCAAATCGGGATGCTATTGGATGGTCAAACAACGATCTTGTACCATCTTGCATAGGCTCACGGCACAGAATGCGTAGACCTGGCGTATCAATAGGAATTGCGAAGGCAAGGGCATAACGTTCGTCACCCGGCTTGAAGCCTGGGAAAGAGTACACAATTACTTCGTCTGTGATTGGTGCAAGAGTTGCCAGCATTTTTGCTCCTCGCACAACCAGTCCTTCCGGCGTCTCTTTCACTGCACCCAAATGGGTAAACGTGTCTTTCTGTTCATGAGAAGACTTGCTTCGGTCGTTCTGCGGATTGATAATCGCATGGGTTAAGAACAGATCGTTATCGCGAATATGGCGATAGTAATTATTGATGTTTTCTGACCAGTCTTTATTGTATTTATCAAGGAAATTGGAATTACTAGCCATCGAGGTAACTACAACATTTAGAAAATCAGGGGTCCTCCCCATCAGTCCAAAGGTTGCTCTCGCATAAGCTTCAAAAATTGCTCTGCGTTTTTGCAAATCCTCATAGTTTTTAGGAACGAGGAAGGAGTTATTTACCCGCTCTCCCGTTTCTTCACAAACATGCGTGATTTTATCTTGATAGGCAGGATCATGCTGCATATCATATAGTTTGGCCATTTCAAGAATAGGTTGTTGAAAAACTGGTTCATCCACCAGATTCGTAATTCTGCGCCCTGACATCCAGACTTCCGGCTGTCTTGATCTCAGACCTTCAATATATTGATCACCTGTACGAATTCCCATGTGATACCTCCCCTTTTTCTCATACCAAATTGTTTTGTTGTTTCCTCATAGTGAAAATAGGTTGTGATATTATCAGAATTTTCTGTGTCACTTCCGCGCAAGGATGCGTAATATCAATGGATTTGCCGAAGCGTTAGTATTAATTATAGAGGGAAAGCAGGTAATAAATTGTTTTGTAGTTAACGTTTTTTAGGAAGAATTGCTTGAGGATTAGATGATTTAGGAATAATATGGCTGAAAATGAATGATGATTATGATGCAGATCTAGACATTAACACCTCCTAAATCAGAAGTTTGTTGTAACTGTTTTGAAGGGAAACCACCTGCTACGAATTACCCAGCGTTTTTGAAATCAGCTTCAATGGTGTTTTCTTTACTATATCAAAATGTATGCGCTTACATTCATTGCAACCTGATTTATGTGAAAAACAATCACTATAGACTAGTCCGTTTTTCGATTTGGGTTTCAATAGCAGTTTTTATAATCATTACATATATATGGTTTTGATTCTACTCTTTCTTTTTTTGCCAGGATGTTTTAGATTCTTCCTACTATCGTGGAGAAAACCAGCTTCTCTTTTCACTCTTCGCTAGAGTCTTCGCCCCGCAAGGAGATTGGACTGTCCGCTCCGCACTATTCACCCAAGGAAGCTCAAAACGAAGTATTCACTGTAAGTTGCTCTCGTTTCGCTTCTTGTTCCCGATAAATAACAGCGAAGTTAATACATTCAATTACGGATAAAAACGCCTTGACCCATCGTTGGCAATTGGGTCAAGGCGTCTCATTACATCATTAAAATCTCTCGGATATCCTCTTCGGTCAGAGTAGAAATTGCTTCCTCTCCCGGCTGAATGATTTCCTCGATCATGTTTTTCTTTTTCTGTTGGAGTTCGTACATCTTTTCTTCCACAGTGCCTTGTGTGATAAAACGAATGACTTGAACCACATTTTTTTGACCTATTCGATGTGCACGGTCTGTCGCCTGCTGTTCGACGGCAGGGTTCCACCACAGGTCATACAGGATAACCGTGTCTGCTCCAGTCAGATTCAAACCATTTCCACCTGCTTTTAACGAGATGAGAAAGACATCACGCTCACCCTCGTTAAATCGATTGCACAATTCAACACGTTCAGACGCTGGTGTTTTCCCATCCAGATAGAAAAAGGGGACGCCCTGATAGCCTAATTCTCTACCAATCAAATCAAGCATCTGGGTAAATTGAGAGAAAACTAACATTCTCCGCCCAGCACTTCTGCAATCCTCCACGAGCGCAAGAAGCTGCTCAAATTTGGCTGAACTCCCCTCATAGTCTTCAACAAACAGGGCAGGGTGACAGCAAAGTTGGCGAAGCCGAGTTAAACCTGCAAGAATCTTGATCCGATGTTTTTGAAAGCCATCCTCATTCAGATGCTTCAATGTTTCCTGCTGTAACTTAGCCAAATAAGCTGCATATAGCTTTTTCTGGTCGGCAAGAAGTGCAGAGGTTTGTATAGTTTCAATTTTATCCGGTAATTCTCGTAACACATCTACCTTCAAACGCCGCAGCATAAACGGACGAATTCGCTTCGCTACATTTTCCCGCGTTATGTTATGGAAGGTTTTTTTGTTACGGAACAACTCTGGGAAGACCGCATCATAAATGGACCACAGCTCCTCTAAAGAATTCTCCACTGGCGTTCCAGTGAGGGCAAATCTGTATTTTGCGGTGATCAACTTTACCGCTTGTGCAGTTTGAGTCGTGTGATTCTTAAAGAACTGTGCCTCGTCCAAAATGAGAGTATGAAAAGAGTGGTTCGCATACATCTCAATATCTCTTCGTAAGAGTGGGTAGGAAGTAATCAGAGCATCCACATGAGATAAATCATGAAGCACGTGGCTTCGCTCCTCTTTTGTTCCATCGGCAATAACGGTACGAATTTCTGGCGCGAATTTTTTCAGTTCATTTTGCCAGTTGTACACAAGCGATGTAGGAGCGATTATTAAGGCTGGTAGCTGTTGCTCCCTAATCTCAGGCAGTATGGATACAATGAAGGAAATGCTTTGCAGTGTTTTTCCTAAACCCATTTCATCTGCCAGGATTCCACCAAAACGATAATGAGCCAGCGTCTTCATCCACTGATAACCATATACCTGATAATCTCGAAGAATAGGTGCCAGACTTTTTGGTAGAGGGAACTCGAGATTGTCTGGATTCCGCATATTTTCCAATAGCCTGCGAAATGATTTCCCCAATTTGACTGCCTTTCCTTGTTCATGGGAATCGATTACATGAAGTCCCCGAATAACTGGAAGCCTGAATCCACTCCCCTTAACATCCCCATAATGTACACCCAGTTCGTTCATCATTCTGACAATCTGTTGAAACTCTGCACCCTCCAACGGCATGAGTGCTCCGTCAGGCATTTTATAGAATCTGCGTTTTTCCTCAAGAGATTTCAGTAAATTACGGATCTCTGAGTCGGGAATACCTCCCATATCAAAGGAAAACTCCAGCCATTCCGTTCTTTTATCCACATCTACCGTTACTTTTGGTGGGGGATTTCCTGTATGGAGTCTTACTTTAACTGCGGAACTGACATATACCTTCAGGAGCTTCTCCAGTTGAGGTACGATATGATACAAAAATTCATATTCTGCCTCTTCATCCTCCATGAAGTATCCACTTTCTGTGGTGACAAAAGAGCTTTGTTCCATTAACTCCAATATACGCCGTTCCTTCTCTCCATCTCGCATAAGGATAAGATCCGTTCCCCGCTTCTGATCATTTCCCTCAAGTGGATTAAGTATGATGTCGCCATATTGAAACTCCAGACCTGCAAGCAGTCGTTCACGTATTCGGTCCAAATATAGCCTTGCTTTGAGTGGAGTCTGCACAAGACGTTCCGACACTGTTTGGTCGATATGAACGTTGCCTAATTTAATTAGACCAGGAATCACCTTCTCCATGAAAGGCTCCATTTGCTCGGGTGCAATCAGGATTTGATGCTTGCGGGATGATTCTAGCATCTGCTTGATTTCTGCTAATCGGTTGCATTGCTCTGGCTTTGACTTCAGGATTTTCCCTTCTGAAAGGATCACCCCGTAAGATTCCATAACCGTAATTTTCTTAAGTCCCTGAACTTCCAATTGATACCCTTCTGTCTCTGCTTCATGAAATTCAAATTGAAGGGGGAGCTGTTCGTCTGATAAATGAATTCCATCGAATGTGCGATCATCATGCTCAAGCTTGACAGTCGGTGCCACTCTAAATAACGGGAGAAGCTTTTCCCATGAAAATGGCGGTATCAAAAGCATACGTTCTCCACATTTGCTAGCAACATGAACGGAATAATCGCTTGCTGTTTCCCGAAGCATTTTTTCATTGTGCATGATCTGGATCAACTGCCCAATGATTGCATCATTTTCCTTCTGAAAGCTATGGAGTTTCGGATCATAGGTGAAATGTTTGGTGAAAAGATATGGTTTCCTCTGTTCCACACTTATCAAAAAGTCTCTTAGTTTTTGGACGATATATAGCCGCTTCGGCCCTACTTTTAGTTCAATACCAAACATGTACTTCCGATAGCCATAATGAAACGGTTTGCAGATGAACTCAACATCCAGGACTTCTCTCGTATCGAAGTTAGATCGATTACCGCTTGGACGACTTGGTTGGTATTCAAATAGCCCTAAAATCCTGTTCGTTAGTCGGATATCTTCCTCAGATATTCCAGACGGAGTGGTTATAGATTTGGTATTGCCCTTTTCTCCGAGACTTAAATCATATTGAGTCCTACGTTCCATTAGATTCCCCTCACAACTTTCTGGGGAATTCTCGATCCGCATAGGGAGCTGCTCGGTTTGATGCATATCGTACATGCTGATCAACACGGCAGCAACATGTTGACAATATTGCTCATAGGTAGAAAGGGACGGACAGCTACAGGTAGCGTTTACATTTCCATGACGGTCTAAATTTACAGTGACATTGTAGCTGTCCTTCCCATAAATGGTTGCTTCATAGTGCTGAACGTCAGGATCGTAACTCGTGATCATGACTTTTTGAGCTCGGTGGTATGCTTTTCCTCTTTCATAAGAGATCCGGCCACATAGCACTTTAATAATCTTATGGGTCAATCGAAAGCTCATCAGACTGATCTCCTTTTATCAAAATAATTAAGTAGGAAATCAATAAACCACGCGGATTTACTGTATGTCTTATGATAACAGAAGTGTGGAGAAATGACAGAATGAGAAGAGGAAATCGTTAAGCTTTATCTGATAGGAAAAAATTCCTTAAAAACGTTAACTCATTAGCATATGCCATTATGTATGCTGGTTATCCAATCGGCGGGGTACTAGGTGCGGTGCTATCCTTGTTTTTTTTAGATGAATATGGCTGGAGATTTTTATTCTGGTTAGGTCTGATCCCTCTCATCTTTGTACCATTCTTTATCTGGTTGTTACCGGAATCAATCAGCTTTCTGCAATCTCGTAATCGGAGGGAACAGGCACAAGCCATTTGCCAAAAATATCAGATGGAAATACCCAAAGAAGAAATAATAGAAGAACAACCCGCTATCAAAAACAAATGGAACGCTGTTACCATTCTGTTTTCCAAAGGCTATCTTAAAGCGACCATCTACTTTTGGATTACCTTTTTCATGGGCTTACTCCTGATTTACGGACTAAATACGTGGCTGCCTAAACTAATGGTCCAAGCAGGGTATCCACTTGGCTCTAGCTTATCGCTATTAGTCATGTTAAACATTACGGCTGCTATCGGCGGGCTAATCGGGGGGATAGCCTCAGATTATTGGGGGTCCAAACTGGTAATTACCATCTCTTACTTCTTAGCCGCAGTAAGCATTGCGTTATTAAGTATTAATCCGCCCACGTTCCTGCTGTATACATTAATCGGTATTGCTGGATTCGGTTCAATAGGGACTACGCTCATTCTGAATGCCTATATTACAAAATACTTTCCTACTCATGCACGCGCTACCGCACTTGGTTGGGCACTCGGTTTTGGTAGATTAGGTGCTATCTCAGGACCTATCCTCGGTGGATTGCTCTTGACCTGGAAAGTGAACACAACCATAAACTTCTTTATTTTTGCACTTGCCGGATTGCTTGCCTCTCTCTTTGCGTTCCTGATTCCAAAGGAAAAAGGGAGTCGGATTTAGGGCAATTGTAGGTTCCCATGATAAAAAAATGAAGCAGGCTGGCACCCTTTAGGAAGGGATGTCAGCCTTTTGTATTTTTTACTATAAATGTAGCCACCATATTCCTGCACATTCAGGCAATCGAATTAGATTTTGTTCTCGTACTTTATTCGCTACTTCATCACAAAAAAAGAATCTCGTTAGCTCCTCCGCTTGGGGAGTATTATCAAATTCATAGTCTAATCTAATCCACTTGTGGGAAAAACCAGCCTCTTCCACTAACCATGTATAATAGGCCTTTAAAAATTCGGGTGGATCTGGGAATTCAGTTCCCGTCCCCATTGTTTCAAAAATAATGATACTGCCATTTGGTCTTAAGACCCGCTTCATTTCTGCAATCACATCATACATATTCTCTTTCCAATTTGGGACATTCGAACTTGCTAAATAGCATATTGTCCAGCCCGCAACAATCAGATCGGCACTATTATCTTCTAATGGTAACTTCCTATGATCTGCTACTCTCGTACTCCAATTGGTGTGCCCAGCCTCTATTAATCTGGACGCCGTTACTTGTAGCATAGCTTCTGAAGCATCTAAGACAGTGATAGATTTTGCTTGTGGAGCAAGCACAGTTGTAAGCCTTCCTGTACCTGCTCCGATATCTACAATGTCCAGACCTTTACACGTTCTTATCTCTTCCATAACTCCAACAAGCCCAGGTTGCTTTGAAATGAGTAGCTGGTACTTTTCTGCTTGATCCTGATAGATACGGGCATGATCCGTCATAAAAAAAGACCTCCTCTATTTTCATCAACTGTTTCTCCTCGAATGATATAAGTTGACGTAACGGGATGGTCAATCATTTATTTATCTAATAGGAATAGCATAGAAAATATGGAGAAATTCGTTAAGCTGATAATGCTTCGTCACATATCTTCTTTCTTCGAACCAGCTTATCAATTCAGTAAGTGACGTGTAATCTTCAGCATTGTGATGGTGATGGTGTTGCTCTTCTACCACCATGACATCTGTAATACATATCCGCCCGTGCGGTTTCAATACACGACGCATCTCTTCAATGGCTAATAACTTCTGATCGGTTGTTAAATGATGAAATACAAAACTGGAAACCACAAAATCAAATCTTCCATCCAGATAAGGAATAGCGAGAAAGTTCCCTAGCTTCGTTTCCATCTCCGGGAATTTTTGAAGGCATTGTTTTAACATCTCTTTAGACTGATCAACTCCTGCCATTATTGCCCCTCTTGCCATTAATTTTCCTGCCAAATTCCCAGTCCCTGTCCCAATATCCAGACCCATTTCACTTTGTATGGGAGAGACCCATTTAACCGTAAGCTCCAGTGCCTTTTCATAATCCTGATATTCGTTTCGTACTCGCTGGTCGTGGATGCTGGCAATCCGATCAAAGTTCCATTTATCGTGCCACGTGTTCCTCTGATCCTTTAACCTTTTAGATCCTTCTGCCAGTTTAAAAATCTCTTCTATTGGGAGGGTCTTTTTATTTTTTACCAGGTCGATCATATAATCAGTCGTTTCAATAATTTGTTTCATTTCCAGCCATTTGGAGAACATTACCGATCGTTGCAGCTCCAGATAATACTGCAATTCTTTATGACTGTCTCCTTCCAATTCAAGTAACGCTTTTTTAATATCCCGAGTGGTCATGCCCGCTTCCCTGAGTGCAATAATCGTTTGCAGACGCCAAACATCCTTCTCTGTAAAGGTACGATATTGATTATTTTCCTGTTTATAAGGAGTGATTAATCCTTTTTCTTCATAAAAGCGAATGGCTCGTGTAGAAATGTTTAGCCTCTCAGCAATTTCTTTTATTTTCATCTTTGTCCCCTTTTCTTACGGTATCAGATAGTATTACTTCATAGGGTTACTTCCTGATACGCATGAAAAACTTCGCTATAGAAGTACCTGCTTCATCGAATAGACTTCGATAGAATTACCTTAAACATTAACGTAACGTGAATGTATTACAAATTAGTTTTATCATCATCTAAAACAAAAAGACCATCAACTGGTCTTCACGCTGTCGAGATACACCTTTTTGATAAAATCAAAAGTCATTTATTTAACGTACCCATTAGCGTAACAGTGCGGTAATAATGCTGTCTGGAATATCGCTTGTAGAGTAATATCGGACCGTTTTCCCCTTTTCTCTTGCATACTCAATTTCTTTTCTTGTACTACTACCAATGTAACCATCTACATCAATAACAAAAATTTCGTCCGATAAATCAATCTTTCGAAAGTGTATTTTTCCAAGTAATTCAGCTTGTTCTTGAGATATCTCAAAACCTTCACTCTGTTCAAAAAAGGCTAAACTAATTACTATATTTCCTTGGAGCGTAAGATAAGCATTTGCCTGTTCAAATTGATTCTTAAATTTGGTAGAACCACATAGCGTCACTACATTCATAATTATTTTCCTCTCTTTGTCTAATTGAGCAATCCTCTTCCGTTAGTTCAAGAATTCACCTTTAAGAATACTCATTCTTAGGCGGTCAATATACCCCAAATAAGCATTTCTCTCATTGCTAACAAACCATAACCTTTGCCCCAAAGTTTTTTATCTCCTACTGTTATTCCTACTTCAGCATGCTTATTAAATTTATCTATGTTCTTCAAATCAATCCAACCAATGTGTTTTCCTTCTTCACTAATAATCGCTTTTTGTTCATAGCCATTTGTTCGATTTTTACAAATTTCAATCTCTTTGTCCAAACACCATTGATAACGGTCTTCCACATCATCAAGTGTTAATTCTCTTAACCTTACTTTTGGTAACGTACCCATGTCTATCTCCTTTCTCCCTATAATTCGTTTTATATTATGTAATTTACATGTAATTCCTTTTTTACTAGATTGCACGTTAGAAGAATAACTAAATCCCCCAAAATAAAAAACCGTCTCGTAAGACAGTTTTAAAGTGGAGTTTCTTAAAGCATGCTCAATATCTTCTCAATTACTTGCTTTTCCAAAACGATATTATGACCAGACACACAAGTATCAAAATCTAGCTCTCTATACTTTAAGAGTGTGTTAATATACTCATCTTTTTCACAACCAAGACTAGGAATAAGTTCACCAATAGTATCACCAATATTATCAGCCGCATTTAATACATTTTCTACTTCATCAAGTACACTTATAGAATCAATTGTATGTCCGGGAGTATACATGATTCTTATTTTATCTTCTGGAAAATATAATTCTTTTTCAAAAGTCATATTTGGAAGAAGCATTTCTGCTTCACCATCAAGATATTGATTGTACTTCTGCATCATTTCTTCCCAATTTGACTCTATCATCTCTCTACATAGTTTATGAGATATTATCATGCAATCTCGGAGTGAACTATTTCCCCAAATATGGTCCCAATGATGATGTGTATTAATCACAATTATTGGTTTGTTGTCATGTTTTATATATTCTTTAATAGGTGCAACGCTTAAAGATCCTAGACCTGTATCGATAATATAATTGTATCGATCCCCCATAATAAGTTGAACATTTAAATCCCACCCCGCGGGAAGACTATTTGTGAACAGAATACTTCTATTCTTTATTTTTTGAATTTTCATAACATTTCTCTCTCTTTCTTTCATTTTTTTAATTATATACTAATTCATGAGCATTTAAAATGTCTACGCTGATCTCTTCTACTTGTTATATACTTACCAGTATACTTACCTATTTGAACCAGTACATATCATTGCTAAAATATTAACTCAAGGGATAAAAATACTTCACCTGTTACGATTAATACAGAATCAATCTCATTTTGTTTGATCACTATTACATTGATACATTCTTTCAGCCTCCGTTAGGACATCGTTACTTATAATTGCTCATTAAAAACAGTCAATGAATAAATTTTTCGATTTATTAATCTATCTACAATTTGCCTGATCACACCTGCATCACGAAGTTCTGTATTTGTAAAATTCATAAGTTCAGATACCTTCATCCATTTACTGTCTATAATTTATTATTTGTACTACTATTAAAGTTATATATACCAGTCGTGCCAGTAAGTTTCACATCAAATCCTGTTTCCTCTTTTACTTCCCTACAGGCAGCATAGAGAATATCTTCTTTATGTTCAATACGTCCAGATGGAAAATTCCACTTATTGATTGCAGATGGCTTATTTTCTTTAATAATCAAAACTTCGTTGTCTTTCATTATTGATACACTAACAACTAAAACAATTCCATTCTGAGTCATTTTTTTCTCCCCAGGTTTTATATTTTTAAATTTCTTTCCTACCTTCTTCTATTTATTACTCCAAAACATCTTTACAAAAGTAAACTGCATTATTCGAATAGCAATGTGAGATAAAACAAAAAATACTCCCATCCAAATCATGTTAGAAATGAGAGTGTATGAAAAGTAAAAGAGGTGATAGTCAGGATATGCCTGTGCTATCACCTCTTTGATTCCATTTAATTAAGCCTGATTAGCCCAATCAGCCGGATATGTTACATATAAGAAACGTGCGTACTCAGGAACACAGAATTGGATCGTACTATTTTTCGGAATAAAAATGACCTCGCCTGCTTCTGCGCAAGTATTTGTAACCTTGCTCTTGAACCAAATCAGTTATAAACAGCTCTCTCATCCGTGCCTTTATTCTACACTCACATATTCATTTTTCCCTGCATCCATACCAAAAATCAAGATTAGGATCGAGGCAACAATTAACATCAATAATGGAATGGTCCAACTACTTGTTACATCGTGTAACAAACCGAACATTGTAGGTCCTACCGCTGCAAGAAGATAACCAACTGATTGGGCCATACCAGATAGTTCAGCTGCTTGCTGCGAACTTTGTGTACGCAGGCTAAAAAACATCATCGCTAAACTAAAGGCAAATCCCCCGCCAATTCCAACCAAGATGACCCCTAACAGGCTAAGTATCGTACTTCCATTCAAAATACCGCTAATCCCTGCAGTAAATAAGACAGAAGTAATAATAACTAATAGACGTTGATTTTTCATTCGTCCAGCCAAAATAGGAACAATAAATGTAAACGGAAGAATCACAAATTGCATCAATGACAGCAACCATCCAGCTGAATTCGAATTCAATCCCTGTTGTTGAAGAATTTCAGGCAACCAAGTGATGAGCGTATAATAAATAAATGATTGTAACCCCATAAATAAGGTCACTTTCCAAGCAATACGTGATCGCCACAGGTTAATGGATCGGGTGTGGTGTTCATTATTTTCGGTTTGACCAGCTTTACGACGATTATTGAATTGTTGAGTCCAAATTAAAATGGTAAGAAAGGATAATATTCCCCAACAGCCCAGAGCTCCTTTCCACCCTAAACCTAATGATGAAGAAATTGGAATACTTACTCCAGATGCTATTGCTCCACACAAGTTCATAGAAACTGTATAAACTCCTGTCATCACGCCAATTTTCTGTGGGAAATTTTGTTTAATAAGACTTGGTAAGAGTACGTTGCATACAGCAATAGATAGGCCAAGCAAGATCGTTCCAGCAAATAATGCTCCTACTCCTGCTAGAGATCGCAATATAATCCCTACAGTTAATACGAGTAATGAAGTCAATAAGACAAGCTCCATTCCAAAACGTTTAGAAAGCTTAGGTACAAAAGGTGAAAGTAACGCAAAAGCAAGTAATGGCACTGTTGTAATTGTACCGGCTACTGTATTAGATAATCCCAAACTATCACGAATGGAAGTAATCAGAGGTCCTATAGATGTTAACGGTGCTCTGAGATTCGCTGCAATAAAGATGATTCCAATAATAAGCAGCCACATTCTTTTTATTGGTTCTGCGTTCGTTCCAAGTTGTTGTTGATCAAGTCTGGCTTGTTGCAAATTCAAGATGTTTCCTCCCTATCTAGTGCTACTGCTTCTATAAATTGAGTAATAGTAAATCTTGGTCAGTATATAATTTCTAAATTATTTTGTACAATATGGTTTGTAACCTTTTTGAAAGGATGATTCCATGCTGTACTTTATAAGATTAATAGCAATAATTTTCATCTGTGTCTCTTTTTACACGATTAAGCGAGTTGTTCATGACCCAAATGCATCAATTAAATCAGTTATTGTTACCGCATTATTAGGGGATTATTTGATTAGTTTGATTGTCGAGGAAGTGAAGTATTAAGTTCCCTGATGCTGAATTGTCTTATTTACATAATTGATCATTAAATACAGTTATTGAATAAATTTTTCGATTTATTAATCTATCTACAATTTGCCTGATCACACCTGCGTCACGAAGTTCTGTATTAGTAAAATTCATAAGTTCAGATACCTCAATCCATTTACTGTCTATAATTTCATCTTCTTCAATTTTTAATGAACCTCCAATAATTTCGCCAGTAAAATGAAATAAAATCACTTGATTATTAGTACTACTAATAAAGTTATATATACCAGTTGTGCCAGTTAGTTTCACATCAAATCCTGTTTCTTCTTTTACTTCCCTACAGGCAGCATAGAGAATATCTTCTTTTTGTTCAATACGTCCAGATGGAAAATTCCACTTATTGATTGCAGATGGCTTATTTTCTTTAATAATCAAAACTTCGTTGTCTTTCATTATTGATACACTAACAACTAAAACAATTCCATTCTGAGTCATTTTTCTCTCCCCAGGTTTTATATATTTAAATTTCTTTCCTACCTCTTTTATTCATAATACCTCAACCCCTTGTTCAACTAAACGGCCTTCTTTAGTTGAACAAGGAATTTTGTGTTTTCATTACATACAAAAAACACCCCCATCCGAGTTATTTTCAAAATGAGAGTGTTTGAAAAGTAGTAGAGGTGATAGTCAGGATATGCCTGTACTATCACCTCTTTGATTCCATTTAATTAAGCCTGATTAGCCCAATCAGCCGGATATGTTACATATAAGAAACGTGCGTACTCAGGAACACAGAATTGGATCGTACTATTTTTCGGAATAAAAATGACCTCGCCTGCTTCTGCGCTTACTTTGCGACCATCAATGATGATCTCTAGACGACCTTCGATAATATAATCGACCTCGTCATAGTTAAGCGTCCAGTCAAACGTAGTAGCACGCATTTCCATAATACCGCAACCAAGACGTGGACTTTCTTCTAATGTAAATATGTCTTTCGTGTAGACAACATCACCACTTTTACCAGTGTCCAAACGGTTAGATTCGTCTACGGCTACCTGTTGTAGTTTCACAGAAGCGACACCACTTGGATCACGGTGCATCACTGCGTTTTGTGAAGCTGTATCACCCAATTTTTCAGTGATGATTTTGCGTACTACTTCTTCAAGTAATTTACGATCGATATTTTCCATTATATTAAGCCTCCTATTTTCCTTCTTCTACTTTACCTTCCATCATTTTCTTAGAAAGGAAGATTGCAACGAAGACAGCTGAGATACCACCGACTAGTTTACCCACGATCATTGGGAAAATCATTTCTTTTGCCACACCTGCTGTGAAGCCAAGGTGGTCACCTAGAACAAACGCCGCGGATACAGCAAAAGCGATGTTGATTACTTTACCTCTTGTATCCATATCTTTTAACATACCGAACATTGGAATTACGTTAGCAAGTGTAGCAACCATACCTGCTGCAGCAATTTCATTCATACCTAGCACTTTACCCATTTTCATCAATGGTTTGTTGAAGAACTTCGTGATAACGAATACCAAAGCGAAAGCTCCAGCTAGTACGATCGCGATATCTCCAACGATCTGAATTCCTTCATCGATCGGAGCCATACCAGGAATAATTACAAGTCCTGTCAACTTTTCAACGATAGCTAATGCCAAACCTAATGTTGCTACGATAACAACGAACTGACCAAATACGGTGAATCCTTTAATCATTCCTTGTGGGAACTTCCATAGACCAAGTGCAATCAATACGGCAACCAAAATAATTGGTACCAAGTTAGCCAAGATCATAGAGATTGGGAAACCTGCTACTAATCCACCAATCAAGCAACCTAGTGGAATAGTGATTAAACCTGCCAATACACCTGTAGCCAAAAATTTGTGATCGTCTTTTTTGATGATACCAAGTGCAACTGGAATAATGAACACAAGTGTAGGTCCAAACATAGCGCCAAGGATTGCACCTGCGAATAAACCTGCTTCTGGCGTTTGAGCCAATTCCTGAGCAAGAGCGAATCCACCCATGTCATTAGCTAAAAGGGTTGTTGCAAACATTGCTGGGTCAGCACCTAATGCTGTGTACACAGGAACGACAATCGGGCTAAGTACTTTTGCAAGTACCGGAGCCAAGGAGACAATCCCCACCATTGCCAGCGTGAGCGCCCCCATCGCCATAATACCTTCTTCAAATTGCTCTCCTAGTCCAAACTTATTGTTTAGACATTTATCAATAGCTCCCAAAACCATAAAAATAACCATTAAGTAAATAATAATTTCATTAATTCCCATGGATGCTACTCCATTCTCACTGGAAGTGATTTTATTTTATTGTTTCGTTCCTTAGTCGGGGAAGGCATAACCTATGTATGTGCCAGTCCCCGTTCTAAGGTTAAAGCTTTTTCAATCGCAACTACTCTGTATCATCACACATATCGAGTGAATCCACGATTCCTACTATGACAGCATCAATTGGTGCCTGTTGGTTGGAGATAGAGGTTCGTGCTGCGCTGCCTTTGGTTACGAGAACAGTGTCACCTATGCCAGCTCCTGCATTATCTGCAGCGACAAAGTATTTATCCTGTCCGTCTTTTCCATACGAGTGTGGTTTCACAACCAAAAAAGTCAGACCATTCAGCTTGACGTCCTTTCGGGTCGCCCACAAGCTTCCCACTACTGTCCCCACGATCATAGGTTTACCTCGCTATCTTCTGTGCACAATCATCTGTTGCGTTCTCACATAATCTTGTGCAAGTGGTGTGATAATGCTTTTTTTATCAATAACAATTTCGCTGATTTGTTTTAAGTAAAACTTTTTCAAATCTGCTTCGGTAATCACTTTTTTGGTGAGAATTTCCTGAGATACTTGCTGCTTGTCCGGTTCAATAGCTCGAACTTTTTCCACAGGTTGGCTTGTTGCTTGAATTGTTTCTACGATTGAGCTCTGTGTTGCTCCCGCAGTTGCAGCCTCTCTGCCATCTTGCAGGCAAGAATGTAACAGGTCTGATTCACGGATAATCTGAATACCGTAGTTCATAATTTTTTCTGTGTAGGAAGTATACATGTTATATAGCAACACAGGGGCGGTACTCTTATATTTCCGGTACTTCAATCCCTCGTCCAAGGCAATAACTTTTTTCCCTTTCAAGAGCATGGTCAAAATAAAACGCTCTCTACTTCCGGCACTGATACCATTTGCCAAATTGGATAATAACTGAATGCAGATGGTTGGAATTACAATCACATCGCAATCCCTTGTCTGCTCGTTATAATACGCAATGTCAAAATGCTTACCCAGTTTTGCCTCGATTTCTGATTCAGACTCACCAGACATGATGACCAGTTTTTTCCGATCTGCCTTGATAGCCTGTTGCTGTTTCAGTTTGTTATATACTTCATCAGTCACAGCCTGAATGAGAGCTTCCAGATGAACAAGATTCCCGTTCATATCTTCACACTCCTACTTGCCAAGCTTGATAATTTTTCCCTTGGTTGCTTTAGAAAAACCACATGCGTTAGCTTCATCATAATCAATATGCATATAAGTTTCGAAGGATGGACTTACACGAACAAGTACATCATCAAAAATCAGTGGGCGTTGGCTAAATACCTTAACTTGTACCACTTCACCGTTTTGCACGTTGAATTTCTTAGCATCATCAGGTGTCATGTGGATATGACGTTTTGCTGCGATCAGACCTTTATCTAGTCGGATCATATTCTTGTCAGAAGCAATGATCACACCTGGTGTGCCTTCAATTTTTCCGCTTTCACGAACAGGTACTTTGATACCTAAAGATAGAGCATCCGTAAGAGATACTTCTACCTGTGAAGCCTTACGCTCCGGTCCAAGTACGACTACATTATGCAGGCTTCCTTTAGGACCGATTAATGTTACACGCTCTTTGCAAGCATATTGTCCTGGTTGGGACAATTCTTTTGCTTTGGTCAATTGATATCCTTCACCAAACAAAGCGTCGATTGCCCCGCGGCTCAGGTGAACGTGCTTGCCAGATGCTTCGATCTCCACGCACATTTCGTCCTGTACTTTTTTAATTACTTCACTTACGATGTTTTCAACTAATTGTTGATTCATTATTCTCACCTCATGAGTCATACTGTCCTGCACGAATTCTGAACATGATGATCCAGAATAACGAAGAAAGGCGATTTAACCCTCGAATGATGTCTTCACGTTCCACGCTACCGTATTCTTGTTTAAAAGCTTGGTAGGCAGTCAGTTCTGTCTCTCTCGTCTTTGTGCGTAATGCATTTATAACAACAACCGCTTCGCCCATTTCATAGCTAGGTTGAAAATGATCCATTCCAAAATATCTCTTGGGATGATGAGATTGTTCTCGTAATTCCGCGGGCGTCATCCCGAGTAAAAGAAAATCACCAATTTTTTCATTTAACACTTCACTACGCATAATCTGGCGTATAAAAAGCAGAATTTCTTCCAAATCATTAACAAGTTTGATCATTTTCACTTTTGAACACATGTTTTGTGCTTCCAAAATCTTGCTCTCCAGTGAATCAAGCTTACCTCGCAATTCAATGCGGGGATGATCTTTATATACCAACATATTTCCATGCAAATGAGTCATATGTTCCGGCTTCGTATCCATAAAACCACCATAAATGGTTTCATATCGCCCTTTTCCTTCAGTAGCTTCCGGTGTGGTTACATGTTTAGTGACTTGCGTATTTTCTTGCTGCTTTGATGTTTCAGTAGCATCACTTTTCTCAGGTTCTGCTTCCTTTTTTGCCACGCTATATTTCAGCTCAATTTGATTATCTGTTAAAAAGCTTTTGGCAGACGGAGTCAAAATTGTTCCCTTTGGAGCCTCGTACTCACTAACATCTCTTAGCTTTTGATTCTTAAAGTACTTGCGCAAATCACTCTCTGTAATTACAGCCATCTTTTCACATCCTTTTGCGTCCGGTGTTCCAGTCGCTCACGACGCTTGTTCCACCGGCATTCCCCCGAAGTGCACTTCATATGGATAAGAGATCACAGGTAGAAAGATGGATGCGGACCTGTGCCGCATCCATCAGTTCCTACTAGATGATGTTCTTATTCAGCTGTATTAAACGTTTTTAGGAAGAATAGCGTCTACTTCAGCATGTGGTCTTGGAATTACGTGTACAGATAGTAATTCACCAACGCGTTCTGCTGCTGCTGCACCTGCATCAGTAGCTGCTTTAACAGCACCTACGTCACCGCGTACCATTACAGTTACTAGACCTGCACCGATTTGTTCTTTACCAATCAAAGTTACGTTAGCTGCTTTAACCATTGCGTCAGCTGCTTCGATTGCACCTACAAGACCTTTAGTTTCTACCATTCCCAATGCGTTTGCGTTTGCCATAATAAAATTCCTCCTCAGTATGTGTGTAAATTAGTTTGGTTTACTTACATTTCTTCCAAAATTCTTTTCACAATCGCGCTAATCAATTGTTCTTTATCAAGATTGCTGATTGTTGATGTGTTGTCTTGAGCAGGCTCTTCTTTCAAGTCTTCCAATTCACGTAAGCCGAAAGTCACTTTTCTGGTGTTCATCAGGTGAAGTGGACTAACGTTATCAGAAGTGGAACCCCCACCAATAGCACCGCAACCAAGTGTTAATGCTGGTGCAATAGCAGTAGATGCTCCAATTCCGCCTAGAGTACCTGGTGTATTAACCAACAGGCGAGAAACTGGCATGTGTAGACCGAAGTAGCGGATGATCTCATCATTCTCAGAATGAATCGTCATAGTGTGACCAGCACCCTCAGAATGAAGGATCTCTGCACAACGTTCGCTAGCTGCTTTCCAATCTTCTTCCACATAGAAAGCAAGAATTGGTCCAAGCTTTTCACGGGAATAAGGAACGTTATGTCCTACACGTGTTTCATGTGCAATCAGAACACGTGTCCCAGCAGGAATTTGTAGATTTGCCAGGCTGGCAATGTGTTCTACGCTCTTTCCTACGATTTGTGGATTCATTGATCCATTTGGACGCATGATGAATTTACCTAGCTTGTCTGCTTCTTCAGTTGATAGGAAGTAAGCACCTTGCTTTGTCAATTCAGCCATAACAGCATCCTTGCTGCATTTTTCAACCACAATGGATTGTTCAGACGCGCAGATTGTTCCGTTATCAAAAGTCTTGGAATCAATGATACGCTTTACAGCTAATGCGAAATCAGCACTCTTTTCAATGAACGCAGGACCATTACCAGGACCTACCCCAATTGCTGGTGTACCAGATGAATAAGCTGCTTTCACCATTGGTGTACCGCCAGTAGCCAGGATTAGAGCAGTATCTTTATGCTTCATCAGTTGATCTGTACCTTGAATGCTTGGTACGGAGATGCAAGCGATAGCTCCTTCTGGACATCCTGCTGCCATAGCTGCTTCATTGATAAGTCTTGTTGTCTCCATAATGCATTTCAGTGCATTTGGGTGTGGAGAGAACACAATACTGTTTCCAGCTTTAAGAGAGATCATTGCTTTATAGATAACAGTAGATGTTGGGTTAGTAGAAGGAATTAGAGCAGCAATTACACCTACTGGTACACCAACTTCCATTACCTTGTTCACCTTATCTTCACTAAGGATCCCTACAGTTTTCATATCTTTGATAGACTCATAAACATGCTTGGAAGCAAAGGCGTTCTTGATGATTTTATCTTCCCAACGACCAAAGCCTGTTTCTTCATTCGCCATTTTCGCCAGTTTTACACGATTCTTGTATCCAGCATCTGCAATAGCTTTCACAATTGCATCGATTTGCTCTTGTGACATAGCTGCTAGTTTGACTTGTGCTTCTTTTGATTTTTTAATAAGCGTACGAACTTCCTGAATGGATCTTAGATCTTTATCCAAAGTTTCCATCATTACATCATCCTTCTTTCCCTACTACTTCTAGCTGAGCCAAGTTAGCAATTATCTGATATGAACCAGCATTATTTTGTTTTTTTTGTTCGTTTGCTTGCTTTTGATGCTAGAGTTTTCTTCGGTTGAACGCTGCCACTCTGTTTAATTGGCGTCTGAGACTTAGCAGGTTCCTTACCTGCTTCTGGTGCCAGGCTAAATTGGCTAGTTGGTGGTAAATGTTCAAATGCTGGTGCTTCGTTGCTAGCTGGCATTTTGGAAGTTACTGGCTCTTTCGTAACTACAGGTTTTTCTGTAACTACAGGCTCTACTTTAGCTACAGGTTTTTCTGTAACTACAGGTTCCTCTTTAGCTACAGGCTTTTCTGTAACTACAGGTTTTTCTGTTACCACAGCTTCCTTTGTATCTACCTTTTCAACTGCTATCTTTTTCCCTTTTGCATCGTTCGCAGGCGGATTACCTTTTTTTCTTGGTGCTACTATGGAAACAGTCTCCTCATGCATCTTAGCAATGACATGGCTTGTCAAAAGCACGTTTAGATCAGTTGCAACCTGTGCTCCTGCATCAACAGCAGCACGAACTGCACTAACATCTCCAACTAGCTTAACTGTTACTAGTCCACTACCTTTCATAATCTCAAGCTCGATGCACGACACATTTGCAGCTTTTAACGCGACATCAGCTGAGACTACTGCACCAAGATACCCTCTTACTTCTATTAAGCCGAGCGCACTATTTATCATAGCTCTCATCCTTAGTAAGACGTAGGATTATCTGCAACAAACTTAACAGCATCAGCAAAAGCGTCACATGCAGCTTTACATGCAGATTGGCTACCTGTTAGCAAAGCACCACCAAAGTTGGTTTCAGATGGCGGACCGAAGAAAGCTGCGATAGTTACGTCAGCTGCTTTAAGCGCAGCATCTAATGCATACATCGCTTCAAGCGGTGGAGCAATCAGATAAGCAATCGCTTCGCCTTCTTTAATACCAGCTGTTTCAGACAAATATGATCCTGTGCGTGATACACAATGAGCGAAATATGCGATGCTGTCATCTTCGTTAGCAGAAACGAAGTGTGCACCAGTTTCAATATGATCAACAGCAGCATTCATACCACTGCGCACTTCTGCTGGGCTTGGACCAGCGAGAATTCCAATCACTTCGCCCGCCAGCTTCGTGGAAGCATTTGCTGAACCAGCGTACATACTTTTTGCATAAACTACATCTACATCGGATGCTTTTGTCGCTTCATCCAACGCTACGTAAGTTACATCATCAATATCAGCAGTGATAATACCAAGGCTTTTATGATGAGGTTTCAGTTCCAGTTTTTCAGCCATATCAGGACTTACATTAGATATGATCTTTATTCCTAGCACTTTTGCACGAACTGGTGCGTTCTTCATAGGAGCCACCTTCGTTTCCTTAGTTTTTGAGATCGATACCAGAAGCTTTGCGTTCTAGCATGTTTTTGATCATTTCCGCAATGTGTGCTCCTGCTTCAACTGCTGGTGTTCCACCAGAGTGAATATTGGAGATTACAGAACGTCTTGCTTCTGGCATTCCTACTGTTGGTTTGTATGCGATATAAGCACTCATGGATTCTGCAGTAACCAATCCTGGACGCTCACCTACTAGTAGACACACTACATCTGCCTCAGTCACATCGCCAATTACGTCCATAGCTGGAACACGGCAATGCTTAACAAACAAGATGTTGCCAGTTTCTAACCCGTACATTTTCAAACCTTGCGTAATAGCTGGAATGATGTTGCGCAGGTTAGCTTCGATAGCTGCAGAGCTAAGTCCGTCCCCTACCATGATTTGTACTTTCGCCTTGTTCTGAGTGTTTGCTTTGATCGTAGCGATAGTCTCATCAGAGAATTGACGTCCCAAGTCAGGACGAGTGATATATTGATCTTTGTCAACGCAAAGGGTTTGAACTGGTACAAGATTCATTTCCTTAATGAACTCTTCGGATACATAAGAGAAAACTGCATCCTGAGCAGCAGCATGGTCTGCGCGGAAACGAAGAGACGTAATCGTTTTGTAACGAGTACCTGCACGGCCTACACCAAGACGTGCTGGTGTTTTTTCCTTCATTTTTAAGTAGCCTTCACGGTCCTCTGGATCTTCTACTAACAGAAGTTTACGAAGATCAATCTCAGTGATATCATCCAGAATTTCATCGCTAACTACTGTTGCGCTAGCAACAGGTTGAGCTGGCGCTGTAGTAACCGGTTGAGGGGTCGCAGCCACTTGTGGAGCTTGTGCTGTTTCTTTCACCTTATCGCCAACCATATCGGCTAAAATTGATTCAATCATGCTTTTTAGATCTTTTTCGTTCATGAAAGTCTCCTCCTTTCCTTACTTAAGAAACACAGATGCGTCTCCGGCTTTCTTAGTCAGTTTGCCATTCTCCATGAAGCCCATTTTTTCCAACCATTGTTCGAATTCAGGGATTGGACGAAGACCTAGCATTTGACGAAGAGTTGCCGTTTCATGGTATCCAGTTGTTTGGTAGTTCAACATAACGTCGTCACCATGTGGGATACCCATGAAGAAGTTACATCCTGCTGTAGATAATACAACTGCCAAGTTCTCTAGATCGTTTTGGTCAGCTTTCATGTGGTTCGTGTAGCAAGCGTCACACCCCATAGAAATACCAGTTAATTTACCCATGAAGTGATCTTCTAGACCAGCACGGATAACTTGTTTAGCATCGTACAGATACTCTGGTCCAATAAATCCAACTACTGTGTTAACCAGGTATGGATTGAACTTCTTAGCAAAACCATAGCAGCGTGCTTCCATCGTTACTTGGTCAATACCGTGGTGAGCCTCTGAGGATAACTCGGAACCTTGACCAGTTTCGAAGTACATCACATCAGGACCAGATACTTGTCCTTGTTTACGAGCAAGATCTTGTGCTTCTTGAATAGTAGCAGCGTTAAATCCGAATGCTGTGTTACCTTTTTCAGAACCAGCGATGGATTGGAAGATCAGACCTGTAGGAGCGCCTCTCTTAACTGCTTCCATTTGAGTAGTTACGTGAGCAAGTACGCAAGTTTGAGTTGGGATATCCCATTTTGTTCTGAACTCTTCAAAACGGTTAAGTACACGCGTTACGCTTTCCACGGAGTCATCAACCGGGTTAAGTCCAAGTACAGCGTCACCGATACCAAAAGTCAGACCTTCCATCAAGGAAGCCATGATACCATCTGGATCGTCGGTTGGGTGATTCGGTTGCAGACGAGCTGACAACGTTCCACGTTTACCGATTGTTGTATTAGCTGTAGCTGTAATGCGGATTTTGCTTGCACCATAGATCAAGTCTAGGTTAGACATGATTTTGGCAACAGCAGCTACCATTTCAGAAGTTAAACCACGAGAAATGCGTTTAATATCTAGTTCTGTTGTGGTATCACTCAAGATCCACTCACGCAATTCTTCTACAGTCCAGTTTTTAATCTCATCATAAATTCTTTCATTAACCTGGTCTTGAATAATACGAGTTACCTCATCAAGCTCATAAGGAACTGCTGGATTATTACGCAAATCGCTAAGGCTGATATTAGACAGGACAACCTTTGCGGCTACCCGCTCTTCCGCCGAGGTTGCAGCAAGACCTGCTAGTGTATCCCCCGACTTTTCCTCATTAGCTTTCGCCATAACTTCCATTAGCGTTCCAAATTGATAAACACGACCAAATAACTTTGTTTTTAAGATCACAAAAGCTCCTCCTTCCAGTTGTCACTCACTCAATTAAACACGAGCGTCTTGATTACAACGGGTAATACCTTGCCGTTGGCTATTGGTTTCCCAATATCGATATAATCACCGTTGTCAACCAGTACGCTGTCGATACAAACCACATCTTTCTCATAGTTGAGAAGTGCGTAAAGCGTTTGACCAAGAACTTTGGCCATGTCATGGCGTACGATAATAATTAACGGATACTCACGTTCAATCAGTTCCGCCATGCCCGCATGCAAGCCACGCGCATACTTCTGTACTTCTTGAAAGCTTAGGTTTTTCTTACCTTCGATGGCGACTGCCACCCTTTGTAAATCATTGTTTAACTTGAACCAATTCAGTTTGTCAGAGATGGCCTTGGCCAAATGTTGTTCGCTACCTTCTTCATCCGACCATGCAAGCTTCAGAATCGGAACATTTTTCAGTGGAAAACTTTCTTCCGTGTAGGTGATCGTACTACCACTGATTTCAGTCGTATGCGAACCTGCTCCAACTACTGTGGCACGAATTGTCTCTACAGAACGAACTATGGTCATCTGTCCAAATAACGGGGATTCAGCTATTGCTCTGCCGAGTAAAATCCCGACGTCCCCATACTGGAACACATCTCCTGTCGCCTCGTTGTAGATATAATCCGCTACTCCACCAGAGAATGAAATGCATGGAATCGGTCTGTCTAGTTTAAGACCCTTGTTTGTTACAATCGTGTTGTAGAACTCACTTTGCGGACGGATTCCAACGCTTTCTTCCAGCAGGTGTACCATCTCTTGCACCACAGGTTGCAGATCATCTGGAGTTACACGCTGACCAAGTGATAACCCCAGTCCTTTCAGATCAATAAGTTGCTTGATCTTTGGTGCGATGTATGTGATTTGATGCGTCTGCTGGTCTAGCTTAATCAGCCTGCCACCAATATCCAAGCACCCGGTATCGATTAAATCGGCGCTAGAAAACAGGGCCAGATTACTCGTACCACCACCAATATCAATGTTTACGATCCTGGTGGAATGCTCTTTGGAATAGGTATGAGCTCCAGCTCCCTTGGCTGAAATGATACTCTCAAGGTCAGGACCAGCTGTCGCTACCACAAAATCTCCCGCAAAACCACTTAGGGTAAGAAGTACTTCATTGGCGTTCTCCTTACGTGCAGTTTCACCCGTGATGATTACGGCACCTGTCTGAATCTCATCCTTCTTGATGCCAGCCTTCTCATACTGCTCTTCTACAAAAGCCTTGATTTTCTGAGCATCAATTCGGTTATCCTCAAGCATCGGAGTAAAGCAGATATCGCTTCGAAAGACCACTTCTTTATCTGTTATCACAATGCGTGGAACAGTGAAGCTAGAAGCCATATTTTCAATATGCAGTTTGGATAAAACAAGCTGAGTTGTCGATGTCCCCATATCAATGCCGACGCTCAGTAACTCTTCTCTCATCTTGTCTCCCCCCCATCGCTTCTGAATTATGCAGGTTCGAAAACAAAAAGGCTTAACGTTATAACCAATCCCATAAATAAAAACAGGATGGTAACATTAAGCCTCATTGCTTATAGAACTACGACCTTGTAGTCCAATCTATTTACATTTTAAAAGTGAATCTTGCTGTCGTACCGTTGGAGCTGGATTCTATATCGAACTTACCCTTCAGCTTGTCCTTCACATAGCTATGAACAATGGACATTCCTAAACTTTTACGAGTTGTATTCTTGACGGAAAATCCCTTTCCATCATCCATTACTTTCAACGTCACATAGCCATTTTCTAGTAACAGACTAACAACAATTTTCCCTTCCATACAATCGCCGAATGCATGCTCATAGCAATTCTGCATTAACTCGTTGACGATTAGTGCAATCGCTACTGTACGATCACTGTCCAGACAAATGGGGTGATTCGTTTTCATCTCAACCTGAACGTTATTGCAATTCACAAAGCATCGCTGTATGTTCGTTGCAATAATATGGATCACTTCCAGTAAATTAACCTGCGCCTCAACCTCCATCGATAACAATTCATGGGTTGCTGCGATTGCCAGAACGCGACTAACACTATCATTCAAACTTTTCTTTGCTTCGGGGCTTTCCACTTGCCTACTTTGAATGCGAAGAAGAGATGCTACCGTTTGCAAGTTGTTTTTCACACGATGATGAATTTCACGAATGACGACTGACTTGGAGACAATCTCAGCTTCCTTCATCTTTATCTCCGTCATATCTTGCAAAATGACCACCAACCGTAACCCACGCTCCCTGACATAGAGGCGTTTCACCTTATAAAATCTATCACCCATCTGCGTCTCTTTACCTTTTTGACCATTTGGAAAATCGGATTCTTCTCTCATGACTTGTAAAAAGGTAGTTCGATCTAGAGATAGATTATCATAATGTAGTCCCTGAATGTCTTCTAAATAGCCGAGACGTTGGTAGTATATATCTGCCTTTTTATTCTTTAATTTGACGAACCCATCTTTATCAAAGATCAGAATCGCGTCATCAAGCTGATTAATAACCTTCTCATTAAAGCCAAGTGCAGCTGTCAGACTAGAAGGAATTTCCTCACTTTGTAACGACGGTATTGTCACATTAAAGTCTGATTGTATCTCTTCGTTTACTTTCCTTTCGTAAATAACGACGCAAATGACTTTATCATTATTTAAAATCGGATAAGTAGATTGTCTTACAAGATGATTCTCTTGTGTATTGGCAATGAGTCCCTGCGACATGATTCCCGTTTCTAAGGTCCGCAGTGCTCCAGGCTCATTTTCGCGAAGTGCCTTTTCGCTTACCACCGATCGCTTGTACAGCGATTTCCCATTACTGGGTCTACGATGATAAACAACAATCGCTTCACTTGCATATTTGGATAGAACATCGATGAAGATATCATCTACTTCACTGGAACATTCAATAGATTCAGCAACTTCTATGATTCTGGTAATATCTGAAGTCGATAGATCAGTATGCAATCTACACAGATGCCTAATCTGTTCTTCAATCATAGGAAATGACGATGGTAGAAGCAATCTCAATCATGGGACACCGTCTATCCATACTTAATCGTCGAATCATCTGATACGCATCATCTTCAGAAAAACCATTTTCCTTCATCAATATGCCTTTTGCTTTTTCAATAGTCTTGCGTTCTTCTAGCTTTTGTGTAGCCTTGGTTAAATCCTTTTCTAGCTTATTAATCTCTTTACCCTTGGCAATCGTTACTTCAACCATAGGTACCAAGGATTTCTCATCGAGTGGTTTCACCAGATAACCAAGTGCACCAATTGAGGTAGCTTTTTCTATCGTCTGTTTGTCACTGAATGCGGTGAGAAGGATAATCCCTCCCGCTAGCTGTTCAGAAATGATTCGCTTGCCCGCCTTCAATCCATCCAAAAGAGGCATTTGAATATCCATGATGACCAAATCTGGCTGATGCTTTTTGCATAATTCAATGGCTTCAAAACCATCAGAAGCTTCCCCTACTACATCGTAGTTGGCTTCTTGCAGCATCTCACGAATATCCATTCTTGTAATAGGTTCATCATCGACTATTACAATTCTTCTATTCATGTCTCACGCACCTCATTGTTTACTTGAAATTTGCTCTCGTATCTTGTTACACCACTACCGATCATCAAGTACCTGATTGCCCTAATCTTCTAAGTAAGCTGTTAGCTTATCCATTCCAAGATCTTTCATCGAGGATATCTCGAAAATCTCGGAAGCACCTGCTTCTCGAAGATAGATTCCAGCTTGTTTGACATCTTCCTCAGATGTTGCCAAATCAACCTTGGTAACGATGCCTATAACAGGTTTGGCAAATGCGGAGGCAAAACCTGGTGGAAAGTAACTTTCCTCCTTCGTGCAATCTTGCACAAGGCCTATCACATCTGCTTCTACACTTGTTACGAGCAGCATTTTGTACAAAAAACGATTTTCAATACATTCACCTGGCGTATCGATTGCTTGTTCAAAGGTTTCGATCGCTTGTGTTTTTTTGTAGCTAATTACTTGACCATGTAAACGCTGACACAATGTGGTCTTTCCAGAACCAGTGCTGCCAACAACAATTATCTTTTTCATAGCTGGCTCCCTTACAACCTAGGTTCGCGTAATTCTCGCAGCAGAAAATCCGAGGATATCTTGCAATCCGAGTAGAACCTCGTTAATTGCGGACTCAACGGATGAAACATCGCCTGTAATTACTAGCGAACCACTGAACCGATCTACAAAACCAATCTGAACACTAGCAGCTTTCGTCGCAATGTCAGCTGATATAATCGATGCTTCACTCGGAGTAATGGTCATAATCCCAATAGCATCCCTTGTTTCAGCTACCAATCCTAGTTTCTTGTAGAGATCTGGGTTCGGGTTAGCAATAATATGAGCTAGTGTTACTTGTTTACCAGGAACATACTCCTGAATGACACGTTGTTTATCATTTTGTTGATTCATATAATCACCCTATCTATAAAAACCAATCAAAAACGTTTTAATAACAGAAAGACCTCTATAAAAAATCCAATTCAGATTTTTTATGAAGCCCCATTGCTCACATTCATAATTAACACGTCATTGTGTTACTTTTACTATATTTTATGTTAATTATGTTGTCAACAATACAAACAGTTACAAATCTATTTTTTCCGCTATTGAAACATTTTGTTCATAATTTCAATAACATCAGATTTGGTTGGAACGCGAGGATTCGTCGCCGTGCACCCATCTTTAAGTGCTCCTTCAGCGATCTCATCCTTCATCTCATCCAGTGTTTGTTGGGAAATGTTGCACTCTTTGAGCGTTTGTGGCATCTGTAATTGTTTCATAAGTTGTTTAATTGATTTTACCAGACTTTGAACGCCACTTCTTGTGGTAGAAGCTGGTAAACCTAGTGTTTTGGCAATAGCTGCATAACGCTCAGCGGTAGGAGTTGCCTCTACTTTCACATTACCAGGTTCAACATTAGCATTAAATTGAATGATATGCGGTAGTAAGATAGCATTCATACGTCCGTGTGGAATATGGAACTTAGCTCCCGCCACATGTGCGATACCATGATTTAATCCTAGAGAGGTAATGTTAAAAGCCATACCTGCCATGAAGGAAGCATTATGCATTTTCTCGCGAGCTACCAGATCGTTTCCATCGTTATATGCTCTAGGCAAGAACTCAAATACTAATCTGATTGCTTTTTCTGCTAAAGCGTCTGTAAGGTCGTTAGCTTTCGTAGATACATATGCTTCAATCGCATGCGTCAACACATCCATACCTGTATCAGCCGTGATGAAATTAGGGACGCTTTTTACCAATAAGGGATCCAGAATTGCCTCTAGTGGCAACATCTCATCAGAGACAAGTGGATACTTAATATTTTTTTCTTTGTCGCTAATAACAGAAAAAGATGTTACTTCTGATCCTGTCCCACTTGTTGTTGGGATTGCAATAAAAGGAATTTTTTCTACATTCAAGATTTTTTTAGCAAAAATCATCATCGCCTTGGCTGCATCAATCGCAGAGCCTCCACCAAGTGCAATAATCATATCAGCTTCAAAAGCACCAAGCTTTTCTACACCTTCTGTTACGATTTCTACTGGCGGATCAGGTACGATATTACTAAATACATACTGCTCATTGCTTGAGTGCAATCGTTCAAACAGATGGTGGATCATGCCTGATTTAATCATAAACGGATCTGTTACAATAAAAACTCGTCTGTTACGTAGGTCCATGAGATGGTCAAGTGCCCCAGTTCCCATGTAGATGTCTGTTTTAAAAGAAATTTTGTCCAAGTCCGGCACCTCCTGAAGTATAACGTAAGTAGACTTTTTCACAAAGTCTATCTTAACAAAGAAAAACTAGAGTAGATTCGTAGACTCGGCTTCCCAGGTCTACTTGAAAGCATTAGTCATGCTTATACGGACCAAGAGGGAGTTAATCTTCTCGGTCGTTCCCATAAAAAAAGAGACCTTTAAAAGAATAATATCCTTTTAAAAGCCTCTTTGCTTTTATGCATGGTATGCGAAGTACACGCCATTGTGTACATTGCTTATATAATTAATGGGTCAATAAGTATCATCAGTTTACTATTTTAACTATATAACGTCAAGTTATTAATCAGGTAAGTTCTGATACAGAAAAAAAGGTACACGCCATTGTGTACCAAGTTCCTTCTACCTCGAAGTAACTACCTGTTATGTTACTTGTTGTACATCTGTGTACGTTCTATACCTCTCAGGAAATACTTTACAAGTCTAACTTTTTCTTCGTTGGACTTCGCTGTAATTATTTGTACCTTTACTGAAGGCGAACATCGGGTTTACACCCACTTCTGTGTGGATATTTACCCTGTTGCAAAAAAAGCCAGGTACCTTTATTTTGCATGAAAACAAAAAAAGCCTAGCGAGGCAAGAACCCTTACTAGACTACTAAACCATCCATTCTCGCCTCGAAATGGGTGGCTGTTCAAAGCTACTAGGCAAACGACCTGACTTAAGTCTGTAAACCAGACTATCACAGTGGCGGGACCGCGTTGGATTTTCACCAAACTTCCTTTACCTGTTGCTTTTTCGATTGTTATACAAGTTATGAGTTAGTGACCATCTGTGAGGATAGGAGGACTCTCACAATTTTTATTATAGCATAGTATGTGGGAAAGGCAATGGTGAGAGGGATAAATACTTTTCTTTTCGAAAAAGTAAATAACCCCCTTCCCATACTCTTTATATCAGGTCTGTATAACATCGTTTTTCTGTAATCGATAAATCGCGAAGGAAGAAAATGCACTGATAAATATAAGGTTCATAATGAGAAATAGACTATTTTCAACACCTGTAAGACTTTCTTGACTCAAAGCGCCAATGCCGATGGTCAAAAGCGAGTAGGGGAAAAACATCCCCATATTCGTTACATACATCCCCAAACCTAGAAAGACTGCAGAAAGACTAATACCTATGGGAGCTGCAAAGCTGCGAATACGAATGGAAAGCCCTAGCTGCATGGCAGCAATGGATATCGAGGCGATCCAGCCCCGCAGGCTCCATCCGAACGCTTCGATTGGAAAGGTTGAGGACAAGCCTAATAGTTGGCCTGCAACAAAATATAATATGATAAAAAAAACCTGTACGATAAAAATCAGAACACTAACCACAGCCAGTTTAGCCAAAAACAGACTTGCAACGGATACCGGAGCCGTCATGACTACATTCCAGTTTCGGTTCAAATGTTCCAATCTGCACACATATGCACAGCAAATAGCAATTAACAGAGGCAAAAAGAACTCACCATAAAACAAGCTGATTTGTACCCAAAGACTGTACCATCCATGCTGCAAAGCACCCTGATTGAAATAATAATTGGCACTACCAATCAACAAGCTGAGGATGGGCATGACAATCAGGATAAGTCCTATACGAGAATGCCGCAATTTGAGCCATTCCGCTGAAATACTTTTTTTCACTCAAGTACCCCCCTTACACTTCCTGCCGCGTAACGTGAAAGCTACCAGCAAAATAAAAAATGATGGACATGAACAATACGATAGCCAACGCACCAGCTCCCATTGGCTGTATTACGTATTCCATCGAATGATTGGTAAAATGATAGCTTACTGGGCTTAACCCTGAATAGTACGACCATATGAAGATACGGCGTAGGATCACAGGAAAAAGGTCTGAAGTCATCCCCATAAATCCTCCCACCATCCCCAGGCTTAAGGCAAACGCTTGATTTTTAATGGATAGAGATACCCATTGCTGCAATGCCACGATTGCAAAGTTCGTAACTATCCCCCCTCCAATAAATTGGATCATTAGAGAAGGAGGAAGAGGGCTCGCAATACCTACTACGATGCCATACACGGCAATGGCAATGGTTTGCAGGACAATGTAATATAGCAGCACGGTAGTAGCACATACGTATTTGGCCATGTAGATGTGATTGCGCTTTACATCTGTCGATATCAGAAGTTTCCACGTATTCCCCTTATGCTCCATGTCACAAATACGAGAAACTACAATTGCTGAAATAATAGGTAAGAAAAGCCCATTCATGGAAGCGATTGTTACGATAATGGCCTCCCATCCTGTACTGTCGGGATTTCGGGCCATGGATTTACTGATAGACATAAAAGCCCAAAACATCTCTGCACCTAAAAACAGGGTAGTCATGACAAGAATCCACTTTCGACGTAATTTAAAAAATTCCAAGGCCAGAGCTTTCATTACAGACTCCGCTCCTTCCCCGTAAGCTCTAGGAAAATATCCTCCAGGCTCTTTTTGTGTTCCTCAATACGAATAACATTGAAACCTGCCTCTACAAGTATTTTGTTGACCTGAGCCACCTGTAAATCACTCATATTTTCAAAATGCAAGTGACCATGCTGGTGTACAGGCATATATCCATAGGTAAGCAATACTCGTTCAGCCGAGGCATCATCTTGGGTTTTTATACAAATAGAAGCTTTGTTCCTTGCTTGAAGTATCTCCATATCCCCTTGAAACAGCAGGTTTCCATCACTGATAATTCCCACAGAAGTAGCGATTTGTTCAATTTCCGTAAGAAGATGGCTGGAAAGAAGAATAGTCATTCCATAACGCTTGGGTAGTGACTTGATTAGCTCACGAATTTCACCAATTCCAGCAGGATCAAGACCATTGGTAGGTTCATCCAGTATTAGAAGCCTGGGAAAAGAGATGAGTGCCATGGCAATACCGAGTCGCTGTTTCATACCTAGTGAATATTGTTCTACTTTTTTATGCTTCTGCTTTTCCAAGCGAACGATATGTAATGCCTCTTGTATATTTTTGTCCGGTATCTCACGCAGTTTTTGCATGACACGCATATTTTCCAACCCTGTCAGATGTCCATAATAGGAGGGAGACTCGATCAGCGAGCCAATATGACTTAGAATGAACTGGCGGTTTTTGCTACATTCTTTTCCGAAAATGGAGACGCTTCCTTCTGTGGGTTTGGTTAATCCCAACAGCATTTTAAGAGTAGTGGTCTTACCCGCTCCGTTAGGTCCGAGGAAACCATATATCTCCCCTTCGTGTACAGCCATATTTACTTTATTCACCCGACAAACGTTATTGTAGTATTTGGACAAATGATTTGTTGCCAGAATTGCAGGTGTATTCATACGAATTTCAACTCCATTCTATTTTCACACGATTTCACTTCCTTACTACCACCATAATTTTTTCACCTTTCATTAAGCTGAAGAGGACCTTACGACAACCTTAAATTCAAGACTTACGTAAGTCATCTGCAAAACGATTACTGGATGTCATGTATAATAATAGTAAGGTGATGATAGATGGAAAAATTGAGAAACAAAAAAATACTCCTTGTGGATGATGATTCCGAACTCCGGACCATGATAGAAGCAATTTTACGAAAAGAGGGGTTTTTCCGAATATATTCTGCTGCCAACTGTGAGACAGCACTGGCAATTTGCCGTTCTGACAAGCCTGACATTGCCATACTGGATGTTATGCTACCTGATCAGGACGGATTTGCATTGCTTTCTTCCATCCGCCAGTTTTCTACCATGCCTGTCCTTTTTCTATCTGCCAGAGGCGAGGATGAAGATCGTTTAATAGGACTTGGGGCTAGGTGCAGATGATTACATCGTTAAACCCTTTTTGCCCCGTGAGCTGGTCTTACGACTAATGGCAATACTTAAACGTATGTATTATTCGTCATCAGCACCCGAACGATTGCCGGCCTTTAAATTGGGAGAGTATATCGTAGATTTAGAGAGTGCTATTGTACATCGAAATACAGAGGAACAACCGTTGACTGCGAAGGAGCATGCACTCCTGTTAAAGCTGTATGAAAATCAAGGACGTATTGTTACTAGCGATGCTTTATGCCAAGCAGTTTGGGGGGATGACTCCTATGGCTATGAAAATACTTTGATGGTGCATATACGGCGAATCCGGGAGAAAATCGAAGCAGACCCCTCCAAACCATTGAGTCTACTTACTGTGAGAGGATTAGGGTATAAGCTACTAGTAAAGGAGCAATAATAAATGGATGGTATCATCCGAATATTGCGGCGTTTTATTGGTTTAACCATTTTGATCTGTGCGTTCTTGTTTGTACTTAATATCGTTATGCTAAGCACCCTGATATTTAAAGAGAGAAACGAGGAACAATCTCCAAAATTGGTAGTACAAAACGTAGCCTCCACCCTTAGCCGAACGAACACAAGTTATGAATTAGGTGAGGAGGCAGAGAAACTCTTGTCACAAAATCAAGCATGGGCCATGCTTGTAGACAACCAAGGGAAAGTAACGTGGGATTATCTATTGCCAAAAGACCTACCACGTTCCTATACTTTGACCGAAGTGGCCAAGTTTTCGCGAAATTACCTTGCCGATTATCCCGTCTTTATTTGGGAGCATCGTGACGGTCTGATTGTTGTGGGATATCCTAAAAACAGCTATGCCAAGTATCAATTTTATTTTCTCATTAGTTGGATAAAATCATTGCCACTGCGGGTTGTTTTCTTGTTAATCGGAAATATTGCATTGGTTTTGCTATTAACCATCCTCATCGGTACACGACTTATCAAATCCATCAAACCGCTTGTGTCGGGAATCCATGCCCTTGGCAGGGAAGAAGCGGTATATGTTGAATCAAAGGGTATTTTGAATGACCTTGCTAACAGCATCAATTATACTTCCGATATCATTCAGGTCAAAAATGGTAAGCTCAAAGCACGTGATGAGGCTCGTTCGAACTGGATTGCCGGGATTTCTCACGATATTCGTACCCCACTTTCCATGGTGCTTGGATATGCAAGTGAATTGGAAGAAAATACAGCTGTGCCCGGTGAGCAGCGACTGCAAGCTGGCATTATCCGTCGTCAGGGAGAAAAGCTTCGCTCCCTTATCAATGATTTAAACCTTGTATCTATGCTCGAATATGAAATGCAACCGTTGAACGTAAAGGTCATTCGACTATCTGTGATTGCACGGCAGGTTGTGTCGGAGTTTCTGAATAATGGACTGGATGATACTTATATCATTCATTTACATATTTCTGATGAAAGCATCAAAGTCAAGGCTGATGAAAAATTATTGCTTCGTGCTATTACCAATTTGGTGCAAAATAGTATTAGCCATAATCCAGAAGGTTGCGAAATTTTTCTAGAAACAAGCTTGTCATCAGATCATTTGACATGCCAATTTATTGTTTCAGATCACGGCAGAGGAATCCCTCAGGAGGAATATTCTGATCTGATGGAGCTCCCCTATTCATCAGGCAGAAAAAGAACTATTCATAACGGACATGGACTAGGCTTGCCGATGGTTGCGAGAATTACTAAAGCACATCAAGGCAGGCTTATACTAAAGAGCAATGCTGGCAAAGGTCTTCGGGCCATTATAGAACTTCCAACCGGATGATATCGAGAACATCAAGTAGCTTGGGAAATAAACTAAAAAGCGTGCAGACCTCTGTACCTTTTCGTACTTTGTCTACACGCTTTGCTCATACTATCTCAGCATGAGCTATTTCAGATTTATTAGTATAACTGGGAGGAGAGTCGATTTCACTTTTATAAAATCGTATGGACACCTATTGCTAAAACTGCCCCGATAATAGGTCCTACAATTGGAATCCATGCATAATTCCAGTTGGCTCCGCTTTTATTTGGGATTGGCAGGATAAAATAAGCAAGACGAGGACCTAAATCACGAGCTGGATTAATTGCATAACCAGTTGTAGGACCAAATGCCATACCAATAACAACTATTAAAAATCCGATGATTAAAGGGTTTAACCCATCTGCAAAATTATTAATTCCCATTAACAATAATGCAAACGTGAAAGCAAATGTCGCAATAATTTCACTGAGTAAGTTGAATGGCGGATTATCAATTGCTGGACCTGTCGCGAAAATTCCACGTGTATTAATATCTTTCGGCGTTGCTTTAAAATGAATATAGTAATGGGCAGCTACAATAGTCGCTCCCACAAAAGCACCCGCAGTTTGACAAATGATATATGGGAGTACATCAGCCCAGGGAAACGTTCCTTGTATAGCAAAAGCAATTGTCAGAGCTGGATTTAAGTGTCCACCACTTATAGGAGCGGATGCATACACGCCAAGCATAACCGCAAATCCCCAACCAAAGGTAACAATCACCCAGTTCGCTCCTTGATTAAGTGTTTTATTTAATGTTAAACCGCTGTTAATACCCGCCCCAAACAAAATGATAATCATTGTTCCAATAAACTCAGCCGTATAAGCTCCCATACATGGTCCTCCTTATTCTAAAAGCCTGATCCAAGTGGTTGATAGGAAGATATTTCCTAAGTGACTAATCATACTAGCACCAAAGTAATACCATCTGCTGCTATAAAATCTCATGCAATACTTGTTTAATGTGCTCACGTGATGGTTGTACTGGATTAGTTGGCAAGCATGCATCACGTAGCGCATGATCAGCAACTTTGTTATTTATTTCACATACTTTACTCTGACCTATTCCTAGTTCAGATAAAGCTTGCGGCATATTCATACTGCGCATCATTTCTGATATTTTTGTAGTTAATGCACTCACTGCATCTTTATCTGAGGCTTGTTGAGAAACTAGTCCTACTATCCGAGCCAAGGCCTCCTTTAGCGAATAGAGAAACCATCCGTTAACACGCAGCGACGGCGCTTGGCGAAGTGTCGACTAGTTGTTGTACCTTCACCAGTTGGCGTAGCAATAGTAAATGTTGTGCTACCTTCACCTCGGAAACCTAATCCTGCGAATGAAGGACCATTTTTTACGAAAATAGAAGTTTGCAGCTGACGTGCTGCCTTATTTAATCTAGTAATATTTTGCGAATGCATGGTAGCAGTATGATGCAATCCTTGCTCTAACTCTAAAGCTGTTTCTAATCCTGTTTCAAAATCAGCAACACGTACAATCGGTACGATTGGCATAAGCAATTCTATTACAGCAAATGGATGATTTTTGTCTGTTTCAACAATGATTAATCGTGGATCAAATTCACATGTGATCCCTGCAGCATCTAATATCTCAGATGGACTTTTTCCTACTAATTGCTTGTTCGTATGACCTTCGGGAGTAACAGCTACTTTCTCTAGCTTGGAAACATCCTCTGGATCTCTAACTAACAACGCTCCAACCTTTTCCATATTAAAAATCAGATAATCAGCTATACTGTCCACAGCGACCACATTTTTCTCAGCAATACAAAGAATGTTATGATCAAAAGAAGCGCCGTCTACTATATCTGATGCTGCCTTTTCAATATTAGCTGTCTCATCTACTATGGAAGGGGGATTTCCTGCCCCTGCTCCAATTACTTTTTTTCCACTTCGCATGGCTTGACTCACTACACCTGGTCCACCAGTAACAACTAGGAGTGCGATCTTGGGATGATTCATCATTTCTTGTGCTGCTTCAATCGAGGGATTAGCAACTGTAACAACCAGATTATCTATGCCACATGCTTCTCGGACAATCGTATTCAAACGATCTATTAACCATAATGAGATCTTTTTAGCTCCGGGATGTGGGCTGAAAAAAACAGCATTTCCAGCAGCTAACATGCCGATCGTGTTACAAATTACTGTTTCACTTGGATTGGTGCTTGGAGCTACAGCCCCGATCACACCGTATGGAGAAAGCTCATATAACGTCATTCCATTGTCACCGGTTGCGACATCAGTCACAAGGTCTTCTACACCAGGTGTTTGATTAATGGCTAGTCTGTTTTTTTGAATTTTATCATTCACATTCCCCATACCTGTTTCTTCGAATGCACGCATTGCCATATCCTCGATATAAGGAGTTAAACCAGTTCGAATTGCTTCAACAACTTTACGTCGACAAGCTAATGTTTTTCCAGAATATTCTGTCTGCGCTCGCACTGCTGCCGCAACAGCTTCGTCCACTGTGTCAAACACTCCACTAACGCTACCTATTGATTTCACAATACTTTCACGTTTCGTCTCAAGACTTTCTGTCAGTTTTTCCATGACCAACTGTTTGACAAGATTTTCTAACGTTTTTGCTTCCATGTACGTTACCTCTTTTCTATCCGTGATAGCACATTTCGACCAATCTCAATATCCTGTTCGACAGAGCCTCCACTAATTCCAAGAGCACCGATGATTCTATCTCCGTTCTTAATTAGAAATCCTCCACCAAATGTCACAATTTTTCCTTCCATTGACGTTTCTAATTGATATAGTGATTCCCCAGGTTGAATTTCACTGCTCAACAAATGCGTCTCGCTCTTCATCGCGACAGCAGTATATGCTTTTTTTTCGGCTAAACTCCCGCTTACAAGAAGTGCATCCGGCATCCTATAAGAAAAAACTAACGTACCACTTCGATCAACCACAGCCATCGTTACTGGAACTTGCTCTTTATGTGCTTCTTCCACAACAAACTCGGCAAGCTGATTAAAAAATGGTAGATCTAGCTTTATGGTTGATTGTCCTACATGTTGCAGATACCGATTGGTTACCGCTTTTGTTACTGTATCGATCATCTGACGTACATCCTCTTCTCTTGCCAACGTATAGAGAAAATCAGATAAACGATTGACAAATTGTAACAGTTCTTTACGAATTGGAGCTTGATCAGCCAATTGAACCAATAATCGTTCTCCTCGTCGCGCAACGGTTCTTGCTACATGAAGGAATGCACCAGCTTTACTAGATCCTGGTAAGATAAAACTCTTTACTTTTGGCAATCTAGCAAGATATGTATCTATCGTGTTTTCCAAATCCTTTACATCACCTGCTGAAATACGAATGGTTTTTTTGTCTACTTCAACCTTTTCCGTTGCTAATTCTGCACACAAATAAAATAGTTTCCGCTCCAGCTGTTTCAGTAATTTACAATTTTCTTCCGACGTTACGAATTTGGCTGCTACACTAATTTGAGCATTCAGTTCATCAAACGTGCCATACGTATCAACACGGAGATCGTACTTTTTCACTCGGCTACCATCAAATAGTGCTGTTGTTCCTTTATCACCTGATTTGGTGTATATGCTCATTCAACATCAGCCTCTCATTAGTCAAAACTATCAATAATTGCGATTATGGTCGCATCGATCGCTACATTTGGTTGTTCAAAGACCGATCGAGCAGCAGTGCCATGTGTTAGTAACACGTAATCACCAACACCAGCACCAACAAAATCAACAGCTATTTCTTCATGTCTAACATGCTGTAGCTCCCTGTCAATCGGTTGAACAACCATCAGCTTTTTACCTACGAGAGAATCATCCTTTTTCGTTGAAACAATACTGCCGGTTACTTTGGCCATAAACAAACCACTCACAGCCTCTCCAACTGCATCATGTTTTTCTTAACAAGCGTTTCCTTAGCAAGCGGTGTAATCATCTGCCACGTATCCGTAACAAGACAAGAATGATCTGGCAAAATCACGACATTTTGAAAGCAGATAACCCTCTTTGGTACATAAACCAATCTGTCACCAGTATAGCTATAAAACCTAAACGGAAAACAGAAATACGAACGCTCTGTTCACTACGCTGTTTCAAGCGTTGCCATATTTTTTTGATTATCTCCTCCATCATTTTTTGCCCTCCTAACCATTCATCGCAATCCCCATCGGTGTTACATATTGAGGGAAAACGGGTTGGAAAACATCTGCTTTCAGGTAAGAGCGGAATGTTTCCAAGAATTGCGTGTAAGCAGTAGCTCCTCCAACGATATAAATCGGCGTAGATGGGCACTCAACGAGATGACGTCTTGTTATTTCTGCCATCTTCTCAACAACTGGTCTCATAATAAGAAAGTTGCTAGAAGCGTCTACTTGCAGGCGCTTTTGTTTCTCAGCATCCGCTACAGATATCCCGTAATAGCCAGCTAACACAAGTGTCATATGTGTTCCGCCTGTAGGTTCATCAGCTGTATAGATGACCTCACCCTTTTTAAACACGCTAATACCAGTTGTTCCCCCACCAACATCGACCACGGCTCCCTCTTGCAATCCTATTAGGGAAGCAGCGGCAGTTGGTTCGTCAATAATTGCGCCAGATTCCATTTCTGCACTTTCAATGACATTTTCGACTACTCTTTTGTTATTTCCGATAGTCCCGGGGGGTACAGCTCCAGCTGCTTTTACTAACGTTCTACCTAGACAATTTTCAGCCCGTTCTTTTAGGCGTTTCACTACATCTACTGATTCACGATAATTGACTACCAGCCCATCACGAACAGCATTAGCATATTCAAAAGCACCAAATACAGGTCGGTCATTTTGATCTAATACAACCAGTACAATGGAAGATGTCCCTAGATCAACGCCAACTTTTAGTGACGTATCTTTCGATAAGTTCATAACCGTATCCGTGTTCATAATAGCTTGCAATTGTTCTAGTTGTTTATTAGCTGATGTCAATAATTCCATTTTTGTTTCCTCCGTTACTTGCATCTATTTTTTTCTATGAAAAAGGTCTCGACGTTTTTCATAAAATTGGATGTGACCGCTTGCGGTCCAACAAAACGGTCATGACCGTTTTATGTTACGATTTGCGCTTTTGCATCTGCCCTATATCACCAGCATTTGCTTCATCGGTATCGATATGTAATTCTAACACTAGATTCTTGCCAACACGAGCACTACATTTCTCAAAAATAACTGGTCGACTCTCGGAAACAATTCGAACCATCACTTCATCACCATGCTCTACACCTAGTCTACGAACATTATTTATCTTCCCCTTCTTTCCAACGATGGTAACTGTTTGTTCAGCAGCAAATTCGCCACTCTGCTTTTACTTCCTCACGATCCATGTATTACACACCTTTTGGCAAAAGAGATTCCACATCAGTATGAGGTCTTGGAATTACGTGAATGGATTGTACTTGTCCTACTTTTTCCGCTGCTGCTGCACCAGCATCAGTTGCTGCTTTTACAGCACCAACATCCCCGCGAACCATTACTGTTACTAAACCGGCACCTATTTTTTCATAGCCGATCAATGTTACATTTGCAGCTTTCACCATGGCATCTGCCGCTTCAATTGCTCCGACCAAGCCTTTTGTTTCAATCATTCCTAGTGCGTTATTCATTATTTTCTCCTCCTACTTTCTTTTCTTCAAAATGTAAGCAATTTTGACGAGGATCGCCTTTTTTTCGCGTGCATGCCAGATCATGACATAAGTTACAAATCAATTCGCTTTCCTCAGCCACCTCTTGCTGCTTGGCTATCGTACTGGATTGCTCTACTTCGATCGTTACAACTTCTTCTTTCGGAAAAAAAGTTGTCCAAATGTCATCAGCAGGACGTGCTATTACCTTCTTTGTAATAAAATCTTCTCGTGCAACTTGTTCTCCTGCTTCTACGGCTGCGGTCACTGATGCTACATCACCTTCAATTTTGATGGTAATCCAACCAGCACCTTTCGTTTTTTCTAACCCATTGATTTGTATCGTAGCTACTTTCGCCATTGTATCCGCTACCATAATGGCAGCCGCCAAGCCTTTAATTTCGATAAGACCTATTGATTGATGCATGTACTTCCTCACCTCCACTCATTCACTCGAAGGAAATATGCTTACGCAAACGGAATACCCTTCACCAATCGTGCAGCATTACAGCCTAATTTCCGTTTTTCTTCTTCAGGTAGCGCTCCCAATCTCCTTATATAAAAAAGCGGGGAGTGGGATGGCAAATTCTTATAATGGATAACTAATTCGTCTCGAAAAACGGCTAATCCAACGCTTAACGGTGACTGAGTAGAAGCCATGTATGCTGAAGCAACAATATCTTCAACTTTATCTGTATCCAATTGGTACGGTATTCCTTCTTCTTCTAAACCATGAAGTACAGCCACTATCATTGTTTCATCAATTGTCCTGTCCAACGTAATAGTAATGGATGGCTTTACTGCAACTGGAATCATGACTTTTCCCCTCTCATACTGGTTAAAATCAAACCTGTTGCAACAGCATTTCGAGGTCCTTCAACACCACGGATATTCCCACGTCCAGCTACCAACGCATAATGAGATAGTGCATCCGTAATTAATTGAGGTATTTCAAAATCTAATGCTGAACCTCCAACAATAACCACGAATGGAATATCACGAATATTTCCCGTCGAACTAACCATTTGTAACGCACGAATAGCATTTGTTACAAAAACACGTTCCTTTGCAGAGCGCCGTATCCATTTGATTTTTTCAATAGATACATCACCTGGTATTGGTATAAATCCCAGTTCTTTTACAATGACAACTTTGGCAAAAAGATAGGGAGAAAGAGGATCATCAAAAAATTGTACAGTGCCATCTTCATGCCGAATATGGAAGATACTTTCCACTTTTGCCAGTGGATATTTCTTGATATCTTCTGCTAAATAGCGATCCTCCAAACCCATCTCTGATTGGATAATCATTGTTACCATGTCACCTGCACCGGCTAAATGTGTAGCAATTATTTCACCCTTACTGGTAATGATGGAGGCGTCCGTAGACCCTGCCCCCAAATCCAGAACAGCCATTGGCGTGTTTGTTCCAGGTGTAGTTAACGCACCTAGAATAGCCGCTTCAGCTTCCGCCCCACCAATTCGTACAGGAACTTCTAACACTTTCTGAATTTCCTCAGCAATTACCGTCATTTGTAAGTGATCCGATTTTACCATGGAAGCAATACCAACTGCTTGCTCCATCGAGAATTCTCCAGCTAATCCACCTTTTACATTTACTGGTACAAAAGTATCCACAGCTAGTAAATCTTGAATGAAGATTTCTCCTGGATTTTTTTCCGTCAATTGAGCCATGGTTTGGCGTACTTTCTCAAGCATACCTCCAATGTTTGTACCTGGCTCTCCAACTGCATTATCCAACTGAGCTAATCCAGCGATTGCATCCATGATTTTTTGTGACCCATCAGCAACATTGATACGTGTTGTACGAGTCTTGCCTTGCAGCTCGATATGTCCAGCGGGAATAGTTCGTGCCTTTACATCCCCTTTTGGTGTCTTAATAACAACCGCAGAGCGATTTCCAATAAGAGCACGAGCTACAGGTATTATGTTTTTCGTTTCATCAGAAGTTAAATCAAAAACTGTTGCAATACCATAAGGATTGGAAAGCGAATCGATCACTTTACCTGGTGCCGCCACTTCAACAGCCGCAAGCATTCCAAGCGGTACTTTTTCAATGTAGCCAACTTCATCAACAATCGGTATTTTATGATGAAGACGGTTATTTATGAGAACCCCATCATCACCTTGAATAATTGCTGCGGTAATTTGTAATCCAGCAGCTGTTGCTTTATTAATGTCAGCTGCAGCAGCTTCAAAATCGACTGTTTTTGGAATAACGACGATATATTTTTGCTCTTTCTTACATTGAGGCAGTTCTTCAAAAAGAACTGTGATTCCAGCACCAAGTCCTAGACCACCGGGTGTTTTAGGATTATGACCAATCATCGTTGATTCTGTAATAATCGTTTCCGTAATTGTTTCCATTGCAACATCCCCAATAACAGGAGTCGCTTCATTAATTCTTATCAAAGACAAATCTGATTTCCTAATACCCGCTTCATCTAGAGCGATTTGCAGCGCTTTGTATATACCATGCAAATTCCTTTTTGTTCCCTTAATGCCTGTTGTATCAACAATTGAACTTGTGATAAATTCCACATTTCCATTCCCAAAACTCTTAGCCAGTGATACTTCAGTAGTGGAATTGCCAATATCTACACCAGCAATATACTGCATGTACTTGTCACCGCTTTTCTTAGTTATCACCTTTTAACTTTTTGCGCCGAGCGTATAGTTCAGCAGCTTCACGAACAAAGTTCGCACAAATTACCGCTCCGTATTGATTCTCTAACTCATTAGCAATTGATTCTAATTCCTCTTTGGATGAACGATAAGGGCGTAATGCATTATATATTTCCAAAATGCGATCATCCGGTACTTTTGTCATTTCAGCTGCACGTTCAAAGTTTTTGGCTAATGTCGTACGTCCTGCATCTCTCGCAATTTGTGCTTGTAAGATCAATGTATCTGCTGTCACTCGTACGTCGGCTGGCGTAATCGTACCATCCATTACTTTTTCTAGCGTGATTTCTTCAAGGGTCTTCTTAGTTGTTGTTTTTACTAATTCCGGACGCTTATTTACAAGTGGATAATCAGCCACCGTTAATGTAACTCCCGATTTTTCAGCGGATACTGTTCCTGCGACACTATTCTTTTCCTGTAAAATGTCTCGTACCATTTTTTCTATTAATTCCTGATTCATTCTTTTCACCTCACTAGAAATTAACTTTTAATTCAACCGCATTTTTACCTGTTACAACATGCTTTGTTTCCTTAATATGAAGCAAGGCTGCTTTCGCCTGAAATTTTGGACGAGCCATTTGGTCATTTACCATTGGCACTGGGTTTGGTGATTCACCTTTCGCATATTTAGCAGCATTTTTTCCCATCGCCCGATATGTTTCCAACGTAATAAGTGGTGCCTGTGGAAACAATTCAAGATTGGATAATGGCTGTAAATCTTTTTGGTGAATGAGAGCTGTACCTCGTGATTGAATCCCAATAGCTACACCTGAGCCACTTAACCGATCTGCTTCTACTGCAACAAACGCAACGTCGGAAGAACGGAACACTCTGATAACACGTGCTTTTAAGCCTTCTTCTTCTATACCTGCAATGATTTCACGTAAAATCTGCTTATGTGGTACATCTACAATACTTTTTGTTTGGTATTTTCCAAATGCTGGGGCCAGAGCAATAACAACTTCATCCTTTGATGTCCCTTGTTTTGCTTCACCTATTTCTGTTAAAAATTCATTACTCTCGCATTCTTCACTCGTTTTTTCTGTTTTAAAAGAAACAGCTTCTTCTTTCACTTGCATTTCCTCAAGTAAATCTTCGATAATTCCTCGTAATAATTTCTCGTTAATTTCGACCATATTTTATCCCTCCCTTACTATAATTCGTTGCCATCTATCGCTACAGCAATGTTCTTTAATTTTTCCCAACGTTCGCCTTCCAAGCGGTAACCTGTACCTGGACCAGCATAATCATTTTGATCATTAATAGCTGAAATAACATTCCAATCTTTATCGATAATGGATGATGTATGCAAGTAATCACCAGAAACACGCTGTTTCAGCATATTTAGTACACTTTGCGCTACATCTGTAAAGCCACCATCAGAAAGCGCCTTAACTACATCCAGACCTGTAATGCCTCTTTCCATCATTTCTCCAGCAGCTTTGATATCTTCTACCATGTTACGTTCTGGCATATCTTTACTACCATGTGCATATGTAGCTGCTGTTACTTCCTCGTCTGTAATTGGTGGTAAACCAAGCTTTTCAAATACTTGTTGTAGAGCACGCGCAGCTTTATTTCGGACAGTAACTACCTCTTCTTCTGTTACTGGATTCAAACCGCCATCTACCTTCAAGTCACGTTGCAAAATGTTGTAATCATCAAAATCCTCTGCATCAAAGTTAGAACCAGCAAACATATTGTCATAGTTTGGAGTCGCACTATAACCAGAAGAAATATAATCTGTTCCAGGTAAGAATTGCATGAGCAATCTTGCTGTACGACGAATATCAGAGTGTGAGAACGTTTGATCATTACCAGAAGCAACTTCCAAATCTAGCATGGTAGTAATCAAGTTTTCTGCAAGTACTGCCCGAATACCTGATGGCACAGATCCTGGAATACCAATACAGCTAATGGAACCGTTTTGTAACCCTTGTACACCTGCAGCTTTTGTAATGAAAATACAGCGAGCTTCAAGATACAACATTGATTTTCCTTCTGCATAACCCATTTGAACCTCAGACCCTGTTCCTGAAGTGAATCGCATTTTTAACCCACGAGATGCATAAGCACTTGCCAAGAATCCTTTTGACCAAGGCGTATCGTCACCGTCTGTAAATACAGGGTCCGTACCGTATACAGATATTGTTTCTGCATAGCAGGTTAAGCCGCGCATACCAAGATCAAGCTCTGTAGCTTCCTCTAGAGAACATTGTGTTAATACGCCACCACGTCCAGTTTGGGAACCAACCAGCAAGCTTAGTGCGTTAAATGGTGCATAACGTACAACCGCAACTGTTGTTTCTTGTTCGTCAAACCCACGAATCGCCGCTTCAGCAGCATCTGCTGCGATTTGTACAGGATTATCACGCAAATTTGTTACGTGAGCTTGTGTCGTTGGTCTTTTACGAGAGCGCATTTTTTGCATCGCCATCATCATTTCTACTACGTTCATATGCGATACAACTTCTACGATTTTTGCTGGTGTCATTGAAGTTGTTAATGTAACAATTTCACGACGCGGAACATTAGGATCTACCAACATCTTCGCTAGTTCACATGAATTCATTTTTATTACTTCTTCTGCACGTTCCAAATTAATACCGTATCTAGCAATAAAATGATCGATTAAATCAAAATCTGCTTTCGCTTTGCCATCCAGTTCAACTACTTCACCATTTACTATCTGAATACTTGGCTTAGGGTCTTTTGGACTTTCCATTGCGATTAAGCCTTCTTCAATCCACTCTTTTACGAAACCATCCTGATTTACAGGGCGGTTAGCTAATACTTCAAAACGTTTCGATTTCATAGGATGTAACCCTCCGTTCCGTTCTAAATATAAGATGGTCGATCGTTTGTAGGTTCTTCTCCTAATGCTCCCAATAATTTTTTACCAACTTCTTTAGCTGAAATAACTGCTTGGCGAACTGCTCCAGAATCCCCAGAAATACAAAGGATTACTTCATTAGAAAAGCTTGTTCCACTTGTTGGAGATGAATAAGCAACAACCTCGACATTTGCTGATTTCATGGCTGTATCAGCCATTACAACACCAATCGCTGCAGGGCCCCCACAAATAAGACCAAATGCGTTTCCAACAGGAGCTCCAAAAGCTGTATGTAACGCATAGCTAGCACGTGCTGTATATTGAAATTCAAGGTGACCCGCTTCATTTCCATATACATCGCCAAAGGTTCGATCTAATTCATTCAGTGCCACTTCTACCGCACGTTTTACGTCTGACACATCATTACCACCAAAAATAATGAGAGATCCATGCCCTGCTCCGCCTTTTGTATCGCGTGGTAATTCAATTTTTACTATTTCAGTATTTGTTGCTTTAACCGCTTCATCAGCCGCCATAATATGTGGACCTGCACCTGTTCTTGCACCGAGGATACCGATGGAACGATATTTCTTTTCTAACTTCATCGCTTCTAATAAATGACTATCTACATTTGCAATGACTAATCCGATCGTGTCGCCAATAGCTGTCCCAACAAATTCTGTCAATGGGCAAGTTTTTTCACTCATTCGCATTATTTCTCCGTCCTTATCATTTTTTTCTGGAGTTGAATTAGCCGACATTTTTGTGAACTTCGCCATAATTTCTTCAATCAGCTTTTCCTTATCACTCATCAAGATTCTCCTTTACGAGGTAGAATTTTCTCCACATCTGTATGAGGACGTGGGATGACGTGTGTAGAAACAACCTCACCAACATTTCTACTAGCTGATGCTCCTGCTTCTGTTGCTGCTTTGACAGCACCAACATCACCTCTAACCATAACTGTTACCAGTCCAGAACCAATTTTCTCGTAACCCACTAGAGTAACATTGGCAGACTTCACCATAGCATCTGCTGCTTCAATTGCTCCAACAAGCCCTTTTGTTTCTACAAGGCCCAAGGCTTCCTGCATAGGATGTTCCTCCTTCAATTTCAAACTCTCTTCTCATTTCTCAGTATAGGTAAATCACTTTTTAAAAAATTGCTATATTACTATAAAAAAAGCGGTAACAAAAATGCCTTCTTAGCACATTTTTGTTACCGCTTTTGAATTAACGACAAATCAAGCGTGTATTGATAATAGTTTCACTTAATACTATTACGAATGGACGATATGAATATATTGTTATTAAAAAATCAATATATTCTTCATGCTGGTGTATTATAGTAATATATACTTGTTACACTATCCGTTCTGATTCTTGAAAAAGTTTATTTTGTCATAATAGACTACCGATTTAATGAGTTGTAATGATTCAGTTAGACAACACCTGCGGGGTTATTTGGGTTACATAATTTGGCTAATCAACATACCTGGGTAAGGAGGTCTTTATATGCTCGCTTCTAAATCAACCGCCCTATTACTAGATAGAGTGATTGATGAGTTTTCAGCAGCAACACAGTTAGCTTCTGTTGTTGTCGACATTCAAGGTATCGAAGTAACGCGCCATTGTAATTTTACTCCCTTTTGCCAATTAATTCGCTCAAACCCTGAATATCGATCACTTTGCCAGAAATGCGACCTTTTTGGTGGTTTGGAAGCTTCAAAATTTGGTAAGCCTGTCATTTACCGTTGTCATGCTGGTTTGACTGATTTTTCTGTTCCAATCGTTGTGCAAAATCAATTGATCGGCTTCTTATTAAGTGGACAAGTTCTCAGTGACAATGATGAATCTATTACTTTCATTCAAGATAATCAAACATCCTGGCACAATAATAAAGAGTTAATGGCAGCATATCGGAATCTCCCATCTATTCCATCCAAACAAGTCGAGTCTGCTGCTGAATTATTAACTATTATTTCAAATTACTATCTGAAAACAGAAATGGAACAGAAACAGCAACAAGAGAAAAAACTAATTACTCAAGCGCACGTAAATAAAGTACCTTTAGAAGGTAATAAGGAAATTAAAAAAGCTCTTAAATATATTGATAAAAATTTAAACAGCCAAATTACACTGGAAGAAATTTCGAATTATGTATATCTCAGTCCATATTACTTTAGTAAGCTTTTTAAGCAGGAAATGAATGTGAATTTCATCACGTATGTAAATCAAAAGAAGATGGAGCGAGCGAAAGAATTATTACGAAATCCAGGCTGGTCAATAGAAACGATCTCCAAAAGCCTAGGCTATACACAAACCAGTTACTTCTGCAAAGTGTTTCGAAAAGAGTTCCATATAACTCCAAATCATTATCGTGATCTATTACAAAAAAATACTTCGCTATAATTTGAGATGGTCTTACCCCCGTCAAATAGACAATAATAAAACTGATTCGTATACGGCGATCGCTTTATGGTATTAAACTAGTAGCGGTCGCCTAAGATTATCTGGTGGTATGCTAGAATATATTTTGTAATGTATTTCCTACGCTTCTAAACTTTAGGTAGATAGACGTGTCGGATTACCGTCTACCGTAATATAATAATTCCAACATCAAGTAGTTTTTTATCATGACAACGACAAAAACACTCATTCAAAAACGAATGAGAGTCAACACGATGAAGAACTTATCCCCACCTACATATAATGAACTCGCAAACGCTTTCTAGTCCCCGAAAAAGAGTTGCTTTCTTTTACTGGTGAGTATACTGACTTGGCATCATTCTACTTGTTAGGCCTTCCCATACTTCAAAGTACAGTGGCATTTCTAACAACAGTCAACCATACAGTTGCGGGGGCAGTATCGGCATTACACCGATTTCCTCATAATAAGCTACAAAGCTTTAACACAGTAAAAGATAATTATTCAATTTTCCTTCTACTATCATAGCATACAACCGTTTCATTTTTTTATAAAGATAATTGATATCATGGCGATTATTTGTACATTTATCTGGAGTAGGTATTGTTTCATATTTTACTCATGCAATGCTATATTTTCGTTTTTACTCGTCGTATTTGTTGTAGCAATATAAACTCCTATCAATACCATACACATTCCTATTGTTTGTTTCCATGTCATAGTCGAGCTATATAATAAAACAGAAATTAATGTAGTAACAATTGGAGTGAGATTTAAATAAATACTTGCCTTACTTGCTCCTAATTGTTCAACCCCTTTATTAAAAATAATATACCCAACTAGAGTGATACATCTTTCATCACCGATTTTCCAAATAAGCCATAAAGAACTCCACATGCTAAGGCTGCAAGGAATAATAAATCCCCCTTATTAAATGATAAGGAAAGAAGTAAATCTAACGAACCTTTTTTGACACTCCCATCCCTAAAGGGGCAAGCAGACTAACGTCTGTGGGATTCTTGCTACCAAAGACCGAGTGCATTTCTGCTACGGTTGACGTGCAAGATTGGGGTATGCCATTACCCCTCCGTATCCAGTGCATATAGCAGATACGGCACTCGTTCTTTTACCAAACGAGTTAGCTAGTTGAGTGTTCTAAATGTTTTAACGTCTTGTTCTTGACGACACATATAGTTTTACGCACGAAGCGATTTAGTCCGTGCAACCTCATACTATATCCAATTTTCAATGAACACATATCGTTTTAACGTCTTTTGCATGACGGGTGTTAGGGACTTGTATCCTTGTCCTATCTTAATTGTAGCATATTTCAGACAACTGACGCCTATTTTACTACTCCATGTTTCTTTTAAAAATAGGATTGCCCCTAATGCAACAAACACAGGCATTGTTGCAATAATTAATGAACCATTAATTGCAGAAGTATAAGTGAGACCAAAAAAGAAAAGTGCATTGTATCCAAAAATACTAGTCAATGAAACAAGTAATAAACCCTTCCATCGTTTTTTTAAAGCCCCTATGTCCCATTCAGATTTAATCGAAACATACATCATTAAAATGATTCCTGCTATCCCAAAACGAAGTGTCGCTGCCACAAGAGGTGGTATTTCTGTAACTACATGCTCTGCTGTTGAAAAAGATCCGCCCCAAAATAATGGCACTGCTAACATTAATACATACATACTGTTTGCTTTATTATTATTCTCCATTTTCCAATCTCCCATTTTATTCTTCTTTTTTATCATTCGAGTTTATAGGTTTAAACTTGTAAACCTGTTGATCAAAAAAATTAGTAACCTGCTTCGATTGTTGAAATTAATTCCTTTATATGTTTTAGAAACTCCATAGTACTTAATGAATAATACATTTCTTTTCCATTCTTATTAGAGATAATTAAACCTGCCAGTTTTAATATTTTCAGATGGTGAGACACAGCTGGTCTTGAAATATCCATTTTTTCTGTTAACTGATTAACATTGAGGGTATCATTTTCAAGCAAAATCATAATAATTTGTTGACGATTAATATCTCCCAAATTTATGTTTTCCCTGAAAGGACCAGAATCAATTCCAGAAATGCAGCAACCATTCCCCAGTTTTATACCGGAAAACGGTTGCTACATAAGGTGTCTTTTTAGTTAAGTCTACTTGACTGGGAGATGAACAGTATCTCTCCCGACTTTTTTGCGGTGTATTCCATTAATCCATTTTTACCCAGACTGTCTTTGTCTCTGTGTAAAGGTCAATCGCATAAGCTCCCATTTCTCTTCCGTAGCCACTCATTTTATATCCTCCAAATGGTGAGGCAGGATCTACTGCACCGTAGGAATTAATCCAGATCATGCCGGACTTGATAGATTTTGCCATACTATGGGCTCTACCTATATCTCTTGTCCAGATCCCCGCTCCAAGTCCGTAAATTGAATCATTCGCTAGAGAAATCACTTCTTCGGCATCGTCGAATGGAATGACGGATACAAAAGGCCCAAAAATCTCTTCTTGTGCGATGCGTGAGTCATTGCGAGCATTGGCGAAGACAGTGGGCTGGATGAAATGACCATGCTTCAACACTCCGTCTGTTACCCGCTTGCCGCCGCTCATGAGAGTCGCCCCTTCTTCCAATCCAATCTCAACATAGGAAGAAATCCGTTCTACTTGTTCTTCGGAAACGATGGGTCCAATATCCGTTAGAGGGTCCAAACCATTGCCCACTCGCAAGTTCTCAGCATATTGTACGATTCTCTCCAGAACCTGTTCATATACCTGTCTTTGTACAAAAACGCGTGAGCCTGCCGTACAATCCTGGCCCATGTTGTAAAAAACCCCTTCACTGGCACCCAGCGAAGCCGCTTCCAAGTCGGCATCTGCAAAAATAATATTTGGAGATTTCCCACCTAATTCCAGAGAGGTTCTTTTTATATTCACAGCTCCCGCTTGCATGATGTGTCGTCCCACTTCCGTTGAGCCTGTGAAAGCTACTTTGTCAATGCGAGGATGGTTTGCAATTGCGGCTCCCGCTTTTTTACCTGTACCTGTCACTATATTGACCACGCCAGCCGGTACTCCTGCCTCGATCAACAGTTCTCCCAGGCGAATGGCCGTAAGTGATGTTTGTTCGGCTGGTTTGAGAATGACTGTCGCTCCCACAGCCAATGCAGGCGCAAGCTTCCACGCAGCCATCATGAGCGGATAATTCCAAGGAATAATCTGACCTACTACCCCAACTGGTTCACGCACTGTATAGTTCAGATAGTTTCCGTTCGAAACAGGATTGGTTTCTCCCACAATCTTCGTAGGCCAACCAGCATAGTATCGGAAAACATTGCTTGATGCTTTGACATCACCATTTCTTGAGATCGAAATAGGCTTTCCATTATCCAAGGTCTCCAGCTCAGCTAGTTCATCTGCATGTAAATCGATGAGATCGGCGATTTTCCAAAGCAGCTTGCTTCGGTCCATCGGGGTCATTTTCTTCCAATCCCCTTTTTCAAGAGCGGCTCTGGCAGCTGCAACCGCACGATCAACATCTTCCTCATTCCCTGCAGCGATGTACGTTAGCCTCTCACCTGTAGCAGGATTCATAACGGGGAGTAAGTCTGATGATGAAGATTCCATCCATTCGCCATTGATTAAAAGTTTTTTAGACTCTAGCAAAAATCTAGCAACCGTTGCGGAAATAGCTCTTGTCTCCACCGCGATCCCCCCTCAAAACTTGATCTCCTACATAACGGATAAAGTAATCAAATACCTTCTGTTCCGTAGGATCTTCCATTTTTTCCGGATGCCACTGCATGCCAAAAGCAAACCAATCCGATTGGGATTGAACGGCCTCTATCATCCCGTCTTCACTCCAACCAATTTCCTTAAACCCGTCTCCTGCCTTTGTTACACATTGATGATGAATGGTATTCACTTGCCGCTGCGTGCTTCCGTATATTTCAGCTAGGATCGAATCTTCTTCCAGATCAACACGGTGCTTTTGACCAAGAATATACGCAGCATCTCCCTCATTTTTGGGATGTTCTGGATAAATAGCGTGAAGATCTTGAGCAAGTTTTCCACCAAATGCCGCTTGGAGTAATTGGAATCCGCGGCAAATCCCCATCGTTGGCATGGCTCTTTTACTAGCTTCCTGCACCAAATTGATTTCAAAATAATCTGCACTACGTCTCACATCATAAGATTTACCCTGATCCTGTTCTCCATAGCTAAGCGGGTCGATATCTCCACCACCCGAAACGATCAATCCATCCAAGAGATCCAGATAGGCCATGATATTATCCGCAGGACCATGTGGCAAAAGGATGGGTAACCCCCCAGCTTCGATTACACAGCGTACATACTCTTCACCTAATGTATACAGATCGGTCTTTTCTCCCAAAAACGTTGGCAAATCACGTCTCCAGGTGGTAATGCCGATCCTGGGTTTCTTATAAATGGTAGACATATTCATTCATCTCCCAATCTGTCACATAGGTTCGGAAGCGTTCAAGTTCCACTCGTTTCATCGCAGTATAGGCATTTATCATGGGAGTGCCGATCAGTTCGCATAAACTCTCGTCAGAAAGGAGAGTATTTATGCTTTGTTCAAGAGTCAAAGGCAAATCAGCTCCATGCCCTGCCTTAAGAGAAATGTCTCCCGATATAGGAGAAGGAAGTTCCATCTCTTGTACGATACCGTTATATCCAGCCAATAGAGAGACGGCAGAAATTAAATAAGGATTCGCGGAAGCATCTCCAGCTCGTAATTCCAATCGGGTGCCGGAACCTCTTTCTCCTGGTATCCTGATAAAAGTCGTGCGGTTATCGTATCCCCAATTCGAGGCCAGAGGAACCAAGCTTTCTGGAACAAATCTTTTGTATGCATTTATGGTAGGAGCAATAAAGGCCATGAGAGCTGGTCCATGATGGAGAATACCCGCCATGAAATGCCTGGCAAGTTTGCTTAAACCGTCCGTTTGGGACTGATCATGAAATACATTTTGGTTTTCCTGATCTATGAGACTTACGTGTAGATGAAACCCTGATCCAGCATGATCGCTAAAAGGTTTACCCATGAAAGTAGCAAGTAACCCATGACTGGCGGAAACCTCTTTCACCATGTTTTTGAAACGAAACGCTCGATCTGCAGATTGAACAGCCTCACCGTGAAGCATATTGACTTCAAATTGACCTCCGCTAAACTCATGATTGGCTGCAGTCAAACCAAGCCCCATCGTTTTCCCCGCTTGGAGAATATGATGCATGACCCCCAACTCATCAGAGCGACGTCCCACGGTATACTGCATAGAGCGATGGTCGCTGTATCGTGCAAAGCCCGATTCCGTTTTCTGAAGAAGGTAAAACTCCAATTCATGTGCAAAAACGGGTGTTAGATGAAGGCTGCTTTTCACCAGTTCTGTAGCCCTCTTCAAGAATTGTCTAGGTGAAATACTCACCGGTGCTCCATTGCTGCTATCCAATAGATCCACCATGCATTGAACCGTATTTTTTTCCCACGGAACTGGAGCGATTGTCGTCAAATCTGGAATAGCTCGCATATCAGGATACCCGCGATCTGGAGCCAAACCGGGTGCATGTAATGGATTGCTAGCCAGACCATCGACAATATTGGCGATACAAAATGCCTGTCCGTCTTCTATGACGTCTTTGAAATATTCCAGAGGAATATCTTTTCCGCGTGGATACCCATGCATATCGCTATAGGTAATGCGGACAAATTCTACTCCACTATCTTGCAATTGTCGTATTAATTCCTCATTTACTGACATGTGGACCTCCCCCAAGCTCATCTATGTATTGCTGGGTTACGTGATTTTTTTTAGAAGCTGGCATAACCAAAATCGTTTAGGCTTTGCCAGCAACCGAAATAACAATGATCTATTATGCATTCCAACCAGCAGCAGGTTTATCGAACCAGATATGCACTTGTCCAGTACCAACGGAAGCTTCGTACTCCGACATTTTTCTTCCCGGGGCTGTCCATGCTTCTCCGCCCAATGCCGCAGCCATCATGAGATAGTGGCCAAATCTGCCTTCGGGTGCGTGCTTTCGATATTCAGGCATCAATGCAATGACTTCCGCGTGTTTTCCTTCGAGTAAAAGGCTGATCACTTTTTCATCCATTTCTCTTGCCTCTTGTGTAAATACATGCGATAAATCTGTCGCTTCGTGATCTCTAATCGTACTAAGCGGCCAGAATCGATGTGACAATCCTCCAGAAGCCAAAAGTACAACCCTTCCGTCCATCCTTTTAATCGCTTCTTGCAGAATCTCACCAAACTTCAAAAAGTCATGTGGTTCCCCTGTTTGTGCCGTACTCACAGAGAGAATTTTTTCTCCGCGATGCAAATAATGAACGAGGTTGACCGTTCCGTAATGAATGGGAAGATGAGCATTTCTGCTTACATGGACCCAAGTATCCGTTCGCTTTGAAGCTTCCTCTTCGATTAATAGACCCAGCTCAGGATCTCCATCATATTCGTACGGAACGTCACGCAAGCTTCGTGGCAGCTCATCCGATGTATGGAACCCTTTATAGTGATCTCGCCCATCCACCACATGCTCAAATGTTGTATGCCAATGCGTATCAAAGATAACAATCGTATCAGGCTTTAACTCATCTAAAATTTCTGATCTTATTTGATGAAGACCAGGGACCAGTGTCGTATCTTTTCCATGGTTAAGTTCACGTCTTATCTGCTCTGACAACATAATTGTTGGAACGTGAGAAACTAAACCTGCTCCAATAATTTCGCCCATTTGAAAAACCTCCTTATTTTTTGGTAAAGGACCCTACTCGGCTTGATATTGTGGTAATGTCACAAAAGAATTCAAAGCTCCAATTGCCACCTTCTCGCCCAATACCTGACTTCTTACTGCCGCCAAATGGAGCTTTCAGGTCGCGAGCGAAAAATGTATTGATCCAAACGGTTCCCGCATGGATCGCAGAACCGACTCTGGCGGCCCGCTCTTCACAGCCTGTAAATACCGTTGCTGCCAAACCATATTCCGTATCATTTGCCATCGCAATGGCTTCTTCTTCCGTCCGGAATGTCTGCAATGTCAGGACAGGCCCAAACACTTCTTCCTTCAGAATTTCTGCATGCGCAGGGATATCAACAAATAGCGTGGGTTCAAAATATAGACCACCTACATCTTCAGAAACATTTCCTCCATAGGCAACTGTTGCCCCTTCTGCTTTTGCCCGTTCTACAAATCCTTTCACACGCTCCATATGCTCACGTGTAATCAGTGGTCCTACATTCGTTTCAGGTTTTCGTGGATCACCAAGTATAAGATTATTTGCTGCGTTTTTTAATGCTTCTAGGAATGTATCTGCGATTTCCTCTTGCACAAGAATACGGGTACCTGCCAGACAAACCTGGCCAGCATTGTCGTATTGCCCAACAGCAGTACGTACTGCCAGATCAAAATTACTATCCGCAAAGACAACAAGAGGTGATTTCCCCCCTAATTCAAAACTAACAGGAACTACTCGTTCCGCTGCCACTTTGCCAATAATTCGTCCCGTTTCACTAGAGCCTGTGAACGAAATTCTCGCAACATCGGGATGTTGAGTAAGAGCTGCTCCTGCTTCTTCCCCAATTCCCTGGACAACATTAAGGACCCCTGGCGGTAAACCTGCTTCTTCCGCAAAATCAGCTAGCAACGAACATGTGAAAGGCGCCCATTCTGGTGGTTTGATCACAATCGTGTTCCCTGCCGCTAAAGCTGGACCTACCTTCCACGTGGTAAGCATGAACGGTGCATTCCAAGGTGTAATCAGTGCTGACACACCAGTAGGTTGATATTTTACCTGGTACTGAACTCCGTTCGATTCCCAGCATTCGCCTTCCAGCTTTTCTGCCCACTCTGCAAAGAAACGAATATTATGGGCTCCCCGTTTCATCACGCGCAGACGGCTCGCCTCCAGCAAAGAACCGTTATTCGTGGTTTCAACAATCGCAAGTTCTTCAATATGAGATTCGATCACGTCAGCCAATCTTCGTAAATAGACTCCTCGTCCTTTTGGACCTAGCGCTGCCCACTCAGGAAATGCTCTCTTCGCAGCTGCTACTGCGGCATGAACCTCATCAGCCCCGCCAGCTGCTACAGATCCTAGACTCGTTTCATCGATTGGCGAAATCACTTCAAAACTATTTGCCGAGTTTACACGCTTACCATCAATGTAATGCTGTGGTGAAACTGGTACATTCGCGACAAGTATTTTCTCGCTTGATAGAATACTCACTACTAGCTCCCCTTTTGCCTCGAGGCGTTTATCTAAAGAAACTTCAGCTGAAAATTCAGGTGTGGATCGATTCACCACCTTGTAATAATAGAATTTTCTGAATTTAAACAATAGATTAAATCATTTGATATTAAACGTTTGATATGATAAGATTAGTACACAACTTAGTGCTCTGTCAAGCAACGAAAAAAGCAAAAATCAAACTAGAAAGGTTAGTGGTCATTCATGGCAAGACTACAAGGTTTTTCACTCCCCCTCTCACCTGAAGGAAAAGCGAATTTATTACCTGCACCACCTTGGCACTATTCAGGGGATATGCTTCATATTGAATATCGTACCAATCCCGATGCGGTCATTGCTTTATTACCTGACGAATTGGAACCTGCCGAAGATCCTGGCGCTGTTTCCGTCGTCTTTGCCGATTGGCAATCTTGCACGGATGGCGGACAAGAACTGCTAGACCCTTATTATTCGCAATATAAAGAATTAATAGTTTTTGTAGGAGCAAAGTATAAGGGAGAACCGGTTAGCCGTTGTGTCTACATCTGGGTGGATAAAGATTTTGCAATGGTGCGTGGATGGGTTCAAGGGTTTCCTAAAAAACATGGAGATGTATGGATGTCACGACCTGTTACAGTGGGTAAAGCCGGTCCTCGCTTAGCCCCTGGTGAGACTTTTGCAGGTACGTTGTCAGTTGGAGGAAGACGCTTAGTTGAAGGAAAAGTAACCTTGACAGGACTTTCTGAAAAGGGACCACAAGTAAGTGCTCCGCCCCTGTATAACAGCCGCTATTTTCCGAGATGGGACAGCTTGGAACCTGCTGTCTATGAATTGGTCAATGTTGCTGGAGTAGATAAAGAATTTAGTCCAGTTTGGGAAGGAACCGCTGAGATCAATATTTTTGATTCACCGATTGAGGAATTGAAATCATTGGAACCCAAGGAGATCCTAGGTGCTTACTACCATTCCTTTGGCTATACCCTGCATGGTGGAAAAGTGATTCAACAACAAAAACGCTAAACAGTCATTCCAAAAATGTTAGGAGGAAACAAAAGATGCAATTCGTACGTGTAAAACGCGACGATCAAATTGTAAAAGGGTATATGAACGAAGAGATGCTTCATTTAGAAAATGGAGAAAGAATACCTGAATCTGAGGCTCATTTCCTGGAACCCGTTGAACCGACTAAAATCATCGCTGTCCACTTAAACTATCCGAGCCGTCTGCACGCTTTTGGCGCGAAAACTCCAAGATGGCCATCTTATTTCATGAAACCGTTGTCCTCACTCTCCGGGCATCGTGCCCAAGTAGCGAAACCTCGCAATACCTTATATCTGAACTACGAAGGTGAAATTGCGCTTGTCATTGGCAAAAGGGCAAAAAATGTCTCCAGAGAAGATGCTTGGAGCTACATTGCAGGATACAGCCCTGCCATTGATTATGGCCTCCACGATTTTCGCACCTCAGATGCAGGTTCCATGCTGCGCGTAAAAGGGCAAGACGGATTTTGTCCAATCGGCCCTGCATTGATTCCAGCAAAAGACGTTGATCCTACTAATCTGACGATAAAAACCTATGTAAACGGAGAAGTCGTACAAGAAGACAATACCAGCACACTCATGTTTCCCTTTGACGTGTTAATTGCTGATTTGTCCAGGCTCATAACTCTTGAACCAGGGGATGTCATCATGACAGGCACACCAGCTAATTCCCGACCTGTAGAGCCAGGAGATGTTGTGGAGGTGGAAATCGTAGGTCATGGTCGCTTGACGACCACAGTCGTCGAAAGTGAAGTAGACTTCGGGGATTATGGCGCTCAACCTGAGGATTCCGATAACGCAAGAAACACCGCTTTTGAAATTGAATAATGGTGATAGGTAAGCCCATCTAGTTTGATCCAGATGGGCTTTTGGTTTGATGCTATTCCATTACGCTGAATTATTCAATATTCTTAATCACACGTCTTAACAATTTCAGCAGTTTTTTCTGCTCCTCTTCCGTTAATCCTTTAATCATGTCCACTTCTCCCTGATTAAATTTCGGGAACAGATCTTCCATCACTTGTCTTCCTTGATCGGTAATTCCCAACTCTACCAATCGTCGATCTCTCGGATTTACTCTACGTTGCACTAAATTCTTTCGTTCCAGCGTGTTTGAGATACTACTGATTGTCGCAACGGTCACGCCCATGGATTTTGCTAACCCTCTCGACTCCATCCATTCCCATATCCATAAATTATGCAGCAAGTCAAAGCCTGTCCAAGAAAGCGAATAATTGGCAAGGAGATCCCGCTCCATAGTTACTCTTAGTCGCTGAGCTGCACGATAAATATTTGAACAAATGCTCATCGCGGCAAAATCAATCGGGAAGTCGGTTAATCGTTTAAGTGTATCGACTTCCTCAGGCAGCAAATCTTCTTCAAAAATATTCATGGTACCTCCTCATTTCTAATTTTCTTAATCGTTAGCTATAATACGATCATAGCATAAATGTGCATGATAATCAGAAATTATTGAGGAGGCCCTTTAAGTAAACAAAAGACCCTCCAGTTATAGAGAGTCTTTTGTTTGGTCACTCAACACTTATTTAATGATCTGCGCCTTATCTACGATTTCTTTTGGCAAACTCTGAATATCTACACCTTGAGCGGCGGCTGCACTTTCATTGATCACAAGGCTCCCATCTTTCGGAAAATGAATGGCAATCTCACCAGGTTTTTTCCCGTTTTTGATAATATCCAGAGCGAGTGTTCCAGTCTGGTAGCCTAATGCATGATAATCAACTCCATAAGCTGCAAAAACTCCTTTCTTCGCATAGTCCGTATCTGCTCCGATAACAGGAATACGACTATTGTTTGCGACTTTTATAATGGAATCTAATGCAGACGCAGCCGTATTATCCAGTGGAACATAAAACACATCCACTCTTCCTACAAGCGATTCAGCCGCTTGCTTTACTTCTGAACTGTTGGTGGCAGTTGCTTCAATCGTAGTTAATCCTAGTGTTTCTAATACTTTTTTGGCTTGTTCCACCTGCACGATTGAATTTTGCTCTCCGGTATTAAAGATAATACCTACACTTTTTGCTTGTGGAAAAAATTCTTTGATTGTTGTCATTGTTTTCTCGATTGCTTCAGGATACGAATCCGATGAGCCTGTTACATTTTTTTCCGGTTTGTTCAGATCTTTAACGAGGCCCGCACCTACTGGATCTGTCACTGCCCCGAAGAGAATCGGGATAGTAGTTGTTTCATTTGCTATCGCCTGTGCAGTGGGGGTCGCTATCGCAAAGATCAGATCCTTATTATCTTGCGCAAACTTCTGGGCGATAAGCTTGTTGTTGTTCATATCGCCTTGAGCACTTTGAACATCAAAGACGATATCTTGATCTTTCATATAGCCGGCATCTATAAACGCTTGGATAAATCCTTCTCGTTCCGCGTCGAGTGCAGGATGCTCAACAATTTGCGTGATTCCGATTTGAACGATTTTCTTTTCTGTCGTTGTCGTCGTAGTAGTAGTATCTGTCCCACAAGCTGTCACTAGTAAAACGATTGCGATCAGCAACATGAAAATGAAACCTTTGCTTTTCAAATCAAACGCCCCCTCTAATTTGGTATGTACATGCTAAGCTAACACTGTTCGATCAGATACGAAATTTGCCCCGCGAATCCGCGAAAATTCATTAATAAGCCCTTGAATCGTCAGGTTTTGTTTCTTCTCTTGAGGAACGTCAAGAATGATCGTCCCACTGTCCATCATGATCAGCCTGTTTCCCAGATCCAAAGCTTGCTGCATATTATGGGTGATCATTAAGGTAGTCAGTTTGTCCCTCTCAACAATTTCTTTGGTCAGCTTCGTAATAATCTGTTCCCTTGAAGGATCCAATGCAGCGGTATGTTCATCCAGCAGTAATACTTTTGGTTTCGTGAAGGTTGCCATGACAAGGCTTAATGCCTGCCGTTCACCTCCAGACAGTAATCCTACTTTTGCGGATAATCGATTTTCAAGCCCCAGATGCAGTGTTTCTAATGTCTCCTTGAACATTTCTCTTCGTTTACGATTAACACCAATTCTTACGGTACGCTGCTTATCCCGACCGTAAGCGATCGCCATGTTTTCTTCGATCGTCATGGCAGGAGATGTGCCTGCCATCGGATCTTGGAACACACGTCCGATCAATCTACCCCTGTCATACTCTGGCATGCGGTTCGTCACCCGACCATCTATCTCAATCGTACCTTCATCAGGCTGCAACACACCGGAAATGATATTCATCAAGGTGGACTTACCTGCTCCATTGCTTCCAATAACGGTTACGAAGTCCCCCTCTGCTAATTGCAACTGTATGTTGTTTAAAGCTACTCTTTCATCTACAGTTCCTTGATTAAAAGATTTATGAATCATAGATAGTTTCAGCATGGGAGTCACTTCGCTTCCATTTTAGAATTAACATTGCTTATTACGCTTCTGTACTTCTTTTTTCTTTTTTTTCTGATAATAGCAATTAATTTTGGCGCAATCAGGGCAAGAATGACAATCGAAGCGGTCATCAGCTTCATGTCTGAAGGATTCAAACCTACCCGTAAGGCAATAGCCACAACAATACGATAAACAATCGCTCCGCCAATGGCTGCAAGGGTTGCCACAGCAATGCTCCGGCTGCCGAATAATACTTCACCGATAATCACGGAGGCAAGAGCAACAATGATCGTACCAATCCCCATCGATATATCAGCGAACCCTTGATACTGAGCCCATAAAGCCCCCCCAAGTGCAACAAAACCATTGGATATAGCAAGTCCCAAAATAATCATATTGTCCGTGTTAACCGAAAAACTTCGGATCATCCGCGGGTTATTACCAGTAGCCCGGATACACAAGCCGATTTCAGTACGCAAGAACCAGTCTATGAATAATTTTGCCAAAAGCACCAGAACACCAATGCCAATTAGAATAGCAAACGACTCCGTGGAAAACAGGGATTGGGATAGAGCGTTCATTTGTGAAAGAATCGTTTCCTGATTGAGTAAGGGGATATTTGCTTTTCCCATGATTCTTAAATTGATCGAATACAGCGCAATAGCGGTTAATATCCCGGCAAGTAACGCATTTATTTTTCCCTTCGTATGCAGAATGCCTGTAAAAACTCCTGCAAGGCATCCAATAACGATGGCAGTTACTGTACTTAACAGCGGAGAAAGCCCACTGGTGATCATCGCAGCTGCCACTGCCCCTCCTGTTGTAAAACTCCCGTCCACCGTCAAATCGGGAAAATCTAATATCCGAAAAGTAAGATACACCCCAAGCGCCATGATGCTAAAGATTAAACCAGCTTCTAAAGAACCGATTAAAGCGTTATACAATGAAGACACCCCTTCATGTTTTGTTGCTAACAATAAATCTGAATTTTCCGTAAATTAAAGGTGTATGGAGATCACTGCTACTTCAGTGACCTCTATTTTTTCTACAAGGAATGATCAGCAACTACTCTCGACTCAGCGAGAATCGCTTTCGCATTCGATACGACACTGCTTACGACTCCCTCAACATCTTCTTTGCCGGTTCTAAATCCTAAAATACAGATGCGCAGCGCTAATTCTCCGCGCAGACGGGTAGTTGCAATGAGATAAGAACCTTCAGCAACAACACGGTTACAAATTTCTTGATTTAACGTTTCTAATTCGCTGGAATGGTCCATTCCTTTTGGATGAATACGGAAGCAAAGAATTCCGAATTGGGCAGGAGATAATATTTCAAAGTCCGGATTTTCCTTCATCAATTCTTCTGCAAACAGAGTAAGATCCATCGCTCGGTCAATGGCCTCGGTAATCGCCTGCATCCCAAAGTAGTTCACGGACATCCATATTTTTAACGCGCGAGATGCTCTTGTCAGCTGCTCGCCGTATTCAGAAAAATTCACTTTGGACTGTGATGCAGCGGCATCCTTAAGATATTCCGGGTTGACTTGAAAGGCGTCCCTTAGAAGACTTGGATCTCGTGCCAATAAACAGCCGCATTCAAACGGAACAAACAGCCATTTATGGGGATCGATCGTGATACTGTCTGCCCTCTCTATCCCGCTCAGTGCTTGTTTTCCACGTTCTGTAAGAATAGAAAATCCCGCATAGGCTGCGTCTATATGAAGCCAAATTTTCTCATTCTCACAGAAATCGGCAATTTCGTGCAAAGGATCAACCGTCCCGGTATTGGTTGTCCCAGCACTAGCAACTACCATGAGTGGCAGTAATCCTGATTCCCGATCTTGATGAATAGTAGTGATGAGTTCCTCTACCTTCATTTTGAACTGATCATCCACCGAAATTTTTCTTACCTGCGAGCGAGGTATCCCAGCCATCCACGCTGCTTTCATGACAGAAGAGTGCGCTTGATCCGAGGCATAAATGACAAGGCGAGTAATGTCTGCATAATCTGTTCCGAGGACATGATGTCTGGCTGCAACAACAGCGGTGTGAGTTGCTGCAGATCCCCCAGGCGTCATAAGTCCTCCGGTACCTTGGGGCATCCCAAACCATTGTCGAAACCAATCAATCACAACAAGCTCCATCTGATTGATGCCGGCCGCCATATCCCAAAGTCCCGTAAAGAAGTTAAAACCGGATACGAACCAATCCCCCAGCACGGCAGGAAAAGTCGGACAGCTCGGAACATAAGCAATATAACCAGGATGAGGCTCTCGTGCCGTATTTGGTAAAACATCATGGTTCAATGTTTGCATAATAGCGTCAAATGAGGAGCCTTCCATTGGCGGTTCCTTTGGCATCAATTTTTCCGCTTCATCACGTGGCATCGTGACGTATACAGGCTGTGATCGTAGGCTTGACAGATGCTTGGCAACGATATCGGTAACTTGATAACCCATTTCCTTCATGGTGTCATAATCCAAATCTAGTGGAGATCGATCCGTAATTCTGTTTTTGATCTTGTCCATATGACGTCACCTCTTATTCAATCAATTAGTAGATTCGTTACTCTCGAAATCCTTCTTCCGTTCATTTCTTCATTATAATCCTGTCACCATGCCCCTCCCTGAATTAATATTTTTTAATTTAGAGAATAGTGTGAATTGTTTGATATTAAATGTTTGATACGATAAGATTAGTGCATACTTTGCACACTGTCAAGTAGTTTCAACCATCGCTCCCGAAGGAAAAAGAACTCTGCTCCCTTGCTAGGCGCAATCGAGTAGAAGGGGGTGACTAGCCCCCGTCCTCTCACACCACCGTACGTACCGATCGGTATACGGCGGTTCACCACTGAATAGCTTGTTGGATTAAGCGGTAGATAAGTACTCAGCTATATAATCAAAAGGTAAAAGAATTACCCCATCAGTATTTGATGGGGCTTTCATCTTCTTCTATCTCCTTGTTCCTACAGACTGTACATGTTTGGCGGATACGTGGAAGATAATAACTAACAAAGAAGGGGTGAAACACAATTGACAACAAAGAAAAAGTTTTATCAAAAAAAAAGATGGATGATTCCGATTTCTATCATTGTCATTCCTATTTTACTTATACCCATTATTAATCAGTTTACGCCTACATTTAGGGCTTTTGTAATCAAACAATTATTCGAAGCAAAACCGTTTGCATCACCTAAAAACATTGAAACGATTAAAAAGCAAGTTGTTGTAAAAAAAGATGTTGTTTATGACGAGGATGGACTTGAAAATAGTATTTTAGATATTTACTATCCGAAAAACGCTAATAAAATCCTTCCTGTTATTATGTGGATACATGGAGGAGGGTTCGTGTCAGGTAGCAAGGAACAAACGCAGGAATATGGAATGGCACTAGCTAATGAAGGATATGTAGTGGCAAATATAAACTATGCCATTGCACCTGGACAAAAATACCCCGGTCCAGTCATCCAAGCTAATCAGGCTCTGAAATACCTTCAGAGTAATATCGCAATATATGGTGGCGATATGAATAGATTATTTATAGGTGGCGATTCCGCTGGGGCTCAAATTGCCAGTCAAACTGCAGCAGTCATCTCTAATGAAAAACTAGCAAAAGCTATGAATATACAGCCTCATATTGATAACAAACAAATAAAAGGCCTACTCTTGTTTTGCGGGCCTTATAACATGTATCGATTTGAAGAGCATCAAGCATCTACATTAGGAAAGTTTTTTGTTGATACAATGTTTTGGTCATACACAGGAGAAAAAGATATCAAATCATTCCCTAAAATAGATGAAATATCAACAGTTAAACAGATAACACCTAATTATCCACCTGTCTTTTTGACAGTTGGAGATGCTGACCCTTTGGCCCCGCACTCAACAGATCTTATAGAGGCTCTCGAAAGAAATAACGTGGAAGTGGAGAGTGTTTTATTTGATGGAACCAAATCTGAATTAGGACATGAGTATCAATTTGATTTTTCCTCATCACATGCAGAAAAGACGTTAGGGAGAACAATTGAGTTTTTACATAAGCATAGCAATGGTTTATGAGATTAATATAACTTAAAATCTACCAGCTTCTTTTCTGCTAAGGGGACGCCTTAGCGAATCAAACAAAACATACAAGTTTTAAAAAGCCTATATACTATTTCAAATTTATTAAGTCAGCAGAATAACTTATAACAGGAAGGCCCTCTAACGGATTATTATCGTCAGAGGGCTCCATCTATTATCGATTAACTGGCTCTGGACCAAATCGTTTTACATGGGGAAATATTCAAAATAAATTAGCAATCTATTATAATCAAGCAACATTATTTTATTTGAAATCAGTTTGAAATAATATATAAACTATTCAAATATTTTTCTCATAAATAATGTTTACTCTAAAAAAATTTACAAATTATTATATTTATATTAAATTAAATATAAGATATTTTTACTATATAGAGGGAGTTATAATAGTAAATTAGGATCAATTATTATTTTCTTTCATATTTTAAGGAGGAGAGAAGTTTGTCATCAGAAAAAAAATATACTCTACTAAACTTAGATTTTACAGAATCTTTAATTAAAGATTGGCACAAGCTCCAAGATGAATTAAATTATTACTTTAAAAAACCAATAAACCTTAGATTTAATGATCATATTAAAATTTTTATTGCACTTCCGTTAGTCACTGCTATCATTACTTTAATAATATTTGGACGTAAGGATGGAAAATTTATCTTTGATGTGCTACCCGATTTATTTTCATTCTTTTTCCTTGTGATCTACCCACTATCTATTTTCATTATTAATAGAAATGCAATAGTAGCAAAGAAAAGAAAATATGCAAAAAGGATACAAGAAATACCTATCCTACAAAAGAAATTATTTCAAGAGCTTAAATCTAAAAGCGACATTCCAGAGGACTATTGGTACTTATATGCTCTCGAAAAAATGAAGAAATACATTAACAATAATCGTGCTGACTCTCTTAAAGAATGTATAAATCTCTTTGAACATGAAGAGCAGCACTATGCAAGAATGAGAGAATTACGAAACATAAAGTTACAACAAGAGGCTATTTCATCAAAAGTTGATGATATTGCTACACTAGGTTGGTATAACTTGTTCAGAAGATAATTAAAAATAAATCTACCCTAGAAAGCATATCTCCTAGCTACACAAATTCGAATGTCATTTTGCCTAGTCACAATGTCTGAGAGCCAAATTTCATAATCTAAGTAATTTCTCTTGCATTTAAGAGTTTTTTCTTAGACAGACGAGCCTATCCCACAAGGAATAGGTTCGTCGCTACACAATTTGCAATTTTTTTCTGTGCTCTAGTCACCATTGCTTGTACATTTCTTTTTGAAACACACAATAATTTAGCCTTTTCCTCAAATAAAAATCCTTCGCATGTGTCTCTTCATTCACTTTAACGCTGCCGCTTGCTGGCTCCCCAATACTGGAACACCATTAAGTACATTATTAAGAAATTGCTCAACAAGAGGCTTAGACCGATAGTCTTTGCTGATCACGGTTTAGCAGTAGTTCACCCTCTCAAAAATAACATGAAGTTATTCAGTCCTCGCCGAATTCGTCCCTCAACAACTTTAATGCAACTGTTCTTGAGGAATCATCAGAAAACTATGCTGAATTATTTGTCGAATTTGAACCCAGTTCACCACATCTATGCGACCTATTCCTGAATGATTTAATACGATTACATAAAAAGTGGAGGGAGACCACCCCTCCACTTTTTATGATTTAAGACACACATGCAATAATGCTATATATCAGCTTGGTGAGCACCCTAAAATCGTATCGGAACGGTTAGGTCATAGTAGAGTTGGAGTCACAATGGACGTTTTTAGTCATGTCATGCCGGACATGCAAAAAGATGTAGCTGACAACTTCGAAAGAATGGCTGCTATTGTTGCTATCCTTCCCTATATGTCTGGAAGCTTTGCTGTAACGAATGCTGCTGTAGCTTTATAAAAAAGTTTGATCAAAACAATACTAATAACCTTAATAAATATACAAACAGAAAGAACGTGTTTTGAAAAAGATTAAGCAACACATGCTCCTTCTCTGTTAAATGAATGATTCTTTTCTAGAAAAGTTCGCTCATTTCTGATTAACCTGCCCTTTTTGTTGCATAAGAACAAGACTGCCTAATGACAGCCTTGTTCTGCTATTGTCCACAATAGTTCAATAAAAAATCTTTTAATCTATATTTGCCATACTCCTCCTGAGGAAGAAGAAAAGCCACAAGTTCTATAAAAATTAGTATTGTGCTCCTCATATGAAACGGTTACAATCCCTAAGCCAAACCGTTCAGATTCTCGTAATAATTCTTTTACCAATTCAACTCCGATTCCCTTCTTTTGATAATCGGGATGAACGATAATATCTTCCATGTATCCATGTTCTAAGCCCATTCCACAAACATATCCAAATGCTATTAGTTTATTATCAGCGTCTCTAACCCCTGCCCAGAAATTGCAACGCTCAAATAAAGTAGGATATTCTTTATCACGTCTTCCCCATCCAACAAGTTCTCTTAAATCTGGTACTTCGTGATTACATATTGGCATATTAATAATAACTTCATATTTCATCTAATCCCTCATTTCTTCAAGATCAATAGAGTTCAATAAAAATAAACCATATTCCTTCTTCGACTAACCTACTGTACCTTGGATACTTTTTTATTTTCATATATTCCCAAAGAATTACAAATATGTTATATTATTGTCATAACATTCTATAAATTCTTATTTTTGGAGGTGAGATTATGAAAAAGTTTTTGGCTATAGCATTTGCAGTTATGATGGTTATGTCTATTTCTGGTGCTGCATCTGCTGCTAATGAACCAAGTGGTTGTTGCAAAGGACCATGGGGACCTTGCTGTATACCAAATTAGTTATTGAGAGAATTGCCTCCTAGCGGGGGCTTTTCTTATTTCTCCATATAAGCAGTAATATCCACGGCTTTGGCTTTTAGAAATGTTAGTGTTACACTAGTCGGTGCAGATTCGTATCCTCTTTCAGCTACTATCATTCCTCTCGATGATCCTCTGTCCCAAAGGTCCAATATACTCTCTGCCCAATAGTTGTAACCGCCTATTGTTGGTCTCATACAAAGATAATTATCTCGTTTCTTGGATTCTTCCATCATCTGAAGCATGCCATCACCTGTTGTTGAAAATATCAATTTATCAAGCCAGTCCTCCCACTCTTTCGTTAATGTAGACTGACTCGTCTTTTACTTTCCACCCTAAACACTTCGCAACTTTAGCATCAAATTTACATCCTTCTTGCATCCCTAAGTCCCTTCCCTTCAAATGTGATACAATCATTCTGAGGTGTTCACATGATGAAAACAAAAATGAGACTAATTCTCCTATTGATCAGCGGCTTAATTATATCTATCAATGGCGTTTATCGTCTTTTAACAGAACCAGTATCATTCGTCCCTATCTTGTTTACTTTGTGCGGCTTAGTTGGAGTGATAGGAACACTTGTGGATATTAAACGTAAGAAGATATTTTCTGAGTAACTATCGTAATGTTTTGATACATACTGTTAATTAACTGCCTTCGAACATATAATGGACGTATTCGAAAGTGAGGTGTACATTCATGGAATTCCGCTATCATGAACCTGAATATCCATCTATCACTCTCTTCCTTACTAGATTTTTTGTTAGAACAGAATGTATCTTCGAACAAGAAACCTCTTTCTCTCTACCAACTTTATCCCCCGGGGATGAATTAGAGCTTAGGGATGGTACGTTATACATTATTGATAAACGTCAATTTGGATTCAATGAAGATGCATTTGTCACCGTTTATTTCATGACTCCAAAGAAATGAATATACAAATCGTGTTTTGTGTTTGGTCACTGTATGGTTCGTCTTCTTTTCCACCACTCGCAAGCTAATCTCCTACATGTTGATTAATGTCTATTAATGCAGCTAGTCGGAGTTGTTCTGCGTTTTTATTTATTTGCTCCAAATAAGTCTTTGCTCTCATCCGTTTCCGTTTTTTTACATGCATATATATTCTTATGTTAGAATTTACAAAAAAAGGAAAATCGGTGTGCCAAATGAAAAAGAACCCTCTTTGGGTGAACGTCATTGTAATAATTATCTTTGTAAGTACAATAGTTGGCCTTTTTACAGATTTTCCGAACGGGAAAGCCCATGCAGGACTTTAGTCCGCCTTTAGGCATGGGATGAAAGTGAGGTCAGACAAGGGGTAGCTTTTGCTGCCTTAGTTGTTCCGCCTAAATATAAATAGAACCTATTCCTTATGGGATAGGTTCTGTTAATGTTGTCTACAGATATTTTACCTTTCAACAACTGATTTCTTACAATACTCGGAGTTTAAATATTCGTTTAAATATTCGATTAGCTAAAATCCTTTTATTTTAAATATTTTCTTACATAAAATTTTTACTAAAAATACAAGTACAGCAGCTGTAATTGCAGCTAACACATATGAAGATAACATGTCAAAAGCCACTTCAGCATAATAATAAAAATATGAACAAATAAACGTTGGCAACAATAGGCTTTTACCAATTAAATAACCAATTAGAATAATAGGAAAAAAAACCATAGTAGCATATAGATACCTCTCGAGGTTACCTATATTCATAAAATAAGCAAAACCTAACGGTGGCACGAAATGAAGAAAATATAAAAGTACTATCGTCACCACAAAGCTTATCAACAATAAAATGGTTCGCTTCATTTTTTCTCCTTACTAATTTGGATTAATTACTGTAAAATACCATAGGCTTGATGCTGATCTACCTAAATATAAATACGCATCGCCACTGGTGGTAGCCTAATGATCGTTCACTACAATAAATTTGTTGTCATACTCCCTATCAAAATAAAAACGATCAGTAAAAGTTGTCTTATATGAAGTGTACCCTATATAAGTAAGCGTCTGTGCTCCATAAGGTGCTTGATTCATAGAAACATAATGGCGGTTATCCATTTCCTTTTTATAAGTTTTATAGCTTGGATCTAGTCCCAACTTCAAACTCGCTCCACATGTGAAAAGGACCTCGAAATATTTGATTCCGAATATGTTATGGCAACTTATAGATGTAACGCTGTACGTCATTCCACATCTTCCTTATCACATCGTACGTTGTGTTAACTTTCATGTAAATTCCCTTCCCTTTTACAAATCGTGTGTTTTGTTTTATTGCTTGTAGAAGCAATGCTTTAGCATGTACGTTACCGACATTAACCCATTTTTGTTTTCAGGATAATCAATTCTAAAGCTGCCCTCATACCATAACTATCATGGTAAGGAAGGGGGATCGATTTATGGATCCTATTGAACACCATCAGGAGAGAATGCACCATCATTTAAGGCATGCCGATCACTTTCGCTCTTTAAGTATGATGCATCGGCATGACCGAATGAGGCATCACGAGTTTTCTGAAAGAGAACATTTCCATCGCATGAGAGCGCATCACCATAGAATGATGATGCATCACCATAGGAAGATGATGCATTCACATTAACATTAATTGCACCAAAGGCCCCCTTATTGGGGGGCTTTTTATTTAATTAGATAAATTAATTACCGATTTGTTAAGCAACAAATTCATATGCTGCCTTACAAATTGCTTCGGGCAATGACTTGTACTCCGAATGTGCTGTGTAAGTTCGATCAAAAACAAATTCGCTATCGATTTCCTCACACTTCGATATTTTCACAATCCAAACATCGTCGTAGTAATTTCTATTTCACGGCTACCATCACCTTATTTACCAGCGTTACGATGATCTCTTTTTCCGTCATTGTTCTTCTCCCTTCTGTAACAATAAGTTCCTTCTTACTACTAACAAATTTGCAATGCCGCTCTCTTCTGACGAGTATTTACTTCCTATCTGCATTTGTGCATATGGGTAGATTTCAGTTTTTTCAAATTGTTGATTTAGTCATCTGAGTTCTTTGCCAAACGAGGAATAGAAATCATTATGAGATGCAGCATCTTCTATTTTCTACTTAATACATTCAATTCACTCTGTTGCTTCCATCGCATCATTCCTTATTTTCCCGAGCTGAGAGCCAAGTGTTCGTGGGAAGTATTACTTCACCTCTTCCAGCGCTTGCTCGGGTGATTCGGCTGACAAAGTAATGACCAGTTCTACTACCCCTGACTGACCCTTGATCTTGTAAACAGTCATTTTCCCCTCCCCGCCTTTCTTTCCATACCACTTATCAAGCATTTCAATATTCCCACCTTTATTCAGTAGCGTTTAAATAGCTTTTTACTTCTTCATCTTTCAAAATGCTGTTCTTTACCATTCATATCACCTTCCCATTTACATATCGTGTGTTGTGTTAAATTGTAGTTCAAGTGGCTTTCATAAATTAGGCTCAATTTAGGCTAGTGTGATTAGTTAAATCGCCCAAGCATTCAAACGGAGTGATACATACCTATGAATAGAACGAAAAGGAGGGAGCATCATTGTCACGTAAATGCTGTAGATGTAAATGCTGTAGGTGTATGTGTGAGTCGTCATGTTCTATGAGGTTTAATGATCCACCGCCTTTTCGTGGCCGAGGAGGATTTGGCCGTGGATTTGAGTCACCTGGTTTTAGAAGGTTTCGAGAATCACCTTTTTTCTTTAGGCAGTCACCTTTCTTCTTCAGGGACTCACCTTTTTTTGGACGCCGCTTTTTCCGCTAAGCAACACGCGACAGGTTGTTTCCTCCTGAGAAACAGCCTCTTTTTCTCCAAAATCTCTCTGCCTGACCTTCCTTTTTTTGTTCCAGGTTTTACACTACACAAGCACACGGTAGATATGCTTTTGCAGTAATGATGGTTATGTCTGTTTCTGTTGCTTCTGAACCCCAAGGGTGTATCAAAGCGTATTATTATTTCGAGATTTGGTGAGTTAGAATCGCCTCCTAACAGGGGCTTTTCTTATTTCTTAGCATCAATCTCTCTGCTCGTTGGCTTCCTCCTTTGATTAGGGATAGCTTTGATAGATTTCTTGAAAATCATCAATCATAATGATCTTTTTGTGCTATTATTAGTTAAAGTAAATATATGGTAAGATGATTCTAATGAAAGTATTATTGATATTAATGATATTATTCTCAGGGGAAGTTGACTCACAATCAACTATGAGCTCATTTATTGCAGAAGGTAATAGTATGGCTCCTTTACTTAAATCAGAAGAAAAATTTGTTGTGATAAAGGCTACTATTCAGAGCATTCGGTCGAGCGTGGAGATGTTATCGTATTTAACGCTGATAATAACATGATGCATGTTAAACGAGTTATTGGTATCTCAGGTGATACTGTTCAATCTAAGGAAGATGTTTTATATATAAATGGAAATCCCTTTGACGAACCATATCTATTAGAATACAAACAAAAACAGGACGGAATTCAATTTACAGATGATTTTGGACCTTATACAATTTCACAAGGAAGTGTATTTGTACTTGGTGATAATCGGGTGAGTAGTATGGACAGTCGACAATATGGACCAATTGAGATTGAGAAAATAAAAGGACGATCTTATGATATGCACTGATGAAGGTAAACCTATTTAACCCAGAAACCTTGTAAGGCATTTTGATAGAATGATCATGTTCCAAGGGTCAGGGGTCCAAAAGATTCGTTTTCACGATTTACGTCATACTCATGCGACAATTCTCCTCCAGCTTGGGGAACACCCCAAAGTTGTATCCGAACGATTAAGGCATAGTCGAGTATGTGTTACTGGATCTGAGTCAATATCTTGGACACATAATAGCTAATTGTTAAGATGCTTTTCTCAGCAAATTCTTTATTGCTTCAGGTGGTTTGTACCCTAAACCTCCATGTATTCGTTTATTTAAAAAATGTTGAATATATTATTTAGAAGTATAAATCCTAATTTTAAGGAGGCGTTGTCGATGAAAAAAGAAATAGTATTCTTTGGGCGTAAATATGAGGGGATAACGTTTCACTAGCCCAAAAACTGCGTGGTTCCCTTCTATATTCGAAAGGGGTATCATATTGAACAAAATATCTTTAAAACCCATTGACAAAAGTAATTGGGAAGAAGCTATAAAATTATCAGTAAAAGAAGAACAACGTACATTCATTGCCTCCAATCTTTATTCTATCGCAGAAGTTCAATTTTTAGATAACTTCTATGCAAAAGGTATATATCTTGATAATAAATTGATCGGGTTTACAATGTTTGGAATAGACTCTGATGATAATAATTATTGGATTTATAGACTTATGATTGATAAAGAATATCAAGGAAAAGGTATAGGTATACAGGCTATATTTCTCGTTATTGAAAAGATAAGAAGCATTAATAATAAAAATATTCCTCTAATTATGATTGGTTATACTCCTAAAAATCTTTCTGCGAAAATTGCTTATAAGAAGGCTGGATTTATTGAAACTGAATTATCATCTTGGGGTGAACAACTGGCGAAGTTTACCTTATAAAGCCTAATATTTTGGGAAGGATTTACTTGAAAAAAGAGTAAATCCTTCCTGAAATATTCCCATTACTTTAATCTAGAAGCTATGCTTTTTATTAATAAGACCATCATAGGCCTTGGCCTTGCTATGTATGGTAGGTATTCATCCAATTGTATATGGACAATTATCTAGAAAGTATACAGCCAAATATAATATCAGGAAAATTAAGATTATTAAGGAGGAACATTCATTGAATCGAGACAGATCTGAGCAACAACACGTTGTTATTCCAGTTCAATATCATCCATTTCAATACTATCCAGCTTCTGATCAACCTCCTCTTGAATATTTTCTCAATTACTTCTATGCATCGTTTTGCTTCGTTTTTAGAAAGGGAATTAAAATAATGAAGAATGGCTTAGATTACCATCATTTACAAATGGACTAAACATTAAATTTTATATATTTAATTCATGAAAAAAGCATTTCCTTTTTTTATTGATAATGGCTTTTTTCAAATAAACTATTTAGCTGAGTTAATCTCTTGAATAAATGATTTCGTGTTTAAATTTTGTAATATTCCATTTATTTCAGCTTTTCCTTTTGAAGTTACTCTTCCTTCTTTATCTATCCTCCATAGACCGTCTTCAAAACTATATGACCAATAACCTCCATATGATGTCTCTTGATCTAGGAATAAAATTACTTCTTCACCAACTTCAAGAAATTCCTTTGAACTGTCGCTTCTCTTACCATGTTCATAAAAAGTGATTTCCTCACCTACGTTCTTACCATGCAATACTTCATCGACTTGAATAATAGCTGGTGTTCTAGACCAAACAAAATCTGGTCCTTTTTCTTGTTTCTCATGCTCTGTGATTGTATCTAGAGTTTTAATAACTCGACCTTTAACCACCGAATTTACGTAAGAATCTAAAGTTTCTTCAAGAGAGTTAACTTCTACAGTTGTTGCAAGTCCATGACCAACCCCTTGAATATTGTTACTTATTAATCCATATGTTGTGCCAGACACTAATCCTAATGCTATAACAATTAGCCCTATACCTATCCTTTTTTTCATAATTTTCATCCTATTCTACTAATATTTTTTATTTAAAGCTCTAACATCTGTAGATGTTGGGTCTACGCTAGGTAATCCTGAACCAATCATGATTGTACTATTAGATAAAGCATAATCCCAATGGCCTAATCCTAATCCATGACCAAATTCATGACCTATAACACGTGCTCTTGCACCATCTAGAAATGGCGTAGTCGTAGAATTTAACCAAATTTCTATATAAGTTATTTTATCATCACCGCAATCTGGCCAGTCGTCTGGATGAGGATTGCATGTAATGTTATCAGATACTAATTTAGCCCAACCAACAGTCCTTGTGCCCCAACCTTTATCAGCGAAATAATATTGATCTTCCTGAAATAAATCAACATTTGATTTTTGAAATGATGCCTTAGTTGCTATTAAATTTCCTCCTTTGTTTTTCCACATTGGTAGTGCCATATCTAGAGCATCATCTGCATAATCAGGTGCTTCATCAGCATTAACTTTAAAGACAGCATATACCCCCACAATACACCTCGATCAATTGGCTCAGCAAAAACTGAATATGAAAAGAATGTTGCTCCAACAAAAAGAGTTAATAAAAATAGCAAACCTTTTACTTTTTACTGAAATTTTAAACAATTCCAACACTCCTCTAAGAATTTCATTCGCCCCATAGTAAAAGGACCTTCTTCACCAGTGGCAGCTTGCTTGCTCACTTCTTTTACCAAAAGTGCTCTTTCTGATTGAGTCTTGCCCTCTTTAATCGCCTTTTTAAAAGACTGGAGAAGATGATTAGAGGACATATCATTCATGGCTGGCACCAGTTTATTCAGTTTTTTAGAAAACTTAGTTGCATTCTTGTTCTCTATTTTCCACTTTGCTCCTGAGTTAATTCCTATAGCCTCAGACTCTCCTGCAAGTTGAAATATTGGCATAATCGAGTTAAAAAAAGCTTCTTCAAATTTTTCTTGAAAGAATTCACCAGATTGGATTTTTAGAATTACTTTCCACAGCTCTTTGTCATCTACGGCTAATTCCTCGTTTAATTCCTGTATGGCTTCATCCATTGCTTTCCCTTGAAGAAGTAATAGATCTGAAATTGACTCTTCACCGTCTTTATATAGCTTCTCTAATAACTTCCGTTCTGCAAAGTTCAGTTCCAAACTACCAGCAAGTCGTCATCGTCCGCTTTTGCTATTAGGTATAGGCATTGATCACACATGATTATCCGCCCTTGTCTCTCGGAGAAATTGTTTTGCAATGGTAGCTAGTTCTTTCTTCGGTCAGATAATTCAGGACCTATTAGAACTGCTTTCACTCTGTAAACATCAATGGCAGGGAATAACCTCTTATAAAAAACTCATTCGTTATCCAACCTCGTAATGGCTGAAACACCTGTTCTTCAGCAATACGTCTGGTATTATCACTCGTTGCACAGGTATAATCATCTGATTCTCCTGTAAGGATTGGAGGAAGACGGAAAGATGGACGAGATTCTTTTCTTTTCTCACGGCCATATTCGAGAAATAAGGCATCTTGTTGGAGGAGATCGTTCAACTTATCAAGCTTTACTGCAGTTTTCTCTTTGTCATCACCCAACAATCCTTTGTCGAAACCTTCTACTTCAATGTAAAGGATGTCGCCTTGTGAATTTGCACCCTTCGCCATCTTCAGTGCTTAAATCGATTGTGGAGTAAGTTGACCATTTGTAACAGACAAAATCATTGAAAGCATTCGCCCATTGTCGAAGTATCCAAGGTTTAACTCCTCTGCTTTTCTGCTTCCAAGAATACCTAGTGTATTGCCTGCCCATCGCGGCTCACCGTAGTCTCCATTACCGATTTTCAAATGAATAACTTCGTTTTCCATTCCTGGTGCCCAAAACTCTCGGAACCAAGCAATATTGTTGCTACGCTTTTGAGCATATGCTTTTCTCAAGCTTTTTCTTGTCTCTTTATACTCTCGAAGAAGGTCCTGAATTGTGTTCATCATTCATTTCCCCCTCACCATCTGCTCATGGTATAATAGTTTTGCGAACGTGTATTCCATGGCTCCTGATGAGGGAGCTTTTTTGTTTTAATCAATCCCCAAATAATTACAAGTATGTTATATTATTGTCAAAACATTCTATAATCTTTTAGGTTTGGAGGTGAAATTATGAAAAAGTTTCTAGTAGTAGCTATGCTAGCTTTATCCGTTGTTTCCATTTCTAGTGCGGCTTTTGCTGCTGAACCACAAGGGTGCCAAGGGAACCGTTTTTGTCATGAACCGTGGTAACGTTCAATTTAATGTTTGTTAAAGCCCCCTAACTGGTGGTTCTCTAAAAAAACCGGAGGTGAGATTATGAAAAAGTTTTTAGCTATCACTTTTGCAGTTGCAATGATTATGTCTGTTGCAGGAGCTGCCAATGCTGCTAATGTCCAACCTGACTGTATGCTAGGACCTTCTTTGTGTAGTCTTATAAAGTAAGTCTTATTTAGGGTACTTTATGTACCCTTTTTATATTGCAACATCAATCTCTCTGCTCATTGGCTTCATCCTATTCATTCATACTACAAAGGACATCATACTCATCTTCATTAAAGCCAAACACTGCTTAGGGCAACTTCCCGAACTACTTCCCTTCTAACACCTTGTACTTTTTTAGCACCTCAATCTGCTGCTTGAGAAATCGATTTTGCATCTCTAATCGTTGAACGTCAGAAAGTTCTACTCCCTTTGTACAACTATAGATTTTCTAGCAATCCTCGGCTTTATTATGGTGTAATGGTGGTGGGATTAACCAGCCTTTTTCTTTATTTAGTCTTAGAACTTTTGCTCCTAGTGCTATATGGAATTGACGCTGTTCTTCAGTCGCCAGATCGCCTTTCAGCATTTCCTCATAACTCTTGATAAGTTCTTGGAGAGTTGCCATCTCCCTTGATTGAGCGTTTAGGAATGTAGCATGTCTGTCCCACGAAAATTGAAACTCATATTCTTCCTCGGCTATGGCAGGTTCCAAACGTTTATTTTCACCCTCGCCTGTCTCGCATATTTCAAACTTCCTTTTCTTGAGTTCCTTTATCATCTCGTCTTTATCCTGTACAAACATAATACGCTGCGCTCTCACAATCGCTGTGTACTGGATAACGATGTTTTCCCAAAGCATATCGATAGGAGACTTCGTTTCTATCTCCAGCATGATATCTGCTGTTTCCTCTGGAAAGTATTTGCGGAAGAATCCATGGGGTACTGCATTACTGTTTCCTTTTGGAGCAGAACCACCACGATTCCCTACAGCGTTTTGATTGCCTTGAGGTGCGCCCACTCGTTTGGTAACGTTACTATTCGCATTGGTAACGTTACTATTCGCATTGGTAACGTTACTATTGAGCTTTGAGTCCCATTTATCTTGGTTCTTCCACTTACGAATTTGTGAGTCTGACACATTAAGCTGTTCGGCAATGTCCTTTAAGAGTAGTTTTCCTCCACTCTCCAGGTACATCGCTTCTGCTTTGTCCCTGTTCGGGCTTCTTGCTCTTGCCATCTACATGATAACCACCACCTGATTGAGTTTGTTTTGCAAAAAAAAAGCTACCCGGTTATCGAGTAGCTCTATTCCTTTATTGAGTTTAATTGATATACTCTGAGTATACATTGTAGTCATGTCTAGCTTCGTCACTTATAATTACGCTAGCAATTCGAATGTAATATTTTGTCCCAGCCTCTACATCTAAGAGAAGTGCTTCTCCCGGATTTTCTGTTAATCCGATTGTAGTAGCTTTTTTATAAACTTTCATGTCGAAAATATTTTTTTTCTCTTTACTATAGGCAAACATGATACTAATCTTTCCTGATTTAGTAGGGGTAAATGTATACCAATCTTCAATATCCTTATCCCAAGTTATTTCCCCGTTTATTTGCCCACCTATCATATACGGATTGGCTTGTTCCTTGGTATCATTTGGTTCACGATCATAAAATATTCCTGCCAACGTATTTACTTCTGTTGCTTCATTTTTTTCTGTAGCTAATGCGGATGAGGAAATACTTGTAACTAGAGCTAATGTTAAAAGACTAAAAATTACTTTTTTCATGTAAAGCACCTCCAAGTATTTTATATGTAAACAATTGTTAATATATCCTATATTGTCAAATATTTCATTATTTTCATATATTATTCATATTTTTGTCACATTTAGCATTCTACAACCTCTACCTAAATTGCAACAGCTATTCCCTCGTAAATATCGAAAAAATCAACCCAACAATAAAAATAGGTAGCCAGAATACTACTACTTTCTCATATGTATTGTGGAATTCTATCTCTCGTCCTTCTACGTCCAATACCACACTACACAGCCTATAAGTAGGTATATAGCGAATAAAATTATCCCGGTCAGCATATAACATCCCTCCCTATTAACGCCTACTAATCAGAGAGCAAGGAGCTTATAGCGTACCCTTGCGTAATATAGTCTCTGTTTGCTAGGCATTAAAAAAGCCACTCGACTTATCGAGTAGCCTTCATGTACCTATTACTATCTTATCACTGTACTCACAAAATCGACCGCCATAATACCGCCATTTAACCACCACGAATTTAAGCAACTCCCTCTAACAACACCTCAACCTTTAGCATGAAAGCGAGTTTATAAAAAGCTTTAGACTTGATTCGCTCATAAGTCCGTTGACTAAGCCCTATTTCGTGATAAAGCATATAATCTAATGCCTCGGCATCCTCCTGGTATCTCTTTCTCTCTTTCTTTACGATCCAGACGGCTTACAGCAAGCTCTACACGCTCTGCCCAATCTCTTGCTTCTTCTCTTTATCTACATTCCAGATAGCGAAATCGGCTGCTGAGTCGCTCGTTTTATTCGTGTTGCCATGAAATCTCTCTTCATAACTTGGTGTCTTCGCCATTTCTCTACGAACAAAACCAATCTGGCGGTATACTCTAGCTGTCTCCAACGCTTGCTCTACGTTTCTTTGCGTTGCTCTTCTATCTATCTCTGGTAAAAAAGAAAGTTGTGTGTTCATCATTCATTTTCCCGCTCAACGCATGGTATAATAGTTTTGCGAACGTATATACGATGGCTCCCGTTGAGGAGGCTTTTTTATTTTCATATATTCCCAAATAATTACAAATATTATATATTATTGTCAGAACGTTCTATAATCTTTTGTATTTGGAGGTGATACTATGAAAAAGTTTCTAGTAGTAGCTATGCTAGCTTTATCCGTTGTTTCTATTTCCAGTGCTGCTTTTGCAGCTGAACCAGAAGGGTGTAGAAAAACTTTGCCTTGCCATGATAGATAGGAGTTGATCTTTATGAAAAAGTTTCTAGCTATCGCCTTTACAGTCATGATGGTTATGTCTATTTCTGGTGCTGCATCTGCAACTAGTGAACCAAGTGGTTGTTGCATTCCAAACAAGATTTGTTGTATACCAATTTAGTTATTGAGAGAAATGCCTCCTAACGGGGGCTTTTCTTATTTCTCCACATAAAGGTGTAATATCCACACCTTTGGCTTTTAGATTACAACTAGTGAACCCCATAACATACTTCTGGACGTAAAAGGGAGGGGACGACGTGAATAAAAATTCTCGCGATGATTTTGGTTACAAATCTTGGGTGATCATTCCCGATTTATTTTTGAATCGTTAGCTCCGAAAGAGCAGGCCGAGATTAAGCAAGCCGACTACTTCATCCACTCATTTGACAGATTATTGGAAATGGAAATTCAACTTTTTCAGGCCTTTTTGTATGATTTGGAGGAGCTACGTTTAGAGGATGAGATATTAGGAACGTTTTCTCCACTTATGGCAGATCATATGTCACGGGAAGAGTGTTATTATTTGATGAAGCTATCCAAAGTGTCCGATGTGAAATCACCTGATTGTTATCCAACCAGACCCCGGATTGAATAACAATTAAGTTAACCAACCGCTTTCAAAGCAGCCTGACAGATCGATTTTTCAGCATTTTCATCGAAGTATTCCAATTTTTTCTGATCGATATATGTTGTATCTACTCGTATAAAACGGGTATTTAATTTGCAAATACTGACCATCCTTTTAAGAAAACTATTGATTCTAGAAAGGAGCCTAACCTAAATGGCAGAGTGTCGAGGTCCTGGTTGTTACATTGCTTGTCCGAATGGATGTGGCTGTATAGGTTATTCGGACGGGGCATGGTGTGAATGCTTTTGTAATGAAGCACCATTTAAAATACCAACTAAATTCGATCAAGCTGATCCTGAAAAGAATGTAGACTTTTGCGCTAAAGATATGCCTTTAACGTATCTTGCTTCATATTTTGATTTTCTATTTCCTGGTCAGATTTTAATACCAGCATCGAAAACTCACGGTCACAGAAAACTTGAAACAGGTAAAACTAGGTGATCTAATTGAAAAAATAGGTCTGGTTCCTGCAAAAAAACCGTTAGAAGGAAGACCATTTGCCAATTATAAAAATCGATTGTGAGTAGACTACGTTCTTAGATCCATTTAAAGGAAGTGTGGCAGATCGCCCTACTTTTTATTTATGTAACACAATACACTATGTGTTACATTACTCCCTACTAGTAGTATTGAAATATTATTTAATCAAACATGCTTAACTGTTCTTGCTGTATAATGTTTCGATCAAATGGTTTTGTTGAAATTCCTTTTTTTCGTAGTTTCAAAATGTCTCGATATGAAATTCCATATTTTTGCTTTGTGTATTGATAGATTTCTTTGTCAGAGTTAAGTGATGCACCAACTCGCAATGCTTCGTCAATGAACTCCGGATCATGATCAAAGTAAGGCTTGCCTGATACGTGCATATACCAATGGCATAGTTCGTATAGAAGAGTATCAAGTAATTGCCCTAACGATTTATTCCTGTTTGGGTATGATGAAAACTCGATTGTTTGGGTATCAGGAATATACCGATCCAAGTAAAAGTAGCACTTTTCTTAGTTCGGAACTTCAATCTTCCCAGTGAACTCAACTCCCCAATGGCATTTGCACATTTCCTCAGCGCATTCTTGAAGTTTTTCAACTGATGGAAATTGATTTAGCGCCATTGCATTCTCTCCCTCCGTTGCTCACTCTTGATTTAACAGATGTGGATCTTCATAGATGTTGCCGATGATTTCAAGATGATCCCAATTAACGCAGGAGTCAAAATACTCAGGACGATTTTTACATTTCAATCCGGAGCAACCACCAAGATTAGCTGATAAGGATATCATTACCTGGTCTCTGGAAGAAGCTACAGAGTTATAAGATTACGTTGAAATGCACGGTAAGAGATTTTTTGCAGCATATGTTCTCGCAATTTATACGGGTATGCAGCGTGGGGAGATTCTGGGGTTAAGGTGGAAAGACATATATTTGGAACAAGGTAAATTAAGCATTAGACAAACTGTTTTTTGAACTAGACAAGGTCTGCTCTTCCAAGAACCGAAAACAAAGAATTCAAAATGTCAGATCTCATTACCAGAATATGTTTTGTCCTCGTTAAAACGTCATCGGTCCGATCAAAATAAACAAAAACTTCTCTTAGGTGGTTTATACAATGACCACGATCGTGTGATATGTACTAACCTGTAGAACCCAGAAACCTTGTAAGGTATTTTGATAGAATGATTCAAGGGTCGGGGGGCAAAAGATTCATTTTCATGATTTACGTCATACTCATGTGACAATTCTCCTCCAGCTTGGGGAACACCCCAAAGTTGTATCCGAACGATTAGGGTATAGTCGAGTAAGTGTTACTTTAGATACTTACAGTCATGTATTACCTGATATGCAGAAAGATGCTGCCGGTAATTTTGAACAAGAAATGAATGAGAAAAAGGTAAAAAAATACTTTAGTTAAGTAAAGGTGATCAAAATGTGGTCACACGGGCTAATCAGGAATTTTTGTGGTCAACTGACTAGCTCCTAAAATAATAAAAGCCCTTTAGTACCAAGGGTTTTAGCAATCGATATATGGTGATCCGGACTGGGTTCGAACCAGCGACCCCCACCCTGTCACAGGGATTCTAGCATGTAGTTATGACGTGTTATAGTGGACTAAAACCTTGTCACATAAGGGGTTAGCCCATTCTTATGTGGTTCGATTAATCATTAAATGTAGTTATTGACGGTTTTCGTCAACAAATCGTCAACAGTAATTAGACTAATGGAGTATTTTATATAGTCATCTTATTTGCTACTATGTCGCAACCTTTTCTAGTGAGTAGGTAGCAAGATTGGACTTTATTCCGAAGGTTTAAGTATGTGCTTCAGATGAAAAATCCTGACTTTGCATTTTTTGCAGGCTCCATATCTATATAGGTTCTGATACTATTGATCGTGAGGCTTGTCTATCATATCAGCCACTTCTCTGCATCTAGAAAGAATTGGTCAGAACGCAAATTTGCTTTTTGATCTAAAATAGCTCCCATTAAGGATAAGGACGACAGGAATTGCTCAACGATACTAAGGATTTTGAGTTATAGTTCTTCATTTCATCCAGCCCTCGAACTGGACTGACCCCATAATGTGAGACAAATAAAAACACCTTTATGTTGAGAATGCGAGTGTTGTAAAATACTTGTGCAACTTGGAGGTGTTTTTGTATGGGAACAAGAGTAAGTTACCCAGTAGAAGTTAAAATGAAGGCAATAGAGCTTAGACTAGCAGGTGTTCCAATAAAAGAAGTTATGGAGCAGTTACAGATACGGAATTATACTCAATTAAAAGTATGGATGAAATGGTATCGTGAAGGAGAACTTCACCGCTTAGAACAGCCTGTCGGTAAGCAATATAGTTTTGGTAAAGGACCTAGATATGATTCAGAGTTAGCAAGATTAGAAGTAGAAAATCGTTTCTTAAAGCAACAGATCGAGGTGCTAAATAAGTACAACGAATTAGAGAGGAAGTGGTTCGAGAAGTAGCAATTTCCTGCATAGAAACTGTAAAATCTAGCATGTGCATTACACAATTATGTCAACTATTAAACATTCCAAGATCGACTTACTATCGTTTGCGCAAGAAAGCCACATCAGATAACGAATGCGGTCTTATTAAGCGAATTCGAGAATTGTGCACTATGGCTATCGTAAAATCACAGCGATTCTAAGAAAAGAAGGACATGTCAACCATAAAGTAGTTCAACGTATTATGCAGCAGTATGGATTACAATGTCGTGTAAAAGTAAAGAAACGCAGCAAAAATGGACAACCTGCCCAAGTTGCTAACCATGTATTGAATCGTCAATTTCATGCAGAACGTCCTCTTCAGAAACTGGTTACGGATATAACCTATTTGCCATTTGGACCGAAAATGTTGTATCTTTCAAGCATTCAAGATTTATACAACGGTGAAATCATTGCCTACACAATTGGAGAGAAACAAGATACAGATTTTGTTCTGGATACCTTACATCAACTTTCTACCCTTGTGGAAGATTGTTTGTTACATAGTGATCAAGGATCTGTGTATACGTCCCATAACTATCAACAAGCTGTAAAGGAAAAGGGCATTACCATGAGCATGTCCCGTAAGGGTACGCCCGCAGATAATGCCCCCATTGAATCGTTTCACGCTTCACTGAAGTCGGAAACATTTTATCTTGACCATTTAACCTGTACGACGACGGCCATCGTTGTAAAGACAGTCAAAGACTACATTCATTATTATAACAATGTTCGCATTCAAACGAAACTAAATAACCAGTCACCGATTGAGTTTCGGCAACTGGTTGCTTAGCAAATAAGGTGTTTTATCCCTGTCTCAAAAACGGGGGTCAGTCCCAACATGTCCGGCTTGGCTTTTTTCTTACTCTAAGCCGGTCCGAGAATAGAATATGCAACCAAGATCTTCAAACTATTTCCTTTCACATATGGTACAATTTTAAAAAATAGACAGGTGATGTAGTGATGGATATAAAGCTAAGGGATTATTTGGATGATGACTATAATGAATTTCTTGAAATGGTAACTTCCCTTTATCGCGAAGATCTTGAAGGTCAACCAATGAACCATACGAAAGTAAACTCTACTATTAACGAGTATAAAAAGAATCCACAAAAGGTTCGGATTATAATATTATTAAGCAACAATGAAATTATCGGATATTCAATACTAGTTTACTTTTGGAGTAACGAGTATGGTGGAAACATTCTATTCATAGATGAGTTATACGTTAAAGAAGATTCTAGAAGTAGAGGGATAGGTACTTATTTTCTTAATTGTATTGAGAAAATGGATAATATCGTAGCCTTTCAACTAGAAACAAATCCTTCCAATAAGAGGGTGTTTAACTATTACACGAGTTTAGGGTTTGAAGTTGTAGAAAATACTCACTTGATCAAAACTATAGGATACTAATACATCAAGCTGAAGAACGTCACAAGTCAAAGAATGAACTTAGCGTTGAAAAGAAGGATGTTGAGTTTGTTTTGCAATAAAATTATAAAAAAGCTGACACCATGATAAGTGTCAGCTTTAAATCTTGATAAGTTTGTTATCTAAAATATAGCCCATGAGTAGTACAAATTAACTTCAACGAATCTTTAAATGATTCTTCACAATAAACTAAATACGCTATACTATTTGACCATAAAGCGACTTTTTCGTCTTGAAAAATAAAGCATGTATGCAAATAATCACGAAGTGTAAGACGATTAATTAAATTAATTTCCTCATACCTATCAGAAAATAGAAAACCAAAATCGTATCGTGGTTCTGAAAACTTTTTTTGTGGTTTTCTAGATAACTCCTTTTCCTCAGCAAGTAATTTTTTAGTTAGATACTCGATATCGTGGTCTGGATCATTGATATCACTATACATAACAACTGGACTTATTGACCACAATTGGTTACATACATCAACGAATTTTTGTTCAGTTTGTATGTACAGCTTTTCTTCAATAGGTCCGGTTTTTTTGTGATTAAAAAATATTTCCAAGTCGTAAGAACCATCTCTCAGTGTTTGGAAATATGGACTCAAAGTTGTAGTAATAGGAACACTTGTAGATATTAAACGAAAGAAGATTTTTTCTAAATAACTATCGTAATAATCTATTAATAGATTGTTTCCACCCGGAAAACGCCCTCTCTTTTCCAAAATCCCCTTCGTCTGACCTTCCTCTTTTTGTCCCAATGCTCAGATAGTGAGTAGAGTTAAATACATCCCATTGGATAGATATTCATAATCAAGTAAATCCTAGAAATAGCAAAACGTCTTCTATTCTCTAGAAAACATCAAATCCGTAGGGTGGTGATTATAATGGACTCAAAACAACGATCTGCAACGGATGAACCAACTATAGCCCCAAGTATGCACGGTCATGATCCACTTGAAGAAAAAGCGAGTGCTGAAGAAGTGAAAAATGGAGAGTATACTTCCGTCACTAAGCTTTTTCTTGATCGCACTCCGGAAGATTAAAAACGGGTTTCATGCTCTGGGATTTAGTATATATTTTGACGAGGCTAAGCATCTCGGGCGTTCGTAGACCCGTTCTTTATTGGACAAGTCTGTTTATGTAAATCAAAAAAGGCTGTCCCAAAAGTAAGTTTCTACTTAAGGGGCAGCCCACTATGGCAAATTATATTTTTGTTAGATTGTCCGTGGGAGAACAATATTTATTGATGTCAGCCGGCGTTTTGGGGTAGAGCTTTTGCAGTGATTGATAGACGGGTGCTTTCGTGATGTCTGCGGCGTAGCATTCATCTACCTGAATCCCAGATTCCTTGAACCCTTTGAGCATTTTCAAAAATCCAAACATCCCCATGGATCCATTTTCTCTGACGCGCCGTACTTCATCCAGGTTTAAATAGACAATCGTGAAAGATTCTGAGTCTCCCAGTTGTTCGATGATTCTACCTTCTGGGTCGACAGCCACCGAGTGGCCCATTCCAATGGGATTCGGGTGGTTGATGCTGACGACAAAGCATTGATTTTCGATCGCCCGGGTAATGGCGATTGGGATATTGTTTCTCGTACCACCAATCCAGTCACCCTGCAGCGTCGGTTTGATGATCACCTCAGCGCCCTTCAGCGCAAGATTACGTGCTGCCTCCGGATAATGGCCATCCGCGCAAATCAAGAAGCCAACCTTTCCAATATTAGGTATCTCATAAACAGGAAAATCATGTCCGGGTTTTGATTGCTCAAGGGGATACGGAATAAACACTTTTCTGTATTTCATCACGATTTCTCCCTCTGGAGAAATCAAAATCGCTGTATTGTATGCTTCGTCCTGATTTTCAGCTTGTTCAAAAAAGGAACCAGGGGCCAACCACTTCCGATGCTGCCTTGCTTTTTCGCAGAGCATATCGGTCAGCGGACCGGGAATCGTCTCTGCCATTTTTATCCAGTTGACAGGATCAAGTCCGTTTAGAAACAGCTCGGGAAATGCAATCAAATCCACTGCCGGATTCATCGCTGCTATCGTATCCACATAATAGGCTAGCTTTTCGTAATTTTCCTGCTTCCGTGCCTGTAGGTCAGCATTTGTACTAGGGGAGGCAATTTGAACCAATGCCAGATTTAAATAGGCCATATTTTCACTCCTTGTAAAAAGATCTATATCTCTATTTTGGAAATATAACTCGCTTTTTACAATTACCCGATCGGACCATTTTAGACAGAATAATCTGATATAATTAAATAGTGAGATGACTAGTGATTGGGTGTGATAATTCATGGAACCGTTTTCAAATAAAGATTACCAAAAAGTGCTCGCTTTCATGGATGATATGGTTGGTCCCACACAAAATTTTCATCATCAAGTTCTTCAGTCCTTTGATAGGCACTTTGGTTTTCATCAGGCCAATTTTTGGATGTACAATGAACATATCGACCTGATTCGTCCCATCATGCGAAATATCGACAAGCATGCCATGGATAGTTATCTCGCCTCCTGCCATCAATACGATATCTTAATACCGCGCAAGGTAGGTCACCTCCTGCGCAATCAGCATGTCCTGCGAATACAAGACGTTCTTTCACCACAAGAATACGAGCAAAGCGATTATTACTATGAATTCATGTCTCGATACGGCCTCTACCATCAGATGGTGGCTTACCTGATGAACGATGGTCGGATACTCGGTTCCATAGCGTTTGTCCGTTCTGAAAAGGAGAATCCGTTCCATGATCAAGATGTGAGATGCTTAGAAATTCTATCTCGATTTATTTCCCAAAGCATGGAACATTATATGTACCCGGATGCTTCAGCCACTAAGCCTCAGATCGAAATAAATTTGACTGCCAAAGAACGAGAAGTGCTTGAACTTGTGCAGAAAGGATACGGAAACGAATCAATTGCCGACCAATTATTTATCAGTATCAACACGGTAAAAAAGCATCTGCAAAGCATTTATCGCAAGTTTGATGTGACTAATCGGACCAGCCTTTGTTATAAAATTCATGCTGGAGAAAACTGAATATTCCTCAAGCCAAGGGAGAAATAAAAAGAATGCGGATATTCCTGTAGGTTTCGTCTCGGCATTCTCCCAATAAGGGGCAATTAGGAGTTGGACAGTTATGAAAACAAGCCATCCTCCTGACAAATCGTTTTGCATCACGTAACATCTGAATAGTTACCTAGGAGTGGTAAACATTCCATCCCATTCAAGCGTCCTCTTTGACGGTAAAAATGTGGAATTATTGTATTGGATTTTCACGGAGATTGATTCATCAAAAGAAGAGACCTTATAACGGTCTCTTCTTTTGATTGCAATTCTACTGCGGAGCGCCAATTAAGAAATTTCAACTCTACAGCAAATGGTCAGGTCTTGTATCCAACTTGTAGACCTCATTTATAATTTAGGTGAATTTATTTAAATATTAAGGTTAAAACGTATTTAATGGATACTTGTTCAAAACATATTTTTTCCCTTTTATCAATTCCTCTGCACTCAAAGCTAGTCCGTATATATCGCTTGAAAATGACACACTTCTCCCCAATAAGAAACCTACCATATAAGCTTCCCAATCAGGATATGCTTTGCTTGACAGTTTTGCAACAGTTTGCAAATATGACATCGCTTCTTCTCTAGTAATGTAGTTAAGAAAGCAACAAGTTCTTGCTAGGAACCCAACACGCTCATAATCCCATGCTTCCATAGTCTTAAAGTTGACAATATCCTCTGGTGAGGTGAATTTAACTTTTCCTTTAGAGACGCTAAATAAAGTTTTACAACCTTCATTAAAACTATCTACGATTTCTTGTTCAATTCCTTCTGGTCTCCCATTACTCTTAATGATTTCTAAAATAATATCATTATACTTTGTACGATGCCCTTCATTGAGTAACCATTCTATTGTTTCTTTTGCAGTTGCCGCATCTACAATTTCCCACATTTCAGCAAGACCATCTCTATAAGTCTCTATGTATTTCTCTTCAAAATTTAAAATGCTTGTTTGCGAATAAACATGATTAGTGGAAACTAGCACGCTTCCAAAACACATCAATTTCTCTTCATTTTCTGGTAATTTGTTTATTTCATAGAAACTAGGTTTTCTAGAGAACCAACCCAAAATAATCACTCCTGTTTACTTTTTTATAAGGATAACAATTTTTCGCCTACAAATTCTTCATTCATAACATTTTTCCTTTCGGAGTAAAAATCTAATAAATTAAATTATAGTATATATTTAAATTAATGCAATAAGTTTAAATTTCCGTTGACTAAAATTAAACTTACACAGACCTTTATTGTATTATGTGAACTTGTTTTTAAGTTCTAATTTTGTGCTTGATGGATGTGCATACCCCTTTTCCAAATAAACAATTGACCTTTTTGGTGGAAACCAACCCTCACCCTTACCTGTACACTCTCACAGACTATCTATAACTTTCAATCGTTTAAACACACACTTAATCGCATTCGGAGTAAAAGGTTTACCTTCTCTTGTTCCCATCAATTTACAGATAAGTTATAATATTTCTGTAATCATCTAAATAAACTGAATAGAGGTGAAATTATGAAAAAATTGTTAGTACTTGGACTTGTTATCTCTTCTCTTGCTTTCACCACTTCTGTAGCATCTGCTCACTGCGGTTCCTGGTCAATGTGCCAGATAATCCGGTAAAGGATATGATAATGTGATTTTACTTACCGGTTTTTTATTTGTTCTAATTGCGATATTCGGCAATGTTCCGACTGTTAATGCACTGTGCCTAGTAATTGCTGCTCTACTTTCAGTAGCTAGAGAATTTAGTAAAAACACGATTTTTTCAAATTCTCTGTTGTTTTTGTCTATTTTTAGTATCGTTGTCCTGCCACTCTTCAACTTTTGGCAAGGTGTAATCATTCCCCAATTCTATTCCACGTCACTCTTGGTCATTACAGGATTGATCCTCGTGGTAGTAGGATTGAGAAAACGTATTTCCTAAGAACTGGGCAGATATGAGTCTGCCCTTATTTATTTACCGTTGTGTTAACCAACCACTTTCAACGTATCCTGACAGATATACCCTCCCATTTACAAATCGTGTGTGTGTACATTTCCCCCTACTAAACTAAAAACGTAGTATAATCTGTCCCTAGGGGTGATATTTTTGACCACATTAACTGACTATTACGTCAAATTTTATTTGTCATACTTGAATGGTCTCTCCCAAGAAAAAAAGCAGGAAGAACTTGCTGCGTGCAAAACGATCTACGAACACATTTACTCTTTTTTCCGAAAGATCGAAATATCTCATGAAGACGCATTAGCTATGATAGATGACTTTCGTACAGATTTACTTGTGCAGGATATACAATTAATCTTTGCCCCTTTATGGGGTATTTTTTATAAATAGGCATTTTACATAATCTCGCTGCTAAGGTTCTCCTCCCTAACTATTGTGATAAATCGACCTTCGCAACAATTTTTCTTCTGTTCCTTGTGTATATAGTCAAGGTTCCATCCTGTTCCTCGAAATCAAGGTTTAGAGCCATACAAGCACCTTGTAACTCTCCCTGGGCTTTTGAGTAAGATGAACTCTTTTCTCTTTGCCACACTCTGCTATTTTCTTTCTCAATCAGATAGTTGAGTGCTAATGCATCAAGCAATACCTTTCTTTCTGAACTTGTCATACCTCAACTCCCTAACTATTGTGATAACCGCAAATAACCTGCCATAAAATAACCACTAAACCCTTCTAAGAAAACTACTTGAGTGCCACTTTTTGCAGTAAACTCATCTGTTTCACAAGTCCATACTTTATCTTTGTATTTCTCTAACTCAGCTTCCAAGCAAGTATGCATCACTACCTTGTCACCTTTTTTCAACATGTCCTTTCCTCCCTACACTCTTTGCTTTGTAAAGATAAAACATACTGTGACTCCTTTTGGATAACTCTAACCTTATTCTTAATGAGGAGGGATTTGCATGGATGAAACAACAAACAAAGGTGACTTAAAGAACCAAGAGAAAACTTTAAAAACTAAGGGATTAGTCGATGATGAAAAAGAAGGAACACATACAAAAACGGTCAAGTCCGAGATGATCCGCGCCGAAAATGCCGATAGCATTTACGAGTAACGCGTTAGGTGACTAAGTCGTCGCGGAATCCGCAATTTTTAAATGATCATCTCGTGCCGGAAGAGTCCGGCCTCCGCAGGTTCCATCGGCGGCGGGAAACGATCTGCTTGGAGCTGTAGTAGCTGCTTGCCGCTCTTGCCGGTCCCCGCCTTACGAAAGCTTGCTGCATGGAAGCTGCCGCCGCGCAAATGCTTCCCTACGTAAGTGATAATCCCGTCTTTTGGTGGCTCGGCCCAAAGGTTCCGCGATATTCCGAGAGCCATCACTATCAGATGGCTTGATAGATAATCTCCTTCATTTCGGAACAATGTGCATTCCCATGCGTTCCATCTCATCCCGTATGCCTGACCAAGTAACCCATAGTGCCTTTTCATCTTCTGTGAGCAAAACTAGATTCTTCCCTGGTCTGCAAAACTGATTACTCCCTGCCTTTTGTCGGGTGTTGTTTTCCTTTTAGAAAATGGCGAGCATCACGAGAAAAGTCAGCCATTGAATAATGGGCTTTACTTACCAAATCTGAAAGTAACCACATTATTTATCTCTCCTTTCTTGCTGGTAAGCCTACATACAGCAGAATCAGGCCACAAATAATCCACATTGATGGTGGATAAACGGACCAAAGACCGTATGCGAAACTAAAAAAACCTACCAAAAGGCAGGATTCTCGCATGATTGTGAGCTTGTTTTGTGGTTTTTTTCTGCTTTTTTTATATTACTTAGGGTGCTTTTTATCATTTTCAAAGCGTTCTCGGCCCCCTTTTCTCAAATACTGAAGTGGTGTCTTCATGAATGATTGCCCGCGCCAAAGCATTTATCGTTGCAGCGACTCCGTCAATACGACCAGTTGATTTTTTCTTGGCTGGAGCAACATTCTCGTTACGATCCTCAATCAGCAATATCTTTCACCCCCATTGCCATACTTCGACAAAGGAAATGTGTTTCCTGTTACTATTAGTCTATTATTCCCACTTACTCAGGCAGGGAACTCCTCTGCGATCCACTCCTTAAGCCGTTGCAGTCACGGTTTCCCAGGAGGCGCGGCCTGACTACCTAAAGAGCCACCGAATGCCGCAACCAGTAGTGGCGTATTCGAATATAAGACGTAAGGAACGGAGAGCGAGCGGCCGGAGCCTTTACCTCGCAGATGTTTTTACGAGTGGGTACTCGGAAACATCCCCGTTCCCTATGTCTCAAGCAACAAAATAAAAAATAGACCGTGATCGGCCTATTTTCTCTTCACCAGCCCAAACCTGTCGGTTAAAGCTTTTGATGGAAACACCCTGCTTATTTGACGGTTATTTTGAAGGTTTTGAACAATACTCCATTCTGGTCATATTGATACAGATAATCCGTTCCCCTAGACAATCCTGCCACCAATTTATACTGAAAGGAGTTTTTATCATAATCGAGGTAGACATGCTTGCCCTCCTTTAATGAAAACCAGTGGCCCGGAGGCGTTTCCAAGTGCATCTCTTGGCTCATGCCGATTTCGATGAGCCCGATCTCCTGCTGTTCTATCATAGCTTCACCATTCTTTTCCTGTGCCAAGCTGACTCCTTGCAAGCCGAACAGTACACAGGTTACGAGAGCTGCATGTAAAACAGGTGTGAATCGTTTCATTAACCAATACCTCCATGTAGTTTATTGTAAATTAAGTAAAATTATAATTAATGCGCCATATGTTTTCAATTCTAACTATTCACTTATAAAGGAATTTTTAATTAATCAGCTAAAATTTCATGGGAATTGTTTCGCGAAAGCAAGTCAGATTCCATGATCTTCGCCATACTCATGCCACATTACTCCTGAAAGCTAATGTTAATCCAAAAATTGTAGTTGAACGTATGGGTTGGTCAGATATGAAAATGATTGATCACTACGCTCATGTTTTACCTAACATCCAGAAGGAAACTGCTGATACATTCGGTAAGGTATTCTTTGAAAATAAAAAGGCAAAATAGAAACTCCATTCGCACCAACTTCGCTCCAATTTCATATTTCGCTCCAAATCACTATTGGACAAGTCTACCCATAAAAATCAAAAATCCCTTGATTACCAAGGGGTTTAAACGTCTTATATATGGTGAGCCGGACTGGGTTCGAACCAGCGACCCCCACCCTGTCAACAAGAAGTCCTGTAAATCTGTCCATTTCTAAGCGATGCAAAATGTTTCTTCCTATGCGATTTCTCCCGTTATACATCCCCTTAACAATTCTTTTCATTTCCGTCTTTTGCAAACAGTGCGTTTGCATTTTTGTTTGCAATGTAAAAAGCCGTCCCCCACAATGAGCAGCTTTCTATATCCATTCATTATGATAGTTGTATACTCGTCAAATATTACCTGTTTCTTCTATTATAATATGCAAAAGACCGCTCAGATAATGAACTGCACCCCGTCAAGTAGACAGTACAAAAAATAAAAA
>NZ_JAJISB010000023.1 GCF_021245735.1 Brevibacillus daliensis
AACTTAACCAAGATGTGTCCATGAAACTATACTAACTCCATTTTAATACTTATTTTATATGAATAGGGGAGTGGATTTAACGAAAAAGGACATATGTGAATAAAAGTGATTTTAATCTAGTGAATAATGTACAGAGTTAAAGGGGGAAATATAACATGTTTGATGATAGAGAAAAAGAAGCGATTTATAATGTGATTTATAAAAGGAGAGATGTTCGGAATTTTCTTTCTAATCCTGTGTCTAAGGAGATAATAAACCGGATTTTACAAGCAGCACACCATGCCCCTTCAGTGGGATTTATGCAACCATGGAATTTTATTTTAGTGGATTCAATAGAAGTAAAAGAACAATTAGCTTGGGCGACAGAGAAAGAAAGAAAAGCATTAGCTATTCATTATGAAGAAGAGAGATCTACACAATTTTTAAGTTTAAAAATTGAAGGGATTAAACAGGCACCCTTGACTATTTGTGTAACATGTGATCCAACAAGCGGGGGATCGCATGTATTAGGACGAAACTCTATTCCTGAAACTGATATTCTTTCAACAGCATGTGCTATCCAGAATATGTGGTTAGCTGCATGTGCAGAAGGTTTAGCAATGGGATGGGTAAGTTTTTACAAGAAAAATGATGTACGAGATATCTTGCAGATACCTCCGCACGTTGATCCTATTGCTTTAATTTCAATTGGATACACTAAAGACTACCCATCTGCTCCGATTTTAGAACAGGTGAAGTGGGAAAAACGAAAATCTCTTGAAAATCTAGTTTTTTATAATAAATGGGGAGAGCGATAGGATTATACTGAGGAATTCATTTGATTTTAACCCATATTTTGGCGGTAGAGAGCGTAAATTCAGGTGTCCGATTATCAGTTTTTTTGAAAGAACCGAGGATTTTATACTGGTTTAGTGGTGTAAGCAACGAATAATTTATTTTGGTATTGGGAATATTATTCTGAAAAGATAAATACAACGGAGATAGCGTATGTTCAGATTCTCTATTTGCATCTTACTTTTGGTTTCATGTTGGCTATCATGAAGTAATGTTTATGCTGGACCTGAAACTTCCCCCAAACGAGAACAAGCGACAATAATTGATTCATTTTTGGCTGGGTTACAAGCAGAGACACCAAAACAAGCTGTTAAATTATGGATTCTAGGTGTTAAAAATCGTAGTGGTGCTGTCCAATATGCTACGCTATCGTCAAATCTACAACAAAAGACAAGGAATCAATTTGAGAAAATTACTACAAAGTATAATGAATATGAGGCGTTTATTCCTGCCGAAACAGTTATTAGATAATATCAATGGGCCTCGTATGAGGTCCATTTTAAGTATTGAGCTAATGGGTATCGATAGCTTAATACTCACTTAGAACGGCAGCCTGTTTAATAGGCTGCCGTTTTCTCAACTAACGGGCAGAATAGTGAAAAGTGACAGAAAGAAATGGAGAAATTGAGAATGATGAGTCTTGACTGTCAGCAGATCGAAAAATTGAAGAGGAGTGTACCTTGATGACAAATAAAAGAATGAATCCTAAGGTTGATGTATATTTTAGTAAAGCCAAAAAGTGGAAGGAAGAAATGGAGAAATTGAGAATGATCATTCTTGACTGTGGGCTGACCGAAGAATTGAAGTGGTATCAGCCTTGTTACACGTTTCAAAACAAGAACATAGTTATAATAAGTGGATTTAAAGAATACTGTGCGCTTAATTTATTCAAAGGTGCCTTGTTAAAAGATGCCAATGGTATTCTAATCAAACCTGGGGAAAAGAAATTAGATGAAATCCCTGCCTTGAAAACTGCTTTTGAGGCATTGACGCCAGGACGGCAAAGAGCATACAATCTTTATTTTTCAGCACCCAAACAATCCAAAACTCGGGAGTCAAGGGTTGAAAAATGTATGCAGCAAATTCTCAATGGAAAGGGATTAAATGATTAGTAAGCAGACTTTTAGTTAACTTGGTGGTTTTGATAATGAACGAATACAAGAAGTGGTCGATATCATAATAGAATGCAAAGAGCCGTATTTCTATATTAGAGACTACAAGAGCAAGGACGGAAAGTTTATCGCCAAAACAAAATCTTAATCGCCAAACGGTTCAGATTCGTTATTGTTCGTGTCCTGTACTTTGGATAAGAATTCATAGAAATAGGAAAGAGAATGCCTTTCTGCATCAGCGGAAGGACATTCTCTTATTGTGTGGAACAGACGATGTTTCCGTTCGTCTTCATACATTACAAGCAAATGTCCTCCACTCTCCGTCTTCGAAAACCGATCAACTGTTTCTGGGCTTGGATGGCGCTCCACCAACTATGGCGCTCCATCAGCTCGTAACCCCGACAATTCGCACTCCGCTAATCCGTTATCATGACCGAAGGAGTAGCTGCCCGCACGAAAATGATAGCATCAAAAGCTTTAGCTGGAATCATTTTTAAAGTATACATCTTTTCAATTTTTCCATACAATCCACTAAAGACTGCGCCTATTGCACTGATGGGCTGAGCTCTATTCAGATATGCGGTGAAATTTTCATCATGTCTTGCCTTTGCAAAGTCCAGGAATCCATCCTTCATGTTTGTATGTGCAAACAGAACAGCTAGCCGATCGTTCCCACTATTTTTTACATAAAACTCTTTTCGCTCATTGGTAGTGGCGTCATTAGCAATGAAGGAGCTTTCGTAGAATTCACTTCCTATTGCGTAATATTGGTCCCCAAAGGTTTTTGCGAGATACGCTCCCATGCAGGTTGTCATTCCTATGGAAGTGGAGGTTTTTTCAATGTGTCCATTATGTCCTGTTATGAATATGTTTTCGCGACCGTAATATTTCTTTTCAAATGATAAAATCCATATCACTTTTTCCGCCATATAGTGATCACGGGTATTGTTATAGTTTGCATTTGTTCCGCGCAGTGTAGCGTTTTGCTTGATAGCTTCGGCAAAGGCTAGAGCCAACTCATATTCTTTCTCAGAGCTTTTTGCGGTATAAACGGATTTATTTTCTTTCATCCGCTCCATCAAGTTTTTAATATGGGAGAGCCCCTCCTGTACGTTGGCCTGCTTTTGATCATACACCGTTTTATCATTCAGATTCGTAAGTGCAATTTCATACTTAGAGGCAAGTGTCGGATCAACCTTTTTTAAATAGGATAATAGCCCGTATTTGTTATGGTCATAGCGTTGCATATCAAAACCATAAAAATGAATTTTATCTTTTGCATCCTGATGCTCATTATAGGAGCGCATCCAAGATAGAAGGTCTACCATTTCTTGTGTATTGTAAATCGTAAATCCAATTGCTTTTGCAGCATCTTGTGCAGTTCCGCTGCCTCCTAAAATGTATTCATTAACCTTTTGTCCTCCGCCGAAATCGCCTTCTATGGCAAATACGCGATATCCTTGTTTTTCCACCAGATGCTTAAAAATATCTAACTTTAAAGTAGTAAATTGCTTGTTCCCATGTGTAGCTTCTCCAAACCCGATGATGGTTTTCGAAGGGAGTTCCATTTTTGAAACAGGAACAAGGTTAGATTTCAATGACTGTTGTAACGTATTGGTTGATTCAGAATGGAAACCCGTACCCGTCAATAAACTCATCATGATGAACAAGCTTATTGCGATCAGGAATTTTTTTTTCATATCGTTCTCTCTTTCTTGAGCTGATCATTCGTTTTTAAATGGATGAAAGGTGACAACCGCGTATACCATCTTCCCGCTCGGATTGATAAAAACGTACGGCACTTATGTTTTGGTTTTTCTTACTATTTACACTATTATACTCGTTCCCGATGTCGTTTAACTACATTGAATTGATTTATACGCAGTCCCCACCCTTTACATCATATCCTATCCAGCCGGAAAAAGGTTTGAGAGAGGGTTGTAAAAAAGTAGCTAGGTTTTATAATCCCCCGGCGCGTGTTCGTGGAAAAAATGTACAAATCGGATGTGAAAAAAAGCGAAGTTCCGATTACTAAAAGAAATTCGGAACTCCAAAATATTGTTCGTAGATCCATTAAGTCGCATGGTGGAAATTATGATCGTTTTAAAATGACTATAGTGTCATTTTAATATTGACGATAAATAGCTCATGACATACTATAAAGATGACTGTAGTGTCATTTTTATTTTAGGAGGTGGTTACTATGCCAAAGGTAAGCCATGAGTATGTGATAAGAAAGAAAAATACCATTTTAGAAGCAGCTTTATCGGTGTGTAAAGTTAAGCCACTCTATGAAATTACGATGAGAGATATCATTAAAGCGTCAGGGATAAGTCAAGGAGGGATATATCGCTATTATTCGGATTTGGACGAAATACTTGTTGCTGTCATTAATCAAGCTAATGCTAATGCAGACTATAAGCAAGTTGTCGATGCGATTATTGAAAATAGCAATTCTCCCAAAGAATCGATAAAAAAGCTGTTTACTTTTCTCGGTGAATACATGAAAGAAAACTTATCAACGGTTGGCAAAATTCAATTTGAGCTCACAATCGTATTTGCGAACAATCCAGAGAGACAAAAGAAAATTTTATTGAACATTACTGAAAATGAAAGCGGACAATATTTGGTCGAGCGGTTATTTAGTACAATTCATGAGGGAATTTCTTTAGGGAGCTTTCAGCCTGAAGTATCACCAGAAGATTTATTAACTTTTGTTATGACATCGATTGATGGCATTGTAAGAGATGTTGTTTTACAAAAATGTTACGGTATGTTCCAAAATGAACAAGTGCAATTTGACGAAATCCGTCTGATGGATACTCTTTGCAAGTCCGTATTATTATTGTTGGGGTCTAAATAAGGAGAGGTTCACAATTGGGGAAAGAGATAAGAAGGTTTCTATTCTATACCTTTGTTTCGTCGTGGATACTATGGGGCGGCTTAGCGATACTAACACAGTTCAATCTGCTCAGGTTTGGAACTGCATTTTCAATGATGTTGTTTATTCTTGGTGGTGTTACCCCTGCCATTTGCGAGATTTGGCTGAAAAAGAAATATAGTTCTAAAGAAGAGTTTAAATCATTTATTCATAATATAAAAAATCCTAGACACCCATTAGCATGGTACCTATTTACCATCGGACTTGCGTTTGCAGCTTGTTTTTTGCCAACTCTTTGGGGTGGAGCATCTATGGAGAACCCTCTATATCTAGCATTGATTGAATTCCCAATCATGATTATCGGAGGTGGTTTGGAAGAGATCGGCTGGCGTGGCTATTTACAGCCTACGTTGCAAAAAAAGTGGTCGCGATTCACAAGTACGCTCATTGTGGGTGGTATTTGGGCAATATGGCATCTGCCATTATGGTTCGTGGTTGGTTCAAATCAATTGAGTATGAACTTTCTCTGGTTCACTCTAAGTGCTTTGGCATTATCTTTTCTGCTGACGGTCATTTATTCATCCACCAATAGCATTTTTCTATGTATTATTTTCCATGCCTTAATTAATTCATTCTGGGATGTATATATTCCAGATACGAATGTTGCGTCTGCTTTATTTACACTTTTGTTTGCGCTGTTTATTTTTACTGCATTTGAATTCTATCGAAAGAGGAATAACACGAAAGGGCTAGAGGGGTGGTTTCATGTCTAAAAGGATAAAGAAGAAAAACATCTGAAGCTGAAAAGCAGATTAAAGAAGGTCGAGGCACAGGTATTGAAGCAGATTATCAGCCATAGTTAAAGATTCAAGACGCTTCATCATTAGACCGTTCCACGAGATAAAAAGGAAGTAAGACAAATAGACAGCATGAATTTATATTTTTATCAGATTTGATCCGAAAATATATTGAAATATAACGAAAATTGATTATAATTTAATTAACCAATGGTCAATAAAGGAGATTTGTATGGCTGCACGGAAGAAAGCGATGGACGAATTATCGAAGGAAATGATAATTCAAGAAGCAAATAAACAGTTTTTAACGAGTGATTTTCATAAAGTATCAATGCGAGCGATTGCGAAAGAACTGGGTTGTAGTCACGGCGCCATTTATTATCATTTTGCGAACAAAACAGAGCTCTTTTATGCAGTAGTGGAACAATATTTTACTGAGTTAAATATGACTTTAGAAAATGTGATACAAGAAGAGGGAGATTCACGTTCGAAAATGGCTGCAGTCTTTACAGGATTTATTGAATTTGGATTGAATCATCAAAGCCAATATGAATTTATGTTTATGCAGCGAAATAAGGAAGTAAATCCACTTTCGCAACAAGCCTCCAATGAAAGCTATACAAAATTCGCTCAGGTGCTTCAAGAGTTAACGAATCATACATTATCACTAGCGAAAATTTATTCAACGTTTATCTCACTGCATGGCTTTGTTTCCCATTATCGTGGTTTTGTAGAAAATTATAATGAGGCGAAGGAAGCAGCAATTCAGCACTCACAATTTTTGTTAGAAGCTCTAGATTAGCATCTAGAGTTTTTCTTAAAACAGCTATTGACCAGTGGTTAATTAAAAAGAACGAGGTGCTTTTATGAAGAAGGTTTTAATTGCAGGGGCAACGGGGGGAGTTGGCTATGCATTAGTGCAGGAACTGACAGAACGAAACATTGAAGTTGTAGCATTTGCACGTACAGCAGACAAATTAAAAAAATTATTTCAACACAATAAGAACGTAACATGTATAGCAGGAGATGTTTTAAACCGAGAAGATATTTTAAAAGCGAGTAAAGCTGTTGATACCATTTTCCATGCGGTTAGCTTTCCTTATCAGGAATGGGAGGAGAAACACATTCCTTGCTTAACCAATTTATTAGAAGCTGCCAAAAGTAATCAAAGCAAGCTTGTATTAATTGATAATATATATGCCTACGGGAAACAATCGCAAGCGGTAAAGGAAAATGTTGTGAAGCATCCACATACAAAAAAGGGTAAAAAGCGCTTGCAAATGGAGGGAATCGTTAAAGATAGTAACGTACCATACATAATTGTACATTTACCGGACTTATTTGGACCAAATGCGATAAATACAATTTTATATGGGACGTTGCAAGCCGCTGTTCAAAATAAATCTGCTTATTTTGTGGGGAGACTTGATGTGGTACGTGAATTCGCCTATACAAAAGACGTAGCAAAAAGTGTGGTTGCCCTTGCTTCAAACCCAGAGGCGTTTAATCAAAATTGGAACGTACCAGGATGCTTAAAAATTTCGGGGCAAGAACTTGTTATACTACTGCAAAAGATGCTGGGATATCGTAAAAAAGTACGTGTTGCTACACCAAAACTTATTGCTTTTTTAGGCTTGTTCTCCCCATTTATGCGTGAGCAAAAAGAAATGATGTATTTAACAGAAACCCCTATCCTATTGAATACGGAAAAATTAGAAAAAACGTTAGGGATTATCCCGCTTTCAAATAGTACACAAAGCCTAGAACAGACGTTGAACTGGATAAAAAGTAACTCATAAAAAAGAAAAGAGCATTGCTACATATTTTATTAGTAGGGGACGAATAGTGAAAATCCGCCTACCGAAATGATCAAACAAATTTATAAACAGGATTGAAAATATCAAAAAATGAGAACCCATTTTGATCAAACTTTTTTCAAAATAGGTTCTTTTTATTTACTGAAAATATGGCTAGTAACTAAAATGTATCTTGGCTTGCGGTAAACAAGCGTTTCTAGATCCTCACTACTGCCTTCATCATTTCTCAGTGGAGACACGCGACTTTAGTCATGAGTTGTTGACACATCATCTGTGTTAATAAAATGGGGAGAATTGGAACCTGCCCTTACATCCATTTGCGCACCCTTCTTCCTCCTAAGCCTACGAACCACGAACCAACCCGAGGCCACTACAATAAAAATCGCTAAAGAAATAAGGGTTAAATATTGATCGATCAGGTTTTCGGCAAATGTGCCAAAGAGATAGAACAATATCCCAACGACATAAAATTTAGCTGCTCGCCCGATTGCTGCGTACCCCATCATTTTCCATAGAGGGTAATTCGTACTACCAGAAATGATTGTAAAGATCTTGAAGGGAATAGGTGTGAAAGACCCTAGTAAAATAGCAGCTTCTCCATGACGGTTAAACATCTCCGTGGCGGAATCGACCCAGCTTTTTTTGAGTATTTTGCTGAGAAATGATCTTCCTGCAACTTTGCCGATCCAGTACCCAATCGGAGAACCCAATAAACAACCGATAAACCCGAAAGTAGCTAGCCATAAAGCATTGGATGGATCAACCATGCTTAAGGACACCTGAGTAAAAAAAGCGGGAATAGGAAAAATAATTGCATCAATAAATGCATGGAAAAACAATCCCCAGGCACCGAATTCCTTTAAAAAATTCATAATCGTATCTACCACGCAGCTATTTCTCCCCTTATATCGTTTATTTCGTAATGGAAACTGCCATCAATTAATTTCTCTTTACGGAGTAACGGATAATCGTATAAAATTCCTTCGTATATCAACTCGACTGAAGCGTGATGCAGAAAATCATCCGGTGTTACGAGAGCTGAAGGACGATCCCATAATGGTATACCGCTTCTCTTTAGTGTTTCGGCTACGAATTGAGAACAAAAATAAGAATTCTTCGATGATACAGGGACATTCATCATTACGCCAAAAAGTCCGATGAAATTATATTGGAAGGTATTTTCTTTATTTTGAAAATAACGAATGACTCGGTTTACTTTATCCCATTGCCGTTGCGTCACAGCTAATCGAAGTAGCACGCATTGTGTATTGGGAAAATGCCGGAATGTTTCTTTATACACATCTTCCATGACAAAACCGCCAATGAAAGGATTCTTGGGCTGTTTGCGGCCAAAGCTGAATAATTCGTCTAGCCCGCTATTTAGCGCAATAGACGCGTGATTGTACGGAGCTCCCGTATACTGTTTGATTAGGGTGGTAAATAACGTTCCTGTATCAGTTAAAAGTATATAGACGTATTTTGCTGCGTTTCGTTTTTTCATTTGCTCGTTCAGCACGATCACCTCGGGACTATGATAAATCATAAACATGAACGAGAGCGTAAGGAAAACTTAATAAAATCCTAATTTTACATGAATAGATCCTTAAATCATTCTTAGGTACAAAGATGAATTCTCTAGGAGATCTAATCCCACATTATTTAATGGATTCACTTCATGTTGAATAACAATAAATTTATTAAAAAAAACACGTTCAATTACAATAAACGTAATCGAACATGTTTTTTTATAGAGTATTTTTCTATGTACAGGAGCAACGGATTTTCTTTAAACCCCATTGAACCAAATCCCAATTGTCCTGAAACTTATTACTGGTAAAGCACATCGTCCCTCAACGTTGCGACTGTGCTTAGTGCTTGATTGATATCGGCTTCTTTTACTCCGAAATGTTCTAAAGCATCATGTAAATGCCTTACAATCGCATCAAAGTGTCCGGGTTGCAGGTTCATGTTTTCGTGCGCTTTCGCCATGGATTGCCCTGTATATTGATTTGGACCACCCAGGGCAAAACTAATGAATTTGGTTTGGTGACGGCGTTGTTTGTCCATGTCTGTGTTGGCAAAAAATTGGTTAACGGTACCATCGGCTAATACGAGTTCGTAAAAATAATCAACAACTTTGCCAATGGCTTCTTCACCGCCAAGATTGTCGTAAAGCTTTGCAGTTGTAGTCATGTAATCCTCCGTTTCTGTCATGAGAATAGACAAGGATAGTATTTCCAGAAGTGGTTTGATTATGTGGTGAACAGAAAAAGTACCAACTCCTAATACTAAGTGATAAAATTATGAAACAGATTATTAGCTATGGGGGGTATATGATGTTAGATACTCAAAAAATGAAGGACGTTATTATGCATCGCTATCCATTTCTTTTAGTGGATCGGATTTTGGAATTAGAAGAAGGGGTAAGAGCAGTTGGTATCAAAAATGTGACGGCAAACGAAGAATTTTTTACCGGGCACTTCCCAAATTACCCAGTAATGCCAGGTGTATTAATTGTAGAGGCGTTAGCTCAAGTAAGTGCAGTTGTGATGCTAACGAAAGAAGGAAACAAAGGAAGGTTAGGGCTTTTAGCAGGTATCGATAATTGTCGGTTTAAACAGCAAGTAAAACCAGGAGACCAACTCCGGCTTGAAGTTGAAATTACCAGATTAAAAGGCCCTATTGGGAAAGGAAAGGGTATAGCTTCTGTTGATGGTGGAATAGTATGCGAGGCAGAGATGATATTTGCATTTGGTAATTAATATACCGATTTAATTTCAAGCCAGTTAATTTTTGTTGTTCAACAAAACGGGTGCTTTCGTGCAACAAACTTAAATAGTTTGTCCAAAAACCGAGCGAGATTCAGGTATCCACTCCTGTTTCTCCTCGTTTTTTCATTTGAAAGCGGGGGGGACACAAATCCCGTTTATCCCTGGTAAATCATTCTGATATTTAATTTTAAAAATATCTAAAATTTAATTGAAATATTATTTCAGAAATGTTATCTTAATTAATGAAAGCGATTTCAAAAAAGATGGGGATGATAAACTCATGCTAGAGAATTTGACAACTGAGACCCGCAATGAAAAGACTATGAACTTGGATGAAATGACAACGATAGAATTACTAAAAGCCATGAACGAAGAAGATCAGAAAGTCGCTCAAGCTGTTCAATTAGAGCTTCCTCAAATTGCAAAAGCAGTAGAAGCGATTACGAAGGCAAAGAAGCAAGGAGGACGCTTAATTTACCTCGGAGCTGGAACGAGCGGGCGGATCGGTTTGCTTGATGCCGTTGAATGCCCACCAACGTTCGGTACAGCTCCGGAAGAAGTAGTCGGATTAATTGCTGGGGGAGAGCGTGCATTTATTAAAGCGGTAGAAGGAGCAGAAGACAGTAAAGAATTAGGAATACAAGATCTCAAAGATAGTAAGCTTACTGACAAGGACATTGTCGTGGGAATTGCTGCAAGCGGGCGCACACCATATGTTATCGGTGGATTAGAATATGCCAACTCGATTGGAACACCTACCGTAGCAGTAAGTTGCAACAAGGATTCAGATATCGGAAAAGTGGCCAATATAGCCATTGAGGTCGTAAACGGGCCGGAAGTGTTAACCGGGTCAACGCGTTTAAAAGCCGGGACTGCCCAAAAATTAATTTGCAATATGCTTTCAACCGCCTCTATGGTTGGTATTGGGAAAGTATATGGAAACTTAATGGTCGATGTACAAACCACAAATGAAAAACTAGTAAAACGTGCACAACGTATTGTGATGGATGCGACCGATTGCGATGCAAAAACAGCGGAAGCCTATTTAGTCCAAGCTGGCAACAAGCCTAAAATTGCAATCGTAATGATTCTTGCTGGGCTAACTAAAGAAGAAGCCGTACAACGTCTGGAAGCATCGCAAGGGTTTATTCGTCGAGCGATAAAATAATAGGAAACGAAGAGAGGAGAATGAACATGAGCAAGTATCATAATATGGCAGTCCAAATATTAGAGGCCATTGGTGGCCGTTCAAATGTATCCTCCTATACAAATTGTATGACACGTCTTCGTGTAACGGTCGTGGATCGCAGTCGAGTCGAAGAAGCAAATGTAAAGAAAATTGATGGCGTTCTTGGTGTGGTGGAGGATGAAACGTATCAAATCGTGCTTGGACCCGGAGTTGTGACCAAGGTAGCGGAACAATTTGGTATCCTGCTAGAGGAAGAGAGCGGAGACAAGAGGAATGCTCCTACGGCAGAAGAGCTACAAGCAAAAGGCGCACAAATGAGAGCGGATTTCAAGAAAAAGAATGATACGCCTGTCAAAAACTTTTTCCGTAAAATTGGAAGTATATTTATACCGCTCATTCCTGCATTCGTTGGAGCCGGTATCATTGCAGGTATCGTAGCGATTCTGACAAATAATATGACGGCAGGCAACCTGGATGGTGCGACTTGGCAGCAATATGTAACGGTTTTAAACGTTATTAAAAATGCGCTGTTCGGCTATTTGGTTATTTATATCGGTATTAATGCGGCCAAAGTATTTGGCGCAACTCAGGCGCTTGGCGGAGTTATCGGCGGTGTAACGATGTTAACAGGTGTTTCAGCCGACTTGCCGATCTTTAACATATTTACAGGCGCACCCTTGTCACCTGGTCAAGGCGGGATCATCGGTGTTTTAATCGCAGTATGGCTATTATCTATCGTTGAAAGAAAGTTACGTAAATTTATTCCGGATGCTATCGATATTATTGTTACACCTACAATTGCATTATTAGTTGTTGGACTTATCACGATTTTCTTCATTATGCCATTTGCCGGATTTATTTCGACTAACCTGGTTGGAGCAATCAACTGGACGTTAGAGCGCGGCGGCGCGTTCGCAGGATTTGTACTAGGCGCATCATTCTTGCCCCTTGTTATGCTAGGTTTACATCAAGTTTTAGCACCTATTCATATTGAGATGATTAACACTACTGGTATGACGCAATTGCTTCCGATCCTTGCCATGGCGGGTGCTGGTCAAGTCGGTGCATCCATTGCACTATGGATTCGTTGCAGAAAAAACAAATCCTTAAGCAATACGATTAAGGGGGCTCTGCCAGTAGGTATTCTGGGAATTGGTGAACCTTTAATCTACGGGGTAACTTTACCGTTAGGCCGTCCATTTATTACAGCTTGTATTGGTGGCGGTATTGGCGGTGCAGTAATCGGTTTATTCAATGATGTTGGAGCGATTGCGATTGGAACATCCGGGTTAACATTGATTCCACTCATCGCAAACGGATTATGGTTTAAATATGTGCTGGGCATACTTGCTGCTTATGCAGGCGGAATGATATTCACTTATTTCTTCGGTACGCCAAAGGATGCCATGGCAGAACAAGATTAATTCGTTCAAAACAGTGAGGTGATGGTCTTGTTAGGAATTTCAATTTTTTTAGCTGACCGAACATTGGAAGAAAATATAGCGTATATGAAAGAAATGAAGGAAGCGGGCTGTAAAGAGATATTTACAACACTGCATATGCCGGAAGACGATATCGATATATTGAAAGAAAAATTATTGGCCATTGCTCAGGCTGCTAAAACGCTGGAAATGGATTTGATCGCGGATATTTCCGGCAAAGTATTAGAACAGTTTCCTATTTCTTATTTATTGGAATCAGGTGTTACGGGACTACGAATGGATTTTGGATTTAGTCCCCGTGAAATTGCAGACTTCTCGCACAAGATGAAAATTGCGTTGAATGCCAGTACATTAACACCGGAGTTCATGGATGCATTAAAAGACCATTCGATATGCTTTGAAAATATTGAAGCTTGGCACAATTATTATCCCCGTCCAGAAACCGGGCTCGATAAGGAGCAGTTTATTGAAAAAAACAAATGGCTGCAATCCAACGGCATTACGACAATGTCTTTTATTCCTGGCGACGGGTTGAAGAGAAAACCTTTATTTCAAAGCTTGCCTACACTGGAGAAGCATCGTCATCAATCTTCGTTTCTAGCTTATTTGGAATTAGAGAACAACTGTGCGGTGGACAAAATATTCGTTGGAGACTTAACGCTTTCAGCATGGTCTCTTCACCAATTTCAAATGTATGCGGAAGGAATTATTCCTTTGCGGGTGATAAAGGAATTACCTTATGCGCTATGGGACACAGTGCATAGAAATCGCCTCGATGCCGCTCGTGATGCAATCCGATCAGAGAATGCACGTACGGATGAGGCACGCTTTGCAACGGAAAAGAATATTGCGCCTGCTAATACAGTCAATCGGCCAAAAGGTACGATTACGGTAGATAATCATTTGTATGGTCGCTATGAATGTGAGATGCAAATAACGCTGACGGATTTGCCGGCTCATGAAAGCGTCAATGTGATCGGTTATGTTATCGAAGAGGATATCCCCCTCTTGGAATATGTTAGAAAAGGTGGAAGTCAGTTTTCCTTTACGGCTATTTCTAATGATTGACATTCCTGTTTTTGTTACAATAGGAGAAGTAGATCAGGTAAAGGAGTTAAGAACTTGGCAGTAGGAAGTATGATATCTCAAATTGAATTAGTATTGAATGAGCTTCCAGAATCTGAAAAAAAGGTAGCGGAGTATATTCTTTCAAATGCCGGAGAAGTCATGCATATGACAATACATGAACTGGCGAAGAAAGCGGAAGCAAGCAGCGCAGCGGTTGTTCGGTTTTGCCGCTCTCTAGGAATAGATGGTTTTCCTGCCCTGAAAATTCGTTTATCCGCGGAAGTAAAGAGCACACCGCATGTTGGCTATTTTGATGTGGAATCCAATGAAACGGTCCATTCGATCATTAACAAAACATTGTCGAATACCGTATTGACTCTCCAAAATACGGCTAGCCAGCTTGATATGCAATCGATTGAACAGGCCGTAAAAATGTTACATCAGGCGAAAGTTATTTACATTTACGGAATTGGCGCATCTTTTATTATTGCGGAAGATGCTGCGCAAAAATGGATTCGGCTCGGCAAAAACGTATATGCAATTTCGGATCGCCATTTATTAGCAGCGGCAATGGCTACGCAATCACAAAACGCTGTATTCTGGGGCATTTCTTACAGCGGAGAGACAAGGGAAGTTATTCAATTAATGAAACGGGCAAAGGAAATCGGAATAAAGACAATTAGCCTCTCCCGTCCTGGAAATAACAAGCTGTCTCAGTTGGCTGATGTCTCTTTATTTACAGCACGCGCGCCTGAAGCAAAACTTCGCAGTGCGGCAACAAGCTCCAGATTAGCTCAATTATTCGTATTGGATGTTGTTTTCAGCACCTATGCGTCTGCTCAATACGATTTTACGGTGGAGCAGATAGAAAAAACAAAACAAATCATTGAAAGATTGTATGATTGATTTATAAAAGGTCACACCGCAGATGAATGGCTGCGATGTGGCCTTTTTTTGAATATAGCGATTCGCAGTATAATGGAATACTCAAAAGGAAAAAATCAATAGTAACTGAATTAGCAGAAGGGGAGAGAAGTAAATGGTTAATAAAGTCGGTCAAATTATGTTATATGTAAATAACCAAGATGCAGCATTGAAATTTTGGACAGAAAAAGTAGGGTTTAGCGTAATTTCTGAAGAAGATAACGGCCAAGGATTGAGATGGATTGAAATTGTTCCAACAAAGGAAGCAGAAACGAGTATCGTTCTCCACAATAAAGAATTAATTGCTAAAATGCAGCCTGAATTAAATCTTAATACACCTTCGATGATGTTTTACTCGGCAAATCTTGATAAGTTATATAAAGACTTTTCGGATAAAAATATCACAGTAGGGGAAATTGTAAGTATGCCTTCTGGTAGAGTATTTAATTTTGCTGATAATGAACAAAATTACTTTGCAGTCATGGAGAAAAAGTAAACTACAAAATGAAATGAGAAACAAACATGAAAACGAATTTTAGTCATTTTCATGTTGAGTGACAATAAAGGATTTCAAACCGAGTGAGATTCAGGTGTTTATCCCTGTTTCTCCTCGGTTTTTTTGGAGAGGAGCGAAGGACGAATAAGATTTTTTACAATCCGAGGACATATGTCCTTACTAAAACACATGGATATAACTTTTAATAGTAAAGAAATCTATAGTGGGGTGAGAAAAAATGAGAGGGATTTTATTTGCGGTTTTAGGTGGGGCCTGTATTACCTTGCAAGGTGTAGCCAATTCTCGAATCAGTCAAGATATTGGTACTTGGCAAACGGCAACTATTACTCAGTTAACAGGTTTCGTTGTGTCCTTTCTTCTCATGATTTTCATCTGGGACGGGAAATGGCAAAGGTTTAAGAAAGTGAAACCATTATATTTGACTGGAGGCTCCTTAGGGGCGATCATTATTTTCAGTAATGTCACCGCTATTCAAAGAATCGGTGTTACCCTTACGATATCTGCTCTACTGATTGCCCAGCTGAGTATAACGATTTTAATTGAAAATAAGGGATGGTTTGGGACAGCGAAGCAGAAGATGAGGTTGCCACAATTCATCGGAATCGGGATGATGATAACTGGTGTGGTGATACTAGGTTTTTGATAGTATGAATACTCCAGACTAGAGGTGAAGCCAAGTAATGAAAGAAATTAAAGATCCCGAGCAACTTAAATCTTATTTACATGCTCATCAAATAGAATCCATATTTAATGAACAATTAATACCGCATTTGTCACTGTGCAGCTTTGATCAAGGGGAACTCATATGCTCTCAAGGAGATCCTTCAGAGTATCTATACGTACTTGTTAAGGGAAAGGTTAAAATCTATACTACCTCGGCGGAAGGTAAGGCACTTATTCTTTCTTTTAAGAAACCGCTAGAGGTGATTGGGGATATTGAATATGTACGGAGTATCGATATTATCAATACGGTTGAGTCAATATCGCCTGTCTATATGATCCGTGTTCATCATCGATGGTTGAAGAAATATGGAAGAGATTATACACCACTTCTGCAGTTTTTATTGGAAATTATTACCCAGAAGTTTTATATCAAATCTAATTCTTTAAGCTTCAATTTGATGCATCCGGTGGAAGTGCGATTGGCTAGTTATTTATTGTCTGTCTCTTTTGATGAATCCGATTCTCTATTTAAAGGGCAATTAAGCACAGCCAGTCTAAAGGATGCAGCAAACTTAATTGGAACCAGCTATAGACATCTAAATCGGGTCATTAAAAAGTTCTGTACCGAGGGTCTGATTGAACGTAACAAAGGGTTTATTCTTGTGAAGGATAGGGAAGGATTAAGTGCACTCGCCAGTGATAATATTTACGAATAGACTTATTCATTCATCATTGATGTAACAGGCAAGTATGGATAATACCTACGAGTATTAAAACAAATTGGGAGAGTAAAAGTTATGATTCTAGGACTATTATGGGCTCTTATAGCTGGTTCGTTGATTAGTTTGCAAAATATTTTCAATAGTAAGGTGAGTGAACGTGCGGGGAATTGGGCAACTACTACATTAGTATTAGGTATGGGATTCCTGGCATCACTGACTATCGGTTTACTTTTTGAAGGAATCGATATGTTTTCCTTACAAAACATGAAGCCCTGGTACTGGTTCAGCGGTATAATCGGGGTGGGAGTGGTAACCTGTCTCATGCAGGGAATAAGGCTGCTTGGTCCAACATATGCCATTTCTATTGTTTTAACATCACAGTTAGGATTTGCTTTATTATGGGACTCACTAGGCTGGTTAGGTCTGGCTAAGGTCCCGTTTACTTTAAAGCAGTTGATGGGTGTGCTGGTCATAGTCGGTGGCATTTTTGTATTTAAATTAGGCGGTAGACGTGGGGAGAACAGGGTATTTTCTAAGATAACGTAGAAGAAAATGGAGAGATGATTTTGAAGAAATACCAGACTTTATTATTTGATGTAGATGATACACTATTGGATTTTAGTGCAGCAGAAAACTTAGCGTTACGCTTGCTTTTCGAGGATCAAAAGATTCCCTTATCAACTGAACTCGAAGCACATTATAAAAAAATAAATCAAGGTCTCTGGAAATCCTTTGAAGAAGGAAATTTAGATCGGGATGAGGTAGTGAATACTCGCTTTTCGATTTTATTTAAGGAGTACGGTCACGAGGTTGATGGAATCTTACTGGAAAAGAAATATCGTAGCTACTTAGAAGAGGGGCATCAGCTTGTTAATGGTGCGTTTGAATTGATAACGGCCCTGCAAAATAAATATGACTTATATATTGTTACGAATGGTGTTTCCAAGACACAGGATAAACGCTTACGTGATTCAAAATTACATCCGCTTTTTAAAGATATTTTTGTTTCAGAGGACACGGGCTATCAAAAGCCAATGAAGGAATATTTTGACTATATTTTTGCGCGAATACCTAACTTTTCTGCGGAACAAGGATTAATTATTGGGGATTCCTTAAGCGCGGATATTACAGGCGGGCAGCTAGCTGGGCTAGACACATGTTGGGTTAATCCTGATATGAAACCCAATGATACGGATATCGTTCCAACCTATCAAATACAAAGGCTGGATGAGTTGTATCGGATTTTAGGTGTTGGAAGAGACAATATTTCTCTATCAGCAATATAGTAGCAGAAAAATATCTGAACAATTTAATAATAAAAGGTAGAATGATAAACAAAACCAATCACAAGGAGGGACATTACATGGTTGTGAGAGATGATATTTTAACCAGAAAGGGAGCCAGGAAAGAAAGCGAAATCCCGAAGGAAGTTTTCATGTTACTTAATCAAGGAAAAATAGAGAGTGTTAATCTAACGGAATGGTTGGCTATTAACCATATTTCTTTACTGAAAAACGTTTTGCCATCAATAGGTTTAGAAGATAAGTTAGAATTTATCTTATCTGAAATAGCAAAGCATGACGCCGAATCTGGAATGAAAGCCATACGAGTGATAGGGGCTTTATTAGATGACGTTATGATTGGAGAAAGTGATAGAAAAAAGGAAGATATCATCATGAAATGCTCCAATCATGTTTCCGATAGTGTGCGGTGCTGGGCAGCATTTATGAATAAGAACCCTAATGATTCATTAGAAGATAAATTGTCGTACATCCGACCTTTTGCAGCTGATCATCATTTTGGTGTTCGGGAAATTGCTTGGATGTCTGTTAGAGAAGATCTTTCACATGATATTGAAAAGAGTGCAGAGTTGTTAGTAGAATGGGCAAAAAGTGATGATGAAAATATTCGCAGGTTCTCTGTGGAGTCAATTCGTCCTCGCGGTGTATGGACGAAGCATATTGAAATATTAAAACAAGAACCTTATAAAGCACTCCCCATCCTTACTTTACTCAAATCCGATCCGTCTAAGTACGTTCAAGATTCTGTTGGCAACTGGTTAAATGATGCTAGCAAAACCCAACCTGAATGGGTGACCAATCTGTGTGAAGAGTGGGAAAAAGATTCTGATACAAAGGCAACAGGTAGAATTATCAAAAAAGCTAAAAGAACAATAATGAAGGATAGTTGAATGAATCGTCATACAACATTTGGATCATTATGTTATTAAACACAACGGTAAATACGAAAATATGAGCATTGAGTTTTACGATGAAGAGTTGTGGGACGAGTAGCAATATAAGAGCAAAAAATGAGAAGGTAATTTTTGTAGGAGGGTAGATTTATGTGCGTATATTTACGAAATTCCATTTTCGACTAAGTAAGTCAGATAAAACGGGAGATGTTTTTCGAAAGATAGTCCAGGCTCTTAAAGAGGCAGATGTTGAATTTGAACCTGGCATTTATGTTACTGATCCCGGTAATGGGACTGTTTCGTCTGTAGATAGAATCATAAAGAAGTTCCCAACGATGAAGGAGTATGAATATATGAAATCAGATTGGGGAACTGATACTCCACCAAATAAAGCACTGTCAAATTTAAATGGTGGTTGGGATGTACCACATCATAATCAAACAGAAATAAGTATAGAAGTTCTTGAAGGTATTGCTGATGGAATACCTCGTGCTTATCCTTCTAACAAAACGACATTTGTATGGAGCGGAGCAAAATGGGATGACAACGACAAGCATGCTATTCATGCGAATCATGAGAAGGCTAATCCAGGATACCCGATGTCTTACTATTCTTCATCCGTCATTTTACAAAGCGATTGGTGGGTTAGTGGTCGCACGCTAAATCTTTGGGCAATGGTTGAACTTCCTGCTCCAAGTGAAGTGGATGTAAAATTAGAGAGAATAAGCGAAAAAGCACAAAAATTTATATCTTTACTAGGAAAAATTCAAAAAGAAGAGCTAGTAATTGTACCATCATTTGAAGAAGAACAAGATATACTAAAGAAAAGGGAACAAGCATTAGAAATAACGAAGTGGTATGATACAGCGCGTAAAAAATGGGATGCACCGCATCCGTACCCACCATTCCCACATACATTACCAAATCCAAGCCTACTACACGATACTGATGAATCGGTCTCTCCTAAAGCTGTAATCAATCAAATCTTTAAATCAAAGGGCTACAAGTATCTTAGTAATTTTAGTGGCCGTGGGATTTATACTCTCGTAAAAAGACTACCGAATAACAATCGACTTGTTTTAGAGTTTGACTTCACTCCAATTGGGCGTGATTTATCATGTGCGTTGACTTACCAGGGACTCTTTTGGAATAACAGAGTACAAGTAAGGATAACAGATAACACTGATTACTGTCCGAACAATTACCACATAACTAATACAGATATTTTAGAAAAAGTTGTTTTAAACATGGCAGCTGCTGTTGATTTCTTAGAAAAAGAATATGTTCCTAAAATAACTGAAATCTATGGCTCCTCTCCGGTTTGGATGGAGTATTAATTGACCAGAAAAAATGGGTGTAGACAAAGTAAATGAAATGCATCGTCAGTGCTTGAAACCTTCATTCTAGCACCTATTTTTTCTGGCTTTTTCTTTATACAAAATAATTCTTAGCATTAGTTAATGCCAATGCAATTGCTTTAATCCCGTTATCAATCTGTTGTGTGCATACATTTGAGACGTTTAATTTTAAAATTCTTTCCTGATAAAAGTTATCTAAATAGTTTCTTTCAATGGAGTCCAGTTCAATATGCTGTTCATGTAAATAGCGTATGAGTGAGGTCATATTCACTTTTTTAGGTAACATAAGGTGGCTATGCATGACCATTTCTGACGATGATTCGTACATAGATAAATGATAAATTTCGAATGGAAGGTAATTTTGCACCTGCTTGTAACTCTCCAGCTTGAATTTGCTGAAGAAGTGACTGATAAATTCTTTCATATTTGAGCATCATATTCCTCTTTGCGTATCTGTATCGGTACAGATGTGTATTTTTTGTATCGTGCAAATGGATGATTCTAATTATGATAGTGATACCGGCCGGATAGGAACGTAAAGGGGTTAGCAATATGACTGAAAAAAGAAAAGCGTATATCGCAGCAACCATCTATGCAATGATTATTGGTTTATCGTTTATGTTTGTGAAAATAACATTAACGATTGCGACACCACTTGATACTTTGGCTCATCGTTTTACAATTGCATGGGTTGTAGCTACATTGTTATTGCTAGTAAAAAAAGAATCGATAAAGGTAAAGAAAAAGGACGTACTGAGGATTGCCCTCTTAGCAATATTATATCCAACACTCTTTTTTGCTTTTCAAGTTTTCGGATTAGTGCATACATCATCTTCTGAAGCTGGGATTATTCAAGCGACAGTACCGATTTTCACACTAGTTTTTGCAAGTATCATCTTAAAAGAAACATCGACACGCGGTCAAATCATAGCTGTTAGCCTCTCAGTGCTTGGTGTTATCTATATCCTGTACATGAATGGGGTAGGGGCAGAAAATACAAGTCTACTTGGAAGTGGCTTCATCTTGCTTTCAGCTCTTACATCCTCACTATACAACGTATTTGCCAGAAAATTAACAAGGCTCTATTCGTTATTCACCATTACATATGTGATGACATTGTTTGGTTTTATCGCATTTAATGGAATTACACTGACAAACCATTTGATTAATGGGACCGTACATCAATTTATGCAGCCTTTTTTCCATATTGATTTCGTCCTCGCGATTTTATATTTATCCGTTTTATCCTCACTTGGAACGTCGTATCTATCTAACTATGCCTTATCACAATTGCCAGCTTCACAAGTAAGCGTTTTTAGTAATTTAGCGACCCTCATTACAATTTTAGCTGGGATCGTCTTCTTGAATGAATCATTTCATTACTATCATGCTATAGGCACTTGTATTATTATTGCGGGCATTATTGGAGTGAATTACTTCGGAAAGAGAGTGCATAAAATAACACAATAGGGTTCTGACTAAACTATTTCAGCTAATGCTCAAGGTGAGATTGACGCCATGTTAGAGATTATCTCGAAATCAGGAGAAGGTCATTTTTTATTCGAGCTGAAAAATACCTCTACTCGTACTGCTTTATATTTTTTTCTAACATTTCAACTAGCATCTCCTGAAGTTGTGGGGGAGAAATGATCTTCACCTCGGGACCATACCCGAGTAGCTTACGCGCGGTAAATGAAAATTCTTCAGGCGGAATGCGACCGTGCCACTGGTTATTTTGGAGAGGCTGAAAGTGTCTATCTGATTGAGCCAGTCTGGCACCTATACTTGTAAATTGCAGGATTACTTCCGTGGTTTCCCGATCATCTCTAGCAAGCATCCAATCTGCCAGTGTTGGCAGAGACTCGTCTACTTCCCCCAGAATAGCTAACTCTATTATCCGATCCACACGATATAATAGCACTCGATGATTTTTCCTAGCTGGCATGTACCAAAACCCATTTTCAAAATAAATACCGAGCGGAAAAGCCTGCGATATTTTATGACTACTGGCAGAGTTATAGGAGAACAGAATAGCTCTCTTTTCAATTGCCGCTTCCAGTATCCTTGTTGTATAGGGTGATGGCACAAAGCTTTTATGATTGGTAAACATGATGTGTTTTTTCATTCGATCAATGGAATCTTGGACATCAGTTGGCAGAGTGGCATAATACTGATCAGCAAGATGAGATCGTATGGTGGCAAAAGGAAAGTCGGTAACCTTTTCTAGAGACTGGATCATCAAAAAAAGACCAAGTGCCTCATGCTGTGTGAGTTGTAGCGGTGGCAATATACGATTGGGAAGAGCACGATATCCTCCGTGGGCCCCAACTTCTGTGTAAAGTGGGAATCCTATTTGTTGTAGATAATCGAGATCTCGCTGAATCGTACGGATGGATACTTGAAATCGTATTGCCAGCTCACGAGCTGTAAATTTTTTTCTTGAATCGATGATCTGCATTATCGCTATTCTTCTTTCATTCATTGGGATCACCTAATTACGTCAATATTTGTCATAATTCAACTGTATCATGATAACCAGAAAGGAGCGATAACAAATGTCTAACAATAAAGTGGTACTTTATATCGCGATGAGCCTGGATGGTTATATTGCGAAGCCTGATGGATCTGTTGATTGGCTTTATGATATAGAAGGGGATGGAGGCGATAATGGATACAGCAAATTCTATAATACGGTTGGAACGGTAGTTATGGGGAGACTTACTTATGAAGAAGTTCTCGCACTTGCAGATGAGTTCCCGTATGCAGAGAGACCGTGCTATGTTTTGTCCAGGTCCCAACAAGTGGAGGCTCCTCATGTTACTTTTACTAATGAACCATTGGAGACACTAATTCCTGGATTGAGGGATCAATCGAAGGGTGACGTTTGGCTTGTAGGTGGTGGTCAGCTTGTTCAAGCTTTTCTGGAGAAAAAATTACTGGATGAGGTATGTATCGCAATGATTCCAAAAGTGCTGGGCGAAGGTATTCCGCTCTTTCCCGAGGGAACAGTTCCAAGCTCATTTAGGCTGATCGGTATGGAGCAGATGGGTCAAATTGTTTCGTTGAGCTATGAGGTCCTACAGTAGGAAACGGAACGGTATCCAAATACAAACATTGGGTCTGTTGATTATGATACTTCGGCCAAGGAACCCATGGATAATTTTGGATAGCTGTCGATATGTAATATTGCATTTTTTATAATGAGAGACAAGGCGACAAAGGCATGGGCTATAACAATGTCTTTGTCGCCTTGTTTATGTTGTTTTATTAAAAGATGAAAGGGATTCGCCAATTAGATAACTGTCCATTTTGGGTTAAGTTCGATAATGTGACCAGTAACTTTGTTAGTGAGACTACTGACTCGCGAACTTTTATGTAATGATGGTAAAGTAGTTTCAACATACATTTGATGGGACAACCTGTCCTCCCACAGAGAAGCAACCAAATAGCTATGCATATCATTGGAAATGGTAAGAACAAGACCATCGCGGATTATTTCACGTGACAACCAGACACCAGCAAGTAACCCAGCGAGTACTGGTAAGAGTATAAACCATGTTCCTTGAATGGAGGCCAACAGTTCAGCTAGCTTCTTAAACGGAATCCATGGGAGAGTAAGAGCCCATTGGGAGATTGAGGGAATGAAGTATCCTAGTATTATCCCCAATAATGGTGGTATTGTGAGCACCAAAATACGAGTGGTTATAGAAAAACCTACAACTGTTGAAAATTTATTATTTTGATAAGATTGACGCATCATGGAATATTCTCCTTTTACAATACGATAATGAACAACTACATGATGAGGAAAATATCTTCCCCACATTACCATTTCTGTGGACCATATCCATTTTATCATTCTTGTGAGAGTATTTCTTATCCATTCTTACGATCATGAAAAAATAAAAAAAGACAGGGAGGATGATACTCCCTGTCTCACTATGCATATAGAAACATGTACTATTTGATTATCTGCTTATGAGTCTTCACGTAATAAATCTTCTCCAGGTTTCGGACGTTTTATAAAGAGTGCCAGTATTAAAGAGATAACGGTGATCCCCACAGATACTAAAAAGGAAAAGTTAATCCCTTCAATAGTAGCTGTTACCATAATTTGTTGATTCATTTCTGCCAATGCTTCAGGGGTTGGCTGAGCAGGTAAGCTATTCATGGCTTTTTCCGTTAGCTCTTTTATATATGTTTCTGTACGGTTTGCCATGAGTGTTACCAGCAAGGCGGCCCCGATAGCTCCGGATACTTGTTGCAGAGTACTATTCATCGCAGTACCGTGTGGCGTATAGCGCATAGGCAATTGATTCAAACCATTTGTCATTACAGGCATCATGATCATCGACATACCAAACATTCTAAACGTGTACAATGCGATTAGTGTTGTATAAGAGGTTGTAAACGTTAATTGGCTAAAGTAATAGCTTGTAATGATCGTGATCGTTAAACCAATAATCGCTAATATTTTTGCCCCGAATTTATCAAATAATCTTCCTGTAATAGGTGACATGACTCCCATAATTAAGGCACCTGGTAACATAAGCAATCCAGAATCCAGTGGTGAAATATGTCTAATTGATTGCAGATAAATTGGCATTAATATCATGGCGGAGAACATTGCCATATTAATAGAAACGGAAATAGCAGAAGATAGTGCGAACATAGGATATTTATAAACTCTAAAGTCCAGCATCGGCTGATCTAGCTTGAACTGGCGCAAGATAAAGAGAACTAGAGAAATACCACCAACAAGAAGAGTTACATATACTTGCGGGTTACTCCAGCCCTTGTCTCCAGCAGCACTAAACCCATATAAAATCCCGCCAAAACCGATACTTGATAAAATGATAGAGAGTACATCCAGTTTAATTTGAACTTTTTCCTTCTTATCACGAAGCTTAAAGAATGCTAGCAATAAGACAAGAAAAGCAACTGGTGAGATAATATGAAACAGCATTTCCCATGTATAATGTTCAATAATCCATCCAGATAAAGTAGGCCCAATGGCAGGTGCAAAGATCATAACTAAACCAAACATCCCCATTGCAGAGCCGCGTTTTTCAACAGGAAAGCTGGTTAACAGTACATTCATCAAGAGAGGCATCATAATTGCTGAACCAGATGCTTGAACCATTCTACCAAGTAACAGGGAAGTAAAAGAAGGCGAAAATCCTGCAATAACGGTACCTAGCGTAAATAAACTCATTGCTACTAGAAAAAGATGCCGTACAGAATATCTCTGTATTAAGAAAGCCGTAGATGGAATCATGATACCATTAACGAGCATATAACCTGTGGTTAGCCATTGAACAGTAGACGGGCTCACTTTGAATTCGTTCATGATCGATGGCAATGCAATGTTTAATAAGGTATTACTTAATAGGGATACGAAGGCGCCGATCAAGAGAATCGCTATTATCCCATACGACGGTTTTTTTTGTTCTATTCCAATACTCAAGTGTAAAACCTCCAGGTGTCAGATGATTATATAATTCTTTACTAATGAACATATATGTCAATATTGAACACAGTGTTTAATTATATGTGTGAAAAATATTATAATATACTTAAAAAAACTAAAGCAATAAACAATAAGTACCTGAATGTCATCTACTCAACACTCAACAATAGTATGTACAATATCTAAAAAATGAAAAAGGTAGGATCAATATGAAAGAGCAGACCATTGACAGAAGGAAAGTCCGCACAAAAAGAATGATTAGGGATGCATTTACAGAACTAATAAAGGAAAAAGGTTTTGATGAAATGACCGTAAAAGATATTACGATGAAAGCTGATATTAATAGGGGCACATTTTACTTACATTATCGAGATAAATATGATCTGCTAGAGCAAAGTGAGGAAGAAATCATTGAAGGCCTCAGACATATGGAACAAGGAAAGCCATTAAAAAGAGAGGATGTAGTTACTAATCGAGTGATAGACCAGCCCTCGCCTTTTATAACAAATCTATATGAATACTTATCAGAGCATGCCGAATTTATTAAAGTGCTTTTAGGTCCAAAGGGTGACCCAGCTTTTCCTTTAAAACTTAAAGAGGTTATGAGAAACAATATGGAGAAAACTATTTCATCGTATTTGGATGAGGAAAGATTGACTGTTCCCCTACATTACCTTACTGCATACTCAATTTCTGCACATCTAGGTGTTATACAGCAATGGCTAGATGAGGGAATGAAAGAAACCCCGCAAGAAATGGCTATCATTGTAGCTAGAATGATTTTTGGTAATCCTTACACCATTGTAAAACGTTAAAATAAACAGTAATTTGATAGAGGTGGTATTTTCTATTACCATACACATGTAACTGTTGGTACAATGGAAGAGTTGAGCATAGATAAGTACAAGTGGGTAATGACCATGTAGAGAGATATTTTTTAGAAATGTAGGCGGTGTAATTGTAATGAATTTATGGGAAGCATTCGTGGCTTTAATACTTGGAATGGTTGAGGGACTGACTGAATTTGCGCCGGTTTCCTCTACAGGACATATGATTATCGTGGACGATTTTTTATTCCAGACGAAAGAGCTGTTTTCATCAGATATAGCTAACACCTTTAAGATCGTCATTCAATTAGGATCGATTCTTGCTGTAGTTGTTCTGATGTGGGATCGCTTTATGAATCTACTAGGATTAAAAAAGATGCCAGGACAAACAGCTTTTGCACCACGTTTGAACCTTATGCAGGTTCTTGTTGGTCTGATCCCTGCTGGAATTATGGGGTTATTATTTGATGATTATATTGATACGTACTTGTTCTCTACCAGAACGGTAGTGATTGGTCTGGTTCTTGGAGCCATTCTGATGCTTGTAGCAGATTGGTTAGGGCCACGTAATCCGAAGACACAAACAGTGGATCAGATTACTTACAAACAAGCACTAACAGTTGGGTTAATTCAATGCTTGTCCCTGTGGCCGGGTTTCTCCCGTTCAGGATCTACTATCTCCGGTGGTGTTTTGATGGGGATGAGTCACAGAGCAGCGGCTGATTTTACCTTTATTATGGCTGTACCAATTATGGCGGGGGCCAGCTTCTTGTCACTTCTTAAGAGCTGGGATGCCATTACCATGGATGTCATTCCATTTTTCGCAGTTGGATTTGTGAGTGCCTTTGTATTTGCACTTATTTCAATTCGATTCTTCTTGAAATTGATCAACAAAATCAAGCTCGTGCCGTTTGCCATCTACCGTATCGTGCTTGCTGCTGTCATTTACTTTGTGTTCCTGTAGGTTAGGTAGTCATCCAGATTAGAATGTACAAGAGAAAACTGAGTGGAATTCAGATCGTAATGATGTTGCAATATCTGAACTCCCTCAGTTTTTTTCTATGCACATTACATTTAATAGGGATCACTTTAGGTGAAATATTTGGTAAAATGGAACTAAGGTTACCTTTCAGTAAAAAAGACGCACTATTCTCGTAAGAAAGTCAATTTAAAAAAGCTTGGTTTTACCTAGCTGATGAGTGGCATTCACAGAGACTTAGTTGCCAAAAAATACAAAAAGGATGGTAGTAACTTTGATTAAAACGATCCCACAATCATTGTCACAGGAACAAATGGAGTTCATGAATGATAAGCCGTTGATTCTATTAAGTACGATTGATAAGGAAACCAATACACCAAGTACATCCGCTATTTCATGGGTGAAGGCTCATTCTGAAAAAACAATTCGCTTTGCAGTTACGAGCAATTCTCGCACACTTGCTAACTTGAAAGAGAACTCTCGCGTATCACTTACCATGATTGGTTTAGGGACCGTCTATTCCATTATTGGTGAAGCACATCTACTAGAAGAAAAAATTGATGGAATTGCAATGCCATTGGCAAAATTGGAGGTTCGCATAGAGGCTGTGTTTGAATCTATGTTTTGGGGAGCTGCTATTACAGAGAACCCTGCCTATGAAAAAACCACCAATATCGAAAAAGCAACCGCATTGGATGTCCAAGTGTTTACAGCGTTACTAAATTAATATAATCATGTTCTACAAGCAGTTTATTCTCTTCAAAAGAGGATAGACTGCTTTTCTTTTTTTGCAGAAGCAGGAATTCACAGCTTCATAGCAAAAAAAGTAAGAATAGTATTTTTTGTAAAATGGAAGAGATTCGTGTGTTCCTGAACACTAATAAATTGTAAAGAGTGATAATCCATGAAAATAGTTGATACGCATTGTGATGCTTTATATAAAATGCAGGAGAAACCGGATCGTACGTTTGCTGATTCCATTGAACTCCAAACCAATCTGAAAAGATTACGAGCGGGTGAGGTATATGTACAGTTTTTCGCCATATTTATTGATTCCGAGGTAGATTCAGATCAAAAATTCCAGAAAGCACTTAATCAAATTGATATTTTTCACACAGAGATACTGGCTAAAAACAGTAGTATGAAAAAAATAACTTCCTGGAAAGACATCGATAGGTTAAAAGAGCATGAAATTGGTGCAGTGTTAACGCTGGAAGGTGCAGACGCATTCGGGAATGATATCAGGAAACTTCGAACGTTATACCAATTAGGTGTCAGATCAATTGGATTAACGTGGAATAACATGAATCTATGTGCAGATGGAGTAGGAGAGCCAAGGGGTGCAGGACTAACAGAATGGGGTAAAGAGGTTGTTCATTTAAACAATCAGTACCTTGTTTTTACAGATGTATCGCATTTAAGCGAGCGAGGCTTTTGGGATGTGATGGAGATAGCCGATTATCCGATTGCCAGTCATTCCAACTCAAAAGTGCTGTGTAAACATCGACGTAATCTAACAGATGCTCAGGCTCAAGCGTTATTTCAAAAGGGCGGTTTTGCCAGCGTTGTTTTTTATCCACATTTCGTTAAGGATGATGGAAACGCAAAAATTGCAGATGTTATCAATCATATCGAACACTTTTGCAGTCTTGGGGGAGTAGAACATATTTGTTTGGGGTCTGATTTTGATGGAATCTCTACATTTGTTCAACATCTAGAAGACGCATCACAGTACCAGAACCTGATTAATGAACTGTTGAAGCATTATAAAGAAGAGGAAGTAAGAGGCTTTGCTTATCAAAACTTCCTGAACCATCGACCGGGATGCTAGATGACTTCACTATACCGAGCTAGAAATAGGATATAATTCCTGGTTCTCGCTCGGTTTTTTTTATTCACAATTGTAGTGTGGTGGCAGAAGAAGCACATTTTTTGTCTGCGAACTCGTTAAGGTCCCGCAAGGAAGCGTGGACTGTCCGCTACTGGGTAAAGAGTACGGAAAGTACAAAATGATGAGACTGCTACGCAGTGTCTCACGGGTTGCACTTTTTAATCCGCACTCTTTGCCCAGTAGCTAGGCAGGACCTTAAATGTTCTGGACAAAAAATGTGCTTCTTCTGCAAACGGCTTCAGAGGAAAATTAAAAACCAAAAGCCTGAAAAACCAGATTCTCTTTTCACACAGAGCGTCTTGGCGAAGCCCAACTTAGCGGAGTACTATTCATCGGGGTAAAGAAGCGAAACCCAGCAAGTCTTACAGTGAAGACATCGTTTTGAGCTTCCCCGATGTATAGTGCGGAGTGGACAGTCCAACCCCTTGCGGGGCGAAGACTCTAGCGAAGAGTGAAAAGAGAAGCTGGTTTTCTCCCCTAGGGTAGGATTATATGCCTTTTACGCTCCAAAATGAAGGATAAACTACATTTTCTTAAGTGTATTGAAGTATATTATTGCAAGATATATAATATTCACAAAATTACAGAAATTAATAATGAAAAAGGAGCATCTGTCATGGATGAACAGGTAAGAGAAAGAATCAGAAAACAGTATAACAATCTGACAGCCAGTCAAAAGATTATTTCTAAGATCGCGATAGAAAAACCTAGTCTGCTTGCTATTCATCCGGCAAAGAAAATTGGCGAACTAACAAATACTAGTGAAGCAACGGTGATCCGGTTTTGCTATGCATTAGGATACTCGGGTTATACGGAGCTACAGGATGAGATAAAAAGATCACTATTGGTGGGAGATCAGAAAAAAGGTCCCATCCAGAAATATCGAGATACAACGGAAAATATTGCGACCAAGGATAATTTTGCCCATCACGTAATGGAGACGGATATTGCTTATCTTCAGCAAGGTTTACAGCAGATAGATTACGGACTATACCAGCAGGCAATTGAGAGCATTATCTCTGCTAACCGAATTGTTGTGGTCGGCTTTCGCTGGTGCCATATACCAGCTAAATGGCTTTTTTCTACACTAAACGCAATCAAGGGGAACACCCATCTCTATACAGGAGCAGTGGATAATGCTGATTATTTTCTAACCGAGCGAGATCAGGAGTGGTTGGTTATTGCCATTTCCTTTCCACGTCATCCTGCGGAAACGGTGGCACTAGTCAATTCCGCAAAGGACCTTGGTGCCAAAGTGCTGGCGATTACGGAAGGGGAGCTGTCACCAATCAGTCAGGCTGCTGATCTGCTCTTGAAGATAACAACTCCTCAACCAGCAGCTACCAGTGGTATGCCTACTCTGTTTTCCTTGTTGAACGTACTTATTAAAGGGGTGATGGTTTACGATCACGAGAATGTGCAGAAGCGATTGCAGCACTACGATGAAATAAGCTCCAAACTATACTCTTTCAGCGGTGAAGATGATGATGATTTCACAAGGTTTTAGTAGTAATGATCGAACTGAATGACTTGGGGGAATAAGCTCAATGACAAAACCTATTCTGTTTGCGGCAACAGGTGATAGTTTTATTACTCGTAATTTGCCTAATAAGGACCAGGCTTTTAAAGATGTATCTGAATTACTAAATCGGGCAGATGTGCGTATTGCTAATTTGGAAACAACTGTGCATGAAAATGAAGGGTATCCCAGTGCCCAAAGTGGGGGTACTTGGGCAATGTCTCCGCCAGCAGTTCTGGAGGTAATGAAGGAGTATGGCTTCAATATGATTGGCTGGGCAAACAATCATACGCTTGATTATCTCTATGGAGGACTGGAAGCAACGGAGCGCAATCTGAACCAGTTTGGTTTTGTTCATGCGGGAGCAGGAAAAAATCTCGCTGAAGCAGGAGCACCTCGATATTTAGAATGTGAGTCAGCAAGGGTGGCTCTCATTGCGGCAACCTCAACCTTTCATCCTTGGTGGGCAGCTGGTGACCAACGATCAGACTCTATCGGAAGACCAGGAATTAACCCAATGCGATACGTTATGACTCATTATGTAACAGAGGAAAAATTTCATCAGCTACAGGCGATAGCTGATTGTGTAGACATCAATGCTTTTAACAAACTGCTGATTGAAGAGGGTTTTATGAATGATCCGGGCAAAGATGTTTTTCTCTTCGGTAACACCAGATTTATGGTTGGGGAAGAAGATCGAACAACCACAGAACCCCACCCACGCGATATAAAGAGAATTGTGAAAACGATCGAAGAGGCTAAACGTCGGGCTGATTACGTAATCATCAGCATTCACGCCCATGAGATGAAAGGGGAAGAAAAAGAGGTAGCAGCTGATTTTCTCCCTACTTTTGCAAAAGCGTGTATTGATGCCGGAGCACATGCTGTTGTGGGGCATGGACCGCATCTGCTACGAGGAATCGAGATTTATAAAAACAGGCCGATCTTCTACAGCTTGGGCGATTTTATCTTTCAAACAGAAGCAGTTACAAGCCAGCCAGCCGATTTTTATGAACATTATGGATTGGACCACAGCCATAATGTAGCAGATGCGCTTGAAGCAATGAGCGCCAATTATACACGAGGTCTTTGCGTTCATAAGGAAGTGTGGGAAGCGGTAATCCCACTATGGAAAATGCAGGACGGTGAGCTAGTAGAGATCGAGCTTCATCCCATTGAGCTAGGGTATGATCTGCCCGTTCACCGTATGGGATGGCCCAAACTTAGTGATTCATCACATATTCTTACGAGCCTGCAAAAATTAAGTGAACCATTTGGAACGGAGATTGAGATCGACGGAGTAATCGGAAGAGTAAAGCTCAACCATGTCTAGATGGAGGGAGTGAGTAGGATGAAAGAGGCGTTATTTGCCAGATTGGATCAGTTATTTCCTGAATTGGTGCAGGCAAGAAGGGAACTTCATAAGTACCCGGAGCTATCTCACCAAGAAGTAAGGACTCCACAAACTATCGCCAGTTATCTACAAGAGCTGGGGCTTGAAGTGAAGACAGAAGTGGGAGGGCGTGGTGTGACGGCACTTTTACGTGGTGGGAAGCCTGGTAAAACGATTGCCTTACGCGCGGATTTCGATGCTCTACCCATTCAGGATGAGAAGGAAGTGGAATACAGATCGCAGATACAAAACGTCATGCATGCTTGCGGACACGATATTCACACCGTTGCATTACTTGGTACAGCAAAAATAATGAGTGAAGCAAAGGAAGAACTTCATGGTAATGTACTTTTTATCTTTCAATTTGGCGAAGAAGTACACCCTGGTGGAGCTAAACCGATGATCGAAGATGGATGCCTGGATGGGGTAGATTGTATCTATGGTGCGCACGTAGCCTCCATCTTGCCTTATGGACTAATCGGTATCGGTGACGGTGCGATTATGGCGGCGGCTGATACGTTCGATATTGAAATTGAAGGTCGTGGAGGACATGGGGCAAGCCCACATCTAACGATTGATCCAGTTGTATTGGGGAGCCAATTGGTAGTAGGTTTACAAACGATTGTAAGCCGACAAATTAATCCTGTACTGCCTGTCGTCATTACAGTAGGGTCCTTTGTCAGTGGTCAAGCAGCTAATATTATCCCTCACACAGCCCGAATAACGGGAACTGTCCGCACCTTTCATGAAGAAGTGAGAGAGTTCATTGAGAGACAGATTGAAGTGTTGGCAAAAGCGACCTGCGAGCCATTTGGTGCCTCTGTTACGTACAGCTTCGCTCGTGGATATCCAGCTGTCAGTAATCATCCAATTGAGACCAATCGTTTGGAACGAGCGGCACAAAAGCTGGTAGGACCAGAAAGAGTAGTTCGACTATCTCCAGTTATGGAAGCAGAGGATTTTTCCTACTACCTGCAAAAAGTACCAGGTACATTTTTCTTCGTCGGTGGTGGCAATCAAGAGATTGGTGCTTCCTATGCACACCATCATCCAAAGTTCGATGTAGATGAACGTTCCATGCTGTTGATTGGTAAGCTATTTATCTCTGTCATTCTTGATGAGTTAAGAGATCAAGTAGGTGGAGGTGAGATGGTTGACTCAGTCCATTAAACCTAATGGGTTATACGACTTTTTTGGGGAAATGGAGGAGCTGCGACAAGGATGGCAGGTGCCGGGGTGTGTGGTAGGTATCGTTCACAAGGACAACGTTGTTTTTTCACATGGCTTTGGGAACTGTCGCAGAGGAGAGGAGAATGTAGTTACTCCACAAACACTTTTTCCCATCGCATCTGCCACGAAGTCTTTCACGGCCATGAGTCTTGCTCTTTTGGTCGAGGAAGGAAAACTGGATTGGGATACTCCAATTCAGAGTTATTGGCCAGAGTTTCGCTTATTTGACTCGGTCACCTCAGAGAGAATCACTACGCGTGACTTGCTTTGTCATCGATCTGGGTTACCGCGCCACGATCTGCTTTGGTACAACACATCACTTACCAGGGAACAGCTAATGGAGCGATTAAGATATCTGGAGCCGACAAGTGATTTTCGCTCGACTTATCAATACCAAAATCTAATGTATACGGTAGCAGGATGTCTGGTAGAACGACTGACTGGTTACAGCTGGGAAGCGTTTGTAAAAGAACGGATTTTGAACCCACTGGGAATGGAAAACAGCTATTTTTCATTGGAGGAAGCCAAAAAGATGGGACCAGTTGCATCTCCATACATGAATAAACCACAGGGAATTAGAGAGGTGCCATATCTCAATAATCAGGCAATCGGACCAGCTGGCTCGATGATTTCAACACTGGAAGATATGACAAAATGGCTTCAATTCCAGATGAAAAAAAAACTGCCAAGCGGAGTCTCTCTCCTCTCTCATACGCAGATAGAAGAAATGCACACACCACTAATTGTTTCGGAAGCATATCCACCACAGCATCCGGAGATATCTCTCGCCTGCTCTGCATTAGGTTGGTTTGTCCAGATTTATCGTGGACAGAGAATGGTGTTCCACGCTGGGAACCTCCAAGGGTTTTCTTCGTTAGTAAGTTTTTTGCCAGAAAAAGAGTTGGGTATCGTGGTTTTGAGCCAAGTAGATCATTCACGACTTCCTGCCTTATTAACCTATCAGTCTTACGATCGCCTACTCAGTCTTGATTCAATCGATTGGAACGGACGAATGCTTGATCAAGAGAAAAAGGAGAGGCAGAGTCAGAAAGGATTGTTCACCCCATTACCAGATAATCTGTCGGATATGACGTATTCTTCGTACACAGGAAACTATTCTCATTTAGGATACGGGAAGATAGAGGTTTTTCAAACAGAGGAAGCCTTACAGATGAGCTATAATAATCTCCATTTTCTTTTGGAACATATTCAGGATAATCGTTTCCTTGCCACCTATGACGAGACGTATACGCTTCGATTGCCTGTTACTTTTCAGCGTGATCACTCGGGTAGAATTATCAGTTTTTTTGCACCTTTGGAACCTGCACCTGGGGCAAAAGAAATTCATTTTAACCGTATTTAAATCAAATTTTGAATACAAATGGGGTGATTGGCATGATGGCCAGGATTACAATCGTTATGCTTTTCGTGCTTTATATGATTAACTATGCTGATAAAACAATCGCAGGGTACTCTGCGGTTCCAATCATGGAGGAGTTTAGCTTAACTCAGAAAGAGTGGGGTTTGGTTGGAAGTAGCTTCTTTTGGTTTTTTTCCATTGCAGGCATTCTGGGCGCAGCACTTTCTGACCGAATAGGGACAAAAAAGATGCTGGCAATCATGGCAATCTCGTGGACGGTCATTCAATTTGGAGCTTATGCAATTGCAAGCTTACCAATGCTGGTTGTAGCGAGGGTACTATTAGGCATTGGAGAAGGACCTTTCTGGGCAACGGTTGTCAGTCACCTGAATAAGTGGTTTCCTGAGGAAAAGCGTGGGTTGGTCTATTCCACAGTTAACTTTGGTGCCTTTGTCGGTGCAGTTGCATCTGCCCCGTTACTTGTCTCGATGATAGATAGTTATGGTTGGCGTTTTTCTTGGGGATTTATGGGAGCGTTGAGCTTACTCTGGCTCATCATCTGGTTGTGGATTGGTAAAGAAAAACCAGAACAAAATGTTTCTTCAATTGAACCAGAAAAAATTGCCATGCCAAAAGCGAAATGGTCAGATATTTCGGGTGTCTTGTTATCCTCCACCTTTATTTTCTCCTTTTTGGTCTATTTCGCTCAGATATGGGGAACTACTTTTGCCGCAGTATGGGAGCCTATTTATCTGGTGAAAGTATTTAGCTTTACCAATCAGGAAATGGCGTATTCCATTGCAGGAACAGGTCTTGTAGCTGGATTGATGACGATAGTAATCTCAAGCATGGGCGACCGTTTGTATAAAAAACATCGCAGCTATCGCAAGTCATATGTACTGATTGGGGGCGTTTCCATTATTCTCGGAGGTCTGTTCTTCTACTCAGTGACATTGGTACAATCAACTGCTTTGGTATTGATGGCATTATGTCTAGGCAAAGGTTTTGCATTCTCTGTTGGAACGGCAGCCTCGGTCATTGTAAGTAGTTTGCTACCTGAGCGAACAGGTCTGCTCGTGGGCGTATTATCCAGCTTGGTCACCTTAGCAGGTATCATCTCGCCGCTTGTAACAGGTTCGATCGTTCAGGCCGCAGGAGATCTATCTATTGGATTTAGTAATGCGATGGCTTTGAATGCCTTAATTTTTGTGGTGTTTGGTGTCTTATTCTTACTGTTCACTAAACGCAATGAGGGCAAGATAAATGCAACGCCTACGATCAATTAAGTATCCTACTTGCACCATGACTATCATGATTGTTCATGTAGTCTCACTATTCAGATAAAAGGTGGTAGAATAAGCTGTGTTACATCTGAATGAAAATCTAAAAAAAAGCGTGGAAAGTTATCCAGATCATCCTGCTTATATTTTTGAAGGTGTGAGTACGACTTATACTGATTTTGATCGACAAGTTGATCGTTTGGCAGTCGGGCTAGCAAAACGGGGAATAGGTAAGGGGGATGCGGTAGCACTTCTATTAGATAATCGTCCCTATTTTGTCATTGCCTACTATGCAATTCTTCGGGTGGGAGCAGCGGTCGTGCCCATGAACCCCATGTATACATCTAGAGAGATTAGCTTTATTCTGTCAAACAGTAAAGCGAAGGCGATCATTGCGTTATCGGCGCTAGAACCTATTCTGACATCACTTAAAAAGCAGTTGGAAGGTATACAAGATCTAATCTTTACCGAAACGGTAGGTAGTGAGCTGACTGTAGAACAACTGATTCAACAGGAAGAGGCGAGTTATGAACCACAGGAGGTAAATGAAGACGACTTGGCAGTTATTCTCTACACGTCTGGTACAACGGGTCAGCCCAAGGGTGCCATGCTGTCTCATCGCAACATGGCTTCTAATGCTGAAGCAATAGGGACTCTGCTGGAACTAGCGTCAATTGATCGAATGGTTGCCGTATTGCCGATGTTCCATGTTTTTTGCATGACAGTTTGTTTAAATGGGTCAATTCGCTATGGCGCCACCGTTCTTATTCTGCCTAGATTCCATCCTGTTGAGGTGGTGCATGCCATTCGGGATCAACAAGCGTCCTGTTTTGCAGGTGTTCCTACCATGTACAATTACATGCTTCAGGTTCCTACTGTAGCCATGGAGGATTTCGCCTCAATCAGAGTAGCATGTTCTGGAGGCGCTTCCATGCCAGTAGAGCTTTTACACAAGTTTGAAGAAAAATTCGACCTTACAATAATGGAAGGATACGGGCTATCGGAAGCAGCTCCCGCTACTGCATTTAATCCCATTCGAGGAACACGAAAGCCAGGTTCTATCGGAGTGGATATTCCGGGAGTGACCAATAAAATTGTTAATCACGATGGAAATGAATTGCCAAGAGGGGAAATAGGTGAGCTGATTGTACAAGGACCCAATGTAATGCTAGGATACTTGGGATTGCCTGAGGATACGAAAGTAACCTTAAAAGACGGATGGCTTTATACGGGAGATCTGGCGTGGATGGATGAAGAAGGTTATATCTTCATTGTAGACCGGAAAAAGGATATGATCCTGGTGGATGGCTATAATGTCTACCCTCGTGAAGTAGAAGAAGTGTTATACCAACACCCGGGTATTATTGAGGCAGCAGTAATCGGCGTTCCTGACACTATTCATGGTGAAGCGGTCAAAGCCTTTGTAGCATGTAAAGAGATAGCAGTTTCTGTGGAAGAGATTGTAGAGTTTTGCCAGGATAAATTGGCGAAGTACAAGGTTCCTCGCCTGGTGGAATTTGTAGAAGAACTACCGAAGAATAGTACGGGGAAAATTTTACGCAGGTCGCTGAGAACGTAGGAAGGAATAGCAAGTACCTGATTCATATGTGCATAGCCTTAACATGTAAAAACCGAGTGAGAAACAAGGATATTAATCCTTTATTCTCCTCGGTTTTCGTTATATGCAATCAAGGTACAACCTTTATTTTATAGACTTGGAAGAATAAATAAATGATTAATGAATGGAAATAATGAAATATATTGACAACTGATTACCGATTGAATAAGATAATTTCAGATATAGTTCTAAAAAATTAGAACTAATCGTTTAGACGAGAATAGAGGTGGAAACCAACAGTGTATACCATTAAAGTGGATTATTCTCCTGTGTATGAATTTTTAACTAGCTTATATTTTTATGTAAATAAAGATCGATTAAAAATCTATGAACTTGGTTCCGGATGGAAAAAAGAAGTGGATAAGAAGCTGAAGCCTGCTTTTAAGGAAGCGCTACAAGACAAGCGAATGGAGGTCCTTCACCGATTCAGTTTACTGGTGCACAAATGTCCCGGTGAGAGAACACCAGAGAATTTTATCAGTTGGTTCAAAGGAATGTCTCCCTCTGAGATGTATGATTGCATGCGGCCGTGGGTGGAAGACATTCCAACAGGAATGATTGAATTACAAGAGCACTTTGTGTATCTCTTTCAGGAATGGAATGAACAATATTTTAAGCAGCTTGCCCCATCTATACTGGAAGCACTTGAGAAGGATGCTGCTGACAAGAGAGCCTTATTGCAAAAAATGAACCCTGTCGATTTGGTTGAACGTAGCACTAATGGTGTTCGTATTGAATCGGACCAGATTCAGGAGTTATTGCTTATTCCTCAGTATCACTATTCACCATCGAGTGTTATTGATTACTATAAGGGATTCGTAACATGCCTGTATCCGATCGAGCTCGATGATCACTCCCACTTTATTTCTAAGAGAACGCTTCACAGTTTTACCAGCTTGTCAGATGAAAACCGTGTTCTCATATTAAAGAGCCTGCATGTGAGAGTACTAACGTTTACAGAGCTGTTAGACATAACGGGTTTAGCAAAAAGTAACCTTCACTATCATCTGGGGATGCTTCGAAGTGCGGGGCTAATTCGTGCACATCACTCAAGTGAAAGAGTGATCAATTACAGTTTGCGAATGGAATCCTTATCTACCATGCACGATAGATTGCTCTCTTATATAAAGGGGGAATAAGTGGTGGGAATAGCATGGAAGGAGCTTCACCCTGTTGTAAAAATCGTCTTAATAGGTTCGTTATTAATGAATATCGGAAATGGAATGATTGTCCCCTACTTTGCGATTTATTTAGGGGAGCATACCAATCTGTCCATTACACAGATTGGTTTTCTAATAGGAACCAGCTCACTGGCAGCCATGTTTGGAGGATTTCTGGGAGGATCATTATCTGATTTGATTGGTAGAAAAAAAGTGATGATTGCATCCCTATTTTTATCTGCTTGTATCTTGATAGGATTTACGTTTCATTTCTTCCCCATTCTGCTGATGCTGGTAACGATCTTTAAAGGTTTTTCAATGTCCTTGTTCGAGCCTTGTGCCAAAGCATTGCTTGCCGATTTTACAGAGAGTCATAAAAGATTGAGCGTTTTTTCTATGAAATATTTTTGTGGGAACGTAGGTTTTGCAATTGGCCCAATTATTGGTACGATCTGGGGATTACAAGCAACCAGCGTGGTCCCGTTTTATATTTCCTTTGCTATTTTCCTTCTATTTGGCATGTTTTTGCATCTGTTTTTTTGGAAGTACAAGATCACGACAATTTCTGAGCAAAAAGAGAAAGTAACCTTTCGTGCTTCGATTAAAGCGGTACTATCGGATAAAGTATTGTTTTTGTTTCTGATTGGCGGGCTTCTGGCTACAACGGTTCATGGTCAGTTTTCCGTGACGTTATCTCAATATTTCAATCTGGATGTAAAAAGTGCCCTTTCTTACTTAGGCGTGCTATGGTCAGCCCATTCTGCCGTGATCATATTATTAAGTGTTCCTGTTGTAAGAATGATGGAAAGACGAACCCCCTTACAATCTATTATTATTGGCAAATCGTTATTTATTGTGGGCATTATTGGTTTTGGTTTCTCTATGAATTTTCCTACATTCTTGCTCTCGATGATCATTTTTACAATAGGTGAGATCTTTCTGATTCCAGCTGAATATGCCATTATTGATGAAATAACGCCCGAACATATCCGGGGAACATATTACGGGGCTGTCAGCTTTACTTCTCTGGGATCATTTATTGGACCAGGTTTATCGGGACTTTTTTTAACGATGTTTAATGGAATGATCATGTTTTTGTTTTTAGCCATAATTGCACTGATGAGTATTGCGTTTTATGTCTGGGGAATAAGGGTGAAAGGAGAGCGTAGCACGAATATGATTCAGTAAAAAGGTGCCAATGATTTGGTGCCTTTTTTATTTTTAAACCTGATCCACTACTGTAGTGGCTCGCAGAAGAAGCACATTTTTTGACTGCGAACTCGTTAAGGTCTCGCAAGGGAGCGAGGTCTGCCCGCTACACAACAAAGAGTGCAGAAAGTGCAAAAGAAAGAGAATGCTACGCAGTATTTCATAGGTTGTACTTTTTATTCCGCACTCTTTATTGTGTAGCTAGGTAGGACCTTAAATAGTTCTGGACAAAAAATGTGCTTCTTCTGCAAACGGCTTCAGTGGAAAAAACACAAACAAAACCACTAGCATGAAAAGAGAATCTGGTTTTCTCCTCAAAAGCAGGATGAAAGTATCCTTAAAAGACTGAGCAAAGTCCTTTGTCTATTTTCGTGAGAGTCTCGTTGTTTGGCACTAATGTTACTAGATGTTATTCATATTCTACTGCTAATTATGTATACATGAGTAATATTCTCTCTGGCATATTCATATAAATGAACCATTCAATTAAGACAGCTTATTACATTTTGCTGGTTATGTTAGAAAGGACGGATAGGGATGAAGTACTAGTCACGGGAGGATCAGGTTTAGTTGGATCGCACACAGTACAATCTTTGCTTCAAGTAGGGTAGTTATTGTTGTTGATTGCGTTCTTTTCATCGACAGCAGCTGTTTATGGCGAACCAATTGCTGCACTGGGAAGCAAAATGGACACTATTCGATGGATTACGGGAAATCATCGAAAGCTCCAAGAATAAAATTGTGAACTATTAGAAGGGACTCTGAGAAAATGAAAATTCCATTTTATCGTCCATATATCGGTGATGAAGAAATAGCTGAAGTGATTTCAGCTATCCAATCAAACTGGCTGAGCAAAGGGCCTAAAACAGTAGTATTTGAGTCGGAGTTTGCAAAAAGTGTGGGAAGTGAGCATGGTGTTGGTCTGAATTCGTGTACAGCAGGGCTTCATCTGGCCCAGTTGGCACTTGGTATTGGACCTGGTGACGAAGTGATTACGACACCTTATACATTTGTAGCTACGGCAAACACTATTATTCATTGCGGGGCAAAGCCTGTTTTTGTAGATATTGACCCAAAGACATGCAATATTGACGCTGATTTAATTGAACAGGCGATTACACCGAGAACGAAGGCGATTATTCCTGTACATTATGGTGGGTATCCGTGTGAGATGGATCGAATCCAAGAGATTGCACAACGCTATGGACTAGCAATCATTGAAGACGCTGCTCATGCGGTTTATACCAAATATAAGGATCAGCCAATTGGAAGTATTGGGAACATTACTTGCTTTAGCTTTTATGCCACGAAAAATTTGACAACTGGCGAAGGTGGGATGATTACCACAGCAGATGAGGAACTGGCAAACCGCATTCGAATTCTTAGCTTGCATGGCATGAGTCGCAATGCATGGACACGCTATGCTGCCAAAGGAGCCTGGTATTACGAGGTAGAACAGGCAGGCTTCAAATATAACATGACAGACATTCAAGCTGCACTTGGAATTATACAGCTGAGAAAGCTGGAAGAAATGCAAATGTTACGGATGCAGGTAGCTCGTGCTTACTCAGAAGCCTTGGCAGATTGTGAGGAAATTATTCTTCCTCATGACTCACATGAACACCGACACTCCTGGCATCTGTATCCGATTCGATTAGAAGAGGATCAACTAACAATCTCACGTAATGAGATGATTGATCAGCTATCAGAAGCAGGTATTGGTACATCTGTTCATTTTATTCCTGTTCCCAAGCATCCCTTCTACCAGGAAAAAGGCTATCGAATGGAGGAGTATCCAGAGACAGAAAAAGTATTTGAATCAGTATTATCGCTCCCCTTTTTCCCAGGAATGACAAAAGAAGAAGTTTACTATGTCGCTGATACTGTTCAATCCATCATTTCCAAGCATAGAAGGTAGGACCATGACAAAAGGATATCTGATAGGAAAATAATTACCTACATCAAATGACAAACGAATTACAAGAAATGGGGCCTTTCTGCGAAAATATGTAACGGATGAGGCATCCAGATCATCTGTAAAACAATCGTGAGTGTAATAAAAAAATGAAGGCTGTTAGTCATTGCACAAAAGGGGACGATACCCAGTGAAGCCATATAAGGACTGGAAAAAATCGACGAAATGGCTTGTCAGGTTGACTCTTCTCATCCTCGTTATCATGCTTGGTCTGGTCGCGTATTCTACTTGGAAACTATATGATACGGCAGCAACCATTTATCACCCAATCGAACGTATCTCCTCCGAGCCACGATTACAATCCGCATCTTATGAACACGAAGACTTGAAGGAAAAAACAACCCCGCAATCTGCTCAGCCATCAACTACAGAGGAAACAACTGGACCACAAGTTACCACCTTGCTCATTTTCGGGATTGATCGCCGCCCCGACACTCAAGATATTGGGAGAACAGATGTGATTATGCTGGCAATCTTGAATAAGGATACAAACAAGATTACGCTCACATCAATTCCTCGTGATACCTATGTCGAGATTGCTGGACAGGGATATAGCGATAAAATTAATGCAGCATACCAATACGGTATAGAGACGTCGATTGCAACAGTAGAGAATTTCACAGGAGTCCTGGTCGATCAATATGTGCTGTTTAATTTTGATGGTTTTGAAAAGGCAATTGACAGTATGGGTGGATTGAAGCTTGAGGTAGATTCTAATTTGGGGGAATATCTCAAAATATCGGTGGGTACACAACTCCTAAACGGGCAGCAGGTGCTTGATTATGCACGATTTCGTAACGATGCCAAGGGAGACTTCGGGCGAAATGAACGGCAACAAAATGTGATTAAAGCTGTGCTGGAACAAAGTAAAGAGCTACGAAATCCTGGAAAGATAAAAAGTATCCTGGATACCGTAGGCGAGGATGTACGTACAGATCTGGATTTATCTCGAATTATTTCACTAGCTTCTGATGTGTATGATTTTTCGACGGAACATGTTGAACAAATCAAATATAATGCAACTACAGCTCGTTTTGGTCCTCGTTATTTAAGCTACGTCGTGATAGATGAAAAAGAGCGTAAGCGAGTGGCTGAGCTTTTGCAACAGAGCATGATAAATGAAGAAAAAAGTAAATAAATCGGACCAGGGTTAATTGAGAAGGGCTTTGTTCCTCCTTGGTTACCCTGTTTTTTCTGGCATGAAGCAGAAAATCTCTGATAGCCTGTAAACAGGTATCGAGTAACCTTTTGACTATAATTTTTATTTTTAATAAAAAGGCGTAGATATGCTCTTCAAAGTTAGTAAAGTTACATGAAAATAAGGAAAAAAACTTATAGCCCGACTATATATTAATTTACAAGGACAAAAAACAAGGAAAAATGTATAAAAAACCGATAAGTGAGAAAGCACCTCTTTAATACCCGGGATAAGCATGGTATTATGACGATGGAGATTTAACTAATAGAAAGGTGGATGTTATTATGCCTAAGTACACAATTGTAGATAAGGATACCTGTATTGCCTGCGGTGCCTGTGGAGCTACTGCACCTGACGTTTATGATTACGATGATGAAGGTCTGGCATATAGCGTGCTCGATGATAATCAAGGAAACATCGAAATTCCAGATATCTTGGTAGACGATATGAGCGATGCACTTGAAGGTTGCCCTACAGGATCTATCAAAATTGCAGATGCACCATTTGATGGAGATCCTTTAAAATACGATTAAATTATCTAATTAGAGTGTATTATAAAAATCCCCGGACTATTTTGACCGGGGATTTTTCCTGTTATGGTAGTTCTTTATATCGATCCATTTCTTTGTTGAGATTTTCCATTTTGTGATCGAGGTGTGAGACGACGCCAGCTGCTTCTTTTAATTCGGCAAGTAAGTGGTTAGGGACTTCCTTTTTAAATTTATAATAGATCTTATGTTCTAAACTAGCCCAGAAATCCATAGCTACTGTTCTAATTTGGACTTCAACGGGAACATTTTCTACTCGATCCGACAGGAATACAGGAATCTCCAAGAGTAGGTGAAGACTTTTATATCCATTCGCTTTTGGGTTCTTAATATAATCTTTGACTTCAACAACGGTGATATCCTTTTGTTTTTGCAACATTGTAGCCAGTTCGTATATATCAGAGATAAATGAGCAGGTAATACGTATACCAGCAATATCTTTAATGTTATCTCGAATAGATTCTATAGATAGGTCAATATCCTTACGTTGAGCCTTTAGGAAAATACTATCCGGAGATTTAAGTCGAGATTTAACATGTTCAATTGGATTATAATCGTGGACATATTGAAATTCTTCTTTTAGAATATTAATCTTGGTATTCATTTCATCTAAACCGAATTTATAAGCCATCAAAAATCTTGTTAGCTCATTTTTTAAGTGCTTCATCTTATCTAGATTATTTATTGTTACCTTTAGTGTCAATGTACGATCACTCTTTTCATAGTAGAATGGAAGTAAGCTCGATCTAACAGTGACGAGTCAAATACATTCCTACAACACGTCTATTATCTATCATAGTACGTAACAAATTAACTTTCAAATCATTTGGATGGTAATTTTAAAAAATGTTGGAAGATGTGAAGGAGGTACTGATTTGATCAAGGTATTTACTGAATATAAAGTAAAAAGGGATTGCAGAATGGAGTATATTACTTTATTAGAAGAATTGCGACATTATCATAGGAAAGCATGGGATATAGAAGACTTCCGGATTTTTGAGGGAGCGGATCAACCGGAATTATTCGTAGAGGAGTTCCATGTTCAGGATATGGAACGGTACCAGAAAATAAAAGAGGCTAGGCGTATTGAGCAGAATAAGATTCTGGAAAGACTTCATGATTGTATTGATGGTGGTGCAAAGAAAGTGAATATCTGGGCGTTTGTGGAAATCAATGAATAAAGTAGGAACGAGAAAACCGAGTAGATCATCAGAAGTATGATTGATGATCTACTCGGTTTTTTCTATTTATTATTCAACGTTCTCCAATAATAAAAACTCAGATTTTTGATTATTTTATAATATAGAATCTCATGACTTGGGATACATTATTAATTAGAAACAGCCAAATCGTCAATTTTAATGGAGGTGTTATATGATACGTATCAATAAAGAAAGATGGGTCATAGTTCAGAGTATATTTACATTTAGCCTACTAATGAGTACAGTCTTTATACCAATGCTTTTGTACATTGTATATGGATTGGAATTATCAACCGGGTTTGAAGGATATTGGCCATCAATCTTATTTTATACTACATATATAACTGGAGTATTCATTTGGATTCCTATAGTTAGCAGGTTGGGTATCTATCGATCTTTATATTGGTCTGTTTTCATTACGATCGTATCGATGGTTAGTCTTGCTTTTTTTAATGATTCTTATCAATGGCTTGAAGGAAGTGCGTTAGTTTCTGGGTTTTCAGTTAGTGCTATTTCTTCAATGAAAAGTACCTTATTATTTCGTCATGTAGAAAGAGGTGGACAAGTTTTCACCAAAAATCAGCAAGTATTAATTATTTTTATCGTTTTCTTGTTGTTATTCGTAATTCTTTTGGGAATCAGCTTAGTAAACCTACCACTATTAACATTAGCATATGGAGGTTGTTTGAGTAGTATACTCGTTGCCATAAGAAATTTTCCACCAATTGAAAAAGTCAAAGAAATGCCCTCTGTTTCAATCACGTGGGCAGTCATTTGGTTTCTGTTTTTTTCTCTATTTGTAATTCTTGTGCGAATGAGTCGTTATATAGACAATGAACAAATGATACTCTTTTTTCTTATTTTGGCAATAATACTTATTGGTTTTATGTTTGTCACATTAGTAAGAGCTCAATTTTTTCATAAGCTTTCTTCATCATTACCAACCAAACTAAAGGCACTATCATTTTTACTTGGATTTGGAAATGGCTATTTATTCGTGATAGGACTATTTTACAGTTTTGCATTTTACAATATTTTAACCGGTATTTTTATTGTTGTTGGTCCGTATTTTTTAGGGATTTTAATGTCATCACTGTTAAATAATAAACTCATTAAGAAAATGAATTCGTTATATATTTTTCTTGTAAGTACATTTTTAATGTTGTTCGGATTCTATTCTCCAATATTTATCATTCTTAGTGTAGCAATTAGTAGCTATTCATTTAGCATGATTTCTTCTCAAAATGATATAAAAGTATTTACCCATAATCCTTCACATAGAGAACTTTCATTACTCATTTACACGACTTGGAAATCGTTTGGGAATTTATGTGTACAATTTTTTGTATTTGTTGTGATTGTAGCAGTTGGAATCTACTACCATGTTGAATGGTCTCAACTTTTTCAAGCAATTGTTGGAAATTATGAGTTACAGATTCCGGGATTAACATTACCATTATTAATGTTTATTCTAGCATTCTGTTGTTGGCTGGGAATGGTGGGCTTAGGTTTTTGGCTCAGTAAAATAGCTAATTCTAAAAAAGCTTAGAATGTTGTAAGTAGGTACCTATGTAGGTACCTGCTTTATTTTTTATGACATACTACCAAAAAAGAAACCAAAATAGACTTATGCAACAACAAAGAGGGGAGGTATAAGGCTGCACAAGCAGAAATAGATCGTTGGAGTACAATGAAAGAAGTAAATGTAGCTATGCATAGTCTTTATCAAAGTGGTAAACTTACACTAATTTCTAAGAAGAGTAAGAATCTACATAGTTTCTACATAGTCATTTTAAAAAGGTGAGGCTATTGAATGAAGACCACATAAGAGCTATTGAGCAAACTATTATGTATATGAAAGACCATTTGAATGAAAATATTACAACCGATGATTTGGCAGCACGTGTAAACTATAGCCCTTTTCATTTACATGAATCAATATGAAACAAAGAACCTACCTGTCCCGACATTCTCTGAAAATCCCTCACCTCAGATTACTTGCCAGATTTAGCGCCTGAAACCTTTCATGGCATTATTTTTGTGCCCTGATCAGAAACAAATAAGAGAGCAGACTAGAAGAATTTCTCGATTCGCAGGCACATTATAATCCCAGTAACGAATACTAGCATTTTCTATAGGGATGAGGTGAAGAATATGGAGCAACTACCCGTTTACGATATGACTTTCCAGATTAGGGTGGCTGACTTTGAAGCAGGCTCTACATGGTATGAAGCATTGCTGAGACGCTCTCCTGATTTTATTCCACACGATGACTTTATCGAATGGGAACTGATAAAGGGATGCTGGCTTCAGCTTGCGAAAGGAGAACCTGCTATTGGCAGTGGTCCCTTACGTTTTGGAGTATCTGATATAGAGAAGGAGAGACAGCGAATAATCTCGGAACTAGGTGTGGAGGTTTCAGAAGTATACACAAGGGAAGGTGTGCCTGTTAAATGGTGCACGTTTGACGATCCTTTTGGTAATCGATTAGGGTTCTATCAGCATTTGGATTAAGGATACCTATAGCGTATATGAGATGAATATTTTGAAAAGAACGTCATTTGATGGCGTTCTTTTTTGTCATATTGGTGTAACATATATGCTTTACGATGGTTGTATTCAAAAGGCTAGTGGTCATGTTCCGACTCTTATAGCTATTGGCAGTAAGTTGATTGGATGATGCCCAGATTAAATGGGATACTACTCCAAATCGAAGAGAGTATTTGTGCAGGACCTCTGTGAGTAGATATACTAGGAGGCAGAATCTATAAAAATGGGATCGATCATGAAGCGACGACCATTGATACACATATCCTTCGATTCCGGGAAAAATTGGAGATGAGTGGATTAATATACATAAACAGGCTTCTAGAGCTTTCCCGGTTGCAAACAGATCAGTATACGGTGGAGCCATTTGGTTTTTTATTTGAACACTTGTTTAAAAAGCTGCAACAACAAGTAATTAGTGTTACCGTGCATAAAGACGAAGTACATCCGTGTGGTTTCACATTGGAGAAAATCGAGTTTTATTTTGTATTATCAACATGTAACAATCATTGAAACAATGTAAATAGGGGAACGTAAGCAGTGATGATAAAAGCTCTGAAAAGAATAGTATTTAGTTTTGTAGTAGTCTGTATGTTGCTCGCAGGAATTTTTTTCTATGCGTACAAGATAGAACCAAATGCCATAACTGTTACGAATCAAGACATACGGAGTGAGTACCTTCCAGAAGGTTTTCATGGGAAGAAGATTGTGCAGTTTTCTGATACGCACTTGGGTTCAGATTATTCGCTTGAACAATTACAAGAGTTGGTAGATAAGATGAATGCTATTAATCCTGATATTGTGGTATTCACTGGTGATTTGATTGACAACTTTGCACAGTACTCATCAGAAAGAGAACAAGTACAATCGATTTTGGCAAAAATTCATGCACCACTTGGAAAGTATGCTGTATTTGGCAACCATGATCGAGGCGGTGGAGCCAGCAGATTTTATAAGGCATATATGGAGAAGGCGGGATTCACTGTACTTGTTAATGAAACAGACAAGATCGAATTGGAAAATGGCGATAGGATCACCATAGCGGGACTGGACGATTTTTTATTAGGTAAGCCAAACATAGAAAATACGCTACGTAAACTTAATGCAAAAGAGTTCAATCTGTTAATGGTACATGAACCAGATGTGGTTGAGGAGGTATTATCATTTCCAGTAGATCTTCAATTATCTGGGCATAGTCATGGAGGACAAGTGCAACTACCATTTATAGGAGCTTTGTATACACCACCATTAGCTGAAAAATATGTAGAGGGACACTATTTTCTATCAGGAACTCATAAGCGATTGCAGTTATATGTAAATCGCGGGATTGGAACAACCAGAGCCCCGTATCGATTAGGAAGCAAACCTGAACTTTCAATTTTTACACTACAAGGAATGTGAAGGATACACAGGTAAATAACAAAGGGAGATAGATTTAATACGTTTCAAGCTTAGAGTATATAAAACAGAAAGCAGGCTGTAACTTCCCTTTTTAAAACGGGGGCGCTACAGCCTGCTTTTCCTGTAGAAGTGATCGTTATGAACGTACACTTTGTATAAATGATTTTGTCCGATCAAATTGAGGATTGCCAAAGATCTGTTCAGGCGTGCCGGATTCGAGAATTTCCCCATCATCCATAAACATAATCTTGTCTGCGACTTCCTTGGCGAAGCCCATTTCGTGGGTGACGACAAGCATCGTCATGTTTTCTTCAGCCAGTTGCTTGATTACTTGCAGGACCTCCCCTGTTAATTCAGGGTCAAGAGCAGAAGTAGGTTCGTCAAACAACATGATATCTGGGTTCATCATCAGAGCGCGAGCGATAGCAACACGTTGCTTTTGCCCCCCTGATAGCTTGCCAGGATAAGCATCAGCTTTATTTGCCAGTCCTACTTTTGCCAGCAAGTCTTTTCCACGGTTGCTGATTGCTTCAGCTGATTCTTTCTTTACGAGCTTTGGTGCTAGCTCGATATTTTCTTTAACAGTCAGGTGTGGGAAGAGGTTAAAGTGCTGAAAAACCATGCCCATTTTAGACGTGATACGCTTTTGCTCAGCGGCATTGGCATAAATACCGTCTTTTACAAGATAATCGCCATGGATAGCAACGCTTCCCCCATTGATGTCTTCGAGGTGGATGAGACTTCGCAGCATCGTGCTTTTACCAGAGCCGGAAGGTCCAATAACAGCGATGACTTCATTTTTCTCTACGTTGAAGGAAACATCTTTTAACACGTCCAGATTGCCGAATGATTTTTTAAGGTTTGATACTTCTATGATAGCCATGTTAAGCCAGTCCTTTTATTCAAATGTAAGTCGTTTTTCAAGCTGTTTGAAAATCAGTGTTAGTACAAGAGTCATCAATAGATAGACGATACCCGCTATAAAAAAGGGAACAATTGTAAAATCACGATTTACTGCTGTTTGTGCAAAATGCAGGAGCTCTGGAACAGCAACTGCATATAACAGAGCCGTATCTTTCACTAAGGTGATTGACTCGTTCGTGATAGAAGGCAGTGCCACACGGAACATCTGTGGCAGAATTACCCTTGTAGTGGTTTGAAATCTGTTTAAGCCTAGTACTTTCGATGCTTCATACTGCCCTTTGTCAATTGCCAGCAGACCGCCACGGAAGATTTCCGCAAAATAAGCAGCATAGTTTAATACAAATCCAAGACAAGCAGCGACAAACCTATCCATTACAAGGTATTCACCAATAACGGGAATGATCGGGAGTCCAAAACAGATGAAGAGTAACTGAAGCAGTAATGGGGTCCCACGCATCAAATAAATATACGAATGAGCGAACCAGGAAAGGGGTTTGATTTTACTGTTTGCCATGAGGGTAAAGAGAAAGCCAAGTGGAATGGAAATAACGATGGCAATCAGAAACAGGATGACTGTCGTCTGAGCGCCTTCCAGCATGGTTTTGGTAATATTCCATAGATATTCAATACTCATATTCAAATGCTCCTAATGAGACAAACCGGATTCTCATGGGGGAATCCGGTTGTCGTATTCTAGTGTAGTAATAAACTCTGTCTACTATCTTACTTAAGTACTTTATTTTCGCCAAACCATTTTTCAGAGATTTTTGCAGCAGTACCATCTTCATTTAAGGCATCCAGTGCTTTTTGAAGTTCGTTCAATAGCTCCTCGTTTCCTTTTTTCACGCCAATACCGTACTCTTCAGGTGCCAATGCATCGTCCAGATACTTGAAGGTACCTTCTTCTTTAGACATATAGTATTTAGCAACTACTTCATCAATTACAACTGCCTCTACACGGCCAATTTTCAAATCGCTTAGTGCTGTAACATTATCGGTGTATTCAGATATCGTACCTACTTTATCTTTAACCGGGTTACTATTTAATGCATCTGCTGCAGAAGATAAAGCTTGTAGACCTATATTTTTACCTGCAAGATCATCCAGTTTTGTGATGGGAGAGTCAGCTTTCGTAACAACAATTTGGCTATTTTTCAGGTATGGCTTCGTAAACAATACTTTTCCTTTACGCTCATCTGTAATTGTATAACCATTCCAGATCAAATCGATTCGGCCACTGTTCAATTCTGACTCTTTTGCTTTCCAATCGATTGGCTGGAAGACGACTTCATACCCCATTTTTTCAGCAGTTGCTTTCGCGTAATCGATGTCGAATCCAACGATTTCATTTTTTTCATCGCGGAAGCCCATCGGAGCGAATTTATCGTCAATACCGATTGTTAATTTTTTATCAGTACTACTGCTACTGGTATTAGCAGTGGAGCATCCTGTTGCAATAGCTAAGATCATAACGAAAATAAATAATAAGGACGAGATCTTTTTCATGGATATTTCCTCCCACATCTTTATGTTATTCACATCTTACACTTTAGTACGGTAAAATGCTAACTCGATAATATACTAAAATCTTCTCGTTTTTCTTCGTTATAATAGGTTTTCGTGGTATTTTCTTTCTATATCTCTTTATTTCGCTCCTTTTCATAGAAATGTGGAAATAATGGCGATAGGATTTTTCTTTCAAGGGTGATGGCGTTGACAACCCTGTACTGCTTTCTATGTAATGGTATGCTCAGTAGTATAAATTAATATCTCGTAGTTCGAATATTATTGACGAGTATAGAGAAATAAACGATAAGGTGGTTTACTGTTATGATTATGAACGAGAAGATTAAAGCATCGGAAGTCTTGTTAATAGGCTTGCAAGGTGAGGATTTAGGGATTGTAAAAACACAGGATGCGTTGCAAATGGCGAAAGAACATAAGGTTGATCTCGTATGTCATTCGTTGGTATCAAGCCCGCCACGATGTGAATTGATTGCAAAAGGTAACTATAAAGCACAGCAGGATCAAGAGAAGAAAAAGAGTCGTCAAGCGGAAAAGGGAATGAAAATAAAAGAGATACGTCTAAGTGCTTACATTGAAGATCATGATTACGACACCAAAAAACGTCAGGCAGAACGTGTACTTACATCTATGAATGGGGTTCAATTGGTGGTGTTGCTTGAGAAAAAAGAGGGTGAACTCGCTAAAGAGCTGGTAGAAAAACTGGTGAAGGATCTCAAGCATGTAGGAAAGCAGGACAAAGGTATTCAGGTAAGCGGGAAGAAAGTAGTGGCAACGATTCATCCACTCTAAGGAGGATGTTTTGTGAAAATCAGTCCGACTGTCGATTTTGAAGCAATTGCTCGTTTGAATCAACATGTGCACGATATTCATGTAAAACTATAATTCCATAGTCGTTATCATGTAAAAACAGCCAGGGAGCCTTTTACTACAAGGCTCCCTGGCTGTTTATGTTATTTGTCTTCTTGATAGTGCCCGATAGCATATCACATAAATAATATACCCCAGCACCCCACCGGTAGTATTTAATATTAAATCGTCTACATCAAATCTGCCAATTTGTAATACTAGCTGGGATACTTCCAGAATCAAACTGACAAAGAAGGATGCTAGCATCATTCTGAAGAGCGATGCAAAGCCTTTTTTAAAAAGAAGCGGTAACAAAATACCAAGTGGAACAAAGGCAATGATATTACCGGCGAATTGGACGAAGCCTCTCCAATCCTGATCGTGACGGATAGAATGGATATTTCGTTCAATCTCTCTAAAAGGAACGATATTGCCTCCATCTACCAGACGCTCTGTAATGGATGATTGCTCGGAGAACGAGTATTGCAACTGATCTATGAGAAAGGAAGGCTCAATACTGCCAAATTTAAATAGGATGACCCTACATAGAATATAAAGATAGAGAAGCAATAGCAGAAAAAGTCCGCATTTCTGAAGCAATTTGGTTAACAATGTCAAGGCTGTTCAAATCCGATCTTAATGAGTTTTTATGTTTCGATAAATCTATGTAGGCTACTTAAACCTTATACGTACATCTTAGCGAAGAGAGTGGGCAGAATACAACCTTAACCTATTTTGACAGTCTAAATAAGCATACAATTATAGCGACTATATGAGGATGACGAGAGATGAATCTCGTTAGTGATGAAGTGGAGTGAGATAAGTGGACATGTATAGCTATCAGCATCCAGGAGATTTCCTTCGTAGAGTTGGTCTCTATTTAGAACAAAATGAAGTGGAAAACAATCTGATACTTGGTTTATTGGAAGATTATCTTGAACGAGAGAAAGCTGGGAAGCGGCAAGTTACTCCTTTCCTCGCGACAGTTGAAGAAAAGAATCAACCTTTGGTAGTAATCGTAGAGAGAAGAACAGGCTACTTGGTGGTGACTGGTGATAGTGATTGTCCTAACGAGGCAATCCAGCTTGCGATGACCAGGCTCGACATGTCTTCCTACACGCTAAAGAAGCTATCGGGAAAACCAGAGATTGTTGATAGAATGGCAATCGATTGGGAGAAAAGAAACAAGATTCTAAAAAAGAGTAAGACAAATCAAATTATTTATAAGCTGGAACAGGTGGTTGCCGACGCCAATCAATCAGGATATCTTAGGCAGGCAAAGGAGAGTGACAGCAAGCTGGTTAGTGAATGGGTAAAGGATTTTTTTCAAGAGACTGGACAAGATGTTCCTATTGAACAAGTAATGGAAGGTGTAAGAAGGGGAATTAGTGAAAACAATTTCTTTTTATGGGAAGAAGACGGAAAGATTGTCTCCATGGCTAAAAAGGTGAGGGAAACGAAAAATGGCGGAGTGATAAGCCTTGTCTATACCCCCCGAACCTTGCGTGAAAATGGATTTGCTACTTCCTGTGTAACAGCTGTAAGTAAAGAACTGCTAGCTCAGGGTTTTACGTTCTGTTGCCTGTATGCAGATGAGGAAAATACAGCAGCGAATACTATGTATGAGAACATCGGCTACAAATCTGTACAAAAGTCGATCACGTATACTTTTGCTTGATTCTACAAGTTGTCTTTCTTAATAAAATTGACCAAAGCTGTCACTTTTCCTTCTTCAAAACAGTCTTAATAAATAGGGCGTTTTTTTGTAAGAGGTGAAGTAATGAAACAAAATCCCAAAAGTTTAAATCGAACGGAAAAAAGGCGGAGCACGAGGAAGCGAAAGAAACTTCGGATGCATATGCTTTTTTATACTTTTCTGATGACAGCAATACTGCTTTTCGGCAGTGTTCTAATTTTTTCCGATGAGCTGAGTACTGCCTTCTTTTCAGATAAACAGACATCAGGAGAACCGCCGATTGAGCCAGAGCAAACGCAGGAGCAAACCGTGCGACTTAGCTTCGCGGGGGATATCATGATGGCAGCAGGTCATGTGGAAACCTTGCTTAAGGATAAAGGCTATGAGTATGCATTTGCGCATGTAAAAGACCTCTTCCTTCAGGACGATTACACAGTAGGGAATCTGGAGACACCGCTAACAGAAAATGGTGCTCCGGCAGACAATAAGGAGTACGTGTATAAATCTTCTCCCCTAGCTGCTCCAGCCATGAAGGCCTCAGGAATTGACCTGCTGAATTTGGCTAATAACCATTCCATGGATCAGGGAGAAAGTGGACTGCTCGATACGATGCAGGCACTAGAACAGCATGAACTTGCTTATATCGGTTCAGGCAATAATGCGGATCGAGCATATTCACCTGTTTACGTGGAGCGGAATGGTATAAAAATCGCGTTTTTAGGTTTTACGAGAGTCATTCCGGAAACTAGCTGGTATGCAGGTAAAAACAAACCAGGTCTTGCTGTCAGCTATGATCCTGCGAAAGCAGTAGAGGCGATAAGCCAAGCTAAGAATCAGGCAGACGTCGTAATTGTGATTGCACATTGGGGGAAGGAAAAGGTAGACAATCCAGTAGATCATCAAAAGGAATTGGCACATGCATATATTGATGCAGGTGCAGATTTGATCGTGGGTGGACATCCGCATGTATTACAAGGCTTTGAACAGTATAAGGGCAAATGGATTGCCTATAGTACAGGTAATTTTATCTTTACACGTGCACCACAGCCGAAAACCTGGGAAACGATGGTGCTGCAAGCTACCCTTACCAAGGATGGAGGGTGTGAATTACAAGTGATTCCGCATCATGCCGAGTTAGGGCAGGCAGTACCGATGAATGAAGCAGAGAGTGATGCACTTCTCAAGCGACTGGAGTCAATCTCTGAAAATGGTGTTAAGATTGATGAACAGGGTTACGTGCGAAAATCATAGTATACGAATAAAGACTCGTAAATCTGATACCAGGTTGCGAGTCTTTTTTCTTGATGAATCGTTTCGGAAAGTATAGGCAAGTGCTGATTTGGCTTGATACTATCATAATCTTAATCGTATGATGATGTGGCATACAATGTGGAAAATGTTATTATTTTCTTGTTTGTATTTGCCGTGTGCAACATTCCTATATTTATGAGGTGAAGTAACATGAAAATAACAGCTGCGATTATTCATGAAAAAAGCGCAGAATTTAAGCTGGAAGAAGTGACTCTGTCAGAACCTAATGAAAATGAAGTATTGATAAAAATAATAGGTTCAGGTATTTGCCATACAGATGCTGTCGCTCGTGATCAACAAATTCATGTTCCTTTGCCAGCTGTATTGGGACACGAGGGTTCAGGTATCGTAGAAAAAGTAGGCGCGAACGTTACTACGGTTGAGCCTGGCGATCACGTGGTACTCTCCTTCACTTCATGCGGTCATTGCGAAAATTGCTTAAGCGGACATCCTGCTTCTTGTCTTACATGTAATGTTCTAAACTTTGGCGGTAAAATGATGGATGGTACGAATCGCATTCATCAGTGTGACCATCCCGTTTCCACCTTTTTTGGACAATCCTCCTTTGGGTCATTTGCAATCGCGCATGAGCGAAATGTTGTAAAAGTTGATAAAGATGTTGATTTGATGCTCCTTGGACCACTCGGTTGCGGGATTCAAACTGGAGCTGGAACGGTGCTTAATAAACTGCGTCCTGAATTTGGTACAACAATCGCCGTCTACGGCTGTGGTGCTGTAGGATTAAGCGCAATTATGGCTGCAAAGATTGCTGGCTGCAGTGAGATTATTGCTATCGATGTTCTTTCCAGTCGCTTAGAGTTAGCCAAAGAATTAGGGGCAACGCATGTTATTAACGGTAAAGAAGGTAATATAGTTGATGAGATACGCTCTCTAACCGATGGCGGAACAAATTACGCTGTCGAAACAACCGGGGTAGCTGTGGTTGTTCGTCAATCCGTGCAAGCCCTGCGTACATTGGGAACTGTGGCAATTGTAGGTGTAGGTGGAGAAGTATCGTTCCATCTTTTTGATGATTTGATGGCTCAAGGAAAAACAATGATGGGGGTAATTGAGGGGGATTCTGTTCCACAAACCTTTATTCCACGCCTCATTCATTTTTATAAAAAAGGAAAGTTCCCATTTGATAAAATGGTTGAATTTTATGAACTAGACGAAATTAATAAAGCATTTGATGATTTGAAGAAAGGGATTACGGTAAAACCAATTGTAATGATGGAGCCTAATGATGATTGTAATTGTTGTGGATAACAGCTGTCCTAGCTTGAGAGTGACAGGATAGTGTAATGAGAAAAGGCAAAGAAAGAACCAGATTGATATACTGGTTCTTTCTTTGCTTCTTATTCGTCTTCACCCAAAATCTTAACTTCCGTTTCCAAATCCACATTGTATTTAGCCTTCACCGTTTGTTGAACATGCTTGATGAGGTTCAAATAATCTGTTGCAGTCGCTTGATCTACATTGATAATAAACCCAGCATGCTTTTCTGAGATCTCTGCTCCACCAATGCGTGTTTTTTGCAAACCGCTATCTTGAATCAACTTGCCTGCAAAATGGTTAGGAGGTCGTTTAAAGACACTGCCACAAGAAGGATACTCTAATGGCTGCTTCGATTCACGTTGGAAGGTGAGATCATTCATTTTCTCTTGGATTAAGGCTTGGTCACCCAGTATTAGCTGAAAGGTTGCCTCTAATACAGTCGCCTTTTGGTCAGCAAATGCACTGCGACGATAGCCAAATTGGAAATCATCTGGACCCATTCGCAGTAATTCACCCTCAGATGTAAGCACAAGGGCTGATTGAAGAACATGTGCCACTTCTCCCCCATATGCTCCAGCATTCATATATAAAGCACCACCTACTGTACCGGGAATACCACAGGCAAACTCGAGACCAGTCAGGCTATTTCGTAAGGCTACCCGTGACACATCAATTATGGCTGCACCGCACCTGGCAACAATTTTTTGGTCGGTTACAGTAATTGTATCCAGTCTGACCAAATGTAGAACAATCCCGCGAATACCGCCATCACGTACAATCACATTGGACCCATTACCTAGAATGGTAACGGGAATCTCATTTTTTCGGGCATATTGAACTACCCCCTGCACTTCCTCGTATGAACCAGGCTGTACAAAGATATCAGCTTTTCCGCCTGTTTTAGTATGTGTATACGTTTTGAGTGGTTCGTTAATTTTGGCGATCCCTACTGTGATGATCTTTTCTATGTCTTGAATGATATGTTTTTGATTCATTATATTATCCATCCCCATTGAAAGCTGCTATATCTGTTTCTATTAACAATATTAAACTATACCAGTTTTGGTGACGATGCAAGTTTACTTTTATCCATTGCGTTGTGGGCTAGCAGAAGAAGCACATTTTTTGTCTGTGAACTTGTTAAGGTCCAGCAAGGATGCTAAGACTGTCCGCTACTGGGCAAAGAGTGCGGAAAGTGCAAAAGGCTGAGTAGCTACGCAGTATATCATGGGTTGCACTTTTTTATCCGCCCTCTTTGTCCAGTAGCTAGGTTGGACCTTAAAGGTTCTGGACAAAAAATGTGCTTCTTCTGCAAACGGCTTCAGTGGAAAAGCACAATCAAAGCCAAAAGCTTGAAAAACCAGATTCTCTTTTCATACAGAGCGTCTTGGCGAAGCCCAACTGAGCGGAGCACTATTCATCGGGAAAAAGAAGCGAAACCCAGCAAGTCTTACAGTGAATACATCGTTTAGAGCTTCCCCGGTGAATAGTGCGGAGCGGACAGTCTAACCCCTTGTAGGGCAAAGACTTTTAGCGAAGGGTGAAAAGAGAATCTGGTTTTCCCCCCTATGATAGGAATACCGCAATAATATAGTCTTCGGATGGTCAGAGACAAAAGATTTTATTGTAAGCACTTGAAATATTCAGAACATTACATATAATAAAAACTGAGAGGTGATTCAGGTGTCAGAAAATCAACCAACACAAACACTGACAAAAAAAGGTCTGGAAACAAGAGCGAAGCTGCTGCATGCTGCTGAACATATTTTTGGACAATACGGATATTATGAAGCTTCCATTGTGTTGATTACTCAACATGCTCAGGTGGCACAAGGTACTTTTTATAATTATTTCGAGTCCAAAAAGGCGATTTATGATGAAGTAGTCAGACAGCTGAATCGAGGTTTACGGGCACAAATAAAAGAAGAAATTGCTTCTGCAACCAGCCACGAAGACACCCTTCGAATCGGTTTTCTCGCTTTCTTTCGCTGGGTAAAAAATCATCCCAATTTGTATAGTATCGTTCAGCAGGCAGTTTTGGTCGATCAGGAATTGTATCGATGGTACTATGACAAATTGGCAATGGGGTACCAGAAAAGTTTAACCGTCGGTATTGATGAGGGAGCTTTTCGCAAGTTGGATCAGGAGACAATCGCTTACTGCTTACTGTCAATTGGCCAATTCCTCGGCATGAGATGGGTGTATTGGGAGGGGCAGGATGTACCGGAGGACGTATTCGAAACAGCGATGTCCATGGTTTTCGGCGGTCTTCAGGTTAAGTGATCGCTTTAAACAATAAAATGCAAACGTTTTCAAAGGTGAAGTAAAGGAGGAAGCCTATGCAAGGAATTACTTACTGGATCAAACAGCGAGCGTATCTTACCCCAAACCGCATTGCGATCATTGCGGAAGAACAACAAGTAACTTACCAGGAGATGTACGTCAAGATCACTCGAATGGCTCGTTTCCTGCAGAATGATTTGTCGGTTCAAAAAGGGGATCGAATTGGAATCTTATCACAAAACAGTATGGAGTTTGTTCTTCTGCTGTTTGCTATTGCAAAGTTGGGAGCGATAGCGGTTCCTTTTAATATTAGATTGACACCAGCAGAACTTAGCTATCAGTTTCAAGACAGTGGAATACGGATCTTATTCACACAGCGAGAGTTCGAGCTCTCCATCACTGCCAGTAAGGTAATGGATGTAGTAGAGCATCTGAATTGGCTAGATGAGAACCACCTTGCTTGGTCGAGTTATGAACCCCAAGCTGATGCAGTGATTGATGAAAACGAGTGGCGCTACGTGGGAACAGGTGAAGATCGCTACATCATCTGCTATACCTCCGGAACGACAGGAAAGCCGAAGGGAGCAGTGCTTACTCAGGAAAATATGTTTTGGAATGCATGCAATAATATAACTGCCATTGATATTACCTCTTATGATCGTGTGATCGTACTCTTACCCCTGTTTCATATCGGGGGGATTGGATTGTTCGCATTTCCTACCTTCTTTGCCGGGGGGACTGTGGTTATTCCCGGTAAATTCCATCCAGATAAAGCCCTACAGCTCATTGAAGAACATCAAGTTACCGTCGTCATGGGGGTACCCGCTATCCATGATGCAATTCGTAAAAGTCCACTTTTCCACACCTCAGATCTGAGTTCCGTTCGTTGGTTTTACAATGGCGGTGCTCCTTGTCCACATGAATTGATTATCCAGTACCATCAGTTGGGACTTCCGTTTGGTCAAGGGTTTGGCCTGACCGAAACGTCCCCCACCGTATGTATGCTCACCAAAGAAGATGCTCATAGAAAAGTAGGTTCAATTGGCAAGCCAGCTCTGTTTTGTGAGATTCGTCTGGTCAACAATGAAGGCGAAGACGTGATACAAGGCGAGATTGGGGAATTACTAGTCAAGGGTCCCCATGTCATGAAGGAGTACTGGAACCTGCCTGATGAAACGAATAAAGCAATTCGTGATGGCTGGTTTTACACGGGTGATTTGGCTAAGCAGGACGAAGAAGGCTTTGTCTATATCGCAGGTCGTCGCAAAGAAATGATTATCTCAGGTGGCGAAAATATTTATCCGCTGGAACTGGAACAGACGATTGGCGATCTGGAAGGGGTAGAAGAGGTAGCGGTTATCGGAGTGCCGGATGAAAAGTGGGGAGAGGTTGCCAAAGCATTCATTGTACCTAAAAAAGATGCTTTGCTTACACGTGAACAAGTGCAAGCGTACTGTGAGGAACGATTAGCACGTTATAAAATACCGAAATATTTTGTCTTTTTATCTGAGTTACCGCGAAATGCAACAGGAAAAATCGTAAAACAATCTCTAGCAAAAATGGAAACAACTACACTCTAGTGAGGTGAAGAAATGGCTTTTTTTACTCAAGGGCAAACGGCGTCATTTAGTAGAACCATAACAGAAACGGACTTCGTTATGTTTGCAGGATTAAGCGGAGATTACAACCCTGTTCATGTGGATCAGGAGTATGCCAGGGAAACGAGGTTTGGTCAGCGGATATCGCATGGACTACTCACAGCTAGCTTACTTTCACGCTTGCTTGGCATGCACTTGCCTGGAATAGGTTCCGTCTACAAAGACCAGACGCTTCAATTCAAGGCACCAGTATTTATCGGAGATACGATAACGGCTACCGCTACCGTTCAAGATTTTAATGAAGAACGAGGCATCATTACCTTGCTAACGGAATGTACCAATCAGCATGGCAAGATTGTATTAACAGGAACAGCAACGATGCTCGTACCGAAAGAAGGAGAGAAAGTATGATCGAAACCAACAAAGAACTAGAAATCGGGATTGAGGCAACAGGTGTATATTTTCCAGAGAGTGTTGAAAAAGCTAGTGAACTCGCGGTCAAAACAGGCATATCTGAATCAGTTATTATCGAAAAATTCGGTCTTTATGAAAAGCATGTAGCAGATGGTAGCTTGCACGCATCCGATCTAGCTGTTCGAGCAGCTAAAAGTATTGTGGGAACTGCGGTAGATGCGAATGAGATCGATGCCATAATCTACTTCGGCAGTCCGCATAAGGATTATTATATCTGGTCCAGTGCACCCAAAATTCAACATGAATTGGGTGCAAAGGGGGCTTACGCTTTTGAAATTATGAATGTAAGCTCTGGGTTTCCTATTGCATTGAAGGTTGCCAAGGATATGCTTGTAGCTGATTCCTCCATTACTAACATTCTTCTGGTGGCAGGGTGTAAGGAATCTCAAGTAATTGACTACGATAACCCACGTTCACGATTCATGTTTAACTTTGCTGATGGTGGAACAGCTGCACTGATAAAACGTGGATCACAGAAAAGTAGGATTTTGGAAAGCGCGATCATTACTGATGGTTCGTTTCATGATGATGTGAAGGTTCCGGCAGGCGGTTCCAAGCATCCAACCAGTCTACAAACCGTTGAGGAGCGTCTTCATTACATCGATGTGACTAATCCGGCTAGCATGAAGGAGCGTCTAGATCCTGTGTCCATTCCCTATTTCGTAAAAGTGGTGGAACAAGCATTGGAGAAGAGTGGTCGTACCTTGGCTGATTTAAAGTTACTTCTTCCGTTACATACAAAGAGGTCCATGTTTATGGATTTGATCGGAAGGCTAGGTATCAAGGAGGATCAGGCGGTCTATCTGGACCATCATGGCCATATGTCAGCGCTTGATCCATGTGTGGGACTTCATTTTGCACAGGAGAGAAAATTGCTTCAACCAGGTGATATAGCAGTTGCCGTAAGTGCTGGAACGGGCTATACCTGGGCAGCGACAGTAATTGAATGGGTGGGTGAATAGATGAACAAGTGGACATGGGCAAAAAGAGGATGGAAGACAGGGATATTCACGTTGTTGTTACTAGCTCTTTTTATCAGCAATGTTCAGGCAGCTAGCTTCTCACATGAAGATACATGGGGTAATGCTAATGATCGTTCGCAAAAATTCCGGACTCCCGTAGCGATGGGTAAGGATGCAAAGGGCAATCTCTACATGGCAGATATGGGAAATCATCGGATTGTCCTGTTGAATTCGGAAGGAAAAATAACAGGAACGTTTGGCCAGCTGGGAAGTGGTAATGGCGATTTTAACATGCCATTTGGAGTCGTGGTTGATAAAAATGGCGATATCCTGGTAGCAGACACAGCCAATTACCGGATTCAAAAATTTGATTCTCAGTTCAACTTTATTAAGAGCTGGGGAACAAAGGGAAAAGGAAACGATGAATTTGGTTTCCCACGCGAGATCGCTATTGATAGTCAAAACAATTACTACGTAACGGATGAATTTAATCATCGCATTCAAAAATTTGATCAGGATGGCACATACTTACAAACCATAGGTAGCTACGGTCGAGGAGATGGAGAATTTGCTCTGCCACAAGGAATAGCCATCAATAATCAAGATGAAGTCTACGTAGCAGATACCTATAATAACCGGATTCAGGTGTTTGATTCGAGCGGAACATTCCTTAGACAGGTTGGAGATGGGAAATCGGGGTTAGGACCGTACCAATTTTATCACCCACGGGGACTCAATTTTGATCCAGCCTCAGGGAATTTGTTTGTAGCTGATACCTATAACAATCGGATTACCAAGTTTAATCAACAGGATAAATTCCAATATACCGTTGGCGGCTTTCCTAGTCTGATTTATCCGAACCAGGTCTTACCTGATGGAGATGGCTTGTTATATGTAACAGATACGACGAACAATCGGATCGCTGTTTATGTGGATGGGCCTGTGACCGCAGTGTTAGGTCGCTACATTGGGGACGCACGTAACGGAGATAAGGAATATGCAGGTCCTTATGATGTCGAGGTTGATCCTAATGGAAACATTTTCGTAGCCGACTCGTTTAATCATCGCATCTTGAAGTATAACAAGTCAGGGTCTCTGATTAGCAAATGGGGAACTAATTTTGGAGTAGGTGGACCGAATGGCTTTGGAAGTCTCGTCGGTCAATTCATGATCCCAAGACAAATTGCTATCGATAAATATGGATATGTATATGTAGCAGATTCCGCCAATCACAGGATTCAGAAGTTTACGAATGCAGGAGTTTTCGTTTCGACGTATGGCTCTTTAGGTACATTAAGTGGATTTTTCCAATTCCCTAATGGGGTAGCGGTAGATAGTAAAGGGAATATTTTTGTATCTGACTCAGTTAATAACCGCATTCAAAAATTTAATGCATTCTTTGTTTATCAAACCGAATGGGGCGGAGCAGGAACAGGAGACGGGAAGTTTAATCAGCCTATGCAAGTGGCGATTGACTCCGAGGATAACGTGTATGTGGTGGATCGTGTCAATAACAGAATCCAAAAGTTTGATAACAGAGGTCGTTTTATTACGAAATGGGGAACTAATCAGGGCAGAGGTGACAATGATCCGCTTGAAAATTGGGAGGAAGGCGAAGGAGACATCTTTTTACCTACCGGAATTGCAATTGACAAACAGGATCGGGTTTATGTAACGGACACCTCTAATAACCGCATGGAAGTTTACGATGAAAATGGAGTATTCCTGTCTCAGTTTGGAAGTTTCAGTGGGGAAGAGAGGGAGTTCTTCTCTCCGCAGGGAGTAGGAATTGACTCATCTGGTGCACTCTGGATTGCTGACGGACTTCTACAACGAATCCAAAAATTTGTACCTGCAAAGTAGGTTCAAGGTGGGGGGATACTAGAATCCCCCACCCCAAAATACAGGGGGGATTTTCTTGAAAAAAAGAACATGGAAACAGGCAGCGTTCCTTGCATTATCAGCATGCTTGGTCATGGTATCTGGTTGCAGTACAAATGAAAGCGCTTCATCAGCAGGCGGTACGGATGTGATCAAAATCGGGGTTCTTGCCTCCCTTACAGGTCCATTAGAAAGCTATGGAAAACAAACGCAAAAAGGATTCGAGCTGGGTCTCGATTATGCAACCAAAGGCAAGCGTGAAGTGGCGGGCAAAAAGATCGAATTCATCGTAGAAGATACAGAAACTAAATCAGATGTAGCGGTTCAAAAGGCGACAAAGCTTTTGGAACAGGACAAGGTAGATTTTCTGGTTGGCTCCTCTAGCTCTGGGGATACCTTGGCGGTGTTGCCTCTAGCGGAAGAATACAAAAAAATCATGGTGGTTGAACCGGCAGTAGCAGATAGTATTACGGGCGAAAACTGGAACAAATATATTTTCCGTACAGGTCGTAACTCTTCCCAGGATGCAGTTGCCGGAGCCGCTGCAATTGCGAAAGATGGTGTGAAAATCGCAACCTTCGCGCAAGACAGCGCATATGGTCGAGAAGGAATTGGCGCCTTCAAATCGGCAGCAGAAAAACTGGGAGGAACCATTATCGCAGAAGAATATGCAGATGCCAGTACCACTGATTTTACAGCGAATATCCAAAAAATCATCAGTGCCAAACCTGACTATCTATTCATAACGTGGGCAGGCTCTAACTCACCTTGGAAACAATTGATGGATATGAAAGTATCCGAACAAGGTATCAAGATCTCCACAGCTGCTCCTGATATTGCAGCACTAAAAACGATGGATGCGCTAGTGGGTATGGAAGGCTTCTCCGTCTACTATCACACATTACCTAAAACAGAGATGAACACATGGCTTACAGACGAGCATAAAAAACGTTTTAATGGCGAGATTCCTGATTTATTTACGGCAGGTGGCATGACCGCAGCTGTGGCGATTGTAGAAGCACTGGAAAAAACAAAGGGTGACGTTGAAGTAGAAAACCTCATTAAAACCATGGAAGGGATGACCTTCGAAACACCAAAAGGCAAGATGCAGTTTAGAGCGGAAGACCATCAGGCGCTGCAAGCTTTGTATGCAATCAAGCTAGAAAAACAGGCTGGCTCCGATCATCCTGTACCAGTCTTTATGCGTGAATTAACCATGGAAGAAACAGCTCCACCTATCAAAAACAAAAAATAGAGGAGGGCGCTATGAGCTACCTCATGGAAACAAACGAACTGAGCATAGCGTTTGGAGAACAGACGGTCATCGACCGTGTCTCATTGAAACTGCCCAAGCATCGCTTCACCTCCATCATTGGTCCAAACGGTGCAGGGAAAACTACGTTATTCAACTTGCTAAGTGGACAACTACGACCTTCGCACGGAACGATCACGTATCAGGGACAGGTGATTACACACCTGTCCCCCGCAGCACGAACCAGGCTTGGGATAGGTCGTTCCTTTCAATTAACCAATCTATTCTCAAAGCTGTCGGTAAGAGAGAATATACGGCTCGCCGTTCAGGCTGCTCACGGTATACGCTTTCAGCTTTTTATGAGTAAAGCAGAGCAGGTGGCTCAGACAGAAGAAGTAGATCGATTACTAGAGCTGGTTTTACTTACTAAAAAAGCGGACGTCCAGGCAAGTCAATTAGCTCATGGTGAAAAAAGAAAGCTGGAAATAGCCATGCTGATTGGTCTCAAGCCGGAGCTGTTATTGCTGGATGAGCCAACAGCGGGCATATCTCTGGAAGAAGTGCCAGCGGTGTTGCAGGTCATAGAAACGATTAAACAAGATAAGTCCACTACGATTCTATTAATCGAACACAAGATGGACATGGTGAAATCACTCTCTGACCATATGGTTGTATTGTTTCATGGAGAGTTACTAGCAGAAGGGACACCCCAGGACGTTATGAAAAATGAACTGGTGCAGTCTGCTTACTTGGGAGGTTTGTATAAAGATGCTACTGCAGCTGGATCAAGTTGAAACCTACCTCGATCAATTTCATATTTTACAAGGTGTTTCCATGGAAGTGAAAAAGGGCAGCATTACCGTCTTATTTGGACGTAATGGGGCAGGTAAAACTACAACATTGCGTTCCATTATGGGACTTTCTCCTATCAGACATGGGAATATTCGCTATCAGGGCGAAGAGATTGGGCAACTTCCGACATATATGGTCGCACGAAAAGGGATTGGTTATGTCCCGGAGAATCAGGGGATTTTTACGGATTTTACAGTAGAAGAAACACTTCGGTTAGCCATGCAAAAAGGGAGCGATGAGGAGAAGGAAAAAATGGCATGGATGCTCGATTTATTTCCTGATCTAAAGTTGTACTGGAAGAAACAGAGCGGTCATTTAAGCGGAGGGCAAAAACAGATGTTGGCGATTGCGCGGGCGTATGTTAACAGCAATGGCTTGTTGCTTATCGATGAGCCAAGCAAAGGATTAGCACCCATTATGGTTGAGAAGGTCATGATGCATATTGAACAAATGAAACAGAAGACAACGGTTCTACTAGTGGAGCAAAACTTCTTTATGGCAAGCAGAATTGGCGAGCATTTTTACATTATGGATGAAGGTAAAATCGTGCATAGCGGGCAGATGCATGAGTTAACAGATGACGAAGAAGCGAAGCAGAAATATCTGGGCATCGCCTGATATATCGACAAGAGGGGAGGCTTACCACCGTGGATGTAATCATAAACTTGTTGGTCAACGGCCTTGCTACAGGGATGCTCATATTCTTGCTTGCTGCCGGACTTACACTAATTTTTGGTCTGATGAGCGTACTTAATTTTGCTCATGGCGGATTATTCGCCTGGGGTGCTTTTGGTGGCGTCTGGATATTTGGATTAACAGGCAGTTTTCTATTATCGATGGCTGGCGCTATTGTGATCGGGATGCTGATTGGTCTTATTCTGGAACGTTTTCTGATTCGTCCCGTTTATGGAGATCATATTCAGCAATTGCTGGTAACATTAGGCGGAATGCTGGTGTTAAGTGAATTGCTAAAGGTTTTCTGGAGTCCTAATCCGATCCCGGCGGCAGTTCCATCTTATTTACAAGGCAGCTTTGACTTTGGCGGGATCATTCTCATTAAATATCGGTTGTTTGTCATTTTAGTAGGAGTGCTCATCTATATTGCCCTCCATTTGTTGTTGACCAAAACGCGTTTGGGATTAATTGTACGTGCGGGAGTAATCGATAAAGAGATGGTTCAGGCGTTAGGAATCAATATTAAACAAGTGTTTACATTCGTTTTTCTCTTGGGTGCCGGGATGGCCGCATTAGGAGGAAGCTTGCTTGCCCCGTATTCCGGAGTAATTTTTGCCGAGATGGGCATGCAGTACGCGATACTTGCCTTTATTGTCGTCATCATTGGAGGGATGGGCAGTGTGCCAGGATCTGCGGTTGCTGCGTTATTGGTAGGAGTGTTAGGCTCTTTCATGGCCTATTTCGTTCCGGAACTCTCTCTTGCAGTTAATATGCTTCTGATGTTGTTTGTTTTGCTGGTGAAGCCGTCCGGATTGTTTGGAGCGAAGGGGTGATTATGATGGTACGTAAGGCTGGATCTCTGCAAACGCGTCTGTTTCTCGTATTCTTTCTGTCTCTGGCCATACTCCCTTTGATCTATGACTCAAGGAGTTTATATATTCTGTGCACGCAAATCTTTATTTTCGCTATCTTTGCGATGAGTTATGATTTGCTGCTCGGTTATACAGGGATCGTTTCGTTTGGTCATGGTATGTTTTTTGGAATAGGGGCGTATTCTGTAGCTATTTTCATGAAGAATTTCGGGGCAACGACCGGGAATTTTTTGTTTGGTATTCTGGTGGCTGTTGTCATAGCTGCGATTATTAGTTACGCTATCGGGATGCTATCGTTACGACTGAAAAGTCATTTTTATGCGATGCTGACGCTTGCTGTCTCCCAGCTTCTATTTGTCGTAGCAGAAAAATGGCGTTCTCTTACAGCAGGTGGTGATGGATTTACGTTCAGTGTACCTGATTTTATTCGGGATCGATTTTCTTTCTATTATGTATGTTTACTTGCAATGATTGTGCTGTTCTTTGTTCTTCGTCATTTTGTTCAGTCACCTCTTGGCAAGGTTCTAAAGGCAATTGGGCAAAATGAGCAACGGGCTGAAGCGCTTGGATACCAGATTATAAATTACAAGGTTATCGTTAGTGTCGTAGCAGGGGTGATCGCTGCGATTAGCGGAGGGCTATACGCAGGGATGCTCCGATTTGTTAACACGACGGTCTTCTCGATTGAGATTACACTGGATGCGCTCTTGATGACCATGATTGGTGGAATTGGTACGCTATTCGGTTCTATTCTGGGATCTGGAGTGGTAGAGATTGCTCATGACGGATTAACATCACTAGCTAAAGTGCATCCGATTTTTGAGCGATGGATCATCTTTATGGGACTTCTCTACATTGTAGTGGTGTTGATTTTCCCAAGTGGGATTACAGGTAGCTTCAACAATTGGTTGGAACAAAGAAAAAAAGTCCGCATGCAACAAAAAGAGATACAAATGGAGGAAGCGGGTAAAAAAGCTGGATAGGTGGCGAAGAAATGGATGCTGGAAAAAGACTGGAGAACAAGGTAGCAATCGTAACTGGGGGAGCTAGTGGCATTGGGAGAGAGACTGTTATGCTGTTCTTGCAAGAAGGGGCAAAGGTAGCCATAGCAGACTACAATGAACAGGTAGGTATGGCTTTTCAAAATGAACTGAGAGAGTGTGGATATGAACACGCTACTTATGTTCATGTGGATGTGTCGGATGAAACGAGCGTGGCGCTCATGGTGAAAATAGTAGAAGAAACCTTTTCCACGATCGATATTCTGATTAACAATGCAGGAATCACACAGGATGCCATGCTTGCCAAAATGACCTCAGATCAGTGGCATCGTGTTATTGGGGTTAATCTAAATGGTGTCTACTTTTGTACGAAAGCTGTCATTCCGTATTTGATAGAAAAAGGGGCTGGCAAAATCATCAATACTTCTTCTATCGTCGGTCTTTCAGGAAACATCGGACAGACCAATTACTCAGCTACCAAAGCAGGTGTAATTGGGATGACAAAAACATGGGCAAAGGAACTGGGACGTAAGGGAATTACGGTAAATGCGGTGGCTCCAGGTTTTATAGAGACTTCGATGGCGTTACAGGTACCCGAGAAAGTGCTGGAAAAAATGGTGGAGCAAGTACCCCTTAAACGACTGGGTCAACCCTCAGATATTGCGAAAGCTTATCTCTATCTTGCCTCTTCAGATGGAGATTATGTGAATGGTGCGGTGTTGGAGGTTAACGGAGGGTTATCTATATAAGAGTAGGAATAAGCAGGCTATTGCATGGGAGCATTAGCCTGCTTATTTTTTATCCTTCTTTCTTTTTAAACGAGCCGATTACTAAAAGAAGAGCCCCTATGATAATGGTGACCATATCTCGAAAGAAAAGTCCCATCACGATGGCTACGATAGAAGCAATTGTTATAAAGATACCAGTTTTATCTAACATGGCTGTCCTCCCAAAATAGTGCTGGTGGCTATTATTATCTCATAGATACCAAGTTACTTTTGTTATCAAATTTCACAAATCATTGATTTTTTACATAAATGATGCTTGCAAAAGGTCTGGATAGCAATTCTATCTTTAATTTTCCATAAAATGATAAAATAGTAATAGAGACGAGCGTGTACATGTATAGATACACCCAAGGAGATACATGAGAATAGCTGTACATAGTTGGAAAAATGACAGAGTAGGAGGTTTATGATGGCAGAAAGACAAAAAAACCGGCCTGGGCAGTTTCAGTTAGCTACCATGCTGTTAGCAGGAATAGGTATCTCGACATTGGGAGATTTTATTTATTTGGTTGCCATTAATGTATTAGTATTTAAACTGACAGGCTCAGCCGCAGCTGTAGCAGGTTTATGGGTCATAAGACCAATTGCTTCTCTTCTAATCAATTCCTGGTCTGGAAGTATGATTGATCGGTTTAACAAGCGACAAATCATGATAATCACCGATATCATTAGAGGGGGAGTCTTGCTTGTTCTGCCATTCGTAACCTCTCTCTGGTATATTTATCCCCTGTTATTTGCTTTAGGAGTATGTAGTTGTTTTTTTGTACCTACCTCAACTACATATATGACAAAGGTAATACCTATCGAATCGAGAAAACAATTTAATTCACTCCGCAGTTTAATAAAGTCTGGTTCGTTTATCATTGGACCTGCGATTGCAGGAGGTCTGTTGCTATCTTTTTCTCCGGCAGTTGCGATCTATATCAATGCGGTCAGCTTTTTTATCTCAGCTATCATCATCTATTACTTGCCAGATGCAGCTGATGAAGGAAATGAGACAGCTAGTAAAGTAGCGGTTAGCTCCAATAGGCTGTCACTCTCAATGATAAAGTTGGATTGGCAGCAATTTTTTCGCTACAGCAAAATGAATCTCTACGTTATGTTGGTCTACTCTATATTTGAATTCGTCATGTTATTTACACTCGCATTAGATGCACAGGAAGTTGTGTTTATACAGCAAGTCTTACAGTTATCGGAAACAGATTATGGATTATTAATGAGTATAACCGGTATAGGTTCCCTAGCAGGCTCCATGCTAAACACAGCCATCGTAAAAAGAACACCACTTCACTACCTGATTGGGGTGGGTACGTTATTTGTCGCCCTCGGCTATTTGATTTATGCCTTTTCTTTTTCATTTTTGAGTGTAGTAGTAGGGTTTGTTCTTTTGGCTTTTGCAGGTTCATTTGCCAACACTGGTATGATTACGTTTTTTCAAAATAATGTACCAACGGAGCAGATGGGAAGGATCAGCAGTTTATTTGGTTTCTTTCTTAGTGTCCTGCAAATTATGATAACTGTGTTAGTAGGCTTGATTGGTTACATGGTACCAATCAGATCAATCATTATCGTAGGAGCTTTACTTATGTTTGCTGCTTCCCTCCTGCTATTTGTACTGGTCATGCTTCCTACTAAAAAGAGATATTTTCAAGAGAACGTAGCGACGGAAGGGTAAGAGAGATAAAAGATAACCGATATAATAACGGAGGTTATCATGGAGATCATATAAAATTTATCAGGCAACAACGCTCTGACATAAAATACAATACATAAAGAAACACCTCCTTAGAATCTCTTTCGATTCAGGAGGTGTTTCCTTGTTTCACTTTATTGGATCACATAAGTGAAAAGTGAGGACATGCTTATTTAAAAGTGTAAACACGCTCTTCCAATGGTTGGAATTGTTTTTCACCTGGTTCTTGAACTGGTTTACCAAATGGCATTTGAGCAATTAGTTTCCAGCTCTCAGGCAGTTTCCACTCTTTTTTAACTTCATCGTCAATTAGCGGATTGTAGTGTTGCAAGCTCGCACCAAAACCTTCTTCTTCAAGAGAAGTCCAAACCACAAATTGTAGCATTCCAGAGGATTGTTGGGACCAGGTTGGGAAATTGTCTTTATAAAGAGCAAAATCTTGTTGTAGTTTTTCAATTACTGATTGATCTTCGAAAAATAGCACGGTACCGTATCCGCTTTTGAAGGAATCCATTCTTTGGCTGGTAGGCTCAAAACTTTCTGCAGGTACAATTTTACGCAATGTTTCTCTAGTAGTTTCCCACAGTTTGTCATGGTTTTCTCCAAGAAGAATGACCACGCGAGCGCTCTGAGAGTTAAAAGAGGATGGAGTGTGCTTAACAGCATGATTAATTACTTCTTGAATACGCTCATCAGAAACAACAGCCTCTTTGCTAATTGCATAGTAAGTACGTCTTTTTTCTACGGCAGTTTTAAAATCGTTAGACATGATGGGATCAATTCCTTTCCTTATCGAGCTTCTAATATTAAAGTCGCTTACATTAAGTAATTAACTAGATAATATATCATTGAAGCACAAAAGTGAAGTATTTATTTTTTATTTTGCACATTTGGGTGGAATTTTATGAGGGCGAATCCTTTTTTTGTGGGTGCCACCCATCTTTCAATAATTCCCAAAGTGATTTTTCCAAATCAGTGTGAATAAAGCTGAAGCCTTCGTCAAGCAATTTGCGAGGGATGCAATTACGCCCAGTTAAAGCAAGACCAGGATCAGTCTGCATAACCGTGTATGCACCTAACCAGACAAATGGGGAGGGAGTAGGAGGGGCCCAACCTTTTTTCATCACTTTGCGAAGTGTCTGCATGAATTCTTTATTGGTGGCTGGTGTTGGGCCTGTTGCGTTATAGATGCCACTCATTTGTTCATTTTCGATTGCCCGCAGGAACATTTCATTCAAATCATCGATATGTAGCCAGCTAATGTATTGGTTACCGGAGCCAACTGTGCCTCCAAGATTCAGCTTTACCAGCTTAACTAATGGCTCCAATGCTCCACCAGTGTTACCCAAGGCAAAACCAATGCGCAGAAGAACCTTGCGCGTCATCTCTAGTTCAGTTTCGAAAAAGGTATCTTCCCATCGCTCACATACCTGTACAGAAAAGCCATCACCATGAGGGGCATTCTCGTCGCATAAGTCGCGTGTATCACCATAAATAGCTAATGAACCTGCCTGTACAAATGCTTGAGGAGGTTCCTGACATTGAAGAATTGCTTTAGTAAGAGCCCTGACAGAATCCACGCGGGAAGAAAAAATTTCTGCCTGGTTCTTAGCTGTATAGATGCAGTTGACGCTCTTACCTGTGAAATTAACGATCGCATGGCTACCATCAATCTCTGATGCCCATTCGTCTAATGTTTTTCCGTCCCAGTGAATGTAACGAATTCCGTTCCGTTCAGTTGAAGCCCCTCTGGTTAAAATCACGAGCTCATAGCCCTTTTCTTGTAAAAAAGTAGCGAGAGATTCACCTAAAAAACCTGATCCACCAGGAAGTATTAATTTTTTACCCATTTATATCCCAACCTTCCCTGTTAAACTGGCAATTTTCAAAAGCATCCTTTTTAGGTTTATTTTAACAAAAAAATACAAAAAATCAGACTTCTACCACATAGAAAGTGTTGAGCAGGATTTTAAGTACTTAGCACAAAAGAAAGGCAGGCTCACCTTGGGGGTAAGTCTGCCTTTCTTTTGTTATGCATGATTATCACAATAGATATGCATCGCATCGCGAAGGAAAGCTGCTAAGCCTGGCTTCACTTTATTGATATTTTGCGTAAAACGTTCATCTGCCACGTACATATCTCCGAGACCACGGAAAATTTCCAACGTACATTCATAATAATGCTTGGTAATATGTTCTCGCCATTCTCCTACAGCTTGTTGAACAAGGGGGTGAGATGGCCCTTTATCCATATTCTCTGCAATTGTTTGGTAAATAGCGTTTTGTTGTTCCATGATAGTGGCCCAATCATTTGGTGAGTAAGCATCCGTTCTTTTATGGGTTTCTTCTATGATCTCTTTGCCATATCGCTCTTTTGCTTCTTCTGCGTATTCATGACGGTACTTTTCGATCTCTGACATATCGAAGCCATCAAACATTTTTTTCTTTTCCATCATATACTCTCCTTCATAGGAATCTAAGGTAAGATCCACGATTTCTATCATTTTTTCCAAGCGGTTTTTCTTTTTTTGCAATAGCTCTTTCTGATTATGCAATGCCTTTTTTCGGTCAAAATCTGGATGTGTAATGATCGTTTTAATCTCATCCAAAGTGAATCCGATTTCTTTAAAAAATAAAATCTGCTGCAAAGTAATCAAGTTGTTGTCGGAATAAAGACGATAGCCTGCCGGTGTAATTGAATCGGGCTGTAATAGTTCAATCTGATCATAATGGTGCAAGGTCCGAACACTGATTCCAGCCAATTCTGCAAGCTCTTTTACTTTGTAAGCCATTTCTTCACCTCCTATAATTTGATCGTACAGTATCACGTAACGTTAGGGTCAATAAGAAAAGTATCATTGCTTTTTTTAAACACCTAGCAGAAGAAGCACATTTTTTGTCTGCAAACTCGTTAGGGTTGAGCGAGGAGGAGAGGGCTGTCCGATACACAGTAAAGAGTGCAGAGTGTAAAAAGATGTGATGCTACGAAGTGTCTCATGGATTGCACTTATTAACTGTATAAGGATGCATAAACTTCTAGGCTTCGCTTCCTTATACGCATGAAAAAAATCCGCTAAAGAAGAACCAGCTTCTTCGAAAGACTTCGATAGAAGTTTTTTTATCCGCACTATTTGTTGTTTAGCTAGATAGGACCTTAAAAGGTTCTGGACAAAAAATGTACTTCTTCGACAAAGGGTTTTAGGTAACAAAGAGAACCAACTGCCCGAAAAACCAGCTTCTTTTTTCACACGGAGCGTCTTGGCGAAGCCCGACCCAGCGGAGCGCTATTCATCGGGAAAAAGAAGCGAGACTCAGCAAGTCTTACAGTGAATACATCGTTTTTGAGCTTCCCCGAGGAATTGTGCGGAGCGGACAGTCTAACCTCTTGCGGGGCGAAGACTTTTAGCGAAGAGTGAAAAAAGAAGCTGGTTTTCTCCACTAAAGCAGGATCAAGACAACACTTGGTAAATAATGGAATGAAAATGCAAAAAAAGATAAAATATCAAATTAAAACAGATAAATTTTGTGTTAAGGGAGTGGAAGGAGAGAGGGTTGGATAAAAAGAGGCGAGCCTATCTAGATTTAACGCTGGCTATGGTGATTGTAGGAAGCTCTGTCGTAGTGGGCAAACTGATCGTAGACAGTTTCCCGGTATTTTTGGCTTCAGGATTACGCTATGGATTGGCTTCCGTCATGCTTGTAGCACTGTTACTTCTATTGGAAAAAGGAATACCTGCTCTTTCCGGGAAAGAAGTAGGCGTACTTTTGCTACAGTCAAGAAAAAAACCACCGAAGTCTAGGAAGAACTCGGTGGTTTTGCCATTTGTCCTTAATAATAACGAATACCCATGTAAATGAAACTAACGATAAAGAGTGAGAACACTATAACTAGAAATCGGGAGAAACTTAATCCTGAATAAAATCGATAAATGGAAATGGACCATTTTTTTCGTTTAATTCCGTAATCTGGCGGTTGAGAAGGCTCCACCTTGGGCAATTGATGTAGGTGTTGACTAATATCTACATCCAGGAGCTTCGCATATGCTTTTGTAAAGCCATGCAGATAAGCAGGATATGGAATTAGTGTGTGGTCGTCCTTTTCAATGGATTCCAGATAGGGGATAGGGATGTTTGTTTGTTTTTGAACCTCTTTAAGCGTAATGCCTCTACCGATACGTTTTTCTTGCAATATAGTTCCAATCGTATTCATGTTTTATCTTACTCCTGTACCTGATTCCCAAAGTGTCTACGCAATATATTAAAGCAAATAAGTCTTGATGAAAAGTGTTTACTTTTGGGGATTTTGTAAATGTGACGGTTAGAAGTGTTGATCAGTTACATCGTGAAAAAAACTTCTAACAAAACATGATCGAAGTAGTAGGTATTTTCATAGAAAATGTTTCTTATCAGATCACTCGAATGCTAGGTGATGTAAAAAACTTCCGATATTTTCTCGAATGACATAATCGGCTCCATTATCATACGAAGTGGGTGCTTTATTGATTAATATCAAATGGTTGCCTTGAAAATTCTTAACCAGGCCAGCAGCAGGATAAACAGAAAGGGAAGTGCCTGCCACGATCAGTACGTCTGCTTGTGAGATATAATCGATCGCCTCTTGGAAAAGCTCCATATCGAGTTGCTCCTGGTAAAGTACCACGTCTGGTTTCACTATCCCATTGCAGAGAGAGCAAGAGGGAATAATTTCTTTACTGTTCACGATGTCGTCTAATGAAAAGGTTTCTCCACAGTGTAGACAGGTATTTCTATGGATGGAGCCATGTAGCTCAAGTACATTTCGGCTCCCAGCTAACTGATGCAAGCCATCAATATTTTGGGTGATGATTGCGCGAAGCTTTCCTTCTTTTTCCCATTCTGACAGGGCAAGGTGGCCTTGATTAGGCTTAGCATCTCGGTATACCATCTTTGCTTTATAGAACGAATAAAAGTCAGCTGAATGCTCAAAGAAAAAGTCGTGACTTAGTATTTCTTCTGGAGAATATTCGCCGTGATTCGTATGGAAGAGACCTTCAGCAGAGCGGAAATCAGGAATGCCACTTTCCGTCGATGTACCTGCTCCTCCGAAAAATACGATATTTTTACTCTTTCTAACGAGTGTTTGAAGTTCAGTGTATTCCATATATGCTCCCTTATTTCAATCGTGATTTTTTTTATTATTTCTATATATAGTAGCATAACAGGAGCGAGCATATGAGCGATTAAGTGGGAAGTGATGAGGTGATCTAGTCACGATCAAAATAAGCAGGTCGTGAAACAGACAGGGAAGCAAAGAGTTCTGTTGGGTAAGGAAACTGAAGTGTCGGTAAGTTATGTAAGGGATAGTACCGTAGTTCAGATGTTTCTCCATCTATTGGTTGTAACACCCCGCCAACAACCGAGCATGCAAACATAAATATCACGTACTCTACCTGATGGCCATTAGGGTACGTGTATCTGTATTGTTCACCACCAAATACGCCAAGTAATGTAGTGGGAGAGACATGTAAGCCAGTTTCTTCATATACTTCTCGAACGACAGCCTGAGCAGGAGTTTCTCCTGGTTCGATGGCACCTGCGGGTAGTCCCCATGAATGTTCGGAATTGCTTTTCACAAACAAAACGTCACTATTTTCATTTCTTACGATTCCTACAACACTGGGCATAAAAAGGGGTGAGGAACCAACCTTGTTTCGTAACTCTTGATAATAGGATGACATAGGCATCTCTTTATACCTCCTCAAGGCTATCTTGCAGTACGCTTTCTTCTCCATCCTAGCATACGAAATTACGAGTATGGGAAATATTTCATCATAATAGTCGCGATCGTTTTTTTAAAAATACACATTCATCGATCCCTAAAGATGTACAAAAACGACATGAATAAGTCTGAGAAAGAAATCAGCCCCGAGACGGATATCGAACAGCCAAAAAGACGTTATTCTGAAAACTATAGAGAGTACGGCTTTGAGGGAGGAGATTATGCAAACAAAAGTAGCTGTTTATCAGGAAACAAGTATAATACCGTTTCTGAAAAACTCAGGTGTTGCTTTCGTCGCTTGCCTGCTATTCATCATTGGATATGGATTTTCAGGAGAGGGAATGGAGGATAATCTTTTTTACTCTTTCGCTGAGCTCTTACTATGGTCATTTTATCTGTTATTATTCACTTTCACGTTAACTGGTTTAACAACGATCATACAGCGAATGGTAGACTGTAGTAATGGGGTGGACGAAAAAGCAATGGTAGCTGCGACCATAAGTGCCTTAGCTATCAGCTTCCTTTTCTTAGGTACAGAATTGGGTCAGGAAAATATGCTTAAGATCCTGGTCGCATCCCATGTAACGACATTCGTATATACATTTGCAACGAAACTAAAACAGAAGGCACTACCTGCGATTGCTTTCCTGTCTATTGTTCTTTTGTTCCTATATGTACCAGCAATCATTTATATGGCGGGTATTTTCCATTAACAAAAGCACCTTCTCCAGTTATGGTAGCAGGTGCTTTTTGCTATTGGCATGATGCCATATATTCTAATGATGCAAATCGTTATATATATTTTCCACAAAGTTTTTGATGGATTCAGCAGCTTTTTCAGGTGTAGCTAATTGCGCATCGGTGAAACGATAAAATCCTTTGATTTCATCCAAGTCCATTTTATCAAACATTTTGCCAATGATACCTGATGTTTTTCTATCCACTTCAAAGTGGCCAGAAATGCTGGTTTTCGAATTGGCAGGCTCTAAATGAAAGACCAATTCATCCAGCTTGCCACGAAGCCAAGTGGTTGGTTCAAAGTTAAAAAACTGATATTTGCCAGTAAACGCCTCTGCCTTAATACGACAACCAAGCAGTTTCAAGCCTTCATGAAAATTTTTCATTAGACCTGATGGCAGGACATCAATATAATCACGATCAAAAGCATCAATCGCTTCTGCTATATCTAAATTGGTGCTGAAATAATATTGGGTGGTTAGAGAACTGATTGCAATATGATCAGGAATTTTCATGGTGAAAGGGAAGATCTTACGCTCCTTAGAAGCAATCATAAACGGCTCAAGTGGAGGCATGGTTGCCACTATTTCATTAACCTCGTAGGTTCTTTCGTCGTGGGCATAACGGGAATCTACTCGAAATTGAACTGTGATTTCATTGATTTCTTGCTCAACTTCTCCACCCTGTACGATTATACTTCCCGTCACTGGTTCGCCCATTTGGATAAGCGAGCGATCAAGTTCCAAATTGATTGTTGCTCCACCTACTCCAATTCTGGATAGAAATTTTTTGAACATGCCTGTCACCTCGGTTTGAATTTTTTTACGGATAAGCATGTATAACATCCTTGTCCGCATACGTGCAGCAAAGGCTTAGTAAAGCTATGTTTTTCAAAATCTCAATATAGCTATGGGATAAATTGCTTCTCTATCAATATCAATTGTACGTCGAATCTATGAGTTTGTATCGATATTTTCTTACTATACATATTATAGTAACAGATTTACTTTTCCATAATGAACCAGTAAAAAAATGTGATTGCCCCCTTGATACCAACCCAGTTAAAAGAGTATAATGCAGTTTATTAGATAGCAAGCTAACTAAATTGAAGGGACCAAAAACGAAAATTGGGGTGCTGCATGTGGGCGAAACATATTTGGACTCATTGGAAATGCTATTGTCACAGGTAGTGCGTAACTATAATCAACAGATATTAAAAGCATCGGTTGAAATTGGAATTTACCCAGGTCAATTGCCCGTCCTGTTTATATTGGCTAAGCAAGATGGAATGATTCAAAAGGAGCTGGTAAGCAGACTAAGAATCAAACCTGCTACGGTAACGGTTAAGCTTAATCAGATGGAGAATGCAGGTTTAATTGAGCGCAGACCTGATCCTGACGATCTTCGAGCTTCTCGTGTCTTTATGACGTTAGAGGGACATTCTAAGCTTGAACATGTGAATAAAATAGTAAAAAATGTGGAGGAGAAATGTTTTGAAGGTTTTTTGGAAGAAGAAAAGTTCTTGTTGCGTCGTTTTCTTCTTCATATGAATCGTAATTTGGAAGAACTATAATTTAATAGTTAGCTAGCTAAATAAATTAATGAAGGGGGAAGCAGTCGAATGGGATTGTTATTGAAAAATCTTAAACCCTATAAAATGACTGCAATAGCAGCAGTTCTCCTGATGTTGGTAGAAGTAATGATGGATCTTCTACAGCCTACACTAATGGCGCACATTGTTGACTATGGTATTGCAAACGGAGATGTTCCGTATATTTTACAAACAGGGGTATTGATGATTGGTGTTGCCTTGCTAGGTATTATTGGAGGATGTGGATGTATCTATTTTGCCAGTATTACTTCTCAAGGGTTCGGTGCGGATACGCGTGAGCAACTCTTTAGTAAAATTCAGAGTTTCTCCTTTGATCGTCTGGATCAGTTTAAGACCTCCTCGCTTATTACAAGATTAACGAATGATATAACGCAAGTGCAGAATATTGTTTTGATGATGCTACGGATGATGACACGGTTTCCACTATTATTTTTAGGCGGTATCATCATGGCAATCTCACTAAATGCCAAGATGGCACTAGTATTGTTAGTAACCATTCCTGTACTTGCCGTTGCGCTCTTTTTCATTATGCGTAAAGGTTTTCCGTTGTTTGGTAAAGTACAAAAACGTCTGGATCAGGTAAACAGTGCCTCACGTGAAAATCTGGCAGGCGTGCGGGTGGTAAAAGCATTTGTGCGTTCTACATTTGAGAAAACACGGTTTAATACTCAAAACGAGCAACTCATGGAAGTATCAATTAAGGCTGCTCAAATTATGGCGCTTTTGATGCCTCTCATGATGCTGGTTATGAATCTGAGTATTGTGGCTGTTTTATGGTTCGGTGGGATTCAGGTGAACACAGGTACCATGCAGGTCGGTGAAGTCATTGCATTTACCAACTATTTAACCCAAATTCTTTTTGCACTCATGATGGCTAGTATGATGTTAATGATGGTGTCGCGTGCCAAAGTATCAGCAGACCGAATTACAGAGGTGCTACAAACGGATACAAGCGTTAAGGACATCGGAACAACCGGATTACAAAGCACTGAAGGCTTGCTTCAATATAAAAATGTATCCTTTCACTATCCTGAATCGACGGAATCATCATTAAAAAACATCTCTTTCACAGCCAAACCAGGTGAAACAGTAGCTATTCTAGGTGCTACAGGATCAGGTAAAACGACGATGATGAATTTAGTTCCACGTTTTTACGATGTGACCGAGGGTAGCATTTTGTTGAATGGAACAGATATACGCGAATTGAAATTAGCAGAGTTGAGAAGCCAGATCGGGATCGTGTTGCAGGAAGCTGTACTCTTTTCTGGAACCATTACTGATAATATCCGCTGGGGTTATCAAGAGGCGACAGAAGAGGAAGTATTAGCTGCGGCCAAGGCAGCGCAAGCAGATGAATTTATTAAGAAATTGTCAGATGGCTATGATACCGTCATTGGGCAACGAGGAGTTAACCTGTCTGGTGGACAAAAGCAACGTCTGTCATTAGCGCGTGCATTGGTAAGAAAACCTGCCATCCTTATCATGGATGATAGTACAAGTGCTGTCGATTTAGCTACAGAGTCTGCTATTCAACAAGCACTTAAAGAGCAAATGGAAAAAACGACCACTCTCCTTGTTGCACAACGTATTCATTCTGTAATGGGTGCTGATCAAATCATTGTGCTTGATAACGGACAGATTGTGGATATCGGTAATCATCTGGAGCTGATCGGACGTTGCGATGTCTATCAGGAGATTTACCGCTCACAAATGAGAGAGGAGGCGATTTAGTTGTCAAAATCATCTCATACAGAAGAGCAAGGAAGATCTGGTCAAGGTGGATTTAGAGGGCCTGGACCCAGTCAGGTTGTTCCGAAGGTAAAAGCAGCGAATGCCAGTGAAACAGTGAAGCGATTATGGGGTTATTTAAAAGTAGAGCGCCGCTCCTTACTAATTGTTGTCTTGCTTGTCATTGTAAGTTCAGCATTTAATTTAATGGGTCCCTATTTTATTGGTAAATCAGTTGATAGTTTAGGGATTGGACCTGGGGAGACGAACTTTACGACACTAAGTACTTTTATTATTTGTCTCATAGCTGTTTATGCATGTGGGGCGTTTACATCATGGCTACAAACGTATTTGATGGCAGGAGTTTCCCAAAGAACCGTTACGAATATCCGTAAAGAGGTATTTGATAAGGTACAGACACTGCCACTACGTTTCTTCGATACAAGACCTCGTGGAGACATCATGAGCAGATTAACGAACGATGTGGAGAATATTAATACGTCCCTCTCCCAAAGTACGATCCAAATTGTAACCAGTATAATTACGGTTACAGGTGCCGTGGGAATGATGCTTCTCCTAAGTCCGATGTTAACGTTGTTCACCCTTTTGATTGTTCCGTTAGGCTTTTATGTAACCAAACAAATTGCTGGACGTACGCGTAAGCTTTTTGCTGCTCAGCAAAAAGAGCTAGGAACGCTCAATGGATTTATGGAAGAGGGTATTTCGGGCCAAAGAGTGGTTAAAGCGTTTGGACGGGAAGAAAAAATGTTAGAGGAGTTTCAAGAGAAGAATCAGCGCCTGAAAAAAGTGGGGACACAAGCGCAGATTATCTCAGGTTTTATCCCTCCTTTGATGAATGCAATCAATAACATCAGTTTTGCATTTGTCGCAGCAGCAGGTGGTTATATGGCAGTGCAGGGGATTATTACGATTGGGATTATCTCAGCTTTCCTTAACTATTCTAAGCAATTTTCAAGACCACTTAACGAGCTAGCGAACCAATTTAACTTGTTACAAGCGGCGATTGCTGGAGCGGAACGTGTCTTCGAGGTGTTAGATGAAGAACCGGAATTTGCTGATCAAAAGATTACCCGTCCTCTTACAAAAGTGGAAGGTAACGTGGTTTTTGAAGATGTTAGCTTTGGTTATAAACCTGATGTTCCGATTTTAAAAGAAATCAATCTGACGGCAAAACCAGGTGAAATGATTGCCTTGGTAGGTCCGACTGGATCAGGTAAAACGACAATCGTTAATTTGTTAATGCGTTTTTATGATGTAAATAATGGCAAGGTAACAATCGATGGTCAGGATATCAGGGAACTGAATAAGGATGATTTACGCTCCTCGATCGGAATGGTTCTACAGGATACCTATCTGTTCCAAGGTACAATCAAGGAGAATATTCGATACGGTAGACTAGAAGCTACTGATGAAGAAGTAGAGGAAGCAGCAAAACTTGCGAATGCTCATACATTCATCAAAAAGCTGACCAAAGGTTATGATACGGAATTGATGGAGGATGCAAGCAATCTGAGTCAGGGACAACGTCAGCTAGTGACAATTGCTCGTGCTATTCTAGCAGACCCAGCTATTTTAATTCTCGATGAGGCAACCAGCAGCATTGATACCAGAACAGAAATGCTTATTCAAAAAGGATTGCGTACCTTGATGGAAGGACGCACTAGCTTTGTAATCGCACATAGACTCAGTACGATTCAAGAGGCTGATCAGATTTTGGTGATTAAACAAGGTGAGATCATCGAACGTGGATCCCATGAAGACTTAATGAATCAAAAAGGCTTCTACTATGACTTGAACCACGTACAAATCACAGCCCAGGATAAACTGACAAGCCTGTCTACTATGGTACAGTCGATTCCTCAAGGGTAATGTAAATGATATATCAGTAAAAATTGAACCCCTCCAAAACCACAGTGTTGTGATTTTGGAGGGGTTTTTGTTTACTGTATCAGAAAGTATAAACTTCGAAGGATCACTTCCTGATACGGATGAAAAACATCCGCTAATGAGAACCAGCTTCTTCGAAAGGACTTCGATAGAAGTTTTGCTTACATCAATAAATGACGTTTCACATGCTGAATAAATCTTGCTCGAACTACGAGGAAATAGATCAGCTGTAAAATGAAAAAACCTAATATACAAATGAGTGAAACGGTAAAAATAGAGAACTCCGCTAAACCACTGTACAACTTTTGCAGAGCGAACAAAGCTACTGAGGTATGAAGAATCGCCATTAAAAATGGAGCGAAAAAGAGTAAGGCGATTTCAACCGTTAAGCTCTTGTTCAACTCTTCCAGGGACATCCCCATTTTATAAATCGTACGGTAATGATACTTGTCTCGCTCTAGGTCGCCATACAGTCGAAAATAAAGGAAGCTGGCGGCACATACGTAAAAGACTACAGTAATCATCAATCCTATGAGAAGGGTAGCATTCAACTGTTCCTTCATTTCTTGATTAAATGCATCCCGAACTTGTAAAGATGGACTATAAGCGTCCAGACCTAATTGTTTTTTCAATTCATTTCCGATGTGCTTAATCGGGACCTTATCAGTAGCTTGGTCCCAAGCAGGTACGACGTAACCGTAATAGATCACTTTTTTATCGGTAGGTCTCTTCAGCTTTTCCAGATCATGATTATTGATGATTAGGGCATATGTGAGACTAGATAAAATCAGCTGATTTGTTTTCCTTGTCAAATGGAACGGTTCTCCTCGAATGGTAGCTGAGATTTTCGAGTAATCTGTATCAGTACTGTTTGCCCGTACATCTAGCAGGATCGCATCCCCGTTTTGAATATCAGGAAGTAAAGGTAATCCTAACATCAAAGCAGCCTTGTTATAATCTGACAAGCTAATAATCTCCAGATGCTTCATTTCAGGCAAATAGGTACTTACAACTTGTACTTGCTGATAGTCCAGATGTAACTCGTTTAATTTACCCTCAATGATTCCTAAATCGCGCGCTGCTTTTTCAGGAGAGGTTGAGTCACTGAAATACTGATATTGCATAGAGAATGGATACGTTTGTGCTGTGCTCTCCATCAGTTGAACTGCGCTGGAGATTGAACCTGCCGCTGTGAAAGAAGTAGTGGAAACAATCGTTACCATAAAAAACATCATGGCATTTTCTTTTACTCGGTAAGCGAGATCTGATAACCATAGCAACCGTGTTCCTCTCCAATAAAAAGAGAGCCACCTTTTAGCCAGTTTTAGTAAGTAGATACTGAGTTGAGAAAAGAAAAAGTACGTTCCGATACAGGTTAGGATAATCGCTGGAATCATCCAGGTAATGACCGCAAAGGTATCATTTTTTAAAAGAAAGACATTCCCGTAGGCAATCAATAAGCAGGTAGCTGATAATAACGATAACAGGATGGAGCTTTTGGGCTCCTTTTTATGGGTATGAGCACCATGTAACAGATCAACAATGGAAGATTTTCTAACTGTTATCAGCATGAATATCGTGATAAGTACCAGCATTATCCCGAATGAGCTAATCGTTTCCTTGATCGCCTCTAACGGAAAATAGAAGGGAAGCTCTTCCAGATAGAGGATTGCAGAACCAAAGATCAAGAATGCCTTTGAGAAGAGAAGCCCTGAAGCAATCCCCGCTAAGACTGCTATTCCCAGAATTATTATGTTTTCAAGAATAATCATCAGATAAAACTGTATGCGAGAAATACCCATGATTGTTAAAATGCCGAGTTCCTTCTTACGCATTCGTAGAAATGAATTCATGGAAAACCATAAAAACAGAAAGGTAAATATGGTAAGAATGGTCAGTGATGCAGAGAGGCCAACAGGAAAATAAGTTGGCGTACCCTCCTTATTAAAATCAGGGTGATGGATAAACATAACAAAGGTGAAATAAACCATCACGACAAAGGATGTACTTACAAAATAGGCAAGGTATGCTCGAGATTTCCGCCTTAGATTAGTAAAGAGTAAGGGAAGTAAGGTCATTCGTGTTCCCTCCCAACAAGGCGAGGACATCCAGTATTTGTTGAAAAAATACCTGACGACTTTCTCCTCGCTGTATCTCGTTATAAAACTTACCGTCCTTAATGAAGAGGACGCGATCGCAGTAGCTGGAGGCAACAGGATCGTGGGTAACCATCATCATTGTAGTCCCGCGTTCATGGTTGATCGTTTCTAATAATTCCATGACGACACGGGAAGCCTTAGAATCCAGATTGCCAGTAGGCTCATCGGCTAGTAACAAAGCGGGGGAATGAATAATGGCACGTGCGATTGCGGCACGTTGTAATTGACCGCCTGATACCTCGTATGTACGCTTGTCCAGAATTTCGCTGATCCCCAGTTTTCTGGTAACCTCCTGTAGCCTTTGCGTGATTTCCTGGATGTTGTAATAGTCGAGAGCAAGTGGAACCACAATGTTTTCAGCAAGAGTCATCGTATCAAGTAGATTGAAATCCTGAAAAACAAATCCTAGGTTTCGTCGTCTAAACAGTGCCATTTTGGATCTGCTTAGGTGGAAAGGATTTTCTCTATTGAGTAAGACTTCCCCGGAAGTAGGCTTATCAATGGTAGCAATCATATTGAGTAAGGTCGTTTTTCCACTACCCGATGGACCCATAATGCCAACGAACTCTCCTTTTTCAATATGAAAGGATACATCGGTCAAAGCGCGATATGGCACTTTTCCGTTATATATTTTGCTTAGGTGTGTTACACGAAGCATGCCAGTGGGCACCTCCTTTTTTTCTATATCGAAATGTATGCCAGTTCTTGTATTACTTCCCGATATGAATGAAAACATTCGCTAAGGAAATCAGAATGCCGAAAGAGTACCACTCTACTGATAGGGAGTCAAGATCGTAATAGTACGGGGTAATGCCGGTATGAGTGATCCTTGCATCAGGAATTTCTTAGCAATTTGTGATTGTCCTGCCATTTTTCTGTATTTTCCTATCATTTATCATGGAAACTGTAACAAAGGAACATGGTAACAGGAGTGAACAAGTGATGAAGGATTGGATAAAATACGGCTTGCTCGTCATGATGAGCTTAGCGATAGTCGGGAGCAGCATTTACGCTAAAACACCGGATAAACATAATAAATCTATTATAGACGTTATTGATGTGCAAGAGTTTTTCCCTGATGGGGAAGGAACATTTATTATTCGCGATTTAAAGGAAAATGAAACTTTTGTATACAACCAGGAGCGGGCGAATATTCCGCAGGCACCTGAATCAACGTTTAAAATAGCAAATGCGTTAATCGGATTGCAAGTGAAAGCGGTAGAAGATGAATATTCCATTAAAAAATGGGATGGTGTTGCCCGAGATCTAGAGGTTTGGAATAAGGATCATACGTTAGGTTCTGCTATGAAGCATTCCGTCGTTTGGTATTATCAAGCTCTGGCGCGTGATATTGGCAATCAGCGCATGAAAGAATGGTTGACTAAGCTCTCCTATGGTAACGCAGATATCAGTGGAGGTATTGATTCTTTTTGGCTAAACAGTTCGTTAAAAATCTCCCCGATGCAACAGGTCATTTTCTTGGAGAAGTTATATAAAGATACATTACCACTCGATAAGAAGGTAATGAAAACCGTGAAGCGTACTATGATTGTAGATGAAGGAGATACCTACACCTTATACGCGAAAACAGGCACACGCAACAACCCGTCTGTAGGATGGTACGTTGGTTTTCTGACAACAGAGGATCGGACATATGTCTTTGCAACCAATGTAGATGCTGATAAAAATCCTGCTTCTGCTAAAGCCAAAGAGATCACAACGAAAATCTTTCAAAAATACAAGTTGCTCCCAGCTGAAAAGTAGTGATTGAAAAGAGCTGACAAAAGGTCAGCTCTTCTGCTTGTTCACAAACGAATCTCCTACTCTTATAATAGAGGATATATGGTACGTACTTTTTTGGAGTGATAAGATGGCTGATTTAGAAGTTTACCTATTAGTGAAAAAAGGCGAAAGTAATTTGGCTACAGCTAAAAAATATATCATGGATCAAGATTTATACCTAGGAAGAAGCGGCAAGGCATATGAGCCTGACATTGCTTTTTCCAGCTTGTACATTTCTCGTCGGCATGCCTTGATCCGTAAGGTAGGTCAGCAATATTTCTTGACCGACCTTACTAGTAAGCATGGTACCGAAGTGAATGGAGAGCAGCTTGGGACAGCACCGCATACGTTGGAGAAGGGAGACTTGATCTCGCTTGCCAAGGGGGAAGCAGAACTTATCTTTTGTTCCAATGAAAATGAGTGGGAGGCGACTCAGGAATTCTCCCAAGCCCTTGCCGCTAAGCTAGCTGAGCAGGCGAATCGCCAGCTTGAAAAGGTTGAATCAGGCTTAGTGATTAACATGGAACGAAGAGAAGTATTAGTGGATGGTGAACGTCTCCAGCTTTCTGGTAAAGATTTAGATTTATTATTAGCTCTGTATCAAAGAGCGAATCAAGCTGTCAGCTATGATGAGGTAAAAATGTTAGTCTGGCCGGAGCGACTCATTTCTGATGAAGTCGATTTGCCGGATGTTGGTCGTGGGGAGATTAATGCTTTAGTGTATCGCCTGCGCAAGAGATTAGGTCCCTATGGTGATTTAATCGTTACGATTCCTCGCTTTGGTTACATGCTCGACTTATAGTACGGGTCTTTTCCTGCTTTGGATTCATGTTTTCTTGATAAACGGAGAAAACTATGAAAAACATGCGGAAAAAGCGAGGATAACAGAATGGATACGTCCGAAAAAAACATGGAAAAACAGGAGCGAAGCAATCGTGTGCAGATTATTTTTCTGATTGCTTTTCTCCTGTTTTGTTCTATTGTGCTACGTCTTGCTTATTTACAATTGGTGCAAGGGGAAACCTTTGAGGCTGTTCTCGATTCAAGAACCAGCAAAAAAGACCCGATCCCCGCCGTGCGAGGAAACATATATGATCGAAACGGAAAGCTGCTTGTGTTTAGCAGAGGTTCATTTACGGCTGTATTTCATGAGAAGGAAGGCTTGAAAAAGGAAGAGGCATGGGAGCTATCTACTCATTTGGCAAGGGTGCTACCTAGAATGGATGCAGCAAAAGTACTGAAAAAAATGGATGCAGGCTATGCGCTAGAAAACGGAAAGGTCATTCCAAGCTCAAGAAGGGCTCCGAAGTATTTAGAAAAAGAGGTAGCTTATGATTTAACACCAGAAATTGTGGCATATATTGAGGAACACCGGCAACAGCTACCAGGCATTGATGTGGTTAGTAAACCGATTAGGGTGTATGATCAGCGCAAGCTAGCCGTGCAAGCAATAGGCTATGTTCGCCCTTATTATGTGGCCGAGAACATAGGAAGTAGCTTCTATCAAGAGGAAAAGGGGAAATACCTGCCTACTCAGTTAGTGGGATTGGATGGTATTGAGAGAAGCTATGAAAAAGAACTACGTGGAGAAAATGGGTACCGAAATTATGAAGTGACCGCAGATCAAAATGTACTGCATGAAGGCAATAAGGTGGCCCCAAAACGGGGGAACAACTTGTATTTGACGATAGACGAGCGGGTACAGCTGGATGTAAGAAATTATATAGAAGAATTTTTGCCGAAATTACGTAGCTCTATCTCTATCGCTTCCCAGGCACGAAGCGCATATGCAGTCGCAATGGAAGTAAAGACAGGCAAAATTGTGGCGATGGTAAGCTATCCTGAATATGATCCCAACCTGTGGGTACAAGGACCAGATGAGAACACCTATGAGCAAATTAAGTATGCAGCCACCAATGGAACAATTAGAGAAGCCCCTTACGACGTACGACCTTTGACAGGTAAGATTGCTGAATGGGAGAATAATAAACATCCCAAATCAGTAGTTCCGGTAGGTTCAGCAGTTAAACCGATAACGGTGCTTCTTGGTTTACAGGAAGGTTTGATCAAGTCCAATGACCGTTGGCAGGATACGGGAGTTTATTATTATGGACGAGGAACGGATAAGATCCGTAATGATGAAGGGCATATTTATGGAATGCTTAATCCAGAGCGGGCTATTCAAAAGTCTTCCAATACCTATATGGCTAGAATCGGACAGGAATTTGCCAGAAAAAGAAAGGCGTCCTCTGTCGAAGTATTATCAACCTATTATCATGCGTTTGGATTAGGTGTAACTACAGGTATCAATCTACCAGGTGAGCAGGAAGGTAAAGAAGACTTCAAGAGCATGGGGAAGCAATATGGTCCGCTTGCCGCAATGGTCCAAGCCTCCTTTGGTCAACAAATCAGAGCAACGACCATGCAATTAACCCAGTATGCAGCGACGTTAGCTAATAAAGGCGTTCGGGTACAGCCGCAGCTGGTAGATCGGATTGTAACTGGTCAGGGAGATGTTATTTTTCAGTCTAAGCCTGTCGTGCAGAGCAAGTGGGAGGCACCAGAATCGTATTGGAATGTAATTAAAAACGGTATGATGCTGGTTACCAAACCTGGAGGTACAGCAGTTCAATCCTTTCGAGATTTGCCTTATGATGTTGCTGCAAAGACAGGGACATCAGAACAGGACATTTATATACCTGTTTCTTTTCACGACTCCATAACTAAGAAATCAAAGACCCGTTGGAGCAAGTATGCACGCGTCAATAATGGCGTCATTATTTCATTTGCCCCAGCAGATAACCCGAAGCTTGCGGTAGCAGTCGTTGTGCCAGAAGGTGGTTATGGAGGGCGATCTGCCTCAGAAATCTGCCGAGCTATCTACCAGGCATACGATAAGCATATCGGTCTTGATTAATATTATTGCATTGCCTGGATAAGAAAAATACTATACGATTTATCATGAGATTTATCATGAGTCACAGGTCGCAATAAGAGTTCGTAACATGAGTTCAATGAGAAGGAAAGGAAAAGAAGCAGGGATGCAAAACAAGAACAAAACAGTTGTAAAGGCAATGGATTTACTGACTTTTTTTCTTACTCATCCAACCCTTACGTTAAAACAATTGGTTGATTTGTCTGGTAAACCCAAAACCTCAGTACACCGTATGGTAGGATCTCTTGAAGAGATGGGTATTTTGCAAAAAGATGCAGAGGGTCGATATCGATTAGGATTACTATTGTTGCAACTAGGTCAACTTGTTTATGATCGTCTGGATATCTGCCAGATTGCCTTGCCCACCATGGATGAGTTGCGTAATGAAGTGGGAGAAGCGGTTAATCTCATTATGAAAGATGGACAAGATGCTCTGTATGTCGAGAAGCTGGATACTCCCCATCCTGTCCGATTATATACGAAGAAAGGGCGAAGAGCCCCTCTCTATGCTGGAGCATGCTCACGAATTATCCTCTCGTTTTTGCCAGAGGAAGAACGGGCAGCATATATGAATCATGTGGAACTAATCCCGATTGCATCGGGAACCATTACCGACAAGGCTCAATTAGCCAGTCTAGTAGCAAGCTCACGAGAGCATTATTATACAATTAGTTTTTCTGAACTGGAAAAAGGAACAGTATCTGTAGCAGCACCTATTCTGGATCATTTGGGGAATATGGTTGCTGGATTAAGCGTGGCAGGACCTGAATCTAGATTTCAGTCGGAGAAACTGGGTAATCTCATTAACAAAACACGAGACGCAGCTGAACATATTTCCAGGCTCCTTGGCTATCAAGAGAGCTTTCCGCAGAGTATGGATACTAGTGGAATATAGTAAGAAAACTGATCATCACATCTTAGATGTTGAATGATCAGTTTTTTTGCGGCCAAAAACAAATCATTTACATTACACCCATATTTGGTATATCAATTGTGAATATACAGTTAAAATCAGATTGTTATCAAGTGAAAAGTAAGCATGTTACCTTGTAGGTTATTTTTGATTAGGTTAGTCTACAAGAGTACGCAACTATAGAGAGTAGCGTAACATTGAGAATAAGGAGGCAGGACATGAGAAGATATAGTCAGGCTTTTAAAGGTCTTGTAAGTACTGTACTTGGTTTTTCGATGATTGCAACGGGTATGATTGCACCAGCTCCTGCAGAGGCAGCAGAAAGTGAAGAGGTACAGATTACTCTGATGGCAACTTCAGATATCCATGGGCGATTTATGCCTTGGGAGTATGCCATGGATGGTCCGAATGATAAAGGAAGTATGACTCAGCTTTATAGCATGATTGAGGAAATTAGAGCTGAGAATCCTAACTCGATTCTTATGGATGCCGGTGATATGATTCAGGACAATTCGGCTGAATTATTTAATGACCAACCCAAGTCCCCTATGATAGCGGCAATGAATGAAATGGGCTACGATATTTGGACGTTTGGTAACCATGAATTTAACTTTGGTCTAGATGTTCTGGATAAAATCAGTAGCCAATTTGAGGGGCAAATCCTTACGGGAAATATTTATAATGAAAATGGAAAACGGTTTCATCCTGCTACCACTATCATTGAGAAAGACGGCGTAAAAATTGGTATTATCGGTATGGTTACCCCAATGATTACCGAATTTGAGGAAGGTACTGATCATTTAAAAGGATTGGTCATTAATAATCCTGTCGAAGAAACCAAAATTGCGATTAAAGAACTAGAAGGCAAAGTAGATGCTATCGTTGGCTTGATGCATATGGGTGTTGATAATGAAAATGGTATCCAGGATACAGGTGTGGCAGATATTGCAAAGGCTAATCCTGAGCTGGACGCCATATTCGCAGGTCACATGCATAAAATGGTGAATAGTGAAGAAGTGAATGGTGTTCTTATCACAGAACCAGATAAGTATGCTACCCATTTATCCCGAATCGACCTTACTTTTGAAAAACAAGGTGATAAGGTTGAATTGAAAAAGAGAGAAGCAAAAGCGATACCGGTAATAGATAAAGATGGGAAAGCAGCTGTTTCTCATGCTGAATTGGAAAAGACGCTCCAACCATTCCACGAATTTGCCCGCGCAGATGCCAATATCTCCGTAGCGGAATTAAAAGGTGGAAATCTAGTACCGAAAAATGAGATTGCAGGTATTCCACAGGTGCAAGTTCAGGCGACACCATTGGCGAATTTCTTTAATGAAGTCATGCTGCATTACAGCAAGGCGGATGTAGTTGCTCACCAGATTGATAACGACAAGGCGAAGCTGGATGTTGGACCAATCAAGAAAAAAGATATTGCATACAACTACCAGTATGCAGGTGGAGAGGTTACGATCTATAAGGTAACAGGTAAGGATCTAAAGGATTATATGGAATGGGCAGCAGGCTATTTTAATTCGACTCGACCTGGTGATGTGACCATTAGCTTTGATGAGAAACGTCGTTCTTCCAAATATAGTACCAATGATTTCTTTGGTAATGTGAAATATGAAATTGATTTGTCTAAACCTTATGGAGAGCGAATCACTAACCTTCGTCGAATGGATGAAACTCCAATTAAAGCGGAAGATTCCTTAAAACTAGGGATGAACTCTTACAGAATGGAAGCACTTCAAGCGAAAGGTGGAGCATTAGAAGGTCGTTCCTTTGAAGAGCTGTGGTCCTCTAAGCAAAATGATGCGTATGGAGAAACAGGTGGAACGATCCGTAACCTTTCCATGAAATATCTTAAAGAAGTGAAAAATGGAGTATATACCCCAAATAATGAACAGTATTGGAAAGTAATCGGTATTGATACAACTGCTCCAGCTCGTGCTGATGTAGTCGAATTAATGAATGACGGTATTCTAGAAGTGCCAAAAACAGCAGATGGGAAGTATACGAATATTGCTTCTATCAACATTAAAGATCCTATAACACAGCAGGAAATAAATGATATTGCTAAAAAAGCTAATTGTAATGCAGATGGCTTTAAAGCAGGTATAACAAAAGGTGAATTCTATCAACAAGTAAACAAAGCACGTAAGGCAAAACCTACTACTACTAACGAAAAACAGAAAACAGATGAAAAAACAGTCCCATCCGCTACAGTTGTACAACCAACTGCATCAACTGTACAACCAGTCCCAGCGCCAACCGTAACTCAGTTATCGAAAAACAACCAAGCAACCGTAACTGTATATTTCTTAAATCTTCGTCTACAGCCATCTCCTGATGCAAAGATCTTGGTAGCAGTTCCGAAAAATACAGTACTTGAGGTAGTAGGTTCTCATCAGGGCTGGCTAAAAGTAATGTACAACGGTAAGACGGCGTATGTAGACCAAGCCTTTGTAAAATTTCTCCCTTAGATATCTCCTATCATTAGGTGCAGGAACAAAATAAATAACGCGGAAAAGTAGCTCATAAATGGGGCTACTTTTTTGTATTTCTTTATACCAACAGCAGATAGAGAAACGTATTTTTCATTCTCACGATTACTCACGAATCCCTTCAATTTTTTATCTTGTCAAAATATTTTAATAATTTTATAATGAAAAACAAACCATATTACGGAATTATAGTTCCGAATTATGGGACGATTGATTGGAGGAGGATGAATATGTACAGGGTGGACTTGAACTGTGATTTGGGAGAGAGTTTTGGAGCGTATCAAATAGGTAAGGACCAGGAGATTCTGCCATTTGTTACGTCTGCTAACATTGCTTGCGGTTATCACGCAGGTGACCCTGCTACGATGCGAAAGACAGTCCGTCTCGCACTAGAAAATGGTGTTGCAATTGGCGCACATCCCGGATTACCTGATTTAAACGGTTTTGGTCGACGAGAGATGATGATTTCTTCAGAAGAGGCATATGAGATGGTGTTGTATCAATTAGGTGCACTGTCCGCCTTTGTAAAAACAGAGGGAGCACAGCTACACCATGTGAAACCACATGGAGCCTTATATAATATGGCAGCCAAAAATCAAATGCTTGCTGATGCGATTGCTCGCGCAGTCTTTCACTTTGATCAGTCATTGGTATTATACGGCTTGTCAGGCAGTGAATTAGTGAAGGCAGGGGAAGCAATGGGGCTTCGGACTGCACACGAGGTGTTTGCTGATCGCACTTATCAACAAGATGGCACTCTTACCTCAAGAAGGGACCCTCGTGCCCTGATCACTGATACGGAGCAGGCAACCTTACAAGTTATTCAAATGATCAAAGAAGGAACAGTAATCTCTGAGCAAGGAACCGAGGTACAGCTAAGAGCCGATACGATTTGCATCCACGGCGATGGAGTACATGCGCTCCAATTCGCTAAAGAGATTCGCCAACGTCTGGAACAAGCAGAAATTTTTGTTGTGCCATTCGCTTCAACGTAGGAAAAAAGCTTAAAGAACAAGGGGGAGTACCCATGTGGCCATTAATAGGAATTCTTATTGTCATAATTGGATTTGCTCTTAAATTTAATCCATTGCTAGTTGTAACTGTCGCGGGAATCGCCACAGGTCTGGCCGGTAATCTCTCTGTGGAAGAAATCCTGATTACGTTTGGTACGGCTTTTGAGAAAAACCGCTATTTATCCCTATTCATATTAACCTTGCCAATCATCGGGCTGTTAGAACGATATGGGCTCAAAGAACAGTCTCAGGTTCTGATTAGTAAAGTAAAAGCGGCAACTACAGGTCGCTTGCTCATCTTGTATTTATTCGTGCGTGAATCCACGGCTGCTTTGGGCTTAACCAGTTTAGGTGGACATGCCCAAATGGTTCGACCACTCGTAGCACCAATGGCAGAAGGTGCAGCAGAAAACAAGCATGGCGAATTACCAGAAGAGCTACGTAATAAGATAAAAGCGCAGTCTGCTGCTACAGATAACGTTGGATTGTTTTTTGGTGAAGATATCTTTATTGCTTTCGGTGCCATCTTACTGATGCATGGTTTCTTCCAGCAAAATGGAATTGTCATGGAGCCACTTCATTTAGCAATGTGGGGAATACCTACAGCCATTTGTGCCTTCCTGATTCACGGAACTCGATTATATCTTTTTGACGGAAAAATCGCAGCGTATATGAAAGAATACAATCACTCTACGAAAAATCGAATCGATGGCTGATGAAGGATGGTGAATCTACATGATATTTCAACTTGAATATGTATACTATATAGCAGGTATTTTTCTAGCGATCATTTCCATACTTTCTTTTACTGATAAAAGTAACCCACGTCGTTTCACTACTGCCCTTTTCTGGGGATTGTTCGGAATCTCTTTTATTTTCGGAAAAGTAATACCTCCGCTTTACATGGGGATTCTGGTCATCGTTCTTGCTATTATCGCAGGATTTGGTGGCGTAAGAATGGGGAGTTACCAACAAACAACCGATCAGGAACGTGAAGCCAGCTCTCGTCGCTTTGGCAACAAACTGTTTATTCCCGCGCTATTGATTCCAATCGTAACGGTGATTGGCAGTGTTGTGTTGAAGAAAACACAGATTGGTGATCTATTCCTGTTAGATCAGCAGAACGTCACATTGGTTAGTCTGGGTATCGCATGTATGATCTCGTTAGTAGTAGCCATGAGCATTACCCGAACCAAAGGAATTCAACCGATTAAAGAATCTCGTCGATTGCTGGATGCGATTGGCTGGGCTTCTGTGCTTCCACAAATGCTTGCCACGCTAGGTGCTTTATTCGGAGCAGCAGGTGTTGGTACGGTTGTTGCTGATTTGGTTGGTTCTGCTATTCCAGTAGATAATCGTTTTTTTGTTGTCGTTGCTTATGTGGTAGGGATGGCACTCTTTACGATGGTAATGGGAAATGCATTTGCTGCGTTCCCCGTGATGACAGCAGGGATCGGACTTCCGCTATTGGTACAAATGCATGGTGGTGATCCTGCTGTACTAGGTGCAATCGGGATGTTCTCTGGCTATTGCGGTACGCTTTTAACTCCGATGGCAGCTAACTTCAACATTGTTCCAGCAGCCTTGCTTGATTTACCTGATAAAAACGCAGTTATTAAAGCTCAGGCTCCAACCGCACTTATCCTACTCACGGTTAATGTGTTCCTGATGTACTATCTCTTGTTTTAGGGAGGGACTTTTATGAAAAAAATTCTACTTACAGGCTTCGATCCGTTCGATGGAGAGGCAATCAACCCTGCCTGGGAAGCGGTTAAAGACTTTGAAGATCGTACGTATGAAAATATCCAAGTATTCGTAAAGCAGATTCCAACGGTTTTTTACCGTTCTCTTGACGTGTTGCGTGAAGCGATTGAAGAGGTACAACCTGATATTGTTATATGTGTCGGGCAGGCAGGTGGACGACCTGATTTTACCGTAGAGCGGGTGGCGATTAATATAGACGATGCTCGCATTGCAGACAATGAGGGGAATCAGCCTGTTGATGAGCCTATCATTTTGAATGGACCGGTTGCCTATTGGTCAACTCTACCGATCAAGGTGATTGTCCAACAAGTGAGGGAAGCAGGGATTCCTGCTTCCGTATCGCATACAGCAGGTACATTTGTCTGCAATCATCTTTTTTATGGGCTTCAACACTTGATAGCTACGCAATCTCACAACATTCGTGGTGGATTTGTTCATATTCCCTATTTGCCTGAGCAAGCAGCGAGATTCCCCCAACAGCCAAGCATGAGTATAGAGCAGGTTAGTAAGGCGCTTGATATCACAATAAAGTACAGCGTAGCTTATGAATCTGACATTAAGGCAATAGAAGGCCAGATTAGTTAGGGGTCTTCCTTTGTCAAACGAGTTGAATGGGATGAAGTCTGTAAAAAGCGAAGTAAAGCTGTTTCCGTTGGGGGATTCAGCTTTGCTCGTTCAATTTTCGCAAGAGATGGATGAATGGGCACATAGTCAGGTGCAAGCACTCGCAAGTCATTTGGAGAACCGTTCATTTACAGGATTTATTGAATATGTACCAGCTTTTACGAGTCTAACTCTGTTTTATGATCCTTATCTTGTATATAAGGAACATGTACGTGAGCCTAATATCAGTCCCTATGAGTGGGTTACTACCTATGTTCAAAACCTGTTGAGTAATCTGGAGGCAGAGAAAAGGGAAGAGCCGCGTATGATTGAAATACCTGTCTGTTATGGAGGAGAGTTCGGTCCTGATTTGGGGGAGGTAGCTACTCATAACGGACTAACCGAAGAGGAAGTAATTCAGATTCATACAAGCAGTACATATAACGTATATATGATTGGATTTGTACCAGGGTTTCCCTATATGGGGGGAATGTCTCAGAGGATCGCCACTCCGAGACGTTCATCGCCACGCCTTGCTATCCCCGCTGGTACGGTTGGGATTGGAGGTTTACAGACAGGTATTTATCCGCTTGATTCACCAGGTGGATGGAGATTGATTGGCCGCACACCTGTCTCCTTATTCTTGCCCGATAGATTTCCGCCTAGCTTGCTGGCTGCTGGAGATCAGGTGCGTTTTAGAGCGATTTCCATGGAAGAATACGTCGCTTATCAGGAGGAGAAGCGATGAGTATACAAGTGCTAAAACCTGGTCTATTAACCACGATTCAAGACCAGGGAAGGGCAGGATATCAACGATTCGGGGTGGTAACGAGCGGAACAATGGATGTAGTGGCAATGCGTGTAGCCAATTTATTGGTAGGTAATGATGAATATGCTCCTGTTCTGGAAATGACTTTAGTAGGACCGAAACTACGCTTTCAAAAAGATACTCTCCTTGCTATTACAGGGGGAGATTTAACAGCGAAGGTGTACGGTAGAAGTCTTCCGCTAAACAGACCAGTCTATCTGAAGGCAGATACGGTAGTGGAGTGGTTTGGTTGTAGAGATGGTTGTCGAGCCTATGTTGCCGTTGCAGGAGGATTTGCTGGAACGGAGGTACTGGGAAGCAAGAGCACGTATTTGCGTGGTTCGTGGGGCGGTCATCACGGTCGTAACCTGAAGGCAGGTGATCAAATTACGTATCAGAATTCAGGCAGGCTCTCCAATCAGTTCAAGGATTCATTGTCTAGACGGATGAATGATACGAATACTATCCATCGGAATATAGAGCTTCACACCGATCATAACGCTAATAGTCCCGCATGGTTTGCTCCAGATTGGCGAGTGGGAAGTGTAATCACGAATCTCTACAGTCGACGGTCACGAGTCAGAATCATATCAGGCACACACTTTACTGATTTCACAATTGAGAGCCAGAGAAATCTTGTGAACCAATCTTTTCGTATCACTCCACAATCGGATCGAATGGGATATCGTCTGAAGGGAGCGCAACTAACCCTTAGTGAACCGCTTGAATTGCTTTCAGAGGCAGTCGTTCACGGTACTATCCAGGTTCCACCAGAAGGCAATCCAATTATTCTTTTATCTGACAGACAAACCACAGGTGGATATCCACGTATTGGGCAGGTCATTACTGTTGATCTTCCCTTGCTCGCACAGGCTAAACCGGGAGAAGAAATCATGTTTAAACTGGTCGATCATCGGGAAGCAGAACGTTTATTGATAAAACGCGAAGATGCTTTACTTGAATTGCAACAAGGCATCCGAATGGCGATGGCTCAGCTATGAGTAGGCTGAAAGCTGAAAGCCAGAGAAATCTATCTGGTAAAATACTTACAACCTAACAAGTTCCATTAGTAAAGATCCCTTAACACGCACTACGAGAGTTGTTGCGTACAAGGGATCTTTACATGTTTCGAGATACCCGTATGAAAATGGGCGTGTTAGAAGTAAATCGGAAGAGACCGTTAGAAGTAAAGAGGCATAAGGTAAAAGTGACAGAAGCCCGTAGACGAATGCCTGTATGAGATGGTCAGGTGAGAGAAGAAAGAAGTGGTTGGAGTGCAAAAATCCCACTTGACAGATAGGAATTGTATGATTAAAATTCAATCAAGATTTCCTATTTCAGAATATTGTTTTATTTTTTACGTAACTGAGTTTCATTTGTATGTATTTCAAGTACGTAATGGGTTCTTGTCGCCAAATCCTTTCGCCCCAATCTTGACTAAATTACTCAAGATTGAGCAGCATGGAGGAATGTTCTTTGAAGGTATCAAGTAAAGGCGAATATGCATTACGTGCTCTACTGCTTCTGGGTCAAAATACTGGTAACGTTCTATCGATATCAGAAATCGCTGAGAAGATTTTGGTCCCTGTTAGTTATTTAGAGCAGATCCTCCTGCAAATGAAGAAAATGGGCTATGTTCAAAGCAAACGAGGGGCAAATGGCGGGTATACGTTACGTGTATCACCGACAGAAATTGCTATTGGAGAGGTAATCAGGCAGCTAGAAGGACCACTTGCTCCAATGAGTTGTGCCAGTGTAACAGCTTACGAAGCGTGTGCGTTAGAACCGACTTGCCTGTTAAAACCGTTATGGACGCTCGTACGTGATACCGTAGCACAGGTGCTTGATGCCACGACACTGGATGATTTACTCAAGAACAAGATTAACGGACATAGAGGAGGAAAAACATATGTCTGAACGCCATGTTACCTCACATGATGTGTGGGTAGAAAGAATACTTACAGCGATGAAGGGAATCGAGTATGGAACCATTCAAATTACCATTCATGACTCCCATATCACTCAGATTGAACGATTAGAGCGTTTACGCTATCCAGTAGAAAAAAGAGACGTACCGAAAAGAGGAAGAGAATAAAGTAGCCGATCGGTCAACCGAAGGCTCCTGTTCGTTTGCAAGAGAAAGCAAGCGAGAGGAGTCTTTTATTTTTTCTACCCATCTTCTGTTAAATAGAAAGGAGATACCTTATGAAAAAACAGACATGGCTTACCTGGATTCTTGCAGGTAGCTTAGCCATTACCGCAGGGTGCAGTGCATCCGACTCCTCGCAAGGAGGAACTACATCTGGTCAGTCTGTAGAGTTACTTAACGTTTCCTATGATCCAACGAGAGAATTGTACCAGGAATACAATGAAAGTTTTGCTGCCTATTGGAAAGAAAAGAAGGGGCAACAGGTTACTATTAAGCAATCTCACGGTGGTTCAGGCAAGCAGTCACGCTCTGTCATCGATGGTTTAGAAGCAGATGTAGTAACGTTAGCTCTCGCTTATGACATTGACGCTTTAGCAAAAAAAGAAATTATTCCACAGAATTGGCAAACCCGACTGGAGCAAAAAAGCTCCCCCTACACTTCCACGATTGTTTTCCTTGTACGAAAGGGGAACCCCAAGGGTATCAAGGACTGGGATGATTTGATTAAAGATGATGTCCAGGTAATTACACCGAACCCCAAAACCTCTGGAGGGGCAAGATGGAACTATCTAGCAGCCTGGGGTTATGCCAAGGAAAAGTACAAAGGAGATGAAAGTAAGGCTCAAGAATTCGTACAGACGCTGTATAAACATGTTCCTGTGCTTGATTCCGGTGCACGAGGTTCCACGACTACTTTTGTAGAGAGGGAAATTGGTGATGTGCTACTAGCTTGGGAAAACGAGGCGTTTTTAGCGGTTAATGAAATTGGGAAAGAGAAAGTAGAGATCGTCGTCCCATCTGTAAGTATATTGGCAGAGCCTCCCGTCACTGTCGTTGACAAGGTCGTAGACAAAAAAGGAACGAGAGAAGTAGCAGAAGAGTACCTGAAGTACTTGTACACAGAGACAGGGCAAGAAATTGCAGCGAAAAACTATTATCGTCCCCGTCTTGCGTCAGTCGCCAAAAAATATGAAGCGCGATTCCCGAAAATCAAACTATTTACGATAGAAGAAGTAGCAGGCTCATGGCAAGAGGCGCAACAGACCCATTTTGCAGATGGTGGTATCTTTGATAAGATATACAGCCCATAGCCAGACATCCAAGGAGTGTTTAGATGAAAAAGAAGTGGAAGCATCCAAGTATTATTCCTGGGTTTGGTCTTTCCTTGGGATATACCATTTCATATCTTAGTCTGTTGGTCTTAATTCCGCTTGCTGTACTGATTTTGAATGCTACTTCTCTAACGTGGGAGCAGTTTTGGCAGATTGTCACAGCAGAGCGTGTAGTTGCTTCATATAAATTAAGCTTTCTTACGTCATTTATCGCCGCGGCTATTAACACGGTTTTTGGAGTGATCATTGCGTGGGTACTGGTGCGTTACCGTTTCCCGGGTAAACGGATCATTGATGGACTTGTCGATCTGCCCTTTGCATTACCGACAGCTGTGGCTGGTATTGCTCTGACTGCGGTGTATGCTCCAAATGGCTGGATCGGGCAATATCTGGAGGAGCTGGGTCTCAAGGTCGCGTTTACTTCGGTAGGGGTTACAACAGCATTGATTTTCATCGGAATACCATTCGTCATTCGCACCGTTCAGCCAGTCCTGCAGGATTTGGACCTGCAAATGGAAGAAGCCGCCGCCAGTTTGGGAGCCTCACGATTCGTCACCTTCTGGCGCATTATTTTTCCTCAGCTATTACCTGCTACGGTAACGGGGTTTACTCTTGCCTTAGCACGAGCGGTAGGTGAATATGGTTCCGTTGTTTTTATATCAGGAAATATGCCTATGAAAACGGAGATTGCGCCTCTTTTAATCATGACAAAGCTGGAGCAGTTCGACTATGAAGGAGCTACAGCCATTGCGACTGTAATGTTACTGCTCTCCTTTATCATTCTGTTTGTGACGAATCTACTGCAATGGTGGAGCAGGCGTATCTATCGTATGGAGTAGAGAGAGGAGAGAAAGCAGATGTCTCATACCAATCAATCACAGCGGGCTACACACCCGACCGCATGGCTCATGATCGCTCTCTCCCTGGTGTTTCTCGGTTTGTTTTTAATCGTCCCTTTGATTGCTGTCTTTTCAGAAGCATTAAAAGGTGGAGTGGGGGCTTTTCTGTCAGCCATCGATGAACCAGAAACAATGGCGGCGATTCGGCTTACCTTGCTGGTCGCAGTGATTGCAGTTCCGCTTAATGCTATTTTTGGAGTAGCAGCTGCCTGGGTAATCGCTAAGTACCAGTTTAGAGGGAAAAATCTCTTGCTTACGCTAATTGACCTGCCCCTCGCTGTTTCTCCTGTTATCTCAGGATTTTTATTCGTGCTTCTGTTTGGGAGTCAGGGTTTACTAGGTCCCTGGCTGGCAGAACATGATCTGAAAATTATATTTGCTGTCCCGGGGATTGTGCTGGCTACTGTTTTTGTCACCTTTCCCTATGTAGCTAGAGAATTGATTCCGGCGATGCAGAGTCTAGGAAATGATGAAGAGGAAGCAGCGATCTCACTAGGAGCTAATGGTTGGCAAACCTTTTATCGGGTGACACTTCCCAATATTAAATGGGGACTCTTGTATGGAGTCATTTTATGCAATGCCCGGGCGATGGGAGAGTTCGGAGCAGTATCTGTTGTTTCAGGGCATATACGGGGATTAACCAATACCATTCCCTTACAGGTTGAGATCTTATATAACGAGTACAATTTCGTTGCTGCCTTTTCTGTTGCTACTCTGCTTGCGATTCTGGCAATCGTGACGTTAATCGTAAAAAGCATCATGGAATGGAAAGCAGAGCGGCAAACGATTGAACAAGAGCCAGACATGATTGTCAGGGCATATGAAACGGGGGGAAGCATACATGGGCATTAGTATTCATAACGTAAGCAAGACCTTTGGTAATTTTAACGCCCTGCAAGATGTCAGTTTAACCATACCGAGTGGGAAATTGGTAGCTTTACTTGGTCCATCCGGTTCGGGCAAAACAACGTTACTACGGTTGATTGCAGGCTTGGAACAAATGGAACAGGGGCAAATCCTGTTTGATGGTGAAGATACGACGACGAAAAGTATTCAGGAAAGGCAAGTGGGCTTTGTTTTTCAGCATTATGCCTTGTTTCGCCATATGAGCGTATTTGATAATGTGGCTTTTGGATTACAGGTACGCTCGAGAACAGAGCGTCCTGCTAAAACAGAGATCCGTGCAAAAGTTCGAGAATTATTACGCCTTGTACAGTTAGATGGTCTGGAATCACGTTTTCCTGCCCAACTATCAGGAGGACAGCGGCAGCGGGTTGCCTTGGCTCGTGCCTTGGCGATTGAGCCTAAAGTGTTGCTTCTTGACGAACCATTTGGCGCTCTTGATGCCAAGGTAAGGCAAGAGTTGCGCAAATGGCTCAAACAACTGCATCATGCTTTGCAAATTACTACTGTTTTTGTGACTCACGATCAAGAAGAGGCATTGGAGATGGCTGATGAGGTCGTAATTGTTAATAAAGGTGGAATTGAACAGGTTGGCTCACCTGTGGAGGTTTACCAACGGCCGGCTAATCCTTTCGTCTATAGTTTTCTGGGACGCGTGAACACGTTTACGGGAAAAGTAGTGGCTGGGGAATTTCAGTTAGGGGCTCTCCGTTATCAGACGGAGGATACGCGTAGGTGGAATAACTCTCATGTAGTGGGATATATTCGACCACATGAGCTGGAGGTTGCTCCTGTTTCAGGTGGAGAAGGATGGGCGGCAGCGGAACTGACGCATATCTCGATGATTGGACCACTTGTTCGACTTGAGTGTAAGCTGATAGAGTCAGGCATTCCTTTTGAGATAGAAGTGAGTGGCGAACAATATCTGGAGATCACCAAACAGGTAAAAGGCAATCTTTACGTAAATGTAAAGCAGATGAGACTCTTCGCTACAAAAGAAAGCCCGATTCAGCTTGAAGAGAAAAACCACATTCAATCGGTATCTCTTGCTGTATCAGAGTTAAAAGCATAGGAAGACCTTATCTACTACTGTAGGGGCAGCAGAAGAAGCACATTTTTTGTCTGCGAACTCGGTTAAGGCCCTGCAAGGGAGTAAAGTCTGTCCGCTACACAGCAAAGAGTGCGGAAAGTGCAGAAGGAAGGGATGCTATGCAGTATCTCTTAGGTTGCACTTTTTACCCGCACTCTTTGCTGTGTAGCTAGGTAGGACCTTAAATAGTTCTGGACAAAAAATGTGCTTCTTCTGAAAAGGGCTTCAGGTGATTAAAAAGCTAGAATTAAAACCAAAAGCATAAAAAACCAGCTTCTCTTTTCACACAGAGCGTCTTGGCGAAGCCCGACCCAGCGGAGCACTATTCATCGGGATTAAGAAGCGATACCCAGCAAGTCTTACAGTGAATACATCGTTTAGAGCTTCCCCGATGGATAGTGCGGAGCGGACAGTCCAACCCTCTTGGGGCGAAGACTCTTAGCGAAGGGTGAGAAGAGAAGCTGGTTTTCTCCACTAAAGTAGGATGAAGACAACCCTTAAAAATCCTAGCAAGGAATATCCTTGGAATGGATCAACGCTAATATGTCATCAACGGAGCCTGTAGTCAGTAGTTTCTGTAGGGTTTCTTTGTCAGAAAGCAGGGTAGTAAGCTGCGACAATGCTTTTATATGACTCTCGTTGTCTGTTGTAGCAAGAGTAATGACAAGATGTACGCTGTTTTCAGGATCATCAGAGAATGAAACGGCTTGTTTTATCAGTAAAAGACTCATTCCTACTCGATTCACACCGTCTATTGGTCGAGCGTGCGGGATAGCAACTTGTGGAGCGATTACGATATATGGTCCATACTCTTCTACTTTCTTGATCATGGTATCTACATAGCCGGTGTTTATACTGCCGTTCTCCACCAGTGGAATTGACGCCTGCCGGATTGCCTCCTGCCATGAGGAGACGGAATGAACTAACCTGATATGCTCTTTTGGCAAAAGATCTGATAGAGTTGGAGTGTACCTGTTACTGCCAGCTAGCACAGTTCGGTCAGTCAGATAGGTATTCAGTTCCTTGTGAAGTGTATCTTCGTTCGAAATAGCTGCATGCTTTGAAATGATAGAGATAATATCATCTACTGTCTTGGATGGTACAGATTCTTTTTCACTTGTACCAAACAACACCGCTAAACGATTTAATAAATGTGCCTTCTCCGTATCATTCAGGATGGGGTTTACCAATAAAATAGGTACATTACTTGTTGCCAGAATTGATGTAGAGAAGATCAGATCCACCTCATGGGAGACTGATTTCAACTCCTGAAGAGTGACTGTTTTACTAATATCTATAGTAGAAAACAGGCTTTCCAGTTGAGTTTTAAGAATTAACGAAGTGTCCTCGCCAGCAGGACATACAATAAGAGCCTTTTTTCGTGGTGCTGGATTAGCACCTTGTTTACGCAACCAGGCACCAAAATGCATGGTAATATAGGCGGTCTCGTGATCACTAACGGGATGACCAATTAATCTTTCAAAATGGTTCATAACTTTCTCGGTTAAAACAAATATCTCATGGTAATGTGTCTTGATTGATTCTACCAAAGGATTATCTACGTAAATCCCGTACTTGACTCGATAGAAGGCAGGTTTCAGATGCATAAATAAATCGTGCTGTAGCCCGATGACGTCTACAAAGATGATGCAGGCATACTTTTGAAAATCGGTAACCATTTGCTGAACAACCTGTCGTAACAATCGACTGCTACTTGATTCCTTATTATGTTGTTTTTGATTATCTACACGTGCCCCTAGCAGATGAGTGGCTATATAACAGATATCATCCTCTGAGAACGTGAGTGAAAAAGCTTTAGAGAGTTCATTACCAATATAGATAGCCGCCTCATAGTGGCGTGTTTTTTTCAACACGTCTTTTTCTACTTGATCCATCTTAACTACTTGCCCCTGACTAAATCGCTTACGGAACAAGTGGATGTAAATACTGAGGCTTTCTAAGACTTCATCCGTATATTCAATACCCAATAAGCGTTCGCATACAGCCAAGGATTCTCGAATGATTTGAATCTCTTCTTTTGGAAACAAAGGTACAGAAGCTTGTGTCTCTCCATCAGAAAGGGCAAGGCTTGAAGAGAGTGGTGCAAGGGTTTGAATATGAGAGATCAGCTGCTTCCAGTCTTGCGTGGAGACGGCTTGGGACAGGTAATAGATCAGAGCTTTTCGTTTGTTTTGCTCTTCACCTTCTATCAGGTATCCGTGTTTTCTCTCAAAACCCAGCGTTAGCTCGAAGGACTCTAATTCTGATTTTAGCCGTTTGAGATCTTCTATCACGGTATTACGGCTAACACCTAGCATATGGATCAAGTCTTCTAATAAGATGCGATCATTTTTTGTTAAAATTTGATTGGCTAGCCATGCTTTTCGTTCCTTAACTGAATAATCATTGTCCCGATTAGTGGTTAGCTGTAATGCAGGCGGAATTAGTTTTTTGGTCTGTTCATCGACAAAGTATCCAGTAGAACGAACATATTGTAACGGTGGAAGCTGATTCTCTTCCAGCCATTGACTGATTTTTTTAATATCGTAGTAAAGGGTGCGCTTGGAAACAGCCTGTGATTCAAGGAGCTCTTGTACAGTAACATAGTTGTCTGCCTGACAAACATGAAGAAGAATAGTTGCACATCGTTTATCCAATGCCATGGTTTTACATTCCTTTACTTCGTACTTTCCCTTACCTTACAATATTCATCTTTTATTTGCAAAAACAGGTTGCATAATTTAAAAAAATGGTGATGAGATGTGCCTAAATCTTGAACGCATCAGGGTTTTTCCTGTGTCTACTTTTATGAGAGTTTGTGCAAAATGTGGGATGTTGTAAAAAAATGCTGCTTATAACTGGAGAGCTTTCATTGACAGCATAAAGAGCCTGTACCATAGTGGAATAGAGACAGAAGTAAGAAAGAAGGGGTACTATGTGGTTTTGTCCGTTATGCAAGCATCAGCAGACGGAAGGAAAAAAATGCTCGTTCTGCGGGGGAACGTTGATTGAAATAACGGAACTTCAACGGAAAAATCAGCAAGATACAAACAAGAAGAGCTCGCCTGGAATGTTCCGAACATCAGTATCATCTATCCCATTGGTTCAAGAAAGTAAACCACTGCATCAACAACAAGCACTGCCAGAAGAAAACCAAGAGGCAGCTAGCATACAGAAAGATGAGACACCTACCGATCATAAGATATTTATTCAGGGAAACAAAAAGCTGCTTAATTGGTTGCAGCACAATAAGAAGAAGATTTGGATCGCCGTATCGATAGGGTTATTAACAACTGGTGGTATCGCGTCCTGGCAAATAGCAAATCAATCAAATCCCCATCGAGTCGTCGAGCGATATATAGAAGCAATAAAGTCGGAAGATTACGATTTATTAGCCTCGGTCATCACATCTCCAAGGGAAAGCCATGTTACTGACATTACCGAAGAGAATCTCAGACTATTAGTAGAGTATGTAAAGGGAAATCTCAGCTGGGAAGAGCAACAAGCTGAACTGAATGAACAAGTGAAACTACTGATGAAAAACCCCGAAGAATTTAACATGATATCGATGTTTTCAAAGGAAAAAGAACTGCCATTGCTCGTACAAAAGGGGAAAAGTTGGCTGTTTTTTGATACATACAAGGTAGAATTACCTTCTGAACAAGTGATAGTGGAAGCAGATATACCTGTTCAGTTGTTATTGGAGCAATCTGATACGGTGACTGCTCTTGCCTCTGAGACAAGAGGAAGAACAGGTCATACGCTGTATCGTTATCATACAGGACCACTCTATCCGGGAACGTATACACTTACGGCTAACGTAGAAAGTCCAATTGGACCGATCGAGACTGAATTACCGATTAAAGTAACCTATGGTGAGAGAGAAGCAACACCATATTGGATTACCAGTCAGTTTCTATTATTTGAATCTAGCAATGATGATACCAAGGTCTTTTATCAGGATAAAGAACTTACACTGGAATGGAAAAAGATAGGCGATAAATTTTTTGCAGAAGTGGGAGGCATGCCTACTCTACCGCTGCTATTAACGACAAAAAGTGAGACGGATTATGGAGTATTAACGCAGCAATTGGAGCTGGACCCTTCAGAGATTAGGGTAAATGTTGATGCCTCGATTGGTACATTTCCTAAATTTCAAAGTGAGATGAAAGCCTTATTCAAAGGCTACAATATGAACTGGCTTAGATTTGCGCGTGATAAGAAAACAGCTGACGTTCTGAAACCATATGTGGTTGAGGATTCTCGACTGATGAAGGATTATCTGAATGAAATAACGAATAAATCCGATCTATTTATTGGAAAGATGACTGAGCTTGCCATTGACTTTCAAACTGCACGTCTCCTGTCACCAACGCTGCTACAGATTCATGTAAGGGAAAAATTTCAGGAGGAATGGCAGAATCAACTTACAGGCGAAATCAGAGATGGTGGCGGAACAATTGTTTACTGGACCTATGAGCTGGAGAAAAGCGGAGATATATGGAAAATACGTGGATTTGAGCGGACGAAGAAGCAAGACATAGTGGACAATAGCTTTGAGATTATCCCATTACCATAGGAGGTTAGATATAAGGGGAATTTTCTCTCCTATCTACGTTTAGAAATCCTGCCTAGTGTTATTACTCCAGATAAAGTGGGTAGAGTAATGATAAGAGAGTGGGGCAGAAATGAGGAGTAAAAATGGACCCTTTTAAGAAGCAGGAAAAACGTCTGGTTATCCTGTGCATGGTTGTTGCAGTCCTGTTGTTACTCTCCTTTGCGAGAAAGTTTATGTAGATCAGAATAAAGGAAGAGAACAGCCCTTGTGATATGCCAAGGGCTGTTATTTATAGCATTTATTTGATAAAGTTGCCAATTGTTCAAAAATAGTTTTAAGAATTATTGAAAGAACGTGCTACAATGAAGATGTAAGGGTTTACATACGAATCGGTATTGGAGGGTGTGCTTATGTTTGCACAAATAGTTGTACCTATCGATGGATCTGAGTTGAGCAAAAAAGTAATTGACACTGCCTTGTTTATGGCACGTGATGGAGCTACTATCACATTTGTTCACGTCGTAAAAAATTTACCTATCTATTTGGCAAGTCACCTGATGATTCTGGGACAACAGGCCGAGAATGATTACATGGAAGAAGCTCGTAAATACGGCAAAGAACTACTGGAAGATGCTTGCGAGACAGCAAAAAATGCAGGTATCAACTGTGAGAAAAAATTATTGTTTGGAGATCCTGCCAACTCTATTCTTAGTTGCGCAGAAAACGGACAAAGTGATGTTATCATCATGGGTAGCCGCGGGTTAGGTGATTTCAAGGAACTAATGCTAGGAAGCGTCAGCCACCGTGTAACACAAATGGCTCCATGCCCGGTATTTATCGTAAAATAATAGTGAAAGTCAGAGACCTTCCGGGATAAATTCTCGGAAGGTTTCTTTGCATCCACTAAAAACAGTTTCTCTTTTTATATGGAACGGACAGTCTAGTCCCTTGTAGGTAAAAACCTAATTTCTTCTGTTATTTACAGAACATTCATGTTATGATTTCTTTGATATGGGTTAAATAAATAATGAAGAGATCTTTCTTCTATAAATAGAATAATGTGCGTTCTTATCCTGGTTGAAGGATTACCGCTGTCACCGTTTTTTGGTGGCAGCTTTCGCATTTTTATGGGGGTCTTGAAGTTGAATATCTTTTTCAATTACGTTCCTGATAAGGAGGGGAATATGCTATGAACAATGTGAATATTGCCTATAAAACTGGCTCTTCACAAGGCAAAGGTATCTGGGGAAGAATAGCACCGCACATGGAATTGATTGCCGCGTTAACTAGTGGTGTTCTTATTATGCTGGGATGGGGCTTATCAACCTGGAGCGAAGGGAAGCTATATGTTGCCGTATTTGGAGCTGCTTTTCTAATTGGAGGCTATTCAAAAGCCAAGACAGGGATTACAGAAACGATTAAAAATAAAGATGTTAACGTAGAAGTACTGATGATACTGGCGGCAATTGGATCAGCCGTTATTGGGTATTGGATGGAAGGGGCCATTCTCATCTTTATTTTTGCATTGAGCGGTGCATTAGAAACCTACACCATGAATAAAAGTCACAAAGAAATATCATCCTTAATGGACTTGCAACCTGAAGAGGCGACGCTACTCACAATAGAGGGAAATGAGAAGGTCATCCCTGTATCCGATCTACAGATTGGGGATCGCATTTTAATAAAAGCAGGGGAACGTGTTCCATCTGATGGAAGAATTGTGAAGGGGTCAACTAATATAGATGAAGCAGCTATAACAGGTGAATCTATTCCGGTGAGCAAGCAGGTAGACGATGATGTATTTGCGGGAACAGTTAATCTGAGGGGTACAATCTTGGTTGAGATCACGAAGCCACAGGAAGAAACGCTGTTTCAAAAAATCATAATACTTGTACAATCTGCTCAGAGTGAAAAATCGCAATCGCAACAGTATATTGAGAAGTTTGAAGGGATTTATGTCAAAGTTGTATTAATCGTTGTGTTAGTCATGATGTTTCTTCCTTATTTTGCTTTCGGATGGACGTGGACCGAAACGATATATCGTGCCATCGTGTTACTGGTAGTGGCGTCACCTTGTGCGCTGGCTGCCTCTGTCATGCCTGCTACCTTATCTGCCATTTCTAATGGTGCACGCCACGGTATATTGTTTAAAGGTGGAGTTCATCTTGAGATTTTAGGAAACCTAAAAGCAATCGCACTAGATAAAACAGGGACTCTTACCAAAGGAAAGCCTGAGGTAACCGATGTTCTGTTTCGCGAGGATTTGACGGTAGAAACCTTTTTGCAGCATGTAGCTTCGGTAGAAAAGTATTCGAATCATCCTTTAGCTCAATCCATCGTCAACTATGCAGCTACTCACAGTTCACTTCCACTTATTGTACCAGAGAGCTCTGAGGATATTTCAGGTTTTGGTGCTCAAGCAACCTTACATGGTATCGAGTGGAAAGTGGGTAAAGCTGATTTTGTCGGTGGAGTGGAAGCATCAACATTCCAGAATGGTATTGCAAAAATACTGGCTGCTGAAGGGAAAACAACGGTGTATGCAAGGGATGAACATGGGATTGCCGGAGTAATCACCCTGAAGGATGTTGTTCGTCAGGAAACGATCGTTGCTCTCGATAAGCTAAAATCAGCAGGAATCGATACCTTCATGTTAACAGGAGACAGCGAGCATACAGCCCGTGCAATCGCTTGTGAGTGCCGCATTGGCGGTTATGTCTCTGAATGCTTACCAGAAAGTAAGGTAGACGAAATTAAGAAGCTTCGTGAACGGTATGGCACAGTCGCAATGGTTGGTGATGGCATTAATGATGCGCCTGCTCTGGCTTCTGCCTCCATTGGGATCGCAATGGGAGAAGGTACTGACGTAGCGCTTGAAACTGCTGATGTTGTACTCATGAAGAATAATCTGGAGCTCATTTCGTATGCAGTTCTTCTCTCCCAAAAAATGAATAGAATCATCAAGCAAAATATGATCTTTTCTGTTTGCGTTATTGTAGTATTAATCATTTCTAACTTTATGCAAATGCTTAATTTGCCATATGGTGTCATTGGGCATGAAGGAAGTACAATCCTGGTCATTTTAAATGGATTACGATTGCTACGTTTTTCAAAAAATAAGATATGAAAGAAGAGCAGAGGTAACAATTATGACCAAAACCGCACAAAGTTGCGGTTTTTCTTTTTTCCATTGATCTTTGCTAGAAGACCATTTATAGTTATACCCATAGGGGTATATCTATAATATAGGAGTGATATCCATGAAGAAAAAAATCATAATCGTCGGTGGAGTAGCAGGTGGAGCTACGGCAGCAGCACGTCTGAGAAGGCTGAGCGAACAGGATGAAATCATTCTAGTTGAACGTGGGGAGCATATTTCCTTTGCTAACTGTGGATTGCCTTACTATATTGGTGAGGTCATTGAGGAAAGAAGCAAGCTCCTGTTACAAACAGTAGAAGGAATGAGTACCAGATTCCAGATGGATATCCGGGTTAAGAGCGAAGTAACAGCCATCGATCGTGAAAAGAAAATGGTTACCATCAAAAATAATGTAACGGGTGAGGAAAAACAGGAGACATACGACGTACTGATTCTGTCTCCAGGGGCAAAACCAATTCGACCTGCCATACCTGGTATAGAAGAGGCAACCAATCTGTTTACTCTTCGGAACGTGCCAGATACAGATAAGATCAAAGCATATGTGGATGAGAGTCAGCCTAAACATGCTGTGGTTGTGGGTGGCGGCTTTATCGGTGTAGAGATGGCAGAGAATCTGCGTGAACGTGGAATGGATGTCACCTTGGTTGAGATGGGTAAACAGGTAATGGGACCGCTTGACCCTGAAATGGCTGAAGTAATCCATGAGCATATGCTGGTAAATGGAGTAGAACTGCTGTTGGAAGATGGTGTACAAGCATTTGCAGAAAAGGGACATATTGTTCGATTAAGCAGTGGGCGTGAAATTAAAACCGATATGATTATTCTGGCAATCGGAGTTATCCCTGAATCTACTTTGGGAAAAGAAGCAGGATTAGCTACTGGAGTAAAAGGTGCGATTCGCGTCAATCAGCACATGCAAACAGAAGATCCATCTATCTATGCAATAGGTGATGCAGTAGAGGTGCTGGATTACATTAACGGACAACCTACTCATATCCCACTTGCTTGGCCAGCTAACCGCCAGGGACGACTTGTGGCAGATCATATCAATGGTCTACCAGTAGTTTATAAAGGTACGTTAGGAACATCAATTGCGAAGGTATTCGAATTAACGGTTGCTACCACAGGTAATAATGAGAAGAACCTGAAGCGTTTAGGAATGCCATACCAAGCGATCCATCTTCATCCTAATTCTCATGCCGGTTATTACCCAGGTGCATCTCCTATCTGGTTCAAGCTGTTATTTAACAAAGAAGACGGCAAAATCTATGGTGCCCAAGCAATTTCCGTAGATGGCGCGGACAAGCGTATTGATGTTATCGCTACAGCAATTAAAGGTGGGCTAACTGTTTTTGATTTGCCAGATCTTGAGTTGGCGTATGCACCTCCATACTCCTCTGCCAAGGACCCAGTAAATATGGCGGGTTATATGGCTTCAAATATTTCTCAGGGGCTGGTAGACATCGTACAGTGGCATGAAATTGATGAGATCGTGGCAAATGGTGGTCTTTTAATTGATGTGCGTGACCCGAATGAAGTGGCAGCAGGAGCTATTACAGGTTCTCGAAATATTCCATTGAACGATTTACGCACGAGAATGGAAGAACTGCCTACAGACAAGGTGATTCATGTTTCCTGTCAGGTGGGCTTACGTGGCTACTTAGCAGCTCGTATCCTGAAACAGCATGGATTCCAGGTGAAAAATTTAGATGGTGGTTATAAGACCTATAAAATGGGTTCAAGTGTTAAATAGAAATATTGTTAGATTGTAAGAAGAGGAGTTGCTTCAACAACCGCTTAAGAGGTTGTTGGACAGCTTCTCTTTTTCTGTGAAAAACGTCTCGACGTTTTTCATAAAATTGGATGTGACCGTTTTGTTTAGGTATAGTCCTGAATTATTACCACAAAATGACAAGGTTTTGGAATTATTAACATACTGTTACTCTGTAGATTTTGTTATAATGAGTGATTATAAACTTGCGATTAGGAGAACAACATGGCAAAAAAAGAAGAGTGGACATCAAAACTTGGTTTTATCTTGGCTGCTGCCGGCTCTGCCATAGGATTGGGAGTGATTTGGAAGTTCCCATATATGGTGGGAACGAGTGGTGGTGGAGCCTTCTTCCTGGTTTTTATTATCTTTACGCTGTTAATTGGAACCCCGTTATTATTAGGTGAACTAATCATTGGGCGCAGAACAGGAAAAGAAGCCGTTTCCGCTTATCGTGCTATTGCTCCAGGGACAAAATGGCATTGGATTGGAAAACTGGGGATAGTAACAACTTTTATCTTACTATCTTATTACAGTGTAGTTGGTGGATGGATTCTTATTTATTTCTTTAAAAGCTTAACTGGTCAATTAATTGGCGAAGCGATGAACTACAATGAACTGTTCGGTGCTACTATTTCTAATTCATGGCTTGTAGTAGCCTTTCAATTATTATTTATCGTCTTGACGATTGTAGTCGTGGCAAGAGGTGTTTCCAACGGGATTGAAAAAGCAAACAAGTATATGATGCCTGCCTTATTTATTATCTTCATTGCGCTTATCATTCGTTCTGTTACACTTCCAGGGGCGTGGGAAGGGATCGTTTTCTTTTTGAAGCCTGATTTCTCAGAGCTTACTTCTAAATCTCTTCTATATGCATTGGGACAATCATTTTTCTCGCTAAGTGTTGGGGTATCTGTCATGGTAACATTTAGTTCTTATTTGTCCAAGAGTGAGAGCTTACCCAAATCAACGATCTCCATTGTAAGTTTGACGCTTGTCGTTTCATTACTGGCTGGACTAGCTATTTTCCCAGCAGTATTCTCATTAGGTATGGAACCTACTGAAGGACCGGGATTATTGTTCGTTGTCCTTCCTGCGGTATTTTCCCAAATACCTTTCGGAGGATTCTTCTTATCCATCTTCCTATTGCTGTTCTTGTTTGCTACGCTAACATCTGCATTTTCCATGCTAGAAATTAGTGTAGGTGCAATTACGAAGGGCGATCAGAGAAAACGGGCAAAAGCATCCTGGAGTGTAGGGATTGGGATGTTCTTGCTGGGAGTTCCTTCTGCATTAGGTTTTGGCGTCCTAAGTGATATTACGCTATTTGGAAAAAGCATATTTGATAATGCAGACTTCCTTGTTAGTAACATCTTGATGCCAATAGGTGCTTTATTAATCTCTATTTTTGTTTCGTGGAAAATGAAGCGTGATATTCTCTTGTCAGAAGTAAGCGAGGGAAGCAAAAATGTAAAACGTTGGTTTACGATTTGGTATATGCTGCTTCGTTATGTTATCCCGGGGGCAATTATGATTGTCTTTATCAATATGATTGGGATTCTGTAAGAAGAGAATAACAACAAGAAAAAAGGTCTCCTTTAGTCCAATTGAACTAGAGGAGACCTTTTGTAGTTGGCTTCTTCGCCAAAAAAATTATTTACCTAGGTAAGCGTTCAACATCCAGATGTGTTTTTCCAGTTCGCCTTGGATGTCTTTAAACATATCTGCACTAGCTTCATCTTGTGCTTCCTCAGCTACTTCAGCACCTTCCTTGCATTCGTTGCGAAGAGTAGTGAAGTCAGCGATGATAGCTTGAACCATTTGTTCAGCAGATTCTTTGCCAGTAGCTTCTTTTAAGCTAGTTAATTCAAGATATTCTTTGAGAGTAGCTGCAGGAGTACCGCCAATAGTTAGGATACGTTCAGCTAGCTCATCAATTTTTACAGATGCATCGTTATAGTATTCCTCAAATTTTTCGTGAAGAGTGAAGAAATGAGGGCCTTTTACAAACCAATGGAAGTTGTGCAGTTTCACGTACATGATATTCCAGTTTGCTACCTGTTTGTTTAGAGATTCAACTACTTTTGTGTTTGCTACCAATGTTTGTGTATTCATCTATAACCACTCCTCGATAGTAATTTTTACTTCTTAATAATAATTATAATATAATAATAATACTAAAAGACGTAAATGTCTAGTGTGAAAATGTGAACAAATTATGGATAAAGAAACACGGTATGAAACAAAGAAAAAACATCGCTTATAATCTACATTCGCTGTAAAAGGCATTTATCATCTCATTAAAAATGGCAAGACCATGAAGAATGAGTGAAGTAAAAAACATCTCTTACCTATTTTGTAAGGTAATACATTTTTTTATTCATTATTTCTCAGTGGAGACACGCGACTTTAGTCGTGTGAGGAAACGGAGTCGTTTCAGACGGATTTCAGTCACGTTAATGAAACGAAACACTCCACTGTTCCTCCTTTCTACCATTCGTTACCTTTACTAAATACGATGATATAATATCGTTAGTGAAGGCGAGGTGAAGAATATGCAAATAACAATCACAGCCAAAATCAAAATAAAACCAACTGTAGAGCAAGTAGAATTATTCAAACAAACGTTTCATGCCTATCGTTCTGGTTGTAACTATGTATCTTCTCTTATCTTTGAAACAAAAGAGATGTCGCAGCGAAAGCTACATAAAATGACTTACGATGTGTTGCGAACGGAATACCTACTACGCTCACAAATGGCACAATCTGTTATGAAGACTGTGATTGCGCGTTACAAATCTACCAAAAGTAACGGACATGATTGGACGAAAATTGCCTTCAAAAAAAAAGAGTATGATCTTGTATGGAATCGCGACTATTCACTTACCCAAGGATTGTTTTCAGTGAACACCCTACAAGGCAGAATCAGAGTTCCATTTGAGTTAAAAGCTATGGAACGATATTTTGATGGTTCTTGGACTTTTGGCACAGCTAAACTCGTCCATAAATATGGGAAGTTCTTTTTGCATATTCCGATGACAAAGGATATCCCTGAATCAGATTTCCGCACAGTAAAGAAAGTGGTTGGAGTTGATATGGGAATAAACTTTACCGCCACAGCTTATGATTCACAGGGCAAGGTTACATTCTTTACTGGCAAACCTATCAAACATAAAAGAGCGAAGTATAAACATTTACGTAAGCAACTACAAATGAGGCAAACTACTTCTTCACGTAGACGTTTGAAGAAAATCGGTCAACGAGAAAACCGTTGGATGACAGATGTTAATCACACTGTCAGTAAGGCACTCGTAGAAAGATATGGAGCACATACACTCTTTGTTGTTGAAGACTTGACAGGTGTACGCAATGCTATTGAACGTGTACGTGTTAAAAATCGTTATGAATCAGTATCCTGGGCATTCTATCAGTTGCGTCAAATGTTAGATTACAAAGCTTTGATGCACCAATCAAAGGTGATTGTAGTTGACCCACGATACACGTCACAAACATGCCCAAAGTGCGGGCATACGGAGAAAGCCAATCGAAACAAGAAAATACACGTATTTTCTTGTAAAACCTGCCATTACATCTCAAACGATGATCGGATTGGCGCCATGAATCTTCAACGAAAAGGAATGGAGTACATTGTTGAAGTAACAACAGGAGCATAGCTTCTTTTGTTGGGTAGATGTCAACCTGCCCTGATGTAACACCACGCTTGTAAAAGCGAGAAAAGATAGGAGTCGAAAGATGCTTGTACTATCGGGTAGTTACAAGCTCGTGACCTTAGTCATGAGTTGTTGACACAGGAAAATATCAAACTGCATAATAGATACTTACTGCTTTCAAATGTTTTGAAACGCCTGATTCATATGATATGATTATGGGTGAATGTATTAGAAAAGGGGTAAGGAGGTAAAGGTGTATGTTAAAAGGATTTTATGAAGCTCACGTAGGTGGCTGGGAAGTAGCACTGGTCCTATTCATTATTGGATATATCCTCTATCGCATGGACAAGGTTAAAGTAGCGAAAATTTTACATATGATTCTTCGTCTGATGTATATCATCATTATTGTTGCAGGCGCAGGAATGTTGGTTATGACTAATTTTGCAGATTGGATGCTGCTTGTTAAAGGTATTCTTGGTATCGTAGCGATCGGTTTAATCGAGATGGCGATGGTTCGTGCCTCCAAGCGTGTACCAAGCACAGGTTTTTTTATCGGAGCACTTGTCTTATTCGTATTGGTGATATTGATCGGATATGGAGTAATTCTACGCTAATTGATAGTTTTACCTTACAATTACACAATAGATTATGTATGTAATAAGACGTCAGGATGATCTTCAATATCTTGGCGTTTTTTTATATATCTACTACTGTAGTAGGCAGCAGAAGAAGCCCATTTTTTGTCTGCGGACTCGTTAAGATCCAGCAAGGGAGCGAGGACTGTCCGCTACTGAACAAAGAGTGTGGAAAGTGCAAAAGGAAGCGATGCTTCGCAGTATCTCACGGGTTGCACTTTTTAATCCACACTCATTGCTCAGTAGCTAGGTAGGACCTTACAGGTTCTGGACAAAAAATGTGCTTCTTCTGCAAAGGGTTGCAGTTTTAAAAAAACAACCAAACCAACAGCATGAAAAACCAGCTTCTCTTTTCACGCAGAGCGTCTTGGCGAAGCGAGCACTATTCATCGGGAAAAAGAAGCGAAACCCAGCAAGTCTTACAGTGAATACATCGTTTTGAGCTTCCCCGATGGATAGTGTGGAGCGGACAGTCAAACTTTCTACAGGGCGAAGACTCTAGCGAAGGGTGAAAAGAGAAGCTGGTTTTCTCCACGAAAGTAGGTAGACGATTCAAACCAACCACATAATAATGGAAACCTTTCGTAGCACTTAGACAACATAGATCCTTGTGAGTATGATTTTTCATGTCAGGATAATGAGTTTATCCAGTT
>NZ_JAJISB010000024.1 GCF_021245735.1 Brevibacillus daliensis
TAGACGATTCAAACCAACCACATAATAATGGAAACCTTTCGTAGCACTTAGACAACATAGATCCTTGTGAGTATGATTTTTCATGTCAGGATAATGAGTTTATCCAGTTGTTGAAGGAGAAAGGAAAACAGTCCAAATAGAATCGCTTCAGGTCGATTAACATGAGTGGGAATGAGCAGGAATCTCGATTATAATTGGAAAAAAAGGAGGTTATTATTTTGCTTCAATCTTTTGTTACGAGCTTGATTCGACCAAATCAAATCTTCCAATTAATTAATAAAGGAATGAAAAAGGCAGTATTTTATTTATTGCTGCTTTGTTTGCTGCTTTCCCTTTTTTCTTTTGCTCGTTTTTTCATGACAACAACCTTTTTTCTGAATGAAGCAGGTCCTTTTGTCAGCCAGCTACCTCCCTTTGTTGTGGAGAATGGTCAATTGAAAATGGAAGCGGATCAGCCCATTTTTTCGGATGACAAGGTGTTTGTTGTAGACCCGAACAATCAGTTAACTCCAGCCGACTATCCTAACGTTTCACATGGATTTATATTTACTAAGGACAAAATTGTCTCCACAGTTGATGGGGTATCTACAGGTGAAATTACCTATACAATGGCAAATTTTGCTCCAGGTAAGACGATTGATAATGAATACGTTACATACCTCGTAACGGGTTTCTTTGATAGTGCCATTATTATCTGGACGCTCGTTTTCATCGCTATTTACATATACACTTTCTCTTCCCTATTAATTATGGCTACTTTCTCAGGCGTTCTTGCTTTTGTTCTCGGTATGATTACGAAGAAGAATCTTCAGTTTGGTTCTTCATGGTCGCTTGCCGTATATTGCATCACCGCCCCAACACTTGTACAGACGATTCTTTTGTTTATGGGAGCAAGCTTGCCGATCAATGCAATTACTTGGGGATTGATCGGGGTTTATGTTACCCTAGCTGTACGAGGAATGAAGGATGAGAATCAAATCAACCAGAAAAACCAAAAGCCAACTAGAAAAAAATAATTCTTCTATCCATAAACCAAAGTTTGATTTGGAGAGGTAGGGATCAAGATGGAGAGAACGTGGGGAGAAATTGTCTCGCTTAATGTGGGACTACCAAAACTGTTAGAGTGTGACGGACAAGAAGTAATGAGCGGTATTTGCAAAAATAGAGTGGATGCACCTTTATATCTTTCAAAAGAACAATTAGAAGGGGATGCTCAGGCAGATCGCAAATATCATGGAGGTCCTGATAAAGCGATTTGTGTCTATAGCTACGACCACTACCCATATTGGGAGCAAACTTTGGAACGATCAATACCCGAAGCTGCATTTGGTGAAAATGTAACCGTAGCAGGTTTGCTTGAGGATGAGGTTTGTATAGGAGATATTTTTCAGCTTGGAGAGGCAGTAGTTCAGGTAACACAGCCGAGACAACCTTGCCATAAGCTTGCCAAACGATATGGTATCAAAGATCTGGCTATCCAGGTTCAGAATACCGGCTATACAGGCTTTTATTTTCGGGTGTTGCAGGAGGGGGTAGTAGCTCCATCCGATAAGCTGGTACGAAAAGAACAGCATCCGATGGGTATTTCCGTAGCATTTGCTAATCAGATTATGCATCATGAGAAGCAGAATCAAGAAGGAATGAAACAACTGTTGTCTGTGGATGCACTGTCGACCAGTTGGAAAAACACAATGACGAAACGTCTCGGTGGCGAATCAACCCCTACAGCTGAACGTCTTGAAGGAACCAAGTAGGAAGAACCACAATGAAGTTGATACATTCTGATACGTAAGAAAAACTCGAATTGAAGCCTATTCGAAGAAGCAGGTACTTCTTTAGCGGAAGTTTTTCATGCGTATCAGGAAGAACCACAATGAAGCTGATACATTCTGATACGTAAAAAGTCCAGGGTGGGTACCATGGACTTTTTTGTCATCTACATTTGAAGGATAAGATATACTGTAATGGAGTAGTCAAGTTATTAGTTGCAACACATACAAACGATAATCACCAACAAGATGAACAAAACTAGGATAAACTGGATATTGTTGTTTTCGCATCCACCAGCGAATATACTCATGGTCCCATTCCCCTCCCAAGTCTAATGTAGTATAGCGTATGTGCTAACAGCCAATATGCTTGGGTATATATCTGTAGGGAAGTGAAAATAGACTATTCCTGGTAATGATGAGCTTCGTTGTTATTCATCCATACGATGAATGTCAGGAAGTAAAGCGGAATGGCAGAGCCGTTAAAAACAAGGAAAATGATTGGGATATCTGACATTGAAAAGGCATGATGGGTGTAGACATATGTGCTTGTCAGATAGGTACCGATGCATACCAACAATGCCAAGGTATTTATGATAAGAGCCAATAGTAAAAATAGTCGGGCGATTTTACTTCTGGTCATCCTCAACCGTCCTTTCTTTCTTAAACTGGTGGAGATTTCTTGCATTTACAAAAATAAGTATAGCCCAATCATCTAGGCTAAACAACAAAACGATGCGCTTTTCTTATAAATTCACATGGATAAATGTGAAGGGATTTCAACTTTAATCACGAACGAATTTTGGAAGTGAATGAAAGTAAAGAAGAAATGAAAGTGAGTGCAAAGAGAGAAACTATATACGAGGTGAATAGAATGACCAAGTTAGCCGAGATTTTAGAATACAACCAGGCATTTGTTAAAAATGAAGAGTATAAAAAGTTTCAGACTACCAAGTTTCCGGACAAACGAATGGTGGTCATCTCGTGTATGGACACCAGACTGGTAGAACTGCTGCCTCATGCGTTGAATGTTAAAAATGGTGATGCGAAAATTATCAAGACTGCAGGAGGCATTGTATCCCATCCGTTTGGTTCTGTTATGCGAAGCATATTGGTAGCGATTTATGAATTACAGGCAGAGGAAGTGATCGTCGTAGGTCACCATGATTGTGGTATGAGCGCTATCGATCCCACAGCCTTTTTGGAAAAAGTAAAACAAAGAGGAATTTCTTCACATGACCTTGACCTCTTGAAGAATTCAGGTCTTAATTTGGAAAAATGGCTGGGTGGATTTGATTGTGTGAGTGACGCAGTAAAAACAAGCGTGCAGATGATTGACAAACACCCTTTGCTACCACGTTCTCTTCCTGTTCATGGGTTAATTATCGATCCGGCGACTGGCAAACTGGATGTTGTCGTGAATGGATATGATGTAATTAAAGCGAATAACAAGTAGAACAATAGCAATAAAGTAGTAATTGGTTAATCAATTGCTTACTTGAAAGATAAAGGGCTAACCCGAACGGTCTGTAACAGACTGGAGGTTAGCCCTTAGTTTTTACTGCTGAGGTATTGGGATTATGCTAATCTGTTTTTTTATGAGTAGAAAGACGAGATGAAGCACCCTCCCTCCATATAGCCACTCCAGGTTTGTCACAATCACTTTGAAGAGATCATGAGAAAACTCCCGCTCACTTCGATGAAGGGAGCGGGAGTTTTATTTTTGTAGAATCTTTATAAAGTTGTTCATTACCGCATACATTCAGCTTGTAAACGTAAAAAATGCTAGGTACGATGATAAATAAAGCATTCATTTACAACCGACAAATATCTGGTGAGCAATCATCGCAACAAATTTTATCTCGCAGATACTGTAAGTCTTTGATTAGTATATAACCATTGGGCAACTGTTCGATCACTTCCAATTTTTTTAGTTCCCCTAAAAGACGGTTAACACTTTCTCTGGTAAGACCAATAAATTGAGCCAGATCTTTGTTTGTAAGCGATAAATCGATAAGGATACCGTTAGGATGCTGACGTCCATAGGTATTAGACATACGGATTAGTGTGGAGTAAAGAGCACCTGTTTTTCCGTTTAACAACATGTCCCTGAACTTGGATTGCATCCGTCTATTCTCCATGCTCATCCAGCGTAAAAATTCTACGCAATACTCACTGTGAGACATGAGCATTTCTTCCAGCTGAGCACGAGTGATGATTCGTAATTCAGACGGTTGCAAGGCTACAGCAGTAGCACTATAGGTAAGGCTACTGTCAAATAAACCAAAAATCCCAAACAGTTCACCAGGATTGTAGACTTGCAGGGTTAATTCTTTTCCATCCGTACTTGTTTTGGACAAGCGGACTTTCCCGCTTTCCACAATATAGATGTAATCGGCAGGATCACCATCAAAAAATAGTGGTTTTCCGGGCTGACATTCCATCAAGGTAGAAATGCGTGTAACGTCTTCCCAAAAACCAGATGACATATGATTAATAAAAGTTCCAACTTTTTGAGGCATGAAGATTTCCCTCACTTCATACTTTTCTCACTTGATGTCTCTTTATCTGTTATCAAGGTTGGTTTAAGTATAACAATTCCCTATAGGTTTTTATATACTATGCAATCATTTTTTCCTAGAACGCTATATATATTACTTAAAATATGGGAGGTATGGAAAAACGTGAAAAAAACGGTATGTGCCGTTGTCTTGGCAGGAGGAAAAAGTAGCAGAATGGGGAGTCCAAAAGAGTTACTTCCTTGGCGAGGGACAACGTTGATTGAAAATTTGATTAACCAGATAATGAAAGTGAAGCTGCCTTGTGTACTGGTTTCGAATACGCCCGAAGAATTACCGCCTGCTCTGCAACACCATGATAAGATTCAAATTATACGGGATCAGGGCGAGTCATGTGGTCCGATAAGTGGTATTTTTTCAGCGATGCGTAAGCGACATGAAGAGTGGTATTTGGTACTTTCTTGTGATCTTCCATTTGTAGAAGCAAATGACCTCTTACATTTGCTCACATTAATCGAACAGGTGGATGATCATATTCAGGCAATTATTCCTAGTGTAGGGGGACGAGTTCAGCCATTGTTCGCACTGTACCATAAGGGAAGTGAGAATATATGGAGGGCTTCACTCGACCATGGTGATTATCGCGTCATAAAAGCAGTTGAATCTATGCCTTACCGAATAGTGGAGCTGCCTGAATCTGTGTTATCAGCAACCACTTTATTCAACATGAATAGTCCAGTCGATTATCAAACAGCTTTACTAGCAGAAGAAAAAGTTGATGAAGAAACTATGAAAAGGAGGAAGAAAAATGAGTAACGTCCAAAATAGAGTGCCTGTTATTCAATTCGTGGGCTATTCCAATTCAGGGAAAACAAGTCTAGTCGTAGCGATTATTGAAGCACTTCAGGGAATGGGAATAAAAGTAGGTGTGATCAAACATGATGGACATGATTTTGAAATGGACCATGAAGGGAAGGATACCTGGAAATTCCGACAGGCAGGAGCATCATTAGTCGCAATTCAATCAGCTACCAAGACAGCTTATCTAGAACAAGGTTCAGTACCCTTGGATAAATTGATTGCTCGCATGGAAGAAGGAGGCGCTGAGCTAATCATTATTGAGGGATATAAAAGAGAGGGATATCCCAAAATTGCAGTAATTAGAGAAGCGAAGGATGTTCATTTATTGGATCAAATTACTAATGTCTTAGGGGTAGCTAGCTGGATTGAATTGACCAATTTGAGTATACCTGTGTGCCATGTAGATGATCAGGAAAAAGTTTTACAAATGATGTTGGTACATCGAGAAAAATTTTATGAAAATAAGCAAAAATGAAAGAAATAATAAGGTAGGCTGAGAAAAAAGGATATTAAAGCGCTTACTTGCTTGAAATTTGGTTAAAATTAGTTGTTTTTCTCCGCTAATGACAGTTAACAGCAAATTAACGAGGACGTATAATGAAGTCACGTAAGACACAACAGCATATTCGGCCAAATCCCGAGGCACTCGGGAACGGAGGACCCAATTTTTCCTGGGGTTAATTCTACAATACGTAGAAGGGATGAGAAACTCTTTCGCCATCCTACCCGTCAGCTAACTTCGTCGGCTAAAGCGAGGGAGGTCAATAGACCACCTGTTATTTCTGGAGGGCTTTTTCTTTTGCCCATGATACGAGTAGGTCTTTTTTCGTGCCTGTAAACAGGCAATGCTGTTTGTGTAAACTTACAATAAAACTGAAAAGTACAACTGTACGAAAGAGGATAGGGAGACAGAGCGCAGGGAAAGCTGAGTAGCTTGCCAGGCGTTAGGTAGACCAATGAGTACTTCTTTCTTAGCGGTTGAACATAAGCTGATCGGTGTTTTTTTGGTGACGGAGTTGAGTGTGATTCGAGTACGGAATCTTACTCTTTAAGACTTGGTGATCCGAAGAACAGAACTGTCAGCGTGTGTTCAAGTATGCCGCTGAGTATGAGGTAAGCATTGGTCTATTTTTTGTTCTCAGGCATTTTTTACGTCGAAGCGTAAAGACGCAGGGGAGCAACAGATATCTGGTCACGTATCAAACAGTTGGAAGAGGAGGAACTGACAGGTGGACATGGTTGCAATTTTGCTCGTAGCAGGATCGTTTATTCTCTTCTACGGAACAATAGCATTTTGCGACAGGGCCGTAGGCGAGGAAAGGGGAGAGAAACGATGATCGTACTTATGCTTATTGCTTGTGGCGTTACTCTCTATCTCATTCACGCCTTGCTGCATCCTGAGAAGTATTAATCACCAATCTGAAGACTGTGCGAAAACGTTAGGAGGAACTGTTGTGGATCTATTACAAATCGCGGTGGTCTTAGGTCTTTTGCTTCTATTGGCAATACCATTTGGCCGCTATTTATCCCTTGCTTTCTCTTGGGAAAAAACAGGATTAGATAAAGCCTTCGGTGGAGTAGAAGGTGTGCTTTATAAAATCGCAGGTATCAAAATGCAAGAAATGACGTGGAAACAATACGCGTTAGCGTTAGTAGGAAGTAACCTGGTAATGTTTTTTATCGGATACCTGATCTTACGTTTCCAAGGAGTACTTCCGTTGAATTCTTCTGGAATTGAAGGAATGGACCCGTTGCTTGCGTTCAATACTGTTGCTAGTTTTTTGACTAATACCAATCTTCAGCATTATAGCGGGGAAACAGGGCTTTCCTACTTATCTCAGATGATGGTAATCATGTTCCTGATGTTTACCACTCCTGCTTCCGGGATTGCGACTGTGATGGCTGTTATAAGAGGACTTACAGGACAAAAACATCTGGGGAACTTCTATGTTGACTTAATCCGTGCTCATACACGTATTTTAATTCCGCTATCTGTGGTAGTTGGTTTACTTCTTGTATCACAAGGTGTTCCACAAACGATTGAACCAACAGCAGTAGCAACTACCTTACAAGGCGAGGAGCAACAAATCACGCGTGGACTAGTGGCTGCTCTGGAATCGATTAAGCATCTTGGTACCAACGGCGGTGGATATTTTGGGGTTAACTCATCGCATCCATTTGAAAATCCAACACCACTTAGCAATGTTATTGAGATCTTATCAATGTTTTTAATACCTGCATCTTTGCCTTTTGCCTTTGGTTACATGGCAAGAAACAAGAAACAGGGTCTGATGATATTTGCTGCCATGTTTATCATATTCCTGGCCATGTTAACAACGGTTTATGTATCTGAATCGAATGGAAATCCTGCCTTGACACAAATTGGATTATCGCAGGCTGATGGAAGTATGGAAGGAAAAGAAGTCCGCTTCGGGATTGCGCAGTCTGCCTTATTTACAGCGGTGACAACAGCAGCAACCACAGGTACGGTCAATAACATGCACGATACGTTGACGCCTATAGGTGGCATGGTTCCATTGACTGAAATGATGTTGAATAACATCTTCGGCGGTGATGGCGTAGGCATGATGAACATCCTGATGTACGCCATCCTGGCAGTCTTCATTTGCGGCTTAATGGTTGGACGTACTCCTGAGTACTTGGGACGTAAGATTGAGAGCAATGAGATGAAGATGATTGCTATCGCTATTCTGATTCATCCACTGATTATTTTGGCACCTTCAGCCATTGCACTGGCAACAGAATGGGGAACCAGCTCCATTTCTAATCCAGGCTATCATGGCATTTCACAGGTTGTGTATGAGTTTAGTTCCAGTGCAGCTAACAATGGTTCAGGCTTTGAAGGGTTAGCAGATAATACGCCATTCTGGAACATCTCAACGGGTCTGGTTATGTTGTTCGGCCGTTATTTCTCCATGATTTTGATGCTTGCTGTAAGCGGATCTCTCTTGAAGAAACAGCTGGTTCCCGAAACAATTGGTACTTTCCGAACAGACAATACACTATTTATGGGTGTGTTAATCGGTATCGTTCTCATCGTTGGGGCATTAACCTTCTTGCCGGTGCTTGCTCTCGGTCCAGTGGCTGAGTGGCTCACCTTACGTTAACGAAGAAAAGGAGTCATCACTTATGAGCAATCAACGCAAAACCATGATTACCAAGGAGATTGTGAGTCAGGCAGCCATTGATGCTTTTAAAAAGCTTGACCCACGTCTGATGATAAAAAATCCAGTTATGTTTGTAGTTGAAATAGGTTTTTTCATCACCTTACTTCTTAGTATGTTCCCTTCAATATTTGGCGGTGAATCGGATGCTGGCTATAACGCAATTGTGACTGTGATTTTATTTATTACGATTCTTTTTGCTAACTTCGCTGAGGCATTGGCTGAAGGGCGTGGGAAGGCACAGGCAGACAGTTTGCGAAAAACAAAACAGGATACGAAAGCGACATTGGTTCAAAAAAATGGTAGTACAAAAGTTGTCCGTTCAACAGAACTACGCAAGGGAGACATCGTGCTGGTAGGAATCAACGAAATAATTCCTGGCGATGGTGAAATCATTGCAGGGGTAGCTTCTGTAGATGAATCGGCTATTACTGGCGAATCGGCACCTGTTATAAAAGAAGCAGGAGGAGATTTCAGCTCCGTAACAGGTGGAACAAGAGTGGTGAGCGACCAGATCAAGGTGCGTATCACCACTGACCCTGGAGAATCATTCCTGGATCGCATGATTGGTCTCGTAGAAGGGGCAAAACGTCAAAAAACACCAAATGAATTGGCGCTTAACATTTTATTGGTTAGTTTAACGTTAATCTTCCTGATTGTATGTATCACCTTGTTACCGATTGCTTCGTATGTAGATGTAGTGATTCCTGTAGCAACCTTGATTGCTCTACTGGTATGTCTCATTCCGACAACCATCGGTGGATTGTTATCAGCGATCGGGATTGCAGGGATGGACCGGGTGACACAATATAACGTTATTGCAATGTCAGGTAAGGCAGTTGAGGCAGCGGGCGATATCAACACAATTATTCTGGATAAGACGGGTACCATAACGCACGGTAATCGGATGGCAGCAGAGTTCATACCTGTTCATAACGTGGATACAAAAGAACTTGATTTCGCTGCATTACAAAGCTCTTTGCATGACGAAACACCAGAAGGGCGCTCTATCGTAGAACTGGCTAAAAAACAAGGGTACACTCCGAATGAAAATGATGGTACCCATTCTTCAGGAGTAGAATTTAAAGCGGAGACTAGAATGAGCGGTACTGATTTTTCCGATGGGAGAATCATACGTAAAGGTGCGGTTGATGCCATTAAACAATATGTGAAAGAACATGGTGGCTATATCCCAGCCGATTTGGATGATATCGCAAATAAAGTCTCCATGCTAGGAGGTACGCCTCTTGCAGTTTGTGATGGGAATCGTCTGCTGGGTGTTATTTATTTGAAAGATACTGTGAAGCCAGGGATGCGCGAACGGTTTGAAGAGTTGCGTCGAATGGGGATTCGAACCATCATGTGTACAGGTGATAATCCACTTACGGCAGCCACTATTGCCAGAGAAGCAGGGGTCGATGATTTTATTGCAGAAGCGAAGCCAGAAGACAAGATTGCGATTATCCGTAAAGAACAAGCGGCTGGTAAGCTGGTAGCCATGACTGGAGACGGAACCAACGATGCTCCTGCCCTCGCTCAGGCTGACGTAGGCTTAGCGATGAACAGTGGAACGATTGCAGCGAAAGAAGCAGCTAACATGGTGGACCTCGACTCTGATCCTACCAAGATCATCGAAGTAGTAGCGATCGGTAAACAGTTATTAATGACTCGCGGTGCTTTGACAACCTTCAGTATAGCTAATGATGTTGCAAAATACTTTGCGATCATACCAGCAATGTTTATGGTGGCCATTCCACAAATGCAAGCCTTAAACATTATGAATTTGGCTACACCATCTTCAGCGATATTGTCAGCATTAATTTTTAACGCGATCATTATACCGCTGTTAATTCCGTTGGCAATGAAAGGTGTCAAGTATGTACCAATGAGTGCTACCAAGCTCTTAGGACGTAACCTGTTTATTTTCGGATTAGGTGGTATTGTTGCACCATTTGTGGGAATTAAATTGATAGATTTGCTATTGGTGATGGCAGGTTTGCATTAGGCAAGCCTGTCTGACCCCCTAAATAACTTAGTAAAGGTGAATGACTATGTTAAAAAACCTACGCGTAAGTTTACTGTTGCTAATCATTTGTGGTCTGATCTATCCACTTGCTATGACAGGGATTGCTCAGGCGATTATGCCGTATAAAGCAGATGGAAGTCTCATAGTAGACAAGGACGGTACGGTCATCGGCTCTGAGTTGATCGGTCAAAAATTTACCGAACCTGGCTACTTTATTGGACGTGTTTCTTCTATAGAATATAATGCTGCTGGTTCTGGTTCCAACAACTATGCTCCCTCCAATCCAGCGATGATTGAACGCACTGAAATAGATTTACAAGCTTTCCTTGCTGCTAACCCTGATATTAAGCAAGAAGATGTTCCAGCTGACTTAATGACTAACTCTGCTTCTGGACTTGATCCACATCTATCTCCAAAAGCAGCTAAAGTCCAAGTTCCACGTATCGCAAAAGAACGAAATATGGACCCTAACGTTCTGTATCAATTAGTTGATAAACATATCGAGGGCAGATCACTTGGACTATTTGGTGAGCCTCGGGTCAATGTTTTGAAACTGAACATGGCGTTAGATCAGTTGCAATAGGATGGGAGATTTTCGCCGTAAAACACCAGAAGAAATACTGGCTTCCATATCTCGTATGCAAAAAGGAAGGCTGCAGATTATTCTTGGAGCAGTAAGCGGTTCGGGTAAGACGTACCACATGTTGCTGGAGGGAAGACGGTTAAGTAAAAAGGGGATTGACGTAGCGATAGGAGTGGTTAATCCCCACACTTCTTATCAGGGACGAAATCAGGAGATTCTACAGGAGCTCGAAGTGATTCCTTCATTGAAATGGGAGGAAGGAGATTCTATAAAATTTGACTTGAATGTGGGTGAGATCCTCAGGCGAAATCCTGAGGTCATCCTCGTTGATGAATTGGCCCATCGCAATCGTCCCGATGCTTTGCGTCCAACTCGACTTGAAGACGTGTATTATTTGGTAGAAAAAAATATTAGTGTCATTACAACGCTTAACATTTACGAATTAGAAGGTATGAGATCCATCACTCAGAAGCTGACAGGTATTTCTGTTCAAGTAGGACACTACATTCCATCAGAAACATTAGATCATGCTGACGAAGTGAAGCTTCTTGATGTAACACCTGAGGTTCTCATGAAAAGGTTGCAGGAGGGAAGCATTATCGGATGTGACTCTTATGGCAACCCTAAGCACCAGCGCTTATTTCGACATGAAAATTTGGCTGTTCTTCGTGAGCTTGCTTTGCGTTTCTTAGCAGGGGAAGTAAATGAAGACTTAGATGAATATCGGGAACAGCATGGGATGATTGGACCGTCTGGTGTTTCGGAACGAATATTGGTAGCTGGGCAGTATCACTGGAATGGTTCCATTTTGATTAGACGTGGACATCAGGTAGCTAAGCGTTTAGGTGGTGATTTATTTGTCGTCTGTTTTCTACGGAGTCCCAAGCGTTCACTGAGTAAAGAGCAGAGCACGTTTAAACGTTCGATGGTGAAGCTGACGGAAAAATTGGGTGGGAATTTTAAGGAGATCAAGCTACCCGCAAGAAGTGATGTTGTGAAAGAAATGGTTCAGTACGCTACCGAACATAACATTACACGTATTGTGATGGGGCAAACCAAGCGAAGCCGTTGGGAAGAGATTTGGTCTGGTTCTGTAATTAACAAGATTTTGCGCTTGGGTAGAAATACAGATGTTCTTATTGTGGCGGATCGGGCAGAAAATAGCGGTGAACGTGTTATTCCAGCAAAGAGTGAAAAAAGCAAAAGAAAGAGTCCGTTTCATCGGCTCTCTAATGAAGAAATGGAAAAAGAGATCAGCCGTATTCGCAGTGGGCGTTTGAAGGTGTATGTCGGAGCTGCACCAGGAGTGGGTAAAACCTACACGATGCTTCGGGAAGCAAACGAGCTTTTGCATAATGGAATTGATGTTGTTGTCGGCTATCTGGAGACACACGGGCGTAATGAAACGTTGGAGCAGGTAGGTAATTTACAGATTATCCCCCGGGCTACCATCAGTTATAAAAATGTTGTACTAGAAGAAATGGATACGGAAGCAATCATTGCGCGTAATCCAGAGGTTGTTCTTGTGGACGAACTGGCGCATACCAATGTTCCGGGGAGTCGTTTTCATAAAAGATACGAAGATGTGCAATTGCTCCTTCAGGCAGGTATTTCTGTTATCTCTACCATGAACATTCAGCATTTGGAGAGTCTACAAGATAATGTAGAACAGGTGACGGGGATCAGAGTAAGAGAAACAGTGCCTGACCATGTTTTACATGAAGCAGCGGAAATTGAATTAATTGATGTCTCTCCTAACACATTGCAGGAACGTATGCGTGAAGGAAACATTTACGCAATGAACAAAGTGGATCAGGCGCTGGGGAATTTTTTTTCTACTGGTAATCTGATAGCCTTACGGGAGTTGGCTCTTAGAGAGGTTGCTGATGATGTAGATGAACGATTGGAATCTTGGGAGCGAAAAGAAGCGTTGCGTGGTCCATGGCGTCGACAGGAAAAAATCTTCGTCTGTGTGAATCTACGTCCTGACAGTGAGAGGTTAATCCGGCGGGGCTTTCGCATTGCCTATCGCCTGAAAGCAGATTGGTATGTGGGGTATGTGCAAAACCATCCGATGCTAACAGCAGAGGAGCAAATGCTTATTAATAAATTAAAAGCACTTACAGAACGACTTGGTGGTATTTTTGAAAAGTATCAGGTAGCAGATCGACGACAGGTTTTTCGAGAATTAGCATTTCAGATGAATGAGAAGAAAGTAACACAAATGATAATTGGTCATTCAGCGCGTTCTCGCTGGCAAGAAATCTTTATTGGGTCAGTACTGGAAAAACTGCTTCGGCAGGTGCGTCAAATGGATGTATTAGTTGTTGCAGACCATAAGCCTTCATCAATAGAAGTGTAGTAATAACTCGGATATTTTCTTGTGCATTCTACAGTCGACTAACTTCGTCCGGGTAATACGGGGGAGGAAATAGATCATGAAACAACTGTTGGTTGTAGGGAGAGGCGACATTTTTCGGTCATTCGTACAAATGTTAAGCCATAAGCGATTGGATTGGGATGAGGTTATTCATCTGGAAGTGATTGCTTATTATCGGGAATGTATCGATGGGATACACATTTATGAGGGATTTAGGCGGGTTGCTACTGAGGGGTTTGCTACTAGTGCCGCTAAACTATGTAAGTACGAGCAGGTTTATCTATTTCCTGATGATATAGGAGGATCGTTACGGCTCGTAGAGTTTTTTGCTGAATTAGGTACGTGTCGTCTGTATGTTTTGACCAGAATGCCACGCTATGCCCATTTATATAAGAGAATGGGAGCGCATCAGGTATTTGTAAGTAAGCCTGGTTACCTTGGCTACCATTGGCTCGTGCAAAATATTGAGGAAGAGCAAGCGGCGGGAATAGAATGAAAGAAGTTCAAATAAATGGAGTAAGGAGCATCCTGTTTCCTATAGTTATCACAGGTAACAGGATGCTGGTTTTGGTTGTAAGGTACCTCTTGATGTGAAGTTTGCCAGATAGGTAGTGTGTAATCAGTTTGATGAATCCTGCAGCATTTTTTCTAAATCTTTATCCACGATGTATATTTCAATTCGTTCAGCTGTCTTCGTACTAATATCACTGTGACTGGATAAAACACGTAGCCCAGTTAGTTTTTCTACAATGACTTCTGTTTCCTTACTGTACATTTCTCGTAGTATCTCGCGCATTTCTTTTACTACGCGGCGTCCTTTTTCATGGTTTGCCAAATGCTTTTCCTCTACGGTAAGCACTCCTTTAAACCGAGAGATGATCATATCGTTTACGATATAAGTTTTTGCTTCCTGTGGACCCCTACCTATTAAATCGCGTTGAAATTTAATAAATGCCTCGCTAATCTCTGCTTCCAGTTTCTTTTTAGATTGGCTTCCCACAAGAGATTCCTCCTACCTATCCGATTTGTAATTATATTGGATTTCAACGTAATACTAGCGAGAGAAAATAGGAGTGTCAATGAAAGGATTATCTATATAATAAATAATGTTCTTACCTACAGTTTTTCTTCTTGTCAATTTTATTTGTCTATGATAATATTTGAAATCTGTCCGTAAGAAATAATATAGAAGAACTGACTCTGAAAAGTAGAGAATTCATTCTTGAATAGATTGATAGATATACGGTTTTTCTACTAGTTTTTAATTTGATTAAAAAAGTTTATCAAAAACTGTTGACTTTCAAATGGACGATATGCTATATTATAAGAGTTCCACTGAGGGACACGAACGAAACAAGATGAACGCGATGTTCTTTGAAAACTGAACAGTGAAATGTTTGAATGAAATTTTTAGCCATGCAAATGTTTTGAAGCTAGATCAACAAACTT
>NZ_JAJISB010000025.1 GCF_021245735.1 Brevibacillus daliensis
TGTCATACAGGGGTTCGAATCCCCTACGGGTCACCATTTTTTAATTAGTTTCTCGCTAGATTGCGAGGATATCTGGAGGCTTAGCTCAGCTGGGAGAGCATCTGCCTTACAAGCAGAGGGTCGGCGGTTCGATCCCGTCAGCCTCCACCATTTAATTTTATAATTATTGTCGCGGGGTGGAGCAGCACGGTAGCTCGTCGGGCTCATAACCCGAAGGTCGCAGGTTCAAATCCTGTCCCCGCAACCAAAATGGAGCTGTGGTGAAGTTGGAGTTCACGCCGGTCTGTCACACCGGAGGTCGCGGGTTCGAGTCCCGTCAGCTCCGCCATTTTTCTTATAAATGGCGGTAAAAATTTAAAAAGTATGGCTCGGTAGCTCAGTCGGTAGAGCAGAGGACTGAAAATCCTCGTGTCGGCGGTTCGATTCCGTCCCGAGCCACCTTTATTGCAGGGGCATAGTTTAACGGTAGAACAAAAGTCTCCAAAACTTTTGGCGTGGGTTCGATTCCTGCTGCCCCTGCCATTAATTTTATGGCGATCGTGGCGAAGTGGTTAACGCATCGGATTGTGGTTCCGACATTCGTGGGTTCGATTCCCATCGGTCGCCCCTGTTTTTTCTGCGGACGTAGCTCAATTGGTAGAGCGTCGCCTTGCCAAGGCGAAGGTCGAGGGTTCGAGACCCTTCGTCCGCTCCATATAGCCTGGAGGTATAGCCAAGTGGTAAGGCACGGGTCTGCAAAACCCTTATCCCCGGTTCAAATCCGGGTACCTCCTCCATAATATTCGTAGAAAACTATTGTAATCAATAATTAATTGTGATAGACTTCTGCTTAGATAATTTTATAACTTGCCGGTATGGCGGAATTGGCAGACGCGCGCGACTCAAAATCGCGAGGGAAACCGTGGGGGTTCAAGTCCCTCTACCGGCACCATATTACATAAGCTAACTTTCTTTCGACTGAAGGAAAGTTTTTTTACTGTATTAGAACGTATAAACTGCTGAGCAAGGCAGGAATAATTCTAACTATTAGAAAAGGTTCCTTTTTATTTTGGTAAATAATTGGTATAGAACAGATGCCTGAAAGAAGGTAAATGTAAGATGAAATATAGTTTGTACCAAACTCCTCCTGGTAGAGTAACGCTTCTAGCATCCATACAATGGTTAATCGTAACCTTGTCCTCGAGTATAGCGGTCCCAATTGTAATTGGAGAAGCATATGGCCTTACCGAAGCAGCTACAGCAGTGTTTATTCAACAGACGCTTTTTTATATCGGTGTAGCATCATTTATTCAAGTATGGATAGGGCATAGGTATCCAATGATGGAAGCTCCTGCTGGTCTCTGGTGGAGTATTTTTATCATACTATCTCAAATTGGGGTTTCAATGGGATTAGCACCGCAGGAAATTGGGCAGTCCTTCCAGTTAGGAATGGTAATATCTGGTGTTATTTTTCTAGTTCTTGGTTTGACCAAATCAATAAGTAGTTTACAAAGGTTATTCACCCCAGCAGTAACGGGAACTTATATGGTACTTCTGGCTGTATCCTTAGCAGCCAATTTTATTAGTGGTATGCTTGGTGTCGGTATTAATAATTCGACAACCGTTGTACCTGGTATTGCACTTGCATCAATCGCTATAATAACGATTGTTCTCGTATGTCTTAGAATAAAAGCATTGGCGAGTTATGCGGTACTAATAGGGATGTTAGCTGGATGGGCATTATATGCCGCTTTGGGTTGGACACAGCCGGTACGTGAGGCAACTGCTCTAATAACTATGCCGCAATTGTTCTTCTGGGGACCTTTTCACTGGAATCTGGGAATCGTTGTGACGTGCGTCTTAACCTCGCTTATCCTTCTTACTAATTTAATAACGAGTGTTGCCGTAATTGGGATAGCGACTGATAAAAAAGCTGAAAGTAAGGAATTCGACCGTGGTGGTATTTTTACTGGTGTATCCCATTTTGTGTCGGGTTTTTCTGGAGTCGTGGGTATGATACCTTTGACGCTCGCAGCTGCAGTCGTGCAAACGACAAAAATAGCTTCCCGATTACCTTTTATGATAGCAATGATATTAATGATGCTGATCGGTATTTTTCCTAGTATTTCTAATTTATTAGCCACTCTGCCTACACCAGTTGCTTATGCAGCTATGTTTGTTGCTTACTCGCAGATTCTTGGATTTGGACTGAGAGATTTAAAACGACTTGATTTCGATGAGCGAAATATCATTGTCGTTGGTAGTTCACTTCTACTGGGGATTGGGTTGATGTTTTTATCGCCTGGGGCTTGGGTAGAGATGTATCCTATGTTTAGTTTCTTATTTAGTAATGGATTGTTAGTGGGAGTTATTGTATCTCTACTTTTAGAGCATGTTATTTATCGTAAACCAAGAGAAGAAAAAAGAGACGAATCTGCCAGATAAGATTCGTCTCTTTTTTGTGAATAGGAATGATCTTTTATTATTGTGCGGGTCAAAAGTATGGCAATGCTATTTACATGTAAAACGATTTTAATTACTGAACTAATGCAGTACCAGTTACTTCTCCTCCGTTGATTTCGGACATCATACGGGCGGTTGAGCCAACAATTTTATCGCGTTCATTAAGTGAAATTCCTGGTGGAAAGAAAATAATTTGCAAAAGATCTTTGCTGGATTCTGTTACACAGGTTCTCGTAGAATCAACAATGGGACTTCCAAAAGCACCTTGTTGGTCTGACAGAACGAGTTTGTTAGCCATATGTACTTCTCTACCGTTTAAACCATCATAGCTATCAGCTTCTGTGCCGATTCTGCAATTAACAGGTCCATTTATTTGAGAAAGGTCATACAGCCCGTAAGGAAAGGCATGAGTAATTGATAGGAAATTATTAATATCTACAGCACTGTTTACAAAATGAAAGGAATTGCCTTGTAACAAGCGGCGCAATAGTGCTTCAGATGAAGGACGATAGCGGCTAGGATCTGTACCAAGCTTTTTGAAAGCTTTTCGCCATTGCTCAATTCCAGCAATTTTTGTTAGCTTGTCCGTAGAATGTTCAAGGCGAAGTGTTTCAATAAATAATTGAATGCGCCCCTTAATCATTTTGGGGGAGTCAGAGATTGAGAGATTGGCAAATTGAATGACGCCTAGCGAGAGTTCAGAAGCTTTTTCTTTAACAGATGAATCAAGTTTTACCATCGTCAAATCTATTCTCTCCTTTCACAAATATCCTGTAAGTAAGTATAGCATATGTCAATTATCAGGCTGAACTTCGGTACTGGATAATGAATATGGAGGATTGAGAATGGCATGAAAAGACATTGAGTTTCCCTGTTTATTCACGTAACATGGGGATTACAAGTTTGGAACAAAAAAGCTTTTTGTAGAAAGCTTTATCTTTTTATACAATGTTTGTAGAAAGCAAGGAGGTAACTCAAGTTAATGATGAAAGATGTCATGATATATACAGATGGAGCATGTTCTGGTAACCCTGGACCAGGTGGTTGGGGAGCAGTACTCTTTTATGGTGAACATAAAAAAGAAATGTCTGGCTATGCAGAGAATACAACGAATAACCGTATGGAGCTACAGGCAGCGATTGAAGCACTGTCCATTTTAAAAGAACCATGTAAGGTTACGTTACACAGTGATAGTGCATACCTGGTTAACTGTTTCCAACAGGGGTGGTATAAGGGCTGGCTGAAAAAAGGGTGGAAAAACAGCAAGAATCAACCTGTCGAGAATCAGGACCAGTGGAAAGAGCTGCTGAAGTTAATGGAAAAACATGATGTAACTTATGTAAAAGTTAAAGGGCATGCGGATAACGAGTGGAACAATCGTTGCGATGAATTAGCTGTAGGAGCGATTAAGAGACGGTGAGATCACATTCAGATCAACAGTACTGGCAACAGACAAAAGAATCGATTCAAGCATACGCCAAAGAGATTGGGATCGATAAAATTGGATTTGCATCAGCAGATCCTTTTCTGGAATTGAAAGAACGACTGCTAGTTCATCGTGAAAAGGGATATGAATCAGGTTTTGAGGAATCAGACATTGATAAGCGTGTTTATCCAGAGCTTTCATTGGAAGGTGCACGCTCATTAATTGCAATTGCAATAGCCTACCCATCCAAAATGACTGGATTCCCTAAATCAGAGCCGGGAGCTTATAGGGGGATCATGGCACGTTCTGCATGGGGGCTAGATTATCATCACATCTTGAGAGAGAAGTTGCAACAACTTGCTACTTTTATACAGGAACAAGAACCATTAGCTAAAGTGGAATCCATGGTAGATACTGGAGCCCTTTCAGATCGTGCTGTTGCCGAACGTGCTGGCTTAGGATGGATCGGTAAAAACACATCGTTAATTACTCCTGAATTTGGCTCTTATGTGTACTTAGGAGAATTAATTACGACTCTTCCACTCCCACCTGATCAACCTATGGAGGATCAATGTGGTGATTGTACACGATGCATTGATGTTTGCCCAACCAATGCGATTGTACAAGGTGGGCAGCTTAATTCTCAACGTTGTGTGGGGTTTTTAACACAGGTGAAAACAGAGATACCAGAAGAATTCCGAGAAAAAATTGGTAATCGATTATATGGGTGCGATACCTGTCAAACCATTTGCCCTAAAAACAAAGGAATGCACTTTACTCATCATCCAGAAACCCTTCCTGATCCGGAATTAGCAAAACCACTGTTACTCCCACTTCTCCGTATTGGAAACAAGGAATTTAAAGAAAAATTTGGTCCAACAGCAGCTGCTTGGCGAGGGAAAAAACCTATTCAACGAAATGCAATATTAGCGCTTGCCCACTTTAAGGACAAGTCGTCAATTCCAGAACTAGCTAAACTATTACAGGAAGATCCTCGTCCAGATATGCGTAGTATCATAGCTTGGTCATTAAGAAAAATTGGCGGAGAGGAAGCGAGAGATGCATTGCTTCAAGCAGGCGCCAGAGAAAAAGAAGAAAGCGTACGAGCTGAAATTACGAAAAGTCTTCAGCTTATTGAGGAATCGCTATCAGATAGTAAGGAGGAATAGACGTGAGCGTATTACAATACTCTTTTATTGACTCGCCAATTGGAGCCTTAACCATTGTTACTAGTCAGAAAGGTCTTTGTTTGGTGGAATTTGGAAAAGATGAGTCCAATATGCAAGCGATAAGGAAGTACTGCCAAAAATGGGGGCATACGCTGGAAGAAGAACCGGCACTTGAGGCACATAAAGAGTTGCATCAACAGATAACCCAGTTTTTTGAAGGGAAACAAAAAATATTCGACATACAACTAGATTTAAAAGGAACCCCATTTCAGTGCAAAGTGTGGAATGCGTTGTTGCAAATTCCATATGGTGAGACACGCTCGTATAAACAGGTAGCAGAGGCTATTGGTTCGGAAAAAGCGGTGCGTGCTGTGGGTGGTGCCAACAACAAAAATCCAGTTCCTATCATAGTGCCTTGCCACCGGGTTATAGGTGCAGGAGGCTCTTTGGTCGGCTATGGTGGCGGCTTATCAATTAAGGAGCATCTATTGGGACTTGAAGGAGTAATACCTGTAGGAAGTAAGTGACATGAACTGAATCCACCAGTTTTTTCATGGGTCAAGCACTCTTCCCATATACTTGTGAGGAAATACCTTTCCTGTCCTTGTGGATTATAGGAACTACGTAGATAGGAAGGTAGAATTCCCAAGTAAGGGAGGAGGTCTGCAAATGAGACCGGACTCAGGTGAAGCATTACAGCAACAATCTGATCAAACTATGGTTAATCAGATTGATCATCCCATGAGAGTACCAGTATGGAAAGAACAGATTGATCGATATGTGGCTGAGATCGACCAGGCAGCGCTCCATTACTCCATTCCCGATCTACTTTTTCCATTGTATAAAGAGAGCGAAGCTGCTAAAAGCAGTTTGGATGAATGGAGCAAGGATTGGAATGAACTTCAGACAGCAGGTGTGCAACCAGAAGCTCTCTACACCGTCCTGCTTCCCTCATATACAGCAGTTAGTCGGATGGAGATCGTAATGGTGGGAACCATTGTTAGACGCTTCTATTATCGAATAGAGGCGGCAAATGACCTTCATTTTCACGAAACAGAACAGCATGTAGAGATAAAATTGCTGTCAGGCGATATGGGAGACTGGAAGTTTGCTAATGTATGGGGATTACCTGAAAAAATGCCAGCCAATAAACATAAACTACATTTGATTCAGAACGATCCTATTGAGGCGGAAGGGACTGTCTCTTTAGCACAGACAGGGCGATACGACAGAGCAGCGGCAGTTGCTTACGCGAATCAATTTTGGGAAGTACCGAATCCAGCCTACCCGTATTTTAAAGATGATTGCACGAACTTTATTTCTCAATGTTTGTTTGCAGGTAATATTCCTATGATCTTTAGCAATAGTAGAGCCAAGGGTTGGTGGTATCGACATCGAAATGAAGGATGGAGCTTTAGTTGGGCAATTGCCAACAGCTTGAAAAACTTACTTGCTTCAGGCGGAGCACCATTTTATGCTCAAGCGGTACAATCTCCGCAAGAGCTGGATTTAGGAGATATTATTTGCTATGATTTTGACGGAGATGGAAGGTTCCAGCATAATACAATTGTGGTTGCCAAGGATGAAGAAGGCATGCCGCTTGTTAATGCGCATACCTATAACAGTGCTAACCGTAACTGGGCATATTTAGATTCCACAGCATACACCCCTCAAATGAAATACGCATTTTTTCATATAAGAGCGTGAAGTCATTTATAATATATACTGCGCAAAACGAACAGGAAAGTGAAAAGGGGAGGTTACTTTTCTTATCCTGTTCGTTTTCACTTGATAGATAAGAATTTATAAAAATTTTCATGTAGTGGGCTTGCAGTGGAAAGAAAAAACTCAAATAAAACTAAAAATATGAGAAATCAGCTTCTCTTTTCACACAGAGCGTATTGGCGGAGCGGACAGTCTAACCACTTGCGGGCGAAGACTTTTAGCTAAGTATGAAAAGAGAAGCTGATTTTCTCCACTATGGTAGGAAGAAGACGATCTTCTTTCTTATTTCCCAATTTGCTTATGAGTGGGGAACGGTCGCCACCAAAGCAAATCCTTGTTATAATTAATTCTTGTTAGTTAGTTGAAGGAGAGTTTACGTCTATGTCTATACATATTGTGCTTCACGAACCGTTAATCCCGTCCAACACAGGAAATATAGCCAGAACTTGTGCAGCAACAGGGGTACATCTGCATTTGATACGTCCACTTGGTTTTTCTACAGATGATAAAGCATTGAAACGAGCAGGTTTGGATTATTGGCATGCTGTTCATGTGTTTTATTACGATAGCTTTGCTCATTTTGAAGAGGTACATGCTGGTCATAAGCATCGCTTTTTCTTTGTGGAGACTAGTGGGGAAAAAGCTTACAGTGATGTTGCTTTTCAGGATGGTGACTTTATTGTACTGGGAAAAGAGACAAGCGGTCTTCCAGAAGAACTTTTACAGGACTATCCGAAAGATCAGGTTATTCGTATTCCCATGGGCACTGCTACTCGGTCATTAAACCTGTCTAATTGTGCGGCGATTGTTACGTTCGAAGCCCTTCGACAAATCGGTTTTCCCGGTTTAAAGTAGGTTTATAGCAAAAGAAAGAGGAGAGAACAAGATGGGAGTCTCAACGACGATTTTTTTTGATCTGGATGGCACACTATTGGAGATGAACGGTGATGAGTTTATAAATAATTATATGCTCGAATTAACCAAGTTTGTGGGCGACCGTTTTGAACCAAAGCAGCTAGTAGCATGGATTTGGGATGCTACCAAAGCTGTAGTTGTTAGCCAGGAAACGGACAAGACGAATGAACAAGTATTTATAGAACGCTTTATTGAAATAAGCGGGGCAAACAAAGAAGAGGTTTGGCCAATATTTGATGCGTTTTATAATGAAATTTTTCCTACGCTTTCCTATCTGACGCTACCTTCCCCTTGGGGTAAAAAACTAGTTGAAGCTGCAAAAGAACAAGGATATCGTGTTGCCGTTACCACTAATCCTTTATTTCCTAAAAATGCGATCTATGCCAGGCTGGAATGGATTGGACTAACTGCAGAGGACTTTGAATGGGTAACCATTTATGAGACATCTCACTTTACTAAACCGAATCCAGCTTATTATCAGGAAGTATGCGATGAGCTTGGAGTACAACCTGAGGAAGTAATTATGGTAGGTAACAATATGCAAGAGGACATGGTTGCAAGCAAGCTTGGGATGAAAACATTCCTGGTCACGAATTATCTCTCAGACAAGGGTGAACCTATATATGAGATTGACCAAAAAGGAACGTTTGAGGAACTGTATGAAGCGATAACAGAACGTACTGGTGTCTTCGCAAAATAAGTATGGTTGTCGAGAGCGAATTGATATGTGAATCAACCAAATAATCAAAATAAAAGAAGCGCATCCTTTTCGTTAGAGGGATGCGCTGTATTCATTTTTGTCTGATTGAAAGTTTTATGTTTTCAGACAGTAATGAACGCACAAAGGCGAATGGAAACTAATGTACCGATTTTATAAGTTCCATGTTTTGTCTTCGTTATAACCAGCTGTCAAAATAAAGAACAGGAAGGTAATAAAAGTGGCAGTCACTATAAATAAACCCATGTGTGAGAACTCCTTTCGATTCAGTAGTATCTTCCATTATAACCGAGCTTGCCCATTTTTGAAAACTAATGAAAGTTGACAGATTTGTTTAACACATAGAAATTTATGAAAATTCCTATCTGCTTAAGTGCAATTAAGACTTTACCTGCGCCAGAGGAGTGGCAAAGCCAAGTTTTCTTACTGTATCAGAAAGGATAACTTCTGGATTTCGCTCCCTTATACGCTTGAAAAAAATCCACTAAAGAAGAACCATCTTCTTCGAAAAGACTTCAATAGGAGTTTTTATTAGCTTTTTGGTACATACAAAAAAGAAACATGTGGGCATGACTTGCATACTGATAGGGAAGAAGTGATTTTTACCCACATGTTTGGCTTCTTTGATGAATGCCTAAAAATGCCGGGTCATATATTGGTAGAGATAACAACGTCGAGCGAAGAAACGGTTGAATGAGGGAGGAGTGACTTGCATGGACATCATAAAACGAATTGCAGAGCACCGGGCCCGTGAAGAAAAGTTGACGTGGAGAGGCACGTTTGCTGAATATCTTGAGCTTGTACGCAAGAATCCCCAAATTGCACAAACGGCTCATTCACGTGTCTACAGTATGATTAAAAGCCATGGAGTCGAAGAAAATGAAGATGGAAGCAGGCAATACAAGTTTTTTGGGCGAGAAATTTATGGCTTAGATCGCAGTGTTGAACGATTGGTTGAAGAGTATTTTCATTCGGCAGCGAGAAGATTGGATGTACGCAAGCGGATTTTATTGTTAATGGGACCTGTGAGCGGTGGGAAATCGACTATCGTTACTATGCTTAAGCGTGGCCTAGAGGAATACTCACGAACTGATGAGGGAGCCGTGTTTGCGTTAGAGGGCTGCCCAATGCAAGAAGAACCGTTACACCTAATTCCTCATGAGCTCCGAGCTGATTTTGAAAAAGAATTCGGAGTCAGAATCGAAGGAGAACTTACACCTTTTAACCGCATGAGGCTGGAGACGGAATATGCCGGACGAATTGAAGATTTTCCTGTGACGAGAATTTTCTTCTCGGAGGCAAAGCGTGTGGGAATTGGTACGTTTAGCCCTTCAGACCCTAAGTCTCAAGATATTGCCGATTTAACCGGTACCATTGATTTTTCCACAATAACGAAATACGGATCAGAGTCAGATCCAAGAGCCTATCGCTTTGATGGGGAATTGAATAAAGCCAACCGAGGCGTAATGGAGTTCCAGGAGATGTTGAAGTGCGATGAGAAGTTCCTTTGGCACCTGCTTTCACTTACTCAGGAAGGGAACTTCAAGGCAGGACGTTTTGCCTTAATCTCTGCGGATGAGCTCATTATCGCTCATACCAATGAAACCGAGTATAAAACCTTTATTGGCAACAAAAAGAATGAGGCCTTGCAATCAAGGATGATCGTAATGCCTGTCCCGTACAATCTTCGTGTAAGCGATGAGGAAAAAATTTATGGAAAATTGATCAAGCAATCTGATCTTGGTCATGTCCATATTGCACCACATGCTTTGTATACCTCCGCCATTTTCTCAATTTTAACCAGATTGAAAGAATCAAAAAAACAAGGTACTGATTTACTGAAAAAATTGCGCCTGTACAATGGTGAAACAGTAGAAGGCTTTAAGGGAGCAGATATTGAGGAATTACGTAATGAACATGTGGATGAAGGGATGTTCGGGATTGATCCACGGTATGTCATTAACCGGATATCGAGCGCGTTAATTCGCAGAGATACGGAGTCAATCAATGCCCTAGATATTCTTCGCGCCTTGAAGGAAGGGCTGGATCAGCATCCATCGATAAATAAGGATCAACGGGAACGGTATTTGAATTTTATCTCGATTGCTCGTAAGGAATATGATGAGATTGCCAAGAAAGAAGTGCAAAAAGCATTTGTTTACAGCTACGAAGAGTCCGCCAAGACGATGATGGATAATTACTTGGATAACGTGGAGGCATATTGCAATTCTAATCGATTACGTGATCCGGTGACGGGTGAAGAGCTGGAACCCGATGAGCGTCTGATGCGTTCTATTGAGGAGCAGATTGGAATATCGGAAAATGCGAAACGTGCTTTCCGTGAAGAGATTCTAATTAGAATTTCTGCTTATGCGAGAAAAGGAAAACGTTTTGATTACAATACCCATGATCGATTGCGGGAAGCGATTGAGAAAAAATTGTTTGCTGATCTGAAGGATGTAGTCAAAATTACTACATCGACCAAAACTCCAGATGAACATCAATTGAAAAAAATTAATGAAGTGACGCGTAGGCTGGTAGAAGAACATGGATATACGCCAATTTCCGCCAATGAACTGCTTCGTTATGTTGGCAGTCTTTTAAACAGATAGGGGGATGATCACATGGATCAATCATCCTTTGTTGTCTCCCGGGAGGATTGGTCTCTTCATCGCAAAGGCCATCAGGATCAGAGCAGACATCAGGAGAAGGTAAAAGAGGCAATCAAAAAAAATCTCTCTGATTTGGTGAGTGAAGAGACCATCATCATGTCAAATGGTAAGGACGTTATCAAGATACCGATTCGTTCTCTGGATGAATATCGTTTTCGATACAACTTCGGAAAAGGGCAACATACGGGCCAGGGTAAAGGCGATTCAAAAGTAGGCGATGTGGTTGCAAGAGATAGCGAACCAGCAAAAGGGGCTCCCGGGCAAGGGCAGGGAGCAGGCGATCAACCGGGAAATGATTACTATGAGGCAGAAATAACTGTGGAAGAACTGCAAGAGATGCTTTTCGCTGAATTGGAGCTTCCCTATTTAGAACAGAAAGATGAACAACAGATTACTGTGGAGGATATTCAGTTTAATGATGTACGTAAAAAAGGTCTGATGGGAAATATTGATAAAAAACGTACGTTATTGGCTGCGGTTCGTCGCAATGGCCTTGCAGGGTACGACGAGTTGGAATTGGGTATCTCCAATGATGATCTGCGCTTTAAAACGTGGGATGATATTGTGAAGCCACATTCTAACGCTGTTATTCTGGCTATGATGGATACAAGCGGATCAATGGGTGTATTCGAAAAATATGTCGCCAGGAGCTTCTTCTTCTGGATGCTGCGGTTTCTGCGCACCAAGTATGAAAAGGTGGAAATCGTCTTTATCGCCCACCATACAGAAGCAAAAGAAGTAATGGAGGATACGTTTTTTTCCAAGGGAGAGAGCGGGGGAACGATCTGTTCTTCTGCTTATCGGAAGGCACTGGAGATTATCGATGCCCGTTATCCAAGTAGCCAATACAATATTTATCCGTGTCATATATCAGATGGTGATAATTTAACTTCGGATAATGACCGTTGTATCAAGCTGGTAAAAGAGCTGATGGAAAGATGTAATGTGTTTCAGTACGCCGAGGTAAATCAATACAACCGTCACTCGACCCTCATGTCTGCCTATCGCCATATCAAAGACCCCAAATTCATGCATAGCATCATACGTGAAAAGGGAGAGGTTTACAAGGCGTTGAAGCATTTCTTTGGTAAAAAGGAACATGTGGGTAGTTGATGACTGTTAGGTAATAAAGGTATCTGATTATCGGCTCTGACCTGCCAATATCTGTGGTAGGATCAGAGCCGGTATTATTTCATATGAAATGAAAACCCACCAATAATTACCTTGTCACATTTTTGCGTTTCAGACTATCTGTAATGTAAATGGAATATACAAACAACAGTCGATTTAAGTTATTTTTACAATTTGATATAGTAAGAAAGAACGGAAAAATAATGATTTTCACTATAATGAGTTAGATATTAGGACTCTTTTCTAGGAAATCAAGATAGGGTATGGTGGAAAAAGATAGAAGAAATCGATAGAGGGAGAAATGAAATGGAGGAGCCTTCGCTTTTGATTAACTCGATCATCATCGTCTCTTTTCTGATCGGGAGCATAACAACAATAGCGGTTAGTTTTTTCATCGGGAAAAGAAATGCTCATAAATCAGGGGGAACAGTAAAAACAACAGCTGGGGGGAAAAGAAAAGCAGAGAAGATAATCTGGGAAAAAAATGAAGAGCCTTACTTGATCATTGACGGTAAAGGTATGGCCAGCTCTATGAATGATGCGATGAAACAATTATTGGGTGCTGAGCAAAAAATGGATTGGCAATCGAGGAAGTTTACCAGCTTAGTTATTGCAGAGGAAGAAGAAAAGGTTGAACAGCTTATACATAATTTGATGGCAGGAAAAGCAGGCAACACGGAAATTACATTACTTCAAGAAAGCAATCGTCCCTTGCATGTTAACCTAACCTATGTGCCATTTATTCAAGCTGGCAAGATAGATGCCGGTTTATTGTCATTTCGGAATTGCACGGATGAAAAAAGCCTGGAAAAACAGTTGTACCACATGGCTCATTACGATGCGTTAACGGATTTGCCCAATCGAAGACTTCTGGAAAAACAGTTGGAAGTGGTTCTCCAGCAGATGAGGCAACCAGATAGCAGAGGAAAATTAGCGGTAATGTTTGTGGAAATTGATAATGTGCAGGGTGTAAATCATTCCTTAGGGCATGATTTTGGGGATATGCTGCTCATTACAATTGGACATCGGTTACAGGCATGCGTTAGAGAAAATGATATGGTAGCCCGTTTAGATGGGAATGAATTTATTATACTGTTACCTGAGATTGTAACGGAAGAAATAATGATTATTGCTGATCGGATTATTCAGGCTATTGAACAGCCTTGTATCATAAAAGGACATGAAATACATATAACAACTTATTTAGGAGTATCACTCTATCCAGATGATGGCGAAGATGTACAAACCCTGCTCCGACATGCTGATACAGCAATGTTCCATGCGAGAGAAGGCAAAGGTAATCAGTACAGGCTATTCTCCTCCATTATGAATGATATTGATTTTGAACGTCTTTATTTGGAGGAAGAGCTGCATCGTGCACTAGAGCATGATGAATTTTTGTTATATTACCAACCGAAAATTTGTAGTAATACGCAGAGAATTGTGGGGTTGGAAGCACTTATTCGCTGGAAGCATCCAGTAAAGGGAATTATTATGCCTCAAGAGTTTATCCCGTTGGCTGAGCAGACCGGATTTATCGTTCGGATCAGTGAATGGGTACTGAATAAGGCGTGTGAACATGCAGCCAAGTGGCAAGCTCAAGGATATCCACCTGTACGTATTTCTATCAATGTATCCAATAGACAGTTTTGGAAGAGTAACTTTGTAGAGAACGTAGAGAGTACTTTGAAGAAAACAGGGCTTGCTCCTGAATACTTGGAATTGGAATTAACAGAGAAAATGCTGGCAAATCACGAACGCTCTGTTCAAATCCTGCAAAAATTAAAAAAGGTAGGAGTCCAGATAGCAATTGATCAATTTGGTAGTAGCCAGCATGTGTTATCTCATCTTATTCAATATCCAATTGATCGCTATAATATAGATCGTTCTTTTATCTATGAAATTCCATATAATCATAAAAATCAGGCGGTCGTCCTGTCAACGATTATTTTGGCGCATCATTTGGGACGATCAGTGCTTGTTAAAGGAATTGAAACCAAAGAAGAATTATCTTACTTGCTAGAAAATAATTGTGACGAGTGCCAAGGATATCTTTTTTATGAGCCTGTACCAGATCATCAGGTGAAAGAATTACTAAGGCAAAACGTTGTATTATCCAATATGGTGTAACGAGTAAAAGAAGGGCTTTTTTTCAAAATGGCTGAAAAAGGGTAAAGACTGAGCAGAAGTAATTTTGTTCAGTCTTTTTTTCGTATTTCTGGTGCAAGAGCATAAAGATCTAGTTGATGTCATATCATACAAAAGATTACGGAAAACCAGGAAAATAATAAGCAAGAAATGGAGGTTACAATATGAATAAGCCTACTCGAATGTTTCACATAAACAAATCTTATAAATATGTAGTGTTATCACTGGTTGCTTCTCTCGTAATAACTGCATGTGGTGGTGATGGTGTAGGAGCTCAGCTAGAGCAGGAGAACCAGCAAAAACCAGCTGGACAAGTTACCACAACAAAGAACAAGACACCCATAACCAATCCGAAAACGGAAAAACGACCTGAAAAAACTAGAATCGTATCGCCTACCAAAATGATTACATTTATCATTGATGGAAAAGAGGTATCCCAGGAAGCCAAATTATTTGAAAGTGATTTAGGGTACTATCTGTATGTTATCCCAGGCTATGTGGCAACCGGAGAAGAGCCAGGAAAAGATATGATTTTTTCAGAGAAAAACGATCTCTATTCGGTACGAATAGAAAGATTACCGAAAGAGACCGAAGTGGCAACTCTACGTAAAAATGCAGAGATAGAACTAACAGATCTGGGTAGCGTAAAAGATTTAACCAAGGAAAAGGATTTTCCTTTTGTAAATAAGGCTGCCTTTAGACTTGGGGTAGATACGGATAAAGAACATAAGGAAATTGTTGCTGTAAAAATTGACGGTGAATGGTTCAAATTCACGTTATTTACTCTAAAGGATAAGGATGCTCCTGTTATTATACCTAAGCTGTGGGCAATGCTAGATACGATTCAGGTGAAAAAATAAATGGAAAGTAGTAAGAATATAAGAGGATGTGCTTGCAGACCAGGAATGAAAAACTTTCTGATGGTTTGTAACTGTATCCTCTTTTTGTTGCTTTTTTGAGAAATACTTGCATAATAGGTATAACATTTGTCATACTATATGAGAACATATGATCTTATTTTGATTTGGAATGATGGTGATTATATATGGAAGCACAGGATTTCGTGATTAGCTATGTTATTTGGAAAGAAGTAGCTTCCTTATTATTTCAAGATAGCGTGATAGTAGGTTCTTCTCAGCTTAAACTGACTCATGGATATGAGCATCTCCTCGTTTTTTTACGAGAAGTGGCACTCTCAATGGAAAAAGCAGCCCTTGTTGATATGCGTCGTAAAGATATTCGAATGCTGGCAGTTGAAGAAGATCGTGGGGAACTGTTTATCCTGTGGAAACACCGTGGGAAGAATAAAATGGAAAGAGTTAAAATTCCTTATATTAGGAGATGTGCTCAAGAAAAAATGGAAGAATTGGTAAAAACAATGAATAACCGTATGAATTAAGCCGTTTCTTTATAGAAAAGGCAATAAAATTCTACCTTGGTCCTATAAAAACTTGGTATAATAGTCTTGATATTATTATTCATCCTCGAGAGGAGAAGAGAGCATGAAAAAAGTAAAAACAGGCTATACACTAGTAGCAGGATTGGTAGCATCTTCCTTATTTGCAGGTAGTGCATTCGCTGCTCCACTTCAACCTGTAGTACACGCTGATTGGATGAAGGAGAATTCCGTAATCTCGGAATTGAGCTTGGAAAGAAATCTTACTCTTGCAGAAACAGTAACAGCTCTTGCAAAAGTAAAAGGTGTTTATGAAGGATTGCCAAAAGCGGAAGGTCATTGGGCTGCGTCTGCTTTGAAATGGGCTGAAGAACAAGGCGCTATCACAGCTGCTGAATCTGCAAAACCAGCTGCTACTGTATCATCTGACAAAGCAGTTGCGATTGCAAAAAAATTAGGCTATGACCTGAAGCTTGCTTCTAAAGCAGTATTAACTCGTGGTGATTTCTTCCAAGCATTGGGTGCTGAAATCAGTACACATGTAACAATTGGACATACAAACGACGTACATGGTCATATTTCTGAAGACAAAAGCCTAAAAGAATTTGGCTATGCAAAAATGGCTACTCTGATCAAGGAAATGCGTGAAGAGAACGAAAACTTCTTGCTTCTTGATGCAGGTGATACCTTCCAAGGTACAATTTTTGTTAACCAATTCAAAGGTGAATCAATCCTACCAGTTTTGAATCATTTAGATTACGATGCAATGGCTTCTGGTAACCATGAGTTTGACTTTGGTTATGAGCAATTGCTTAAACTGCGTGATCAATTAAAATATCCAGTAATCAGTGCGAACGTTTACATGGCAGATGGTACACATTTACTAGCTCCTGTATACAAAGCTGAAATCGATGGTAAGAAATATGCTTTCCTAGGCTTTGTTGCAGAAGATACAGCTATCTTGACTCACCCTGATAACGTAAAAGGTCTTACTTTCAAATCTCCAGTTGAGGTTGCCAAACAAATGGTACCTGAATTGAAAAAAGAAGTAGATCACGTGATGGTCGTATCTCATATTGGTATTGAGGTTGATCGTGAAATCGCGAAAAACGTAGATGGCATCGATCTAATCATTGGTGGTCACTCTCACACTCCGTTGCATGAGCCTGAGAAAGTCAATAATACATATATTGTGCAGGACTGGGAGTATGGTAAATCACTAGGCCGTGCTGATTTATATTACTACAATGATAAATTGGTTGATTTCAGTGGCGGGTTGATTGATTATGATGAAACTGTAAAACCTGATCCGGAAGTAGAGAAATTAGTTACTGACGTAGTAAATAAAGTTGATTCAGTAATGAAAGTCGTAATTGCAAAATCCGATGTACCACTAGACGGTGATCGTGAAAAAGTTCGTAAGCAAGAAACCAATATTGGTAACTTCATTGCGGACACAATGGTCGCTAAAACAAAAACAATCAAAGGATACGAAGCTGACATCGCGATTGTTAACTCCGGTGGTATTCGTACTCAATTAAACGCTGGCGACATTACGAAGAAAGATCTATACACTCTTCTTCCGTTCACCAACACTCTCTCTGTTATAGACGTAACAGGTAAAGAAGTGGTTACAGCTCTTGAAAATAGTGTAAGCAAAGTGGAAGAAGGAGCAGGACGCTTCGCACAAATCTCTGGTATGAGTTTCACATATGATCCAGCAAAACCAGCTGGTGAACGTGTAGTTGAAGTGAAAGTTGCGGGACAACCGATTGACCCAGCAAAAACTTATAAACTGGCAACTCTTGATTTCATGGCAGCTGGTGGCGATGGCTACGAAATGCTGAAGAAAGACTACTTCAACACAGGCTTTAGCTTGTATGATATCGTTGAAGAAGCTCTACTTGAACAAAAAACAATTTCTCCTAAAGTTGACGGTCGTATCACACCTGTTAAATAGACAATTGAATAGCTAGTTTTTGTGCAAAGCAAGGAGAACTCCCCGGTAAGCTGGGGAGTTTTTTTTGTGAAAAACTAGCTCGCTAATCAGCACGTAGCTTTTTTCAAAAGCCGTATATACTTCGTTAGGAGTTGAGCTAGCTGTGGCTCAATAAAATAATGTAGTGTGTAGGAACCATACTAGTGGTTGCTAATTTTCTTGATTGCCATTTTTAACAATTGAGAAGTTCAGATTTATGTATTAAAATGAAAATAAGCGAATAAATATTTACTTATAACATTTTTTGCATCACTGAGGAGAGCAACATGCAGATTTCAAAGAACCAGCAGTATGATAATTATATTTCTTGGGGGAAACTACTTCCCTTTGTTATTCCTTCTTTAATAGGGATATTGCTATTTATTACGCCTGTTTCTTATCAAGGGCAAATCACAATTCCGATTGCGATGCTTTCTAAATGGGCACAAGGTCTGTTACAGGAATATTTGCCGTTACTCGTCACTATATTAATTACTATTACAGGAATGGGTAGCCTGATTGTAAAGGTACTTCGGCCGGCTCTATTAACCAGGAATCTTTTTTGGGCTTCGTTATTTAATGTTTCCCTGTTTTGGGTGACAATCCGTGTTATAGGTATGATCTTGGCATATGCTACTTTTTTCAAAATCGGACCAGAATGGATATGGTCTGATGCAACAGGTGGTATGCTTTTATACAATTTATTGCCATTGCTGCTAACAGTGTTTTTATTTGCAGGGCTACTAATACCGTTACTACTTAATTTTGGATTATTAGAGTTTAGCGGGACGATGCTAAAAAAAGTAATGCGTCCGCTGTTTACTCTGCCCGGACGTTCTTCCGTCAACTGCATTACTTCCTGGTTGGGAGATGGAACCATTGGTGTACTGCTTACGAGAAAACAATACGATCAAGGCTATTACACGAAGCGGGAAGCGGCAGTAATTAGCACTACTTTCTCTGCCGTATCGATTACATTCTGTTTTGTTGTTCTCACACAGGTGGGACTAGAGCGGATGTTTGTTCCATTTTATTTGACTGTTACTCTGGCAGGGATTGTTGCGGCCATTATTATGCCGCGCATTCCTCCACTTTCCAGAAAAAAAGATACTTATCACGAAGGAATTACTCCTAAGATAGAAGAGGAGAACAAGCAAGATCAGCCTTTGTGGAAACAAGGATTACAGCAGGCTGTTGAGAAGGCGGACGAGAACAGAAGTCCCGGTGCTTTTGTGAAGGAAGGATTTCACAATGTCCTGGACATGTGGTTAGGGGTAACTCCCATTATCATGGCAGTTGGAACGATTGCCTTAATCATAGCTGAATATACTCCCTTTTTCGCTTGGTTAGGTACACCGTTTATTCCTATCTTGCAAGTGCTACAGATTCCAGAAGCAGTAGAGGCATCACAGACGTTGGTTGCTGGTTTTGCCGATATGTTCCTGCCAACTGTGCTAGCTGGTGGAATTGAGAGTGAGTTGACACGCTTTGTTATTGCCTGCGTCTCTGTGACCCAGTTAATCTATATGTCTGAGGTTGGGGGCGTATTGCTAGGATCTCGCTTACCAGTTACATTGAAAGATCTGTTGTTAATTTTCCTATTGCGTACCTTGATTACACTACCTATCATTGCCTTGATGGCACATTTATTGTTCTAGGGATAAAAATAGAGGGCTAATACAGAACACTTTCTTGTCGAACATGATCGTGTTTACAGATAGAGTTACAATTAAAAAGGCGGTGTGCTTCTTGAAAATGAAGCATGCCGTTTTTTTCTATAGGAGCCAGATGTAGTAAAAAAGGAAGAGAGAGACATTGTTGTGAATCTGTTATAATACCAAAAGAAGATTGTAATGAAGAGAGGATAAGCTACTATATGGACAATAGAATAAAGGGGGACAATCATTTTATAAAGGCTGCCGCTATCTTAGCGATTGCTGGACTGATCTCTAAGATTATGGGTGCTGCCTATAAAATCCCCTATCAAAACATTACTGGCGATATCGGTATGCATGTGTATGGAACCGTTTATCCACTTTATACCACGTTAATCGCCCTAGCTACTGCCGGATTTCCGCTTGCTATCTCTAAAATGATTGCTGATCGAACGGCAGTGGGAGATACGAAAGGAATTCAGCAAATTTTTCGTGTATCATCGATTACCTTAGGAATTTTGGGAAGCGTCTTTTTCCTGATTACCTTTCTGTTTGCACCGATTATTGCTACCATGATGGGAGATAGCAATCTGACTAATCCGCTTAGAGCTATCTCTGTTTCACTGATATTTGTACCGTTTATTGCTAATATGCGAGGGTATTTCCAAGGGCATCAGAACATGATACCAACGGCTATTTCTCAGGTACTGGAACAACTATTCCGTGTCATCATCATCATCGTAGGAGCCTATGTGGTCATGAAGGTATATGCAGATCCATACCTTGCCGGATCAATAGCTGTATTTGCTTCTACGCCTGGAGCAATCGTTTCTCTGATTGTACTCGGATATTTTTATTACAAACAAAAAAGAATGCAGGTTGCCTTACCTCTTCAAGTTGAAGAATCGTTTGAGGTTGTTCCTGATCGCGTGTTGTTTAAGCGTATTTTGAAATTTGCCATTCCAATTTGTCTAGCTTCTCTAGTATTACCGCTAATACCTTTGATTGATAGCTTTACTGTAATTAACATGCTGACCTATTCATCTGGTATCGCGAATGAGGATGCCATTCTGTTAAAAGGAGCTTTTGATCGTTCTCAGCCGTTGTTACAGTTTGGGACATTTTTTGCCACTTCTCTTTCATTGGCCATTGTTCCGTCCATTAGTGAAGCGATAGTGAAAAGACAACAAGACCTGATTCATTACCGCACACAAACTGCAATTCGTCTAACTTTCCTGTTAGGAGCGGCTGCAACGGTAGGATTGGCCATCTTGGCAAAACCAATCAACATCATGCTATTTGGGGATACGAACGGGACGAGTGCGCTGGCGATTCATGCCTTTGCTATTCTCTTTTCTACACTTGGCATTGTCTCTTCTGGTATTTTGCAAGGGATGGGAAAAGTAAATTTACCACCAAAATATTTGGTAGCTGGTGTTATTACAAAATTTGCTCTGAATATGGTGTTACTACCTATCTTCGGAATTGCCGGAGCAGCGTTGGCAACCGTATTTGCCTATCTGGTTCCTACCGTTCTTAACTTGAGAGCGATTGGAACAGAGGCTAAGGTTACGCAGGATGATAAACGTAAATATAGTAAATCCGCTATGGCAGTACTTCTGATGGGAGTGATTGTTGCAGTAGCGGCAATTGCTCAGTTATACCTGCTTGATCCGATTATTGGTTCAGATCGTATACTTAATATGGTCGTCTCGCTCACTTCTGTTACAGTAGGGGTTCTCGTATATGGTGTAGCGCTAATTAAACTAGGTGGAATCACGCGTGAAGATATTACGTTTCTACCTAAGTCTGCTAAGATTATTTCTTTGTTGGAAAAGTTACGTTTGTTATAAAATGAGAGTAAGAATATAGGCTGTGATACAGCTATATTAAAAAGTAGTAGATACTATGTTTACTATGAAAAAAATAAACAGTATGAAAGCCAATAAAAAAAGAAAAAGAAGAACACATATTATTCATGTATAGTATGTGTTCTTCTTGATTATTTAAGGTTTCTTACGTTTGAAATTCCTGAAAAGCAAAGGTTCACCTTGTTTGTGTAACAAGCATATTATTTTACCTCGTAATGAAACATTATCGTTTGACCGTTACTTTGTACATGGTAAAATAATTTTCCCCTTTCCCAGTAGAAGGAATACATACGAGATACCTGCGTATCTGTTAATTGAGAGTGAAGCTTCACTCTCTTTTGATTAGAGAGTTCGTATACGACTGTTGAAGGCCCAGAAGGATCTTCCAAAGTGAAATCTACTGCGAGTGCCTTCCCATCTGGTTCAACGGTTAGACTGCTTACGACCGGATTCGTACTTCCATTCACTTCTGTTACATGATCCACTAAAGCAAAAGAATCTGTAGAAATATCGTAAGTAAGGAGGAGAACGGAAGTATTAGTAGTCTCATCAATCCTTTGGAGTGAGAGATACATTTTATCCGCATTTGGCTGATAGGCAAGGGATGCAAAGCGATATTTGCCATCACCCAGCCATTCCTGATTAATATCTTTCATGGAAAAAAGTTCTTTCTTTTCACTTGTTTGCTTTTGTTGAAGGATAACAGATTCTCCAATATCACCATCTTCAGTAAAAGCAGTAGCTATCCATTGATCCTGTTCCATAATTTTTTCGATTTTGTACCCATTCTTGTCAGGGAGTAGCCAGTAACGAGAAGAGGTTACTTGATAGTATGGACGTGCCGTATCTGCTAGATATAGTTCTGCATCCACATAATAGGTACCATTTTCCCTTCCCTGCCCAGTGATTTGGAATCCAACGGGGTGAGGATTGGAATAGGTTAAAATATCGTCAGGTGGGGACACCAATAACGATTTGGCAAAATCATCATCTCGGGTAATCAACGCCTGCAAGTATCGTGTTACCGTATCTTCAGCGGTCATTTTAATAGTCGTTACATCAATGCGCATGACTTGCTTGAACTCTGGTGAGTCCTGCATACGTTGCTTAATGACATAAATACTGTCGGAATTAGTGTTCCATACAGGATGAGAATACTGGAAAACAGGCTCTGTTTTTAGCTGGGTATTCTCTTCTTTAGTTTTTGCTTGCATTGGATTGGTTGTAATTTGTTTCGTTGTTCCTCGCTGCAAATCGGCTATCCAGACATTTTCTGCACCGTTAGGCTCTTCTTTTAGATAGGTAACATAGTAACCACTGGGCGAAACCTGTGGTGAGTGACCTTGGTCAATCAGGCTTTCTTCCTCATTTGAAAGAGTTTTTGTATAGAGCTGATTCTGATGTTCATATACAATGGCATTCATATCTTTTACAAATGAAGGGGAATTGCCCGTACCCTGGTGGATTTTTTGTTTGGTCTGTAGATTGTAAAGATAGAGATTTGATTGCTCTCCTGATTGAGACTCACTCAAGAGGATAGTCTGATCATCAACCCAGTCTGGCTGTGTATATGCAACAGAAGGTGAATCAGACTTCAACAGTTTCGTTGTTTTTCCAGTAGTAAGATCATGCATCAGGATAGTACCATGAGAAGAAAAAAGGATTTTGTCACCATTTTCGTTTAAACGGAGAGTATCGGCTTCTTCTGATGTGATCAGCTTAAAACCTTTCTGATCATATACATATATCCCTTTGTCTTTAACTGAAACATATAGCTTGTTATCATGTTCTGCTATTCCTGCCGTATCTCCCATACTTACGTTAAGAAAGGAGAGTTGGTTAGTTATTGTAAGAGAGGCAGCATCCACGTGAGTTGGTGGCTGCATAACTACACTTGATACGATGAGAGCTATAGTAGCAGCAATCGAAATAGCAGGTAAGGCGAATTTTTTTAACCAGGAAGATTTCCTTTTTTTATTTATAGCAGCATGTCCACTTTCAAAAGACTGTCGCAATTTTTTTTGAAATTCTTCATCCACGACTATTAAACTTTTGTGATGGCGTAGCATTTCTTCCACTTGTTCTTCACGTATATTCATTACTGTTCCCCCAGGCATTTAGAGAGTAAGATGGATAATTTTTTCTTGATTCTAGAGGTTTTTGTTCTTACGTTAGCTTCTGACATTCCCAATACTTCACCGACCTCTTTACATTTCATTTCTGAAAAGTAGCGAAGCATTATAATTTCTGCATCAAGTGAATCGAGATAATTTAATGATTTTTCAATACAAATACGTTCTTCCTGTTGTTGCAAGGAATCTACTTCGATATAAGGAGGGAGCATAAGCTCCAGACCATCACCTACACTAACAGGCTTTTTAGCCCTGTAAAAATCAATGACGGTATTATGGGAAATGGTCATTAACCAAGCTTTTCTGTTGACCTCTGATCGAAGGCCATCAAATTTTTCATATGCTTTTCGAAAAATTTCACTGACAAGGTCTTCTGTATCCCACCTACTTCCTGTTTTTACAAATACATACCGATATACATCATGAAAATACTGGTCATAAATATCTAAAAATTTGTCTTTCACATTGGATCCACCTTTATTCAAATTGCAATCACTATATATAACGAATGAGTTCAATTAATGCAACAATATCTATTGAAAAAAATTAAACAGAAGCCCCAACCGAGTAAATAGCAGCTCGTCTGGGGCTTCTGTTTATTTAATTCTAGTTCCTTTATCATTAAATAGCTAGGGAAACTATCACTTTTTTTATTTTCCTAAAAAGGTAAACTCACCGTACGAAATCTTCAAAACCCCTTACAAAAACGTAGCAATCTCATCTAAAGGAAGTCGTGAAGACCCGTAAGCTGGCGCAGCTGCTTTCCCTAAGGCGATAAGGACGATTGGGAAGATATGATCTGGTAAGTCAAAGTGTTTTGCGAACTTCACTTTATCGAATCCGCCCATGGTAACAGTATCAAAGCCGCGATCTTTTGCAAGTAGCATGAATTGCATCGATACTAATCCTGCATCAAAGCTGGCGATGTTTCTCAGTACTTCTACTGGTGCATGAGGATAGGCAGCAGTAGTAGAAGCGATCATACGATCTTTACTTGATTCATCCATATATCCTTCTGCAACATTTTGAGTATAAATTTGTTCTACTTTTTTGTACATTTCTCTATCGCCCAAAACAGCAATAACTGCAGATGAATCCTCTACTTGTGCCTGATTGTTTGCAATCTCTCTAAGTTCTTTCTTCACATCCTGATCTTGGATGACGAGAAAACGCCATGGTTGCAAATTGCTGGAGGACGGAGCTGAGATTGCCTGTTGAAGCAAATCTTCTATTTCTGCTTTATCTACTTTAAAAGATGGATCGTATATACGAACAGAATGTCGATCGTGCATAATTTTTTCTAAATGTGACATGAATGTTATCCTCCTTAATATCAAACTAATAAAAAGTAAGTTTTATGAGTATAACTTATCATTAGTAAGTTTGGTAAGTCAAATTTTTAACTGTTACTGAACTCATTGAAATACCATAAAGTTATCTAAGAGGTATATCGGTGCAGTTGAGCATGAAGTAGAGTGGAAGTATGTATGAGTAAATACACAAGAGTCATTCGAGAAACTCAATACATGGTGTATGCATGTTATAATTATGATAAGAAGGAAGAGAGCGGAGGCATCATAGTATGAAGACGTCATACTCGTGTGATCAGTTCACACATGTGTGTAAAGACTTTCATAATACCATTGAATTTATCGGGAAAAGATGGATGGGGATTATTATCTATTCATTAATGTCAGGGCCAAAACGTTTTTATGAGCTCGCAGAAAGCATTCCAGGGATATCCGACCGGTTATTAACTGAGCGTTTACAAGAATTAGTAGAAGAAGGCTTGGTAACGAAAAGCTATTTGGAAGCATCCATAAAAAAAGTAGAGTATCAACTAACGCCAAGTGGAGAGGCATTACATGATGTAGTTGTTTCCATTAAGAATTGGATTGAGATTCGGGAATCATTAAACTCGAAGATTCCGGCAGAATAAAAGTTGAGCTTGTTGCCCCATAGAAAATATGTAGGCGTTATCAAAGCGAAATAAGTAAACGAGTAAGTGAACAAACAGGTAATCAAGTAAAAATACAAGCCAAAAGACCTCCCAAGTAAACTGGAAACAGTAAAACGAGGAGGGTCTTTATCTATTACAATCGCAACGTTTCCCCGAGACTCAATACTTTTAACCTGTTCCTATCTAGAGATTGAGTGTTCCAGTTAGCATGTAGCCGATCGAGAGCTTCCTTTGGCGTTTCATCAGCCAGGCGGTATGCGTCATAATGCATCGGGATAAAATGGTGTGCATTCAGCTCAGTAAAGCTTTGGACAGCTTGCTCGGGAGTCATGTGCTGTTTTCCCATGAACCATTCGGGCTCATAAGAACCAATTGGAATGAGCGCATAATCAATTGAAAAGCGTTCTCCGATCTTGGAGAAATGATTGTGGTACCCGGTATCACCCATGAAATAGATATTCTTTTCGGCACTCTCCATCATCCATCCACCCCACAGGGATTTATTCAGGTCAAAAAGTGTGCGTCTGGACCAATGGAGGGACGGAATGAATGTGAAGGCAACCCCGAGGTGCTCTACCTGTTCCCACCACTCAAATTCTTGTACATTTGTAAATCCTTTACGTAGTAGCTGTTTTTTCAGCCCTTTTGGAACCAAAAATAGCGGTTCGCCTTTTAGTTTTCGTAAGGAGGCATAATGCAGGTGATCGTAATGATTATGGGAAATGAGTACGACGTCTATAGGAGGGACATGTTCAATAGAAACACCGGGGGCAGTTAAACGTTTATCTAACCCCATTCGTGCTGCCCATACCGGATCAGTAATAATAGTAAGACCAGCTAATTGAAGAATAAACGTACAGTGCCCGACGAAGGTAAGACAATCAGTGTCCCGATTGGAACAGAGAAAATCTCTTTCTACTTGTACTCGCGGTATAACATAGGTAAGGTCTTTATGTTTGTTCCGTCGCTCCCTTCTCCATCGCAACAGGTCTTTCAAGGATACTTTCTCAACAGAGATAAACTCTTTATCAATCTTATCTTTCATACAGTATGCTCCCTCACGTCAGGCAGAATATTCGATCATAAATACCATTACCTCTTAATACGAAAAAAATTGCTCCTGTGTGTCAACCCAGCCTGTATTTGATCATATTTTTACCCATGAAAAATAAATGTAAAGCGTAATGTATGGATGAAAGAGGTTAAGCGAAGTATTATGATCCAATGAAAATATAAAGAAAGCGGATGCCCGAAGAGGACTCCCGCTTTCAATGTATTAGATAAACATTTATTTTGTTGCTAGAACATCTGCAAATGTTTTTGCATAGGCAGGCAGGTCAGGTGGTCGACGGGAGCCGATGATATGTCCATCCACCACTACTTCCTCATCAATCCAGACTGCTCCGGCATTTTCGATGTCATCCTTGATGCCAGGAGTGGAGGTAGTTTTTACTCCTTGTAAAATCTTTGCTGATGCTAGAACCCAGCCAGCGTGACAGATATGACCAATTGGTTTTTTAGCTTGATCCATTTCTTTTACGAAGGTGAGTACCTCCCCGTAACGACGAAGTTTATCTGGCGCCCATCCTCCAGGAACGAGCACACCATCGTAATCTTTTGCCGCTACATCAGACATTGCTTTATCAGAGACGCAAGGTACTCCATATTTACCTATATAGGTTTCACCAGCCTTCGGTCCGACCAAATGAACGGTAGCTCCTTCCTCACGCAGGCGATAAACGGGATACCATAGCTCTAAATCCTCGAAATCATGTTCTACAAAGCAAACTACTTTTTTCCCTTGTAAGCGCATAGGTAGCTTCATCCTCCTTTTAGACTTCGCAGTACCTTTCCATTTTCTCTATCTATTGTAGCATGCAACGTTAGGAAAAGAGACTTTCTGACATTATGTAGAACATCCTTATATAGTAAGGAATAGTTGACAAGATTCATGATTTGTGTAAGAGTTGGGAATTATCTTATATTTTCATTTAAGCTTAATGTACTTCTTGGTTCATCAAACTGAAAGTTGCGAGGAATGTATATGTATTTATCAGAATTTTTAAAACGAACAAATAAATGGCCTAGGCACTATGTTCACATTTTTCTCGTTGTTACATCTGCGATTAGTGGATGGATCTTCTCCAATACAGGCATCCCCCTTGCCTGGCTGATAGGACCACTGATTACGGTTGTCCTTTGTATCTTGGGTGGAATGGAAAATCTGATGATCCCTGTCTGGTTTAGACGAGGTGCTCTTATCGTAATTGGTGCTGCACTTGGACTGAAAATTACCCCTGATATGGGAAAAGCGATGATGGATCACTTGGGACTCATGCTGACCACGACACTGATTATGATTATGTTTAGTCTCGTCACAGCATGGATGCTTCATCGGAAACAAAAGGTGGAGCAAGTTACAGCCATTTTCAGCAGTATCCCTGGTGGCCTGTCAGAAATGATTAGTTTGGGACAGAGCCAAGGAGGTAATCTCCAGATTATTTCCATGTTTCACTCGATTCGCGTTATGATGATTGTTCTTTTAAATCCTTTTTTAATCACTCTATTGCCGTTACAAACAGGCGGCGGGATGATCAGTGTCGCGGCTTTGAACCAGATTGTGCTAGCGATTCTACCCACGATCGGAATAATTGGATTAGGAGCAGTGGGGGCTTTTCTTGCAAGGAGAATCAAGATTCCTTCTCCTTACTTGCTTGGCTCTCTCTCTGTGGTGGCTTTATTATCGTTAACTAGTTTTGAGACGGGAACCCCCTATACGTTTTCGGATATTCTGATGAATACGGCCCAACTCATATTTGGGATTAGTATCGGTGGAGAGTGGAAGAGAGCGGAAGTAATTAAAAATCGCGTTATGTTTTTCTATGGATTCATGTATAACATGCTCCTCTGGCTGTTTAGCATTGTTGTAGCTGCTGCTTTGGCGTATTTTACAGGAATACCGTTTACGACTTGGCTGTTGGCCGCAGCCCCAGGCGGACTAGCAGAAATGAGTGTAACAGCACTAGAAATTGGTGCTGACGCCTTATTTGTTACCTCTTTTCAGTTGTTTCGTATTGTTTTTATTGTTACGATCTTTTCATTTTGTATACGTTGGTACCTTAAAGGTACGGCGGCTAAAGCATAAGAATCAAGGCAAGGTGCATAAACTCCTTTTTCTGCTTGTCAGGGAAAGGAGTTTGTGCTTTTCGTATCTGTTCTATAGATGTATGTATCAAACAATATGATTTGTAAAATATTTGCTATTTTCCATCTAATTCTTCACAATAGAAGTAAATCAACAGGGGGTGCTACGTATGAAAAGATTGATGAACATCCAAGAGTTAGAATCAGTACTGGAGCAGCATGCAATAAACCTGTTCGTAATTAAAGCAGAGCAGTGCGGTGTCTGTGAGGCGGTGCAAGCGCAGCTTATCCCCATTTTAGAAAATCATCCAAAGATAAATGCAATCAGTGCCTACATTAACGATGTACCAGAACTGTCTGGGAAATACCTCGCTTTTACAGCACCAGTTGTCTTATTGTTTGTAGAAGGAAAAGAAGTGTACCGTGCAGCACGATTTATTCAGATGGAAGAGCTGGTACATGTTATTAAACAATGGGAAGAGATGCTTGAGCAAGAGGTTGATCACTAGAAGGAAGTAGCGGAAAGGATGATTGGGTGTCTAAAGATATCACAAGGAAAGAAGTACTCTCTTTACGGGATTTGAGAATAAGTTTTGGCACTAAACATGTCTTACAAGGCATTGATCTTACTGTCTATGAGGGGCAAATTATCGGCTACATCGGTCCGAATGGTGCTGGTAAGAGTACAACCGTTAAGATCATGCTTGGTCTTGTGCAAGGGTACACGGGAGAGGTGACTATCTTTGGTCAGAACATAGCGCAGGATGAGAACAATTCCTATAAGGGGAGAATTGGTTATGTGCCAGAGGTAGCAGAGATCTATGATAGCCTAAGTGCCAGTGAGTACCTTACCTTTGTAGGAGAATTATATGGATTGTCCTATGAAAAGGCAGAAGAAAAAGCGAACAGACTGGCAACGCTCTTTGGCTTGCAAGATGTCTATCATACAAGAATTGCTTCATACTCAAAAGGAATGAAGCAAAAAGTACTGTTAATCGCCAGCCTACTACATAATCCGGACCTGCTTTTCCTTGATGAACCGCTAAGTGGACTAGATGCAAATAGTGTCATGATCGTTAAGGAAATCATGGCACAGCTGGCTGCCGAGGGTAAGACTATTTTCTACTCCTCACATATCATGGAGGTTGTGGAGAAGATCAGTAACAGAATTATCCTGATAAATGGAGGACAGATTGTAGCAGACGGTACATTTGAGGAGCTCCAAAAGGACAGTAAAGAAGGTACATTAGAACAGATTTTTAACCAGTTAACTGGGTTTCACGAACATCAGCAAATGGCAAAAGAGTTTGTTTCCATTGTACAAGAGGTGTAGACCATGAAAAATTTTACTACACTACGCATTTTGGATCGGTTTCGCTGGATTTTTGAAAAGCTGGGGATTGAGTACGAGATCATGCGAAAAATTGTTCAGTTGAAGTTGACGATGGATCAAAGACGTGTCCCGACCGTATTTGCTAATCAGACATCTAAAAAAACAAAAGAGAGAAATGTTTTTCTTCAATCGCTATGGGTGTATATATTTATTGGTTTGTTTCTTTCCATTTTTATGGGGGGAGAAGAGTATCTTTTTCAGATGACCATTTTTTTTAGCATTGCAATGTTCATGGTAATGATGTCCATGATTTCAGATTTTTCTTCTGTGCTACTTGATACGAGAGATAACCATATCTTACATACGAAACCGATACATCCAAGAACAATTAGTGCGGCAAAAATCATCCATGTCACGATTTATTTGTTCTTTATAACCTTCTCGCTTACGTTCATCCCCTTGCTTGTAACAATCTTCAATCAGGGTGTTCTGTTTTTTCTCGTACTGGTACTAGAACTTATCTTCATGAATTTCATCATTATTTTACTAACGGCTTGTTTTTATCTGCTGGTGCTTACATTTTTTGACGGAGAAAGATTGAAGGACATGATTGCCTACATTCAAATTGCCCTCTCGATTATTCTCACGATAGGCTATCAGTTTGTAGGTCGTTCGTTTCGTCTGAGTAATATGGACATCGTCTTTACACCAGAGTGGTGGCAATTTTTGCTACCTCCTATCTGGTTTGGATCTTTGTTTGAGGTTATTTTCCAGGGCGAGCGTCATTTGTTTTTGCTGATATATGCAGTGATGGCTATAGTTATGCCGATACTCTTCATTATGATATATGTTCGTCTCATGCCTACATTTGAACGCTCCATTCAAAAGCTATCAAGTAATAATGGTATACCGAGAAAACAGCGCAATCGTTTTTCAAACTGGTTGGCAAGACGTATTTGTACGGACAGAGAAGAGCGGATTTTTTATGCATTTACACTAAAAATGATGAAAAATGAAAGGGAATTTAAGCTGAAAGTGTATCCTAGCTTAGGTTTGGCGTTAATCTTTCCTTTTATTTTTTTGATTCCACAAATTAATGATGGTTCTCTTCAGGAAATCGGGTCAGGTAATAAGTTTCTGTTCGTTTATTTCAGCATGATGATGGTATCTAGCATCCTGTTAATGTTAGGAACTTCTGAAAAATATAAGGCAGCATGGATTTATACAACAACCCCTATCAAAAGTGTAGCTTCGATTTATCGTGGTGCTTTGAAAGCCGCGCTTGCTCGCTTGGTTTTGCCAGTTATGTGTTTTAATATGCTTGTTTTCATTGTGATTTTTGGGATGAGGATTATCCCTGATATGGTAGTTATTTTTTTGCATACCATTCTGTTTACGGTCATTTGTTCTACCATCTATAACAGAGAAATACCTTTTTCACAATCAGCCGAGACTTCCAAGCAGAGCACAAACTTTGGGCAATCCTTACTCGTATTAAGCATTGCAGGTGTTTTCGCTACGTACCATTACTTGTTATTGAAAGTCGATTATGCGATCTATCTCAACATGGTTCTAATGGTGGTCGTAAATAAATTTGCCTGGAAAAAAGTCTTTCAGAAGTTCTGATTGCATATTCTGATAAATCTTTTGCACCATTACCCATATATATGGAGTAGAAGGCAAAGGAGGAGTCAGAATGAATTGGGAGGAACAACGGAAACTGGAATACGCCATCGATGAAATTACGGAGATTGCCAAAGGCTTTGGTCTTGATTTTTACCCGATGAGATATGAGATATGTCCATCAGATATTATATACACGTTTGGTGCTTATGGAATGCCGACGAGGTACTCTCACTGGAGTTTTGGAAAATCCTTCCACAGAATGAAGCTTCAATACGATCTGAATCTGAGTAAAATTTATGAGCTTGTCATCAATTCGAATCCCTGCTATGCGTTCCTATTGGATGGAAACAGTCTGATTCAGAATAAACTGATTGTGGCGCATGTATTAGGACATTGCGACTTTTTTAAGAATAATTCACGCTTTCAAAATACCAATCGCTTTATGGTGGACAGCATGGCAGCCAGTGCAGAACGTATCAGACAGTATGAGATCGAGTATGGAAAAAAAGAGGTAGAAGAGCTGTTGGATGCGGCGATTGCGATCCAGGAGCATATTGATCCACGGTTAATTCATCCGCATAAAGAGCGACAATCACAATATGGGAACCGTTCATCCAGGGTAGCCAGTTCAGGTAAACGAGATTCTCCGTATGATGATTTGTGGAGACTAGACCCTGAGGAGAAGGTGAAAGGTAATGATCAATCATTAGAAAAACACCGGTTCCCAAGTGAACCAGAAAAGGATTTATTATGGTTCGTACAGTCATACAGTACTCATCTTGCAGAATGGCAACGAGATGTCTTAACAATCATTCGAGATGAGATGCTCTATTTCTGGCCTCAGTTGGAAACGAAGATCATGAACGAAGGTTGGGCTTCCTACTGGCATTGCCAAATCCTCAGAGAGCTGGACCTGACCGAGGATGAGACAATTGAATTTGCCAAACTACATTCTTCCGTCATCCAGCCGTCCACTACCAGTATCAATCCATATCACTTAGGACTTAAAATGCTTGAAGATATTGAAGAGCGTTATAACAATCCAACTAGGGAAGAGCAGGAACGCTTTGGACGGGAGCCAGGAAAAGGTAGAGAAAAAATCTTCGAGGTACGTGAGCTGGAGGGCGATATTTCCTTTATCCGTAACTATTTGACGAAGGACCTGGTCACGAAGCTGGACCTTTATACATTCGGCAAGCAAGGTAACGATTGGGTAGTAACGGAGAAGCAGTGGGAAACTGTGCGAGACCAGCTGGCACTATCTCGCGTAAATGGAGGCTTTCCTTATCTGACTGTTCAAGATGGGGATTACCTGCGCAATGGAGAGTTATATTTGAAGCATTCATTCGAAGGACTGGAGCTGGATGTGAAATACATCGAGAAAACACTTCCGTATGTGTATCATATTTGGGGCAAAAATGTTCATCTGGAAACGGCGCTAGATAATCGACCACTGGTATTTAGTTATGATGGCAAGAAGGTGCATCGCAGATTTTTGTAGGAATGGTTATAATGGAGTGCCCGTCAGAGTAGGAGATTCTGGCGGGTTTTTCATAATGTTAGAAAATGCTTAATTTAATGACTACTGTAGTGGGTATGCAGAAGAAGCACATTTTTTGTCTGTGAACTCGTTAAGGTCCCGCAAGGGAGTCATGACCGTCCGCTACTGGGCAAAGAGTGCGGAAAGTGCAAAATGGTGCAATTGCTACGTAGTGTCTCATGGGTTGCACTTTTGATTCCGCACTCTTTACCCAGTAGCTAGGTAGGACCTTAAATAGTTCTGGACAAAAAATGTGCTTCTTCTGCAAAGGGGTGCAATGAAAAAAATACAAACAACTCCAACAGCCTGTAAAAACCAGCTTCTCTTTTCACACAGAGCGTCTTGGCGAAGCCCATCCTAGCGGAGCACTGTTCATCGGGAATAAGAAGCGAAACCCAGCAAGTCTTACAGTGAATACATCGTTTTGAGCTTCCCCGGTGAATAGTGCGGAGCGGACAGTCCACCCCCTTGCGGGGCGAAGACTCTAGCGATGGGTGAAAAGAGAAGCTGGTTTTCTCCACTATAATGGGAAGAAGACAATCTTTATAACTTTTATTGAATCAAAATATTGAAAGAACAGAGTAGTGCTATAAAATTTCTGAAAATACAGACACAAAAACAAGCTTCCTCGTTATAATGAAAAAAAGAAATCTATACACCAATGACGGAGGTAATCAAATGTCTTTATATGATAATCTTTGCCGTATTCTTACAAAAGATCAGGTATCCATTAGTGAAAGCGTTCTGGAATTACATAGTAAGGATGAGTCCTATCATACGCCAATCACACCTGATGTAGTGGTTTTTCCTGAATCAACATCAGATGTGAGCAAGATATTGCAGTTTGCCAATGAACACGTGATTCCGGTAGTTCCCTTTGGGCTGGGGACGAGTCTGGAAGGGCACGCGATTCCAGTTTATGGGGGAATCTCCGTAGATTTTCAACGGATGAATCAAATTCTAGAGGTGCGTCCCGATGATTTATTGGTTCGGGTCCAGCCAGGTGCAACACGTACTCAGCTTAATAAGGAGCTTAAAAAATATGGGCTCTTTTTCTCCGTAGACCCTGGTGCTGATGCGACATTAGGTGGAATGGCAGCGACCAATGCAAGTGGGACTACAGCTGTACGATATGGTGTCATGCGTGATCAGGTACGGGATATGGAGGTTATTTTGGCGAATGGAGACATCATACATACAGGGGGGCTTGCAGCTAAATCATCTTCTGGGTATCATTTGAACGGTTTGTTCGTTGGTTCAGAAGGTACGCTAGGAGTAATTACGGAGCTGACATTAAAGCTATATGGCATACCGGAAGAAGTGATGGCGGTACGCGCCTCCTTTCCTGATGTGAAAAGTGCGGTGCAAACGGCTGTAGCTATTCTGTCTGTAGGAATCCCTGTTGCAAAAGTAGAGCTAGTCGATCCACTTTCAATAATAAAAATTAATAGCTATAAACAAACTGCCTATGATGTAACCCCGACATTGTTTCTTGAGTTTCATGGAAATGTAGCTGGATTACAAGCTGATGCAGAGTTCGCTAAAGAGATTGCGATGGAGAATAACTGCAAACACTTTGATATTGAGCTGGATTCCAAAGGCAGAGCACAGTTATGGGAAGCACGACATCACCTCTATTGGGCTTTTGCACATTCTGTTCCTGGTAAACAAGTAATGACAACAGATGTCTGTGTACCCATTTCAGAACTGTCTGGAGCCGTGGAAAATGCGCAAGAAATTGTGCAACGTTCTGGACTGGAAGGGGGCGTTCTGGGGCACATTGGTGATGGTAATTACCATACTCTTATCATGCTAGACCCGAACAATCCTGAAGAATTAAGAAAAGCAGAAGATGTGAACAATGAGATTGTGCAATATGCATTAATGAGGGGTGGCACTTGCACGGGTGAACATGGAGTTGGATTAGGCAAAAATAAGTACCAAGAGCAGGAGCACGGAACGGCATTTCAGGTCATGAAGCTGCTGAAACAGACCTTTGATCCTAAAGGAATTTTAAATCCTGGTAAAATATTCTCCAGATATTTTTAATTATTTTAAAATAATGGATAGTTTCTTCATGGGCTAATGAGGAGGTAACCAGAGAATGGTTACCTTTTTACATTCACTGATAATATTTTTTCCTTCATTATAATAGGTGCATGCAACGTAATCCTGATTACTCATGAATTGCATAAAGAATGTGCAATAATATCTCGGTTCAGTCCCCTTGTTGCACAAATGTAAGTGAGGAGTTCATTCCTTGCTGATCCAAAGGTACGGTCTATGGATCAACTCAAGGATGAGACAATAGAAAAGCTTGCGAAATAAAAAGGAAACTTTTAATAAAACATCATACACATTGCAAGTAATATAGGCTTTGCATAGCCCATACAATGCGATTCCTTCAAAAAAACGAGTTCTTTCCTATTTAATATAGAAACAACGAGAATTGAATTGATTGCAATCAATTGCACAAAATAAGAGCGAGTTGTATTTAGTGCAAAAATCGTACTGTAATTGCACAATATGCAATAAGAATGAGGGAAGTCTATTTTGCGGATTCTAATGGACGATAATGTGTTACGTATCTTACAGTTGCTAGTAGTAGATACTAGATATTATCGAGAAAGAGCAATTAGAAATGAAGATAAAAAATGTTAATGAAAAAATATTGCGTCCTGATAAAAGGGCATGCATAATAAGGTACAACATCACCCTTACCAGATAGAAAAATCAGGAAAAGGGATTCGAAGGGAATAATAGACGGTAAAAACTCTTGGTTTTTCCAATTTTATTTCCATATGTCTTCAAATCGTGTCAATTTTTTTATTGACATTGATAACTTATCTGTAGATTAATATACTTATGATGAAAGTTACAATTAACTAAAATAACAATAAAAAAGGAGCAATATACTATGTTGACAAAAACTTGCACAATTCAAAACCCTTCTGGTCTACATGCTCGTCCAGCAACCATGTTTGTTCAAAAGGCAACTTCTTTCTCTTGCGATGTAAACCTAATCAAGGGTACTAAAAAAGTAAACGGAAAAAGCATCATGGGTGTAATGACTCTTGCTGCGAAAAAAGGCGACGAAATCGTTCTTGAAGTAAATGGTGAAAATGAAGCTCAAGCTCTGGAAGAATTGGGAACAATTCTAGAACACGACAAAGACTAAGACATAAAAAGATAACAGAGGAGTGGATTTCTTTGCTTTGTAAAGGTATTGCAGCAGCTCAGGGTATCGCAATTGGCCATGCATTCGTAAAAGTTGAACAAACCCTCTCGTACACACGCACTACTCTAGAAGCAGATCAAGTTGCAGCTGAAGTGGCTCGTTTGAAAGAAGCGGTAGGAAAAACCATTTCCCAGCTGGAAGCGATCAAACAAAAAGCTTCAAAAGATATTGGGGAAGCTGAAGCAAAAATCTTTGAAGCTCATCAATTGATCATGAGCGACCCGGAATTTATTGGAGCTATTGAGAGCAATATTGAAAGCGAAAAAATTAATTCTGAATCAGCGTTGGAAGGCGTAAGCAATATGTTCGTGGGCATGTTTGAAAGCATGGAAGACGAATACATGCGTGAGCGCGCAGCTGACCTGCGTGATGTAAGCAAACGTCTTTTGAAAAACTTGCTTGGCATTGAAGATTCCTTGCTAGGTGACGCTACAGAGGCTGTTATTCTTGTATGTCATGACTTGACGCCTTCTGATACAGCTCAGTTGGACAAGGATCAAGTAAAAGCGTTCGTTACTAATATCGGGGGACGCACTTCTCACTCCGCTATCATGGCACGTACGATGGAAATCCCTGCTGTTACAGGTCTTTCTGACATTACTGAAAAAGTTAAATCTGGCGATATGTTAGTCGTTGATGGAGAAACTGGGGATGTATTCGTTAACCCTGATCAAGATCTGATCGCTAGTTATGAGCAAAAATTAAAAGAGTTCCATGAGCAAAAAGCTACATGGGCAAAACTAATCAACGAGCCATCCGTAACAAAAGATGGTCACCATGTTGAGCTAGTGGCCAACATTGGTACTCCGCACGATGCTGAAGGTGCTGACAAAGCAGGTGCAGAAGGTATTGGTCTGTTCCGTACAGAGTTCTTGTACATGGGACGCGATAACTTCCCTACTGAAGAGGAGCAATTTGAAGCATATAAAGCGGTTGCAGCTACTATAGACAATAACCGTCCAGTTGTCATCCGTACGCTTGATATCGGCGGAGATAAAGAGCTTCCATACCTTGATTTACCACACGAAATGAACCCATTCTTGGGTTACCGTGCAATCCGTATTTGTCTAGATCAGGTTGACCTGTTCAAGACCCAATTACGTGCATTGCTTCGTGCGAGTGCATTCGGAAATATCAAGATCATGTACCCAATGATTGCTTCTCTGGTTGAATTGCGCCAAGCGAATGCAATCCTTGAAGAAGTAAAAGAAGATCTTCGTCAAAATGGCATTGCCTTTAACGAAGAAATCGAAGTAGGGATGATGATTGAAATTCCTGCTGCTGCAGTAGTTGCTGATCAACTGGCAAAAGAAGCAGACTTCTTCAGTATCGGTACAAACGATCTGATCCAATATACAATGGCCGTTGACCGTATGAACCAACAAATTTCTTACCTGTATGATCCGTTTAACCCTGCTGTTCTGCGTCTGATCAAGAATGTAATCGACGCAGCTCACAAAGAAGGTAAATGGGCTGGTATGTGCGGTGAGATGGCTGGTGAAGAGTACGCATTGCCAGTTCTACTAGGCTTTGGTCTGGATGAATTCAGTATGAGTGCTCCTTCTATCCTGCGTTCCCGTCACTTGCTGACGCAACTAAGCATGGAAGAAATGAAAGCGGCTACCAATGAGATTTTGAATTTGGCTACGGGTGAAGAAATTCGCGCGTATATCAAAGAAAATATTTTGGACAAGCTGTAAGAATAGTAAACAGGCGTGTGAGGATAACTCATGCGCCTGTTTTTGTGTGTACTTTAGTGTAGGCAGAAGAAGCATCATTTTCGACTTGCGTACTGTTTACCCTCCCGCAAGGGAGAAGGACTGTCCACTACACAACACAGAGCGAGGAAAGTGCAAAAAGTAGCGACATCATGGTAGATAACTCATGGGTTGCACTTTTTTCTCCTCGCTCTGTGTTGCTTCGTTCAGCTGGAGGGTAAAAGGTGCTCTGTCGAAAATGATGCTTCTTCTGCTCAGGTTTTGGATTACACAAAAAAGGCACAAGAGTTACACAAGCCTGTTCTGGAGAAAAAATAATAAACATTGATAAGTAGGACATGCTAAATAAAAATTGCTTGAAAAAGGAGTAGAATAGCGTGTCCAACAGCAATAGGTGCATTTCTTTGCATGCGTCTAAGCAGTTTGTAAGCCGTCGTTGTCAGAAGTGGTTTCTCTTTTTATTAGCTGGTAGTTTGAGTTGGAATGTGTCGGGGGCTGTGACTTTTGCACATGATCTAAATAGTCCTGTTAAAGAAGAGAAAGAAACGATAGTCAGAAAAAGCATACAGACAAAAAAGGCAGAGCAGTGGAACGAACTACTGTTGGCAAGGCAAATAGAACAAAAACGAAATGAAACAGTGAATCGCCTGATCTCAGATACCTATACCTATATGGGAGTTCCTTATGTGTGGGGCGGTGAGTCACCTTCTGGATTTGATTGTTCCGGTTTCATTTATTACATGTATAACAAACACGGGATCCCTACTGAAAGAACAACTTCTGCGGTACTATACACAATGGGTAAGTGGGTTCCTATAAAACAACTACAGCCTGGTGATCTTGTCTTTTTTGCGTTAAAAAAATCTAAACAGGTATCTCACGTTGGATTTTATGTAGGTAACAACAGATTCATTTCAGCGACCTCTTCCAAAGGAATACATGTTTATTCACTGAAAAATAGCTACTGGGGCCCAGCTTATGTAGGAGCAAAAAGAGTTTACTAGGCAATCTGATTATAAAAATTATGTAATCTAATTATGACAATTATATAATTGATCTATCCCTATCGTTCTTCTAGTGTTAGAATGAAGATAATAAATAGTTTCACGCATCAAGGGATGGAGGTAATGTATGAAAAACTTTTGGAAAATGAAGGATCCAGTAAGTACCTGGACACATTTCATTACGTTTTTGGCGGGAATTGTTGGTTTAGTATTCCTGATTGTTTTATCTCTGGGTAGCATGTCAAAATTGATTACAATGACGATTTTTGGTGTAAGTATAATATTATTGTATGGTGCTAGCTCTATTTATCATTGGGTGAGAACAACTCCCGATAAGGAACTGATTTTGAAAAAAATTGATCATATCGCCATCTACATATTAATTGCTGGCTCTTACACACCAGTTTTTTATTATGGTCTGACAGGCTGGTGGAAATGGAGCATGCTGATTGCGGTATGGGTTCTTGCCATAATTGGCTTGTTCCTGAAGATCTACTTTATCAATGCGCCACGGTACGTTTCCACGATTTTTTACGTGACGTTGGGCTGGATTGCAGTGGTTCCGTTTGCTCAATTGGTTCATAATTTGCCGATGGGAGCAATTGTGCTTACCGTTATTGGCGGTGTGATGTACACTCTTGGTGCTGTCATCTATGCTACGAAAATCTTTGACTTTTTCCCAAATCGATTCGGGTTTCATGAGATATTCCATTTGTTCGTGATGGCGGGTACGGGTATTCATTTTGCAATGATCATGAAATACTTTGTACTTGGATAGTGTGATTGTTACTTCCAAAGGCTTTGTTAGCTTTTCGTGTTGATTTTTGGACAAAAGAAAGACCGCCTTATCGTAAAAGGCGGTCTTGAACTATCAATCCCGTTACCACAACAAAAAAGACAAAAGCAAAATCAATGTAAAAAATCGGGGGTTACCCGATTTTTTAATTACCTTCCACGATGTTTATCTTTCGCTTTTTGACGTTTTATTTCTCGCTTTCGTTCTTTCATTTCTTCCCTTTGTTGCCTGGAAAAAGTTTGTTTTTCTTTTTTTCTTTTCTCATATTCCAACTTGAGAGTTTCTTCGGCATGAGAAGATATACCTTTATTTTTCAGTTCATCAGCCACTCGTCTTGCAAGACGCTTTGGGTTTACTCTCCGCTCATTGGGAGTTTTTCTATTGATTTCTTGAGACAATCTGTTTGTTAAGTCTACTATCTGTCTCTGGATAAACTCCAGAATTTCAGAATCATTTGGTTCAGAACCAAATACGTACCTACCTGCTCTCAATTTCCCTTCATGAACTTCCTCAACAACACCTACCCAAAATTGACCATCATAATACACTGTTAGCTTCATAAAATCCCCCTCTAATCAAACATTGGAACAATGGACATCCCGAGGGGGGAAGGTTACTGACATTGAATCCCCAAAAAGGGCTCAATGCGTCTGGACTACCAACCAGACTGTGTTTTTACGTTCCATCTTTTTATTATACAACAAAATTCATTTTTCACGTAACTACCCGTTAGTATAATCCAAGTAGATGAAAACAACATTAATACCAATAATCCATTGTAATCAATCTTTTTGTCAAAGCTACATTACACGTGGTTGTTATGTGTAAATGGATTATTTTTCCACACACAGATTATGCCTCAGAATAAACCAGTTATTGCAAATTGAATAGAGACATGATATTGTTATTACGTTGCGGAGAAATACCTATATCCGTGGAGCATTTCGCGAGTAGCCTTTGGCAATGGATGAATTCCATCGCATGAAAAGGATTAATTGATAAAACACGAGAATGTGCAGGCATTAAGCGTGTGTTTCCCGGCTTAATGTTTTTTTTGTGGAGTTTTTCCCATTATTCTCGCCAATCGACCCTGGTGGTCAGCCGAACGGTTGTGACTGTTGGGTATGAAGCAAGTGCTTACACACGATCATTATCCACCTTATAGGTTAAATCGGTAGCAAATATAAGATAAGGGCTTTAAAGGTCCAAAAAAGTGGCAAACTATATAGAGGTAGAGTCACTTAAAAAGGAGAATGAATAAATTTGGCTACATTTTTCGAGTTGGGATTAAGTCACCAAGTTCTGAGATCCCTAAGCAACATGGGTTTTGAAGAAGCGACACCCATCCAATCACTAACAATCCCAGTTGCTCTTGCAGGCAAAGACCTGATTGGTCAAGCACAAACAGGTACAGGTAAAACAGCAGCTTTTGGTATTCCAATGATCGAGAAAATCGATATGGATAAACCACACATCCAAGGTATCGTATTAACACCAACACGTGAACTTGCTGTACAAGTTGCAGAAGAATTGAACAAGGTTGGTCAATACTCAGGGATTAAAACACTCCCTATCTATGGCGGTCAAGATATCGTAAGACAGATTCGTGCATTGAAAAAGAATCCAAATATCATTGTGGCAACACCTGGTCGTCTAATTGACCACATCAACCGCAACACGATTCGTTTGAATCATATCAGCACACTGGTTCTTGATGAAGCAGATGAAATGTTGAACATGGGTTTCATTGAAGAGATCGAATCAATCCTTCAACAAATTCCTGCTGAGCGTCAAACCCTACTCTTCTCAGCAACCATGCCAAGACAGATTGAATCACTTTCTAAACGTTATCTGAAAGACCCAGAAAAAATTGCAGTAAAAGCAAAAGAAGTAACGGTTCCAAATATTGAGCAAGTCTACATGGAAGTTCAAGAGAAATCGAAGTTCGATGTAATGTGTCGTTTGCTTGATATCCAATCCCCAGAATTAGTTATCGTGTTTGGTCGCACAAAACGTCGTGTGGACGAGCTAAGCGAAGCCCTAAACAAACGTGGTTATTCCGCAGAAGGAATTCATGGTGACCTGACTCAAGCGAAGCGTGACAGCGTATTGCGCCAGTTTAAAGAAGGTACTATTGATATTCTGGTTGCTACAGATGTTGCTGCCCGCGGTCTAGATATCAGCGGCGTTTCCCATGTATACAACTTCGATATTCCTCAAGATCCTGAGAGCTATGTTCACCGTATCGGTCGTACTGGTCGTGCAGGTAAAACAGGCGTTGCCATTACATTTGTAACACCTCGTGAAGTAGACCATCTGCGCATGATCGAGCAAGTAACGAAGCGTAAAATGAATCGTCAACCTGTTCCAACTCTGACTGAAGCAATCGAAGGTGCACAACGTATTACAGTTGAAAAATTGGTTTCTGTTATCAGTGAAGACAACTATCGTGAGTACCATACACTTGCTGAAAAATTGTTGGACGAAAATGATTCGATTGCACTTGTTGCAGCAGCGCTTAAAATGCTGACAAAAGAGCCGGACACAACTCCGATTCGTTTGACTGAAGAGGCTCCTCTTCGCAGCAAAAAACGCCGTCCATATGGTGATGACAAGCGTAATAGCGGACCTCGTCGTGGTGGAGATCGTCCACGTGGCAATTACGGTGGCGGAGATAGAAATCGTGGAGGCCGTTCTGATGGACGTCGTGGCGGAGATGATCGTCGTGGCGGAGATGATCGTCGTCGTAGTGGTGGCGGAAACAGCGGTGGAGGCAAACCACGTTCTTACAACAACGAAAACAGAGGTGCTCGTAGCTAATTAGCTAGTGGGCATCTGAAATAAACGAACAAAAAGCAAAAAATCCCGTTCACACTTACGCGAGCGGGATTTTTTTCGTATTTGCTTGTTGATACCAGATGAAAGAGAGCCAGCACATGACAACAGCAGCAGTTACGTATAGTGGAAGAGGTCCCCACCATTCAAAAACGCTTAATCCAATCAGTGGACCAAGGGCAGCACCTAAGTCAACAGACATGGTATAGCTTGTAAGAATAGAACCCTTATGCTGGACATGCTGGGCGGCCATATCAGAAGCATACGTGTCTGATAAGGTTGTAAGAGAAGTAGCTAATAATTGGATGAGCAACAAGAGAAAGACCATCATCCAGATAGGCTTACTTATCGGAATTAAAAATAAACAAAGGGCAGTTCCTATTAGTGAGTAAGATAAGAGCCTACTACGACTCCATTTTTCATCAGACAAGCGTCCTACCCACGGGGCAAGCCAAGGCTCCCATACCCAGCGAATAGACTGGATGATCCCAGCCAAGGTGGCTACTCCAACTGTTATCCCGAATAATCGTGTCGGATCAGAGTAATAGTATGCGAAAAGCTGACTGACTCCCCCTGCGAGAATTCCTTGAAACAGCATAGCAACCAAAACTCCTGTTATCATGGCATAAGCGACTTGACGCTGCTTGAGGATGTCCCAAATGGTTACCTTACTTCTTTTAGGAGTGCTAGAATGTTCGACAGGAACTGTGGTGGTATCTAGTTCTTTTGGTTTGGGATTTTTAAATGTTAGTAAAATATAGGGAATACCAATTAAGGTTGCTACGGAAAAAATAATTGCTGTGGTAGCAAGACCGTACCAATCTGCCAAAAATCCGCCAAGTAGCATTCCAAATAGGCTACCTAATCGGTACAAGCCATTATACGTGCCCGTTAATTGACCCCGGTTTTGTTCTGTTGCCAGATCAACAATAGTGAGATATGCACCTAATCGCAGAATGCTCCAGACAAACCCCCATAGGGCTCGGATTAATAGCCACAGCCAGAAGCTATGTAAAAAACCGTAACTGAGGGTAGTTACAAATGATAAAAAAACGGCGGCTACCATACAAACCTGTAAGTTGACACGACCATATATATAATTTACCAAGGGTGATAGTGGTAATCGGATTAACCTGTTGATGGAAAGTAATAAACCAACCTGGGCAATAGATGTAAGTCCAGCCTCTTTAAAAAAAACAGGTAAAACGATGTATAACATCGAATCTCCCAACAAACATAATGCAGTAATCAAAGCTAAGATAACAATGGGGCGATTAGCAGGTTGACTCATGCAATACCCTTCTTTCAGAAAAGTTTAACAAATTATGATATTATTGAACTTTAACAAATCAATTCAGAAAAGGAAAGATAAATTCACTTGTCGAATTTTTATATTTTCTTAAGAAGTGTTACGTGTTTATGTTAAGATTCGTCACTTACAATAGGACTTACGGAAAGGGTGAGTAAATTGGGGTTATCCAATAAGAAAGATGGCCTGTCCAATCCGAATACATTCAAAGGAGCAGCCATTCACGATAAAATTACTTTTTTGCGTACATTTATGAAGTCACCAAAAGAAGTTGGTAGTATTATCCCTAGCTCCAGACATTTAGCAAAGAGAATGTTTAAACGTATTGATTGGAATAATGTTTCGTCAGTAGTAGAACTAGGTGCGGGTACAGGAGTTTTTACAAAGTATTTAAACCAACTCATTAAAGAAGATGCTGAAGTATTTATCTATGAACAGGATGCGGAATTGGCGGAATTGCTTAAAAGAAATTATCCTAACTATTACCATCGTAAACAGGCGGAGCGGTTGTTTCAGGATTTACATGATGCACAGATTGGTCAGGTAGATGTAATTATTAGTGGTCTTCCGTTCAAGAATTTCTCACAGGAGTTGCGAGATCGTATTGTGAATGAGATTGAACGTTCATTAAAACCTGGTGGATCTTTTATTGCCTTCCAGTATTCCTTGCAGATGAAAAGTCAGTTTGAAGAAGTATTTGACGAGGTTTCCATCTCATTTGAGCCATTGAATGTTCCTCCCGCTTTTATATATCGGATCAAAAAAAAGAAACAGTAATGGGTTTCCGGTAGATCCCATACAGACTTTTAAGGATGGAACAGGTACAATGAGTAAGGAATCACAACTGTGAGGGAGAAGACAAAATGCAGAAAGAGACCATTCTTATCATTGATGATGAAAAAGAAATCCGAGATTTAATCGAGATTTATCTGACTAATGAAGGGTACAATGTAATCAAAGCTGCGGATGGACTGGAAGGTCTGATGAAGTTAAAGAATCATAAAGTTCATTTGATCATTCTGGACATCATGATGCCGAAAATGGATGGTTTAGAGGCGTGTATGAAAATCAGGGATACAGAGAATGTTCCCATTATCATGCTCTCTGCTAAAGCTGAAGATATGGATAAAATAATTGGCTTAACTTCTGGTGCGGATGATTATGTCACGAAACCATTTAACCCCCTGGAATTGATCGCTAGGGTGAAATCTCAGCTGCGTCGTTATATGCGCTTGAGTGGTTTTAATGAGGTATCTAGCGATCAGATGGAAGTGGATGACTTGTTAATAAATGTAGCTACGCATGAAGTAAGAGTGGATGGTCGCGAGGTGAAGTTGACACCACGTGAATTTGCCATTCTAGAATTGTTGGTGCGCAACAAGGGAATCGTGTTTAGCACGGAAAAAATCTATGAACGGATATGGAATGAACCTTTCTATCAATCGGATAACACTGTGATGGTACATATTCGAAAAATCCGGGAAAAGATCGAAACAAATCCTCGTAAACCTCGCTATATTAAAACTGTGTGGGGAGTAGGTTATAAAGTTGAAGTGGAATCCGGTTAGAATTTTCCTTTTTTTGGTGCAATCGATTAAAAAAATCGGAAAAGAAATCATTTTTCAGTACCGTTCCAGCTTGCGATTGCAAGTAATGATGTCTTTTGCTATTAGTATGCTTGCTGGTATTTTAGTAGCAGTTAACATTGAACCGTATTCGAGTGAGCAGCATGTTGTCATTAATTATAAGAATGGAATGGAAAATATTGATAATGATGCACAGAGAATCGTTAGAGAGCTAGAAAATTTTAATGAATATATCACAAATCCGGAGACGGATGAAGAGAAGAAGTCTTCTCAAACCGAGACTCCAACGGGAACAGAAGAATCATCTGGGACTATTACATCGGCTAATCCCCCCGATGTAATAGGCAATACGGCGACTCCGGGAAATTCACTAGGAGCTGGAGCTTATGTAACAGCAGCGAATGCCATAACAAATCCTGTCCAGAAACTGTCTACAGAAGAACGTGACGAATTGAATGAGCTGGTAGACAGTTTCTCCCGAATCAATAGTGTAGACATTATTTTGATGGATCTGGATGGGAATATTGCGATCAAATCCAAAAATGTACATGAGACGAAGATTGATGTACACACGCTGATTCGATCCTCTATGGATAAACGAATTAATTCAGAAGATGATGTGCTGCAACAATTTACTACTTTTTACCCAATCGACTTGCTAAAAGAAAAAATGTATGTAGTAGTAAGAGGAATCCCTCATCCTGAATTAATCAAAACCTATCTACCTTCAGATTTACCTGGTTTTATTGGATTTGTAGTATTTATCTTCTGCTTTTTCTTCTTAACCAAGAAAAAGATGCTACACATCCGAAATATGGCTTCAGGAATCAGAGCGATGGCTACAGGGGATTTGGATGTGAGGGTTCCTGTAAACAGTATCGATGAATTAGGACAATTAGCTGAGAACATTAATAATATGGCTATGCGATTGAATGATACCATCGAGGAAGAACGACGGGCAGAGCAGACAAAAAATGAACTGATCACCAACGTCTCCCACGATTTACGAACACCGTTGACCTCTATCATGGGTTATCTTCGATTGATTCAAGATAAACGATATCGAAATGAAGAGCAGCTTGCTGAATATGCAGAGATTGCTTACATGAAGTCCGAACAGTTAAAGCGACTGATAGAGGACCTGTTCGAATATACGAAACTGACTAATGAAGGTGTTACCATCTATCGGAAACAGGTTGATCTAACAGAGATGCTGGAACAACTGTTGGAGGAATTGGTTCCACAGATAGAGGAAGAAGAGTTACACTTCAAGAAACAAGTGCCGTCCGAACGGGTTAATGTTGAAGTGGACCCTGACAAGATCGTACGAGTGTTTGAGAATCTGCTTGGAAATGCCATTAAGTACAGCGATAAGCCAGGAGAAATTCTTGTGCGCATGAAGCATGACGAGTATAAGGTTACAATAACAGTAGCCAATAAAGCAGAATCACTTGGCAAAAAGGATCTGGACAAATTATTTGATCGATTCTATAAGGCTGATGAATCACGTCACAGTGTTCAAGATGGCTCTGGCCTTGGACTTGCCATCTCGAAAAGTATAGTGGAATTGCACGGTGGTAAAATCTGGGCTAATGCAGAAGGTGATGCTGTTTATTTCCACGTAGAATTGAAGAAAATGAAATAAGTTAACATAACATATGAAAAAACATCCCGTCCCACTTTTGAGAGTGGGACGGGATGTTTTTTCGTTCTAAGATCAGAAAGTATATAATTTTCAGGTGTGAAAGACCTTTTAATGACTACTGTAGTGTGCTTCTTCTGCAAGCGGCTTCAGTGGAAAAACACGAACAATCACAACAGCATGAAAAACCAGCTTCTCTTTTCACACAGAGCGACTTGGCGAAGCACGACCCAGCGGAGCATTATTCATCGGGATTAAGAAGCGAGACCCAGCAAGTCTTACAGTGAATACGTCGTTTTGAGCTTCCCTGATGAATAGTGCGGAGCGGACAGTCCAACCCCTTGCGGGGCGAAGACTCTTAGTGAAGGGTGAAAAGAGAAGCTGGTTTTCTCCACTATGGTAGGAAGAAGACGATCATTATAAGGGGCTTTAGATAGGTAGCCTTTTTCTTATGTATGATAAGTTTTTCTAATCATTAAGATAACAAATCAATATTTCCATTATCATTCATAATTTCTTATGATAAAGACGGGAATATTCATTGTTATCATCGGACATCGATCTGAAACGGAGGATACAAAATGGGAGGGACGGCTACTCCACAGTCAGAAAAAAAGGGTTTTACGATTGGAATTTTACTTACATTTATTCTTGCTATCGCTGCTAAATATATCGCCATGCTACCTTTCTTCAGTATTATGGGGCATTTGGTTATTGCGATATTGTTGGGTATGATTTGGCAGGGTTTTTCACGTGTTCCGCACCGTTCCTTGTCAGGGATCCAATTTTCAAGTAAAAAACTGCTACGACTCGGGATTATATTACTTGGTATGCGACTTAACCTGGTTGATATTGTGGAAGCGGGACCTAAGGTATTGTTACTAGCTACCATCGTTATTTGTTTTACCTTGCCTGTGGTATATGGCTTTTCGCGCTTATTAAAGGCTGACCAGAAATTATCGATCCTAACAGCTTGCGGTACGGCAATTTGTGGAGCAGCTGCAGTCGTAGCTATTTCTCCACAAATTAAAGCAAAAGAAGAAGAGACTGCGATCAGTGCTGCCGTTGTTGCAATATTGGGAACGATTTTTACACTACTCTATACGTTTCTTTATCCTGTATTAGGGCTGTCATCGGAAGGATATGGAGTATTTAGTGGAGCTACGTTGCATGAGATTGCTCACGTAATTGCGGCTGCCGCACCAGGTGGTGACTCTGCGGTAGATATTGCAGTTATCGTCAAATTAACGCGAGTTCTTCTGCTTGTACCTGTTGCTCTCATAATCGGATTCTGGTATAACCGTTTGGAAGGGAAAAAAGCAGCAGAGGGATATGACAACAACAAGCGTCAATCTCTACCTATACCGTGGTTCATTTTCGGGTTCTTGGTAATGAGCGCAATTCATTCTACAGGATTGATTCCAGAAGTGGTTGCATCATGGATGGTAGATATCGCGTACTTGTTAATTGCGATGGCAATGGCAGGTTTGGGATTGCAGGTTCAGTTTGCTGCCTTTCGAAAAACGGGGATGCCTGCTCTGGTGGCAGGGTTACTTGGTTCCGTTTTGCTGGCCATTATAGGGTATGTGCTGACTTTTGCACTACAATTGGCGTAAGAGAGGGAAGGAGAGGATTGGATGCATTACTACGGGAATGAAACGGTGATGTCCATTACACAGGCTACTGGCTTGAAGCCAAATGAGATTCGTGTACTTGATTGGGTCCGTACATATGAATATGTAGAGAATGAATACGGTATCGATGAAGATGTATCTATATTCCTTGAAATTCAAATTATGACGGACGGTGTGCGCGTACAGAAGAACCAGATCACTGATTTCCCCAATTTTGTTTGTCTGGAAAAAAAGATATTTTCTGATGTAGAAGATGCACTTGCCTGTTTTCAGGAGTGGGCAAAAGAAATTGTCGATCGTCTAAACGAAACGAAGAAATAACCTTATTCTTCTACAAAGGAATGAGATAGCGGACGTGCATCTTTTTCTTCTGGTTGCGCATCCTTTTCCAATTCCGACTTGGTTTGCAGTAACGATTGAACAATATACAGATGTAAGGCATTGTATGATTTAAACTTAAAGTGTTTATATATCAGATAAATTAACAATGCTGTAAAAAAAATGATGACAATGCTAAGCAGTGGAATACTTGTAGAAACATAATGCGTTAGCTTGCTAGAAAAAACGATAAAGACAATGGGAACGGTGGTAAGGCAAAAGGGTATATACCCGAGCTGAGCCTCCGTTTTTTTGATAGCTGCACACAGTATACGTAACTCATGAACAGATAGCTTGTTATAAAAGTGCCAGATTTGTTCAATCTCTTGCAAATCCTCACTTCGCTGAACAGCAGTCTGCTGTGAATCGTAGGTACGTAGTCTTTTATATAATTTACGAAAATCTCCGTACGGTTTCATTAGCATCCTCCTGTTCTCTATCTGATTCAGAAAAAAAGACCGCCCGGCTAGAGCGGTCTTTCGTTTGTTTAAAAGTAATTAAAGAGTAAAGCCTTGGAATCCTGTACCTAAACCTTGTACTTGCCCATAAGCATGTTGTTGAGCAGAAGGTGTAGGTTGACCTGAATTAAGTGAGCGTACCTCTTGTACATTGGTGTTTGCGAATCCAGGGCTTTGGATGCTAGCAGTTGTTGCATTCATAGTTTGATGCGGGTGGTAACCGGAATTCCAAGTTTGAACTTCCTGTACATTCGTTCCTGCAAATCCAGGCTGATGGATGTTGCCTACACTTTGTTGATTCGTGAAGTTGGAAGCCCCATAATTACCGCTTCCTAAAACAGAACCTAAGCCTGAATAGGAGTAAGCTTGGGGAGCCTGATTTCCGTAGGATTGGTAAGAAACACCTGATACAGGCTGTCCATAGTTAAGAGCTCTTACTTCTTGGACATTCGTATTGGCGAAGCCATTATTATAAATGGAATGACCTCCACCACTACTTAATCCTTGAGAGGTGCCAGGTGTGAAATGACCAGCATTCAAAGAGCGTACTTCTTGTACATTGGTCCCTGCGAAGCCTGGTTGGAATACATTGTTGAATCCGCCATATCCTTGGATTGGTCCATAGCTTTGATTTGCGTTATTACCCAGATTTGCAGAGGACTGATAGTTATGAAGGCTGCTATGAACTTGATTCATTCCATAATTTTGATTGGACCCATAGTTTTGAAAGCCGTATGTAGCAGGTAAACCTCCACCATAAGATTGATTCGCAACAGTTGGTGTAGGTTGTCCGGAATTAAGTGCGCGAACTTCCTGTACATTCGTGTTGGCAAATCCTTGTGAGTAAAGGTTGGTAGGTGCTTGACTCATTGCTTGTTGCGGATGATAGCCTGAATTCCAGGCTTGTACTTCCTGAACATTGGTCCCAGCGAAACCAGGTTGGAAAACGGAATGAGCTCCCGAAAGTTGTGCAAAAGCAGATGGATTATAGTTTTGATTGTGGGTCATTTTGACCACCTCCTGTTTTCAGTTTTTACCAAGGAGGGAAAGGAAATGCATGGATGAACAAAATTTTCATGAGGTAAGGTAATCCTATGTTACTGTTTCTTGATTTTTGTACTCCTCATACAGGTATATAATTGCTTCTATAATTTTATTATCTGCTATTTGATTGTTGCTTCGATCAGGTAGATTATTTGCACCTAATACATACAACAATGGATTTTGACTAAACTCTCCTATAATACCTATATCAATCACGAGATTTTTTAATCCACCAGTCATATGATTTACATAATGTTCAGGTATTTCTCCTATCGAAGCTTGTTGTCTAACTAATCCATTGATAATTGGAATCCATAAATCTGGAGTAGCTTTATAGCCCTGGAATATGGAATGTAAAAGTTCAAACATCTGCTTTAATTGCCCAGTATTTTCTGAATCTCTAGGGTTATTTGTAATATTTATATGACTAAAATAAAGTTTTAATTGGTTATTAATTTTGTCCCATCCACCACAAAACTGTACAACACTATTGGCTAAAAAGCTGTCGTGGCATGCAATCATAACTTCAACAGCATCCCGCAGTGCTAGTGTGGTCCGTTGTTGTAAGTGTGGATATTTTTCTTTACTATCTTCTTTTGGATGGAACGTAATATTATCTACCTTGTCATCCCAACTAAGTAGAGTTTCCTCTACCCATTTTGCTACACAAAAACCTAGTGCAAGCATAGCAGAAGAAGCAAGTGGGACAGTGATATCTTCATTGTAAGAGGAAATAATACTTTGTTTTTTATGGGAAAATACAATGATTCCAACATCATTTGAATCTATTTCTTTTACCTTTTCAATTATCTTTTTCATTTAGCTGCTCCATTTCTTTGCTCTTTTATCGACCAATTCTATGTCGGCGTATTTTTCCCTCTCTGCTACACATATTTTATTCCTCTTTTTTTCTGGAGTATTTGAAAAATAGTGTTGAAAAAAAACAAAGTCCCAATGCGATATCAAAGGGACTGATTATCTGGATGAAGGAGATTGAGGTAAATGTAAGGATTGCGAAGATAGATAGTGGGCAAAGGAAATAATGTTTTCTAATGAAGAGACTCTAATCGAGGGCTCATCAAATTTTTCCGGTTTTGCATTTGCTTCGAAAAAATAGATAGCCCCATCTGGTGTCACTCCGAGATCCATTGACATTTCTCCTAGAACTCCCTTTGATTTTTCTAACGCCATTGCAAATAATAATGCGGTATTACGTAATTCATTTTTTAATCGCGTAGCTTCATCTTCTCCAAATAGGGCTGGCAGCACCTCGTCAAGGAGCAAAATGGCTCCTCCACGTGGGACATGTGTTGTAATACTATCTTCACCTGCCTGCCGGATTCCCATTCCTGTAACGCCAAAGCATCCCGAACCATTCTTCTGTACAAGTACCCTGATATCAAATATACGGTTTTGATAAGAAGCTAATCTAATTCCTTGTTGGATGATATAAGGGGTATTATCAAGCAGAGGTTTAATTTGCTCCCAAAGCTTTTTTAATGTGGAATATGTTTCGGTTGGTGCTTTTTTTCGTTCAACACGCCGGAGTAACCAGTTGCCCTTTACCTTTTCCACTTGCATGATGCCTTTGCCTGCTCTGCCGAGAACGGGCTTTAAATAGAGAAGAGAGTGGCTTTTACTAAAATTTTTTAAGGTTGAGAGGGTATCTAACTTTTGTGTTTGGGGTAGGAACGAAGCCACATTATTCTGGTTTTGTAGCTCTGTGAACAGGTCATGTTTATCGAAGAACTTTTGGTTATATAACGTTACATTTTCAAGTCGAGAGAAGCGTTCCACTAGCTCTTGCATATAAGGTTTTGTTTCAACTTTTCGAGTGGGGATGCGATTATAGACGACATGTGGAAAAGGGAAGGTGTGTGAAAACCACTCTTCCTTTTTGCTATGGTATAAATGTCCATTGATCTCTTTTGTATCCCAATTTACTCCATCAGGTGTAAAAACAAAAACAAGAGCCCCTTTCTTTTGCCCCATTTTACAAATATCAATAAAATTTTCCCGATTTCCCTTAAAAGAGGCTCCTTCACCCGAGGTGAGGATTCCAATTAACGGAGTAAGATGAAGCGTATCATCTGTAATTTTCCAACGGATACGAGTTCGGTATCGATCTGCAGCAACGGGTGCCAAGCCAATCGTAACAGGCTGATTTTTCTGGCAAGGTCCTAATGGAGCTATAAGTATTTCTTCCAGATGGCCTTCGGATATGCTTTTTTTGTTACTTAGATACCACTGGCCCGTCGGTAGGATAGTAAGTAAACCGGAATGCCAGCTGGGCATGCGATCTCCTCTTTTCTACCAGCTTTTTATCAATCCATCCATGCAAGCTGTATCACATAAAATTAAAAATTGGCTAAGTATCTGCTGTAATCAACAAGCAAACTGCGTGACAGCTCATCTGCTCGCTTCAACCGATCATGCTTAAAAATAGAACGACCTGGTTTAGAATTAGCTTCAAACATCCAAATATCACCGTTTAGATCAATTGCCATATCAAGACCGAGCTCGCCCAGATGAGTGGAATACGCAAGTTCCATCGATTGTGCTAAACGAACCGACGCTTCTCTGATTTGTTCTTCTAACTCATCAAAACGGTCAGGGAATAAGGTTTCTAGGAGTTCCCTACCAGGAATAACGAACCCGCCTGTACGTACATGTGTAGTTACACTTCCGACACCTGCCACTTTAGCTGCCATACAGGAGACAACCCAGTTATTATCCAGGTTTTTATGCAAGTGAACGCGGAAGTCAAAGGGTCGCCCTTTATACGTACATAGTTGAATGCCTTGTTGAATTAAATAATTGCTTACTTGACGTGTACGGAAAATGTGACGATATAAATTAGCTAGCTTCGCGAACGTTTTACTGAAGTTACTTCCACCCATCCGGTAGGAAACCCGAAAGCCATTGGAAAGTCTTTGCACTTTCACAATTCCATATCCCAGACTGCCGTTTTTGGGCTTCAAGTAGAGCATTGGGTACTTTTCTAACATACTCTCTAACATATCGAGAGTAGGAGCAAGATGGGTTTCAGGTATATAGTTCGTAACTTCTGGCATATAGGAGAGCCGCTGATGGACGCCCCATTTATCAAAGAATCCTAGGTTAAAAATAGGGACATGGGTCTCGGTTATCAATTTTATCTTGAAGTCTTGAACATCATCCTTGGCTTCAGCTGCACGTGAGGGAATTCGATCATACAAGGAATCAGGCATTGCAGTAACACACTGTCTCCAGCTATATTCTCCTTGTTCGTTAGGAAGCAGGAACCAGCCATTAACCTGATTTGATTCCCAGTCAACTTCATCAGGAGAAAATAAGAAGTAGTATACGCCTTTTCCTTTTTGAGCCATCAATAATTTTTTAAAAAAACGAGTCCTGCCTCCCAGAAGGGTTTGAGTATCTGTTTTTATTCCAGTGGTAACGATGCCGATGGAGGGACCAATGCGCAGGGTGCCATTCTCATTTTTTATGTGAATGGTTCCCGCATACGGGATAGCTAGCGCTTTTTTTAACGGCGACGTAAGTTTTACAACTCGGCCTGATTGGATCTGCGTATCTTCCATGACGAGTGCTCTACTATTTTTTTGTCCGTGTGAGATGGTAATTATCATCTTATGCTTCAACCCCCACTCCCTGCATAAATGGGAAGGGAGCACGATTGCTTTGACACGCAAATAAGTGAGAAAGCTGAGTCGTACTGCTAAGGATTCCATGCTTACCTAACCTCCTATATGCTCCTCCAAGAGATAACGAGCGTAGTGAACGGGCTGTTTGATGGAGGTGGCGATCGCCTGGCGATCTTTTATGTGACGAAACACATCCCGGCCAGGGCGAGAGTTCACCTCAATAATCCAGACATTTCCCTCTGGATCAACGCCTGCATCAATGCCTAATTCGACCAATCGCCCATGTTTTTTTTCTAAAAAGGGAGGAAGAGTTGTTGCAATATGGTCTAGCGTATCGATAATGTGGGAGCAGATCTCTTGCGGATAATGATCTTCTAAAAATGGATGCAGTGCTGTTGCCATGCCACCGCCGTGAAGATTGGATGTAATGCTTTTTTTGTTACCGATACGAACGGCCTTTCCTGTTGTTTGCCACTTGCCTTGCCCGTTTTTTTGAACCAGAATACGTATGTCAAAGGGGAAACCTTCTTTTGTAGCAAGCTGTAAAAAAGGTTGAATCAGGTATTCCTTTTTTTTCGTGAGTCTGTTTACTTTCTTTATGGTCTGTTTTTGAGAGGGCAGCACCAAACGAAATGGTTTATTATGCAAGGTTCTGCCAGTTAGCTCATATTTCGTTTGCCCATCCTGACTATTTCGTTTCTGAATTCGAACCACACCATTTCCATGAGTTCCAGCTAACGGTTTAATCAAGAGGGACCCATTTGTCTCCAGTTTCTCTATGAATGATTGGACGGTAAATAATTCGGTAGGTGGTAATAAGGGATTCAGGTCAGCTGACTGGGAAAGCATCTGATGAACCTGCCATTTTCCTGATAATCCGCGTCCTAAAAAAGTAAGATCAGCATTGTTTTGCATCTCTTGCAAGATGTGATTATTTTTTTTTACATAGGGTCCGCGAAAAAATCGATCATATATCAATACGGGAAAACGAAATAATTCCTTCTCCCAGTTTCCGTTTACCAGTCTAAAACCAGTGATGGTTTTTGAGGCAAAGTTAACATGTCTCGGGGAGAAAACGAAGATTCGAATTCCTAGTTTTTGCCCGATGAGACTGATACGCGTATAATATGATTTCTCGTTGAAGGTTGCTTCTTCGATTGAACCTTTAAATATTGCCAAAATCCCTAACTTTCTCTTAAACGTTTTCATCCTTTATCACCCGAAATAACAGTATCATTATCTATTCTGTGCATTGTCTTTCTTTTCTTTGGCTGTTTTTTTACAGGCAGTAAAGTCTGATAGCCACTGAGAAAAGCAGTATACTCAATCAGACGAAGGACGGAGGGACGCGCACGTTGATCGAGGATATCCGCTCGGTTTATGCCAGGTAGTGAGGTATACGACTTGGAAGGTTTGCTATTTACTTCAAGCAACCAGATATGTCCTGTGTCATCTATCCCGAGGTCGATACCAAATTCTGCGTAATGTCCGACTAGTTTGCTTTCCAAGGATTCGGCGATCTGTAAGGCAACCTGCTTAAGAGCTGATACAGATGGTGGGTGGTTACCTCTCCATGGTCCGTATTCATTTAGAACTGTCTTGGGAGATAACATGCTGCCACCGCGTGCAACATTGGATACCAAGTGATTCTCGCCAGTTCGGGCAATTGTAGAGGTAACGGCCCATTTCCCATTTTTGTTCTTCTGAGCCAGTACGCGAAAATCTGTAGGATTAGAATTAATTCCTATAAGTTGTATCCCTTGCTGAAGTACATAAGATTTATTTTTACTACGTTTGTTTAAAAATTTTTGGAGTGAAGGTAAACTGTTATGAGTACGGGTAACTAATTTGTTTTTATGAAGGTATTCTACTGTATAAGAACCAAGATTTTTCCTGAGACGAACAATACCACGCCCCATGCTACCATGAGTGGGTTTGAAGTACAGAAAAGAATGGGAGGTAAGCATGTCAAAGAGAGGACACTCTTTTCGATACAAAATGGTCTCAGGTAGATATTTTCTGCTATCGCTGTCATTATGAAGAGCTTCATGAACCTGCCACTTGTTAACAAAGCGATGGTTGAAGACGGGAATCCCACTCTTTTCGCAGATTTCCATCAATTCCAATGTAGCAGAGTTTTTTTCGCTTTTTCTCGAAGCGCATCTGTTGTAGATACAATCTGGGAGAGGCATGGATACGGAATGCCATTCATTTTCTATTTGTACAAAACCAGAGATCGTTTTCCTTGTTCGATGAAGGTCTTCTGCACAAAATACAAAGAGTTGGCCGCCTTTTTGATTGTAGGTGTAAGACAGTTCGTTCATAAACGATTGAAGAGACCCAAATGGAGAAAGGTGTTCATCACGCTGTATACGTGTGAGCAGAACACCTAATAAAGGGCCTAAATAAAGTGTTTCTGCAATTTGATTGTAGCCTAAGAGAAACCTGGTTCCCGCAGGAATATGCAGGCTTTTTAGAAGAGAACTATGCATGTAAATAGACTCTCCTTGTCTACTCGGAGTAATGGTCGCCATACTCTTTGCCTGACCCATCTGTACCGTTACAGTCTGGTTTACGGGAATAGATAGTCCTGCAATGATATGTTTGGGGATACTAATTTGAGATGGGGGACGGTGGGAATCTTCTCGCACATTTGTACGTACAAACAACATGACAATCCCCCTTTTCATAGGCATTAGGTTAGTCTATGGTATGAGTTATCAAATATTTTGGTTCCATATAGGAGTGGTAAGATGAGTGCTTGGCTCACATTGCTAATCAATGTAGGCGTGGGTTCAGCTATTGGTGGTATAACAAATGAGCTTGCCATACGTATGCTGTTTAGACCATATAGAGAGATAAAAATAGGCGGATTTGCCCTTCCGTTCACACCTGGTCTCATTCCGCGCAGACATCAACAAATTTCGTTCGAAATGGGAAGGCTGGTTGAAGATCATCTTCTGACCAAGGAAAGTGTCAAAGAGGCGATTCAGTCATTGGATGCAGAGAAGAAGCTGGTGGAATGGCTGGCAACGCAAGTCCACACATGGAAAAGTAGCGATGCTACTTTGAAAGAAGTTGTGGGGCGTCATACAACAGAAGTGTTTGATGAGGAAGGCGGACTACATCCTCGTATCCGCCAGCCACTCTATCAGCTGTATGACAAACAGGTCGCACAACTTTTGCAAGGAATAGAAAGTCGCCCGTTTCACTTATTACTTCCTCCTGTTTTGTTGGACAAGCTGGATGATGCCATAGATACATTGGGTGATCTACTCATAAATCGAGTGAGGGAGTATATCCTTTCAGAGGATGGACAGATGTATATGCAGCGTATGGTTCGCTCCATGATGACTAAAGGTAGTAATAAATTAGGTGGATTCTTCAGCATGTTTCTTAGTGACGAGCGGCTGATTTCCAAAGTTACTCCGTATCTGGAATCGATGCTAACGAATCAAGAAATGATCCATAAAGTAAAGCGTACCCTGCATAAGGAAGCAGAGCGACAATTAGAAAGACCAACAGGTGATTTTATTCTTCTATTAGGTACAGAAGGGCGAAAAGAGTTGCAGGAGCTACTGTTTCGTAATGGAGAAAAAGCTGGCTTAGCTCTTCTGGATAGGCCTATTTCTTTGGTAGTGTCTCATTTCGAAGAGAGAATTGTCACCATGTGGGGGCCTCGTTTGGCTCGGCTGGTAACGAAAAAGTTGGAAGATAACGTGGAACGATTATTTGATTCAATTCAAATTAAAGAAATTGTGACCAAGCAAGTAGAAGGCTTCCCGTTAGAACGCCTGGAAGAGATGATCATAGGCATTTCAGGCAAAGAATTCCGCATGATCACAATACTTGGCTTTGTTCTTGGGGGAATCATTGGTCTGGTTCAAGGATTGATAAACTTTATTTTGTAGATAAGATAATGAAAAGCAAGAAGCTGCTTTCATCATAAGGTGGAAGCAGCTTCTTAGAAAGGCTTCAAAACTTAATTAGTACTGTAGTGGGGTGGCAGAAGAAGCACATTTTTGGTCTGCGAACTCGTTAAGGTCACGCAACGAAGCTAATACTGTCCGCTACACAGTAAAGAGTGCGGAAAGTGCAAAAAGAAGCCATTCTATGTAGTGTTTCATGGGTTGCACTTTTTAGCCCGCACTCTTTGCTGTATAGCTAGGTAGGACCTTAAATAGTTCTGGACAAAAAATGTGCTTCTTCTGCAAACAGCTTCAGTGCAAAAACAGGAACAATCACAACAGCATGAAAAGAGAAGCTGATTTTCTCCACTATTGCAGGAAGAAAACCAGCTTCTTCGAAGGGACTTCGATATAAGTTTTTCTTATGTTAAGTGATGGATTTTTCTAGTTTAACATTCCGTGGTACTTGCCCTGCTTTTTCGGCAGTAGGAACGCCTATACCAGTAACGCCTAATATCATTGTAATGACAGGACACAAGAGACAGAAGAAGGCGTAAGGAAGGTAATCCAGCGTTGGCACTCCCAGTACACCAGTCAGGTATACCCCACAAACACTCCAAGGAACGAGCGGATTCACAACCGTTCCCGCATCTTCCAAGACACGAGAGAGGTTTTTACGCGCTAATCCCAGTTCATCAAATTTGGTTAAGAAAGCTCGTCCAGGCAAAATAATTGACAGGTACTGCTCACCCACGAGCACATTGACACCTATACCAGAAATTGCAGTAGAGAAAATAAGTCGTGCTCTAGTCTTTACAAAACGTTGAATCGAAGACACTAGATCCTGAATCATGCCGATCTCATAAAGAATACCCCCAAGACCAAGCGCGAGCAAAATGAGTGAGACGGACATCATCATGCTTTGAATTCCACCCCGAGACAGAAGGGAATCAATTGCTGCAATTCCTGTTTCTGATACATAGCCGTTTGCCATCACATTTAATAATTGTAGCAATTGCATCTGAGGTTGTGTGATGAAGATCAGCACAACAGAAACAACGATACCGACAAATAAAGCTGGAATAGCTGGTACACGTTTAATTGCTAGTACAAACAAGACGAGAGGCGGTAAAAAAGTAGCCCAGGAAATGTAGGAATTAGCCATTAGACCTTGTTGCATAGTTTCGAAATCAGTTAAAACAGAACTACCTTGCGAACTCCCAATCATCCAGAACAAAACGAGTGAAATCGCAAAGGCAGGAAGTGTTGTCCACATCATGTGTCGAATATGCACGAACAGATCAACATGAGCCATACCAGGTGCCAGGTTAGTTGTATCCGATAACGGAGACATTTTATCTCCGAAGAATGCACCAGAAATGACTGCACCTGCGATAAGTGCCGGTTCAAGCCCCAGCATACTTCCCATACCCATAAAGGCAACACCCAGTGTAGCTGCAGTTGTAAAGGCACTTCCGATACTCGTACCGACAATAGCACATAAAATAAAAGCTGTGACGAGGAAGTAATCGGCTGAGATCAGGTTAAATCCATATACAATCATGCTGGGAATAGTTCCTGCACTGATCCATACAGCAATCAATACACCGATTAGCATAAAAATGATCACGGAAGTTATCCCCGATGAAATACCTTCTCGAATTCCTTTATCCATTACACGCCAGGGTATTTTTTTTATAAAGCCGTACCCTACTGCTAACATCAAACAAAATAGAATGGCGAGATGTGGAGGGGCTTGCAGAACAAGCACAAGATAACCAATCACCACCAGTAGTAGAATGAGTAGGATGAATGAATGTACAGGATTTGTCCAGCTTGATGATGAATGTTGTTGCTTCATCTGTGTAACCTCCATTTCTAGATAATTGATTTCGTAATAAGTATATTACATTAACGCTTATCCGCTTTTCTGTACTAAAGTGAAGCGGAATGTATTTATCGTACATGAAGAGAAAAAAATTTACAACCAAATTAATTTTTATTTATATATAATTATTTATGTTTCAGAGAGTCTATTTATTGGTAACAGATACAGTTAGACAGTATAACGAATGTAGCTTATCAATGAAAAAAAGTTTTGTTAAAATAAAAAAGTAAATCATACACGGGGATAGGATTGAAAGGAACGGTAACGAACATGAATGAAGTAATAGTTGGTAGTACAATTTCCGCTCTTGCAACAGGTATAGGAGCAATTCCTATTCTCTTTTTTCGACAGGTTACACATCGGTGGCGTGATATTTTACTGGCATATACAGCAGGAATAATGACCTCTGCGTCCATGTTCAATTTGATTCCGGAAGCACTTGCTGCCTCCAACCTACTGATTATTACTATCGGAATTTTATTAGGAAGTCTTACTCTACTTATTTTGGAAAGATTTGTGCCACACACTGATCTTGAGCACAGTAACAATACCTTTCAGATTGAAGGAAAAGCATTTCTGGTTATTGCAGCCATTACCTTGCATAACTTGCCGGAAGGGTTGTCCGTCGGTGTCAGTTATGCGAGTGGAAATGACAGTTTGGGAACGCTAATAGCCTTTTCAATAGGGTTGCAAAATGCACCAGAAGGCTTCCTGGTTGCTCTGTTTTTGGTAAATCAAAACATAAATAAATGGAAGGCACTTGGAATTGCCACATTAACGGGAGCTGTCGAAATCGTAACCGCATTGATCGGGTTCTATCTCAGTTCTATAATCGGTGGATTGGTACCGTATGGACTATCCTTTGCGGCTGGTGCTATGATGTTTATTGTCTACAAAGAATTAATTCCAGAAAGTCATGGAGATGGTAATCAGCGTGTAGCTACCATGTCATTTATCTTGGGGTTACTTACTATGATTTATCTAACGGAAATATTTTAAGGGTGATGAGAATGTGGAAAGAATTTAAAGAGTTTGCGATGAGGGGAAATGTTATTGATCTAGCGATAGGGGTAGTGATTGGTGGTGCCTTTGGTAAAATCGTCACGAGTCTGGTTAATGATATGATCATGCCACTTGTGGGGATGCTATTGGGACGAGTTGAATTTAGTAATTTGTTTATCAACCTTTCCGCTACGGATCACAAGACAATAGCAGAAGCAAATACAGCAGGTCATGCAACACTTAATTATGGCTTATTCATTAATGCAATCCTAGATTTTCTTATTATTGCTTTTTCTGTTTTCTTCGTAATTCGACAACTTAACAAACTACGTAAACAAAAAGAGGAACCGAAAAAGGAAGAGGCGAAAACAAAAGAGTGCCCGTTCTGCATTTCGAGAATTCCAGTTGCAGCAACACGTTGTCCTGCTTGTACTTCGCAATTGGTAAAAGCAGAAGAGGGAGCATAAGGTAAACCAGTACCGAGATGGTGTAGCAACAATTGGTAAAAACTGACAAAGAAGGCGAGGAAAAGAAATGAATTACGATAAAGCCCATGAATTAGCACGCTCTATTAAGGAGAGCGCTGAATACAAAATGTTTTTGGCAGCTCAAAAGAAAGTGAGCGAAACTCCCGAGTCAAATCGCATGTTGGAAGACTTTCGTCAAAAGCAGTTTGAATTTCAAATGAAACAAATGAGTGGACAAGAATTATCTCAAGAAGAGATTGAACAAATTCAAAAACTGTATGAGATTATTCAGCTTAATGATGACATTCGCAAGGTACTAGAAGCAGAGCGTATGCTGGGTCAAATTATGGAAGATATCAACAGAATTATTGCAGAACCGCTGCAAGCTTTGTATGGAATGGGAGAAAAATAAAGAGTAATACAAGATTATTGCAGTTTCTGGCGAATGAAATCCAATTGTAATTCGTTTGTAACATTCCTGTAATATTAAGGGGATATGATAAAAACATGATGAAAACCCCCTTAATTTATATACGTGTTTTGGTGTAACGGGCGCCGTTGCACCCTTTTTTTTTATACTCGCTTGCGGTATGCTGTTTCAAGGAAGCTTTTCATATATAGAGAGGGTTGTAGGTGATTAACATGGCAACCAAGCATGAACAAATATTACAGCATATTGACCGTCTTCCGATCGGTACCAAGATTTCGGTTCGACAAATTGCCAAGGATCTTGAAGTAAGCGAAGGCACAGCATACCGAGCGATTAAGGAAGCGGAAGTACAGGGGTATGTGAGCACCATAGAACGAGTAGGAACGGTGCGTATTGAAAAGAAACAAAAGGGAAATTTTGACCGACTTACCTTCGCAGAGGTTGTAAATATCGTAGATGGTCATATATTAGGCGGAAAAGATGGACTGCATAAGACACTGCAAAAATTCCTGATCGGTGCAATGAAGCTGGAAAACATGGTCAAATATATTCAACCAGGAAGTTTGTTGATTGTGGGTAACCGTGAGCAAGCACATCGTCTCTCCTTGCAAAACGGTGCGGCGGTACTGATTACAGGTGGATTTGATACGTCTGATGAGGTAAAACAACTGGCTGATGAAATCGAACTGCCTATTATCTCTACCACGTATGATACATTTAGTGTGGCATCCCTGTTAAACCGTGCCATTTATGACCGTTTAATTAAAAAAGAGATTGTCATGGTAGAGGACATTGTAAAGCCACTGGAAGAAGTACCAATTCTTTTCTCGACAGATACGATTAAGAAGTGGCATCTATACACAGAAAAATATAAGGACACACGATTTGCAGTAGTAGATGATACGGGTAGGCTACTGGGGATTTTAACTTCGAAGGATATCATTGGTAACGAGGAAAATGTAAGTGTGGAAAAAGTTATGACACGTAATCCGATTACCACCTCGCCACGTGTCTCTGTAGCATCGGCTGCGCATTTAATGGCATGGGAAGGGATAGAGCTCTTGCCGGTTGTGGACAACTTCAAAAAACTGATCGGTGTCATCACGCGTCAGGAGGTATTGAAGGCTCTTCAATACATGCAGAAACAGCCACAGTTAAGCGAAACGTTCCCTAATCTTATCATGAGCAATTTCCGTGAGGAGAAGGATCGTGACACGGTGAACTATATCGGTGAAGTAACTCCACAGATGACCAATCATTTAGGGACAATTGCTAGCGGTGTCTTGACTACAGTCATGGCTGAAGCTGCTTGTAATGAATTGCGCCGTCATCGTAGAGGAGATATGGTCCCAGAAAATATAACTGTCTACTTCCTCCGTCCCGTACAAATTGAGAGTGAACTAGAGGTTAGACCACGTGTGCTTGATGTAAGCCGTCGCTTTGGTAAAGTGGAGGTTGAGGTGTATCATCAGGAGCATATGGTGGGAAAAGCCATGATTACTGCACAGATTTTGGAAAGATAGGTTTTTTTCCTCGAAGTGTATATACAAAAATGAAGAAGATGGGGGCACAGCATTGTGGCCCCATCTTCTTTTGCTTACAGATAAGAATTTATAAAAATTCTTATCTGCATAAGTGCAACTAAGGCTTTACCTGCACCAGAAGCTTGGTAAAGCCAAGTTTTCTAATTTTTTATGAAAGAAAGGCATGATGACGAACAAGATTACCTGGGAGTGTCACATACATAGGACCCCAAGCTGGATTAGCGTCGTGCATTTGCTTCAGCATTTGTATCATCTGAGTAAAAAGGCTTGTGAGGTCGGCACCTTGTGAGGCTCCTTGTGTTACAGCAGCTGCGACCACATGAGCAGCATATATCCCTGTTGCATAATCGACAGAAGGTGGGAGTTGATTCACCAACTGTTGACGTAACATGGAAACAATTTCTTCATCGCAGTCCTTCCAGTTTTGTATGTCTCCCAAGGCGTGATGTTCGAGCGCAGCCATCTTTTTATACATGATGACTTCTGCTGTTTGCTGGGCAGTGGATTTGGCATCATCAAGTGAAATAATCGTTTTTCCGATACGAATGGTGCTTACATCTTTCATGACTTCTTCTTCAATCAGATTGGCCCATTCACTTGCTTTGGAAAACTGGAGTAAACGAACAGTGGAAGCAGCGAGAAAACCGCGTAGAATATCGATGGGATGGGAATCTTGTTCCGGACCTTCATTGCGCAGAGTGGGGTCATTGCGATAAGCAGCCATTAATCCTCGGAAATAGCCGATAAGACCAATAGCGGCAGCAGGTCCCATATTGAGAATTCCCATTACATCAGAAGCCGTTTCATCAATTCGATTCGCCCAGTAATGTGCTAACAGCTCGGTTGTTCCTGATTGTAACAATTGCTGTCGAAGAGCGGAGCTAAGTTCCGAGGCAAGCCCTTTATCAGCGTGTAAAATATCATGTCCGGCAGTCTCATGTCCTAGCGTTGCCCAGCCGAATAAACAGCGTGTTGCGTGCGACGGTGGCAGGTTAACAATGGCAGTTTTTACACCGAATGTTTTGGTTGCTTCGCCTGTCCAAGTATAGGGTCCAAAATCAGGATTTCCCCATTTTACAAGAGGTGGAATGGTACCCAGATCAGATGGCTTTACGCCTTTTCGATCCTGTGCACTTAAGAAACCATCGTATAAATCGCTTACCACTTCTTGAAAGGCATCTGTTGATTCCTGAAGATACTTTTCTCCGTTTTGCAAAATGGTTTGTGCAATATCAAGCAAGAGACCTGCCTGACGAACATGTTGCGGATCTTGACGGAGCAACCGTTCAAATCCTGCTTCACCTAATTGTTCTAAAGTGGTGAGAAAAGGATTGAAAACAGCATCTTGATATAAAGGCGGTAAGCTGGATTTACTGGCAGTAAGGCGAGTAATAAGGGACTGGTAATCGAGTGGATGAAGAGGACCTGAATCCGTTACTAATGCTGCTAGACGTACATCTTCTGTGCACGCAGATAAATTAGAAACATCTGGGGGAAAAGTTGGCGGCATTGCAATTGGCAGAACCATGTACATACCTCCATTCAATTTTTCTAACCGGATGGCGTAAGAATAAGGGAATGCAGGAGCAGATATTGGTAATATTTGAGAGGGTCAGTGAAAGATAATTGCGAGGTTTGTTTTAATTAATACGATCAAAACAGGAAAAAGTTACAATAAATTGATATTTATTGGAAAGTAAATCCGCTACATTTTATAAACCCCCTACTGCAACAAAATGGATGGCATGTTAGACATGTTACTCCTTTTGTAACTAAAGGGGGCTTCTGTTATTTTTTCTAGACACGTATTAGTTCTTCGCGTTTAATTGTGCCGCTATTTGTCTCCAATCTTTTTTGTAATAGAGATAATTTCTAAATCCCAGTACCAGATTGGTTGTACCCACAATTAGCATAATGATGGCAACGACTACACGTATGGTTGTTACATCTTCAAAAGTAAACTGATTGGTTCCAAGTAATAACAAGAGAAGACCAAGAGAAATGTTCATTTTGCCGAGAATCATACGGGATTCAGCTGGATGGAGACCGCGTCGTCTTGCCGATATGCTATAAAAAACCCCCATAATACATGCCGCGACTATTCCCGTTACATATATGGCATTCCACATAAAGAGACACCTGCCTGATTATTAATTTGTAAATAAAGATTCTCACACATTATATCATTTATTCTGAATAAAATTGCACATCACACTTGTGAAAACGTTGCGAATAGTAGATATTTTTCATATAAAAAAACAAAATTGAACAAATGATGACAAAAAATTCATTGACTCTTGCTTGAATCTAAAAATATAATAAAAAATATAGTGTGCGTTATTATAACGTCACATAAAATAATGTCACATTTAATATTTTTAATTTTGGGAGGCTAGGTAACATGTATAAATTGGTCGCTGTTTATAAAAAGCCGGAAGATGTAGAAGCATTTGATCGTCATTATTTCGAAGTGCACGCGCCCCTTGCAGAAAAAATGCCAGGTCTTATCAAAATGGAAGTAAGCAAAGTAGTTGGAGCTCCTGGTGGAGAAAGCAACCTGCATCTAATCGCAGAAATGTATTTTGATTCTAAGGAAGCTGTATTGGAAGCGTTGTCATCTGCTGAAGGTCGTGCTGCTGGAAAAGATTTAATGGGTTTTGCAGGTAAAGTAGTAGCCATGCATATTGCAGAAGTATTGGAATAAAACATGGTTTGCAATGACTGAAAATTTATAATTTTATATCGATGTAGGCTATCTGCCACTAGTAATCATCATGGTAATGGTTGTAGATAGCCTCAATAATTAGAAGTATTTTTTGCATCAGGAGGACAAAGCAGATGCTAAATCAAAAAACGAATCGATTTAATGAGCATGTAGGTATAGAAGTGCTGCATAGAGATGATGAAGGCTGTCGTATTGCATTGACTGTGAGACCGGAGCACTTTAACAGTCTAGATAACGTTGTACATGGTGGAGTAACGGCTACCCTGGCTGATGTAGTGATGGGCCATGGAGCTGCACCTTATCTAAACGGAGTACAGCAATGTGTCACGGTAGAAACAAAAATTAACTATGTAGCCCCTGCAAAAGGAGAGCGTCTTGAAGCGGTTTCCAAAGTAATTAAAAGCGGGCGCAAACTAATAATCATGGAAGCACGTGTTACTTGCGATGGTGAGTTAGTAGCATTCGCTTCAGGGACGTATGCGAGAATTAATACCGAAAAATCGTAAATAACAATGCACATCTATCAAAATAGTGAATAGATTCTTGGGAGGGAAGAGGAATGGCAGAACAACATGTACGTTTTGAAAAAGAGGGATATATCGGGATCATTACACTCCAACGTCCCGATGAATTAAATGCACTAGGGTTTGCTACTCTTGTCCAATTGGAAGAGATCATTGAAAATGTGAGAATTGATAGTAAAGAGACTCGAGTAGTTCTTGTCAGAGCAGAAGGGCGTGCTTTTTGTGCCGGAGCTGATCTAAAAGAGAGAAAGACTCTTAATCAACAACAAGTTAGACGGAATGTTCGTAAAATTCGTGATGTTTTTAGTGCTATCGAACGTCTCCCGCAACCGACCATTGCCTTGATTAATGGCTTTGCATTTGGTGGCGGTTTGGAATTAGCATTGGCATGTGATTTCAGATATGCCATAAGAGAAGCAAAAATGGGATTAACTGAGGTTAGCCTTGGGATTATTCCAGGTGCTGGGGGAACGCAGCGTTTGACCAGACTAGTAGGTCTGTCACTGGCGAAGGAGCTTATTCTGACTGCCCGTCGAATTGATGCAGAGCAAGCTTATCAGTACGGAATGCTTAACGGTGTGGTTGATGATCTGGATCAACTGCAACAGAAGGCGATGTCACTAGCGATAGAAATTACATCTAATGCGCCTCTAGCTGTTTATCAAGCAAAACAGGCAATTGATCGAGGTCATGGTGTGGATATTCAGACAGCGTTAGATATGGAGAGCATGTGCTACGAGGTTATTATTCCAACTAAAGATCGTATAGAGGCATTACAAGCCTTTCAGGAAAAAAGAAAACCAGTTTTCACTGGAGAGTAAAAGATGAATGAAGAGAAGTAAGGATTAGAGACATTGCAAATGTGAGAGGAGCAAGGAAAGATGATTTATAACAAAGAAATGGAAACGTTATCAAGAGAAGAAATGCAAAAAATCCAATTGGAACGCTTGAAAAAAACAGTAGCTCACGCTTACGAAAACGTGGAGTTTCATAAAAATTCATTTGCACAAGCAGGTATTAAACCAGAAGATATTCAAACTTTAGATGATTTGCAGAAGATTCCGTTCATGAAAAAGACAGATCTACGAGAGAACTATCCGTTTGGTTTATTCGCAGTTGGTATGGATCAGGTAGCACGCATTCACGGTTCTTCCGGAACAAAAGGAAAGCCAACGGTTGTAGGATATACAAAAAAAGACATCGAGAACTGGTCTGAGGTAGTAGCGAGATCAATTTGCTTGGCAGGAGGACGTCCAGGTGATATCTTCCATAACGCTTATGGATACGGATTATTTACAGGTGGATTGGGACTTCACTATGGTATCGAACAAATGGGAGCCGTAGTTGTACCGATCTCAGGCGGAAATACATCACGCCAAATCACATTGATTCAAGATTTTTTACCGCGTGGATTGTCAGGTACGCCATCTTACATCTTAAATATCGTGGAAGAAATGAAGCGATTGGGCTTAGATCCGCGTGAATCTAGCGTAGAGTACGGGATTTTCGGAGCAGAACCTTGGTCTGAGGAAATGAGAGAACAGCTTGAGACGGAGCTAAATATTAAAGCGGTTGATATCTACGGATTGAGCGAAGTAATGGGACCAGGTATCTCCTGTGAGTGTCATGAAGGACAAGATGGACTTCATATCGCTGAAGATCATTTCTATGCAGAAATTGTTGATCCGAAAACTAGTGAAGTATTGCCGTATGGCGAACAAGGTGAGCTTGTGTTTACTTCACTTACAAAAGAAGCTTTCCCAGTTCTACGTTATCGCACAGGGGATATCGCTTCTTTAAATCCAGAGCCTTGTGTATGTGGAAGAACGTCATTAAGAATGTCACGTATCAAAGGACGAGTTGACGATATGCTGATTATTCGCGGCGTAAATGTTTTCCCGACGGAGATTGAGTCCGTTCTTCTCTCCTTCAAAGAGCTTGCTCCACATTATCAAGTTGTCATTGAACGTGATGGAGCTTTGGATCGTTTCGAAGTTCACTGCGAATTAACTCCAGAATATTCTGAGTTGGGTGAAGATACTAGTAAACTGGTGAAGCAGATTTGCCACAGAATTAAAGACATGTTAGGGGTATCCGTTCTACTGAAAATGGTAGCTCCTTATTCCATTCAGCGAAGTGAAAGCAAAGCGATCCGCATAGTTGATAATCGGAACGTAGCAAAAGTAAGCTCATAACTTTTACTTCCAGATAAGTTCACAAGGAAAGCGAGGATGATCCATGTCTACCGAATTGATTAAGGTGAAGACGGATGAGCAGGTTGGTATCATTACGTTGAATCGCCCACAGGTCCTTAATGCTTTGAACTTGCAACTCATCGATGAATTGGTAAACGAGCTTGAGCGGATGGATCAGGATAAAAATATACGGGTTATTGTTTTGACAGGGAATTCAAAGGCATTCGCAGCAGGTGCAGATATTAATGAGATGGCAGAAGAATCAGCTATCTCGATCATGCAAAAAGACCAGTTTGCAGTGTGGGATCGCATGTCACTCATTTCGAAGCCGATTATCGGGGCTATCAGTGGCTTTACACTAGGTGGCGGTTGTGAATTGATGATGAATTGTGACATGGTAATTGCCTCCGAAACAACGCTGATTGGTCAGCCTGAAGTAAAACTTGGGGTAATGCCTGGTGCTGGCGGCACCCAGCGTCTAGTAAGAGCAGTTGGTCTCAGAAAAGCGATGGAGATGCTTTTGACAGGCGATCCAATTACAGCAGATCAGGCCTTGGCATATGGCTTAGTTAATAAAGTGGTTCCCGTAGAAGCTTATTACAACGAAGCAATTAAGTTGGCTAAACAAATTGCCAAGCAACCACCTCTTGCGGTTCAGCTAATCAAAAAAGCTGCTCATAAAGCGGAAGATCTCACGCTTACAGAAGGTATGCAGTATGAACGCAACTGCTTTTATCTGTTACTTGCAAGTGAGGATCGTAAAGAGGGCATGCAGGCTTTTATTGAAAAGCGAAAGGCACATTTCCAAGGAAAATAGGAGGGCAATTATGTACGAAACCATTCAATATGAAGTCATGGACGGCGTGGCTGTAATTAGGATGAATCGCCCGGAAAAATTTAATGCCTTTACCGAACAAATGCATAAAGAAATAATATCTGCCTTCAAACAGGCAAACAAAGATCATAATATTCGAAGCATCATGCTTACAGGGGCAGGAAGAGCTTTTAATGCAGGTCAGGATTTGTCTGACGTAAAGGGAGAGACCATCGACTATGGTGGATTCCTTCGCGATCGTTACAACCCGATGATCATGCAAATCCAGCAAACGGAGAAACCGATTATTGCAGCAGTCAATGGTGTAGCCGCAGGTGCCGGGATGAGCATTGCACTAGCTTGTGATATCCGAGTAGCCTCTCAGAAAGCATCGTTTGTAAACGCATTTGTGGGAATCGGCTTGGTTCCTGATTCCGGTGGGTGTTACTTCCTGCCTCGAATTGTAGGTATGGGGAAAGCGTTAGAATTGGCAATGACAGGCGAAAAAGTATCCGCAGAAGAAGCATATCGAATTGGTCTTGTAAGTAAAGTATTCGCTCCCGAGACTTTTGAAGAAGAGGCATTTGCCTATGCAAGTAAGTTGGCTACTCTACCTACAAAAGCGATCGGATTAATCAAGAGAACCATGTATAAAGGAATGAACATGAATCTCTCTGAAACGCTTGAATACGAAGCATTTGCGCAAGAAGCTGCGGGTAATACCCGAGATCATAAAGAAGGTATCCAGGCATTTCTGGAAAAACGAACTCCTGATTTTACCGGACAGTAATAGCATAAAGGAGGTTTCCACCATGAATGAATATCGAGTTGGCGTGATCGGGGCAGGCACGATGGGCGCAGGGATTGCTCTCGTATGCGCCAGGCAGGGATATAGCGTAAAGCTTTTGGACGCCAATGAGGAGACACTGGAAAGAGCAAAACAATATTTTCACTCAACCTTAACCAAAGATGTGACGAAAGGAAAAATCAGCGAAGAGCAAAAGGCAAAAACCATTCAGTTGATTAATCCGATTGCTCGAATAGAAGAGTTACATGATCGGACTATTATTGTGGAAGCAGTGCCTGAGCGTCTCGAATTGAAAAAATCGTTGTTTCAGCAACTTGCAAAAATCTGCTCGGAAAAGACTCTTTTGCTGAGTAATACGTCTTCCATTTCTATTACAGCGATTGCTGGGAGTCTGGCTCATCCGGAGAGAGTACTTGGACTTCATTTCTTTAACCCGGCACCTGTTATGCCATTGGTAGAGGTGATTCGGGGCAAACAATCCTCGGAAGAGAACGTACAAGCTACTTATCAATTCGCTAAGAAGCTCGCTAAGGTTCCCGTAATGGCAACAGACACACCAGGCTTTATTGTAAATCGTGTAGCACGACCGTATTATAACGAAGCCCTTCGTATTCTCGGAGACGGTGTGGCAGAAGTAGAACAGATAGATCGCATCATGAAGCGCGCAGGTGGCTTTAAAATGGGACCGTTTGAACTTCAAGATATGATCGGAATTGACATTAATTTTGCAACAACGCAAACCGTGTTCCAGGACTTTTTCTATGAAGGAAGATTTAAGCCAAGCCGAATTCAGGAACGTATGGTACAGGCAGGCAACTTGGGCAGGAAGACAGGTGAGGGATTTTATGACTACAGCTAATCAAACCATTTTATTGGTAGGAGAAGGACCACTCTTCGAAGAGTTACATTATTTGATGACGAGCAATCAGTATCAGGTGATTGATTTGAAGATGGCAGAAACCGGCACGTATCAAGTGAAGCTGGCGCTGGAAGTAATGAATACCGATCTGGAAAAGAAGAAGGATTCGATCGTGCAACTGGACCGTCTCCTTTCTCTGGAAGTTCCAATTGTAACAACGTCACTTGCGATTACGGCTACGGAGGTAGCATCCTGGACCAAGCATCCTGAGCGGATTTGTGGTTTTGGAACATTGGTTCCGCTAGTGGAGCGGGAGCTGATCGAGATTGCTCCGGCATTACAGACAGCGGAGGAAATTACTCCGCAGGTAACAACATTCTTTACAACACTTGGCAAAGAAACAGAAGTTGTCGTAGATGAGGTAGGACTGGTATTTCCTCGTATTTTATCCCTCATCATTAATGAAGCAGTATTTGCTGTAATGGAAAAAACCGCGACTGCTGAAGATATCGACATCGCGATGCAAAAAGGAACCAATTACCCGCAGGGACCACTTGCTTGGGCTGATCAAATTGGAATCGATGAGATTTATGCCATAGTGAATGGGATTCATCGGGATCTACGAGAAGAGAGATACCGTCCGGCTCCTCTCCTCAGAAAATTGGTATTAGCAGCTCGTACGGGCAAAAAGTGTGGACAAGGATTTTATCTGTATCCGCAGGAAGAAGGAATCAGAGTATGAGACAACAACTGCGTGATGTATATGTAACTGCTGCGGTTCGGACACCTATCGGTAAGCTAGGAGGAGGTCTGTCAGAGGTTCCCATTGATGATTTGAGCGCTCTGGTTATGAAGGAAGCCGTCTCGCGTGCCAACCTTAATCCAGAGTACGTAAATGAAGTCATTATGGGGAATGTGATTTCGGCTGGTCCCTTCATTAATATAGCCCGTGTCGGATTATTGAAAGCAGGTCTCCCTGAATCAATTCCTGGATTAACTGTGAATCGAGTATGCGCTTCTGGTCTGGAAGCCATTAATCTGGCTACGCAATCTATTCAAACAGGTCATAGTGATGTCGTTCTGGCAGGTGGCGTGGAGAATTTGACTCGTTCCCCTTACATTATGGAAAAATTCGAGCAACCGTACCAACGTGGTGGTAAGACACTGATTGAATCCTTTGGAGGTCCACGTTCTGCACCTGTTAGCCTATATGGAGATTTGACCATGGGAGATACAGCAGAAAATGTAGCCGAAGCTTATCACATTAGTCGTGAAGATCAGGACGCTTTTGCGGTAGAGAGTCAGCGCCGCGCGATTCATGCGATTGATCAAGGCTGGTTTAAAGAAGAGATCGTCCCTATTACTCGGCATGATCGTAAGAAAGGCGAGATTATTTTTGATACAGATGAATATCCAAGACGTGATACTTCATTAGAATCACTCTCTCGCCTTAAACCGGCATTCCGCAAAGGTGGTTCGGTAACGGCAGGTAACTCTTCCGGTATCAATGATGGAGCAGCGGCAGTTGTCCTAATGAGTGCTGACAAGCTAAAAGAACTGAATGCCACACCATTAGGAAGAATTGTTCATTACTGCTCTGTAGGTGTAGATCCACGAGTGATGGGAATGGGTCCGGTATATGCCATCAGTAAATTGCTGGAAGAAACGGGCATGACCATTGATGATATCGATTTGTTTGAAATAAATGAAGCTTTCGCCTCACAATCACTTGCTTGTATCCGAGAATTGAATTTGCCTACAGACAAAACCAATGTGAACGGTGGAGCGATAGCACTTGGTCATCCATTAGGATGTAGCGGTGCGAGACTCTTGGGAACAATCTTGTACGAGCTAAATAGAAGAGGCAAACAGTACGGTGTAGTCTCGCTTTGCATAGGTGGAGGACAAGGATTGGCTACGCTTGTAGAAGCTTTGTAAACATGAACCATGGAGGAATTACTGATGAGAACAGCTGTGATTGTTGATGCCATACGTACACCTATCGGTCGCCATGGGGGAGCATTGAAGGATGTCCGCCCAGACGATCTGGGTGCAATCGTGATACGTAAACTACTGGAACGTAATGAATTAGACCCAACCTTGATTGAAGATGTTATCTTTGGGTGCGCCAATCAAGCTGGTGAGGATAATCGCAATGTAGCACGTATGTCCTCCTTACTGGCGGGACTTCCTGTTGAGGTACCGGGAGTAACTGTGAACCGACTATGTGGTTCTGGCTTGGAGGCAGTAAACCAAGCATCGCATGCCATTAAAGCAGGTGCTGGACAGGTTTACATTGCTGGTGGAACGGAAAGCATGACTCGTGCTCCTCTAGTCATGATGAAGCCTGGGAATGCTTATCAACGTGGGAACCAACAACTTGCTGATACGACTCTAGGCTGGCGTCTTGTAAACAAAAAGATGGATGAGATGTATCCAACAATTAGTCTAGGAGAAACGGCAGAAAATGTAGCGGAACAATATGGGGTAACAAGGGAAGCACAAGATGAATTTGCTTTATCCAGTCAAGAGAAGTATGGGCGTGCGTTTGCTGAAGGCAAATTCGCTAGTGAACTTGTCCATGTAGAAATCGTTGGGCGCAAAGGGGATGTTACGCTGGTCGATACAGATGAACATCCTAGACCTGAAACAACGATGGAGCAATTGAAGAAATTGAAGCCAGCATTCAAGCAGAATGGTTCTGTCACGGCAGGTAATTCTTCCGGTCTTAACGACGGAGCATGTGCTCTACTGATAATGGACGAGGAATTGGCAAAGGAATCGGGGCTTACACCTCGTGCTCGTATCGTTGCATCAGCTGTAGCAGGTGTTGATCCATCTGTAATGGGACTTGGTCCAATTCCGGCAACGAGAAAAGCACTGAAGCTGGCTGGCCTACAAATAGAAGATATTGATTTGTTTGAAGTAAATGAAGCATTTGCCGCTCAAGCAGTGGCTTGTGTGAATGAATTAGGCATCCCTTATGACCTGGTTAATGTGAATGGGGGAGCGATTGCACTTGGTCATCCACTCGGATGTAGTGGTGCGAGAATTTTAACCACTTTATTACATGAGATGGAACGACGTGAAGTGCGTTATGGATTAGCTACGATGTGTATTGGTGTCGGTCAAGGTGTTGCAACAATTATTGAACGAGTGTAGGAGGCGACGACGTGAAACCCGGGATACTAGGAAAAAGCGAAAAATTTTCCATAATAGTGACCGAAGATATGGTGCCTTCCTTCGATGGTGAGATTGTTCATCATGTGATGTCTACCGTCACCATGATCTATTACATGGAGAAAGTGGGACGGTATGTCATCCTCCCTTACTTCGAAGAGCATGAAGAGGGAGCAGGATTTGAAATAAATGTGAAGCATGTGGGACCTGCGGTGATTGGGCAGACTGTTACCTTTCAAGCAACTTGCACAGAAGTCAGAGGAAAACGAGTAATATGTGAAGTAACCGCACATACATCAGAAAACCAAGTGGGAGTTGGGATTTTTACGCAAGCGGTTTTTGTTAAGCAGGAGATGGCAGAAAGACTTTCTTCCTTACAAAAGAAGGTAGCAGAAGGAGAATCAGCATAAGGCTCTAGCATCTTTTCGTTATGACGTTATGAAGACGTAATAGGAAAAACCGTTATAAAAATGCCGGATCGCTGAACTTTTCGCATGGATGTATGGTACAATTTCACAGCGGAAAGTTATGAAGACGATCTGGAGGTAAATGAATGAAGCCACAATCAATGTTATTTACCATTTTTGGTGAATATGTTCGCAACTATGGTAGTGAAATTTGGATCGGTAGTCTCACCAAGTTAATGGGAGAGTTCGGTTTAACTGAACAGGCAGTGCGTGCAGCAATTTCCCGTATGAATCGCCAAGGCTGGCTCGAATCTAGAAAAATCGGAAACCGTAGCTACTACTCAATGACGCCAAGGGGCAAAAAGAGACTGGATGAAGCGGCAGCCCGTATCTATAAGGTAGAAAATACACAGTGGGACGGCAAATGCTGCATAGTCAGCTACAACATTCCCGAAGAAAAGAGAATATTGCGCGATCAGCTGCGTAAAGAACTCGCCTGGATGGGGTTCGGTATGTTAACAACCAGTACATGGATTAGTCCTAATAATCTTACTGATAGGATCAAGGAAGTAACTGAATCTTACGAGGTTACGGATTATGTCGAGATTTTTACTGCGGAGCATCAAGGGTGGAGCAGTAATGAGACATTGGTACAAAAATGCTGGAATATTGATGAAATCAATGCTGCTTATGAAGAGTTTATTCATCTGTATCGTCCAGCTTATGAGGAATTGCTACAAAAAGTAGAGCAAAAAGCAGGGATAGAAGATAGCTTCTGCTTTGTTGAAAAATCAAAGCTCGTCCACGAATATCGCAAGTTCTTGTTTATTGATCCAGATTTACCAGAGGAATTGCTCCCGAAGCTATGGCTAGGAAGAGAAGCAGACCAGCTATTCCAAGATTATTATGCTCTGCTTCATCCGGGAGCAATTCGCTTCTTTGAACATATGTACGAGCCCGCACCCACAGATAAGGCATAAATGAGAGTGTAACCCCAGTTCAACTGCATTGCAAAAGCATCAAGGTACTGGGGGATTTTTTTACTCAAAAAACTTGTAATCGTTTTCATGGTAGGTTGGGAAAGAAGGGGGAGCATCAGCGAATGACAGAATTTATGCAATATTTTGCTAATGGACTAGTAAATGGTGGTATCTATGCGATCGTTGCGATAGGATTCATCACCATTTACAGTGTTAGCAAAGTAATTAACATGGCACAAGGTGAATTTTTAATGCTCGGCGGAATGATTACTGTGGCTTTGATTGGGATGGAACTTCCGTATGGCGTAGCAGCGTTAGTAGCAATCTTAGCAGTAACGTTATTAGGAATCTTTCTTCAAAAGTATATTATTGCAAATGTCAAAAAGGCAAATGCTATAAGTCTAATAATTTTGACAATAGGTTTCTCTACCCTTTTACAAGGGGCTGCCAGCTTAACCTGGGGAAAAGATGCATTCTCGCTCCCTCCTATCACAAATAGTGCACCGCTCTCCATTGCAGGTGTAAACATTGCAATGCAAAGTGTCTGGATTTTGGGAACTGTATTAATTATTCTTGTCTTCCTCTGGTTCTTGATGAGTAAAACAATGCTAGGAAAAAAAATAACCGCATGTTCCATCAATCCAATGGCTGCCAAACTGATGGGAATCAGTCCGGTAAAGATGAGCATGATCGCGTTTGGCATCAGTGGAGCTACGGGGGCAATTGCTGGGATCGTAATCGCACCGTTAAGTGTTACTTCCTATGATGTGGGTGTGCTTCTAGGTATCAAAGGCTTTTCTGCAGCGATCCTTGGTGGGTTAGGTAATCCGATTGGAGCCGCAGTTGCAGCATTTTTGATCGGGATTCTTGAATCATTTGGAGCAGGGTATATCAGTTCTGGAATGAAAGATGCATTTGCCTTCCTTATTCTGATAGCGGTACTAATAATGAAACCTTCAGGACTCTTTGGAGAACGCAGCGTGGGGAAAGGTGGATTGTAATGAAAGTTATTAACAAATGGGGAAAAGGATTTTTTCTATACCTCTTTCTGGTTCTTATCTTTCCTTTTTTACCAATTGATGAGTATTACCGTTCTGTAGCAATTATTATCGGCTTTCATTCAATCGTCACCATCGGGCTATGCTTACTGATGGGACAAGCAGGACAAATTTCGCTTGGACAGGCAGCGTTTTTTGGACTGGGTGCTTATACATCAGCGGTTGTTACCGCTAAATATGGATTATCACCGATGATTGGCTTACTTATTGCGATGATTATTCCAGCAGTTTTTGCCTACGTTTTGGGCAGAGCGATCGCTGGTTTGCAAGGATATTATCTGGCAATGGCAACTCTCGCCTTTGGATTTATCGTACAAATCGGAATAACGGAATGGGAATCGGTGACCGGTGGAGCTAACGGTATGATTAACATCCCACAGATTGCATTTTTTGGTGAAAGTGAACTTCGCATGTATTACCTCGTGTGGGCACTTGTTACCTGTGTTCTGGTATTCTCCTTGTCGCTTCTTCATTCGAGAGTAGGTAGAGCGTTTCGGGCGATTCATAAGAGCGAAGTAGCAGCTACATCAATGGGGATTAATGTACGATCTTTCAAATTGAGTGCATTTATTATTAGCGGTATTTTCGCTGGTCTAGCTGGTGGATTGTACGCTCACTTCATGGGAATTCTTGATCCCCAGCCATTTGGTTTACACGAATCCATCAAGTTTTTGACGATGGTGGTAATTGGGGGGATGACGAGCATCTGGGGTGCCTTAATCGGTGCAGTTGTCATTAATGCAATCAGTGAAATTCTGACTGTGTTAAGAGAGTATATCCCTTTCTTACACGGGGATGTAGATACAATCGTATTTGGTGGAATTCTCGTACTAATCGTCATGTTCATGCCTGAAGGTCTCGTTCCAAAATCGGCAGCATTCCTGCAAAGTATGAAAATGAAGAAAAAGGCAGCTCGCGGTGAAGAGGACGACCAGTCGATGGAAAGGAAGGCTACTACATGACAATGCTTTTAGATATTCGCGGTTTGTCTAGAGATTTTGGTGGAGTTAAGGCAGTTTCTGAAGTCGATTTTCATATGAATACGGGAGAAATTCTGGCGTTAATCGGCCCTAATGGTGCAGGGAAAAGTACCGTTCTTAACATGATATCAGGTGTAATCCCACCTTCTTCTGGCGAGATTTCCTTTGAAAATCAACCGATGCTACAGGTTGCTGGTCACGCGTACGCTAGCCTAGGCATTACTCGGACGTTTCAAAATCTACAGACCTTTGATGATATGACGGTAGTGGAGAATGTAATGGTTGGCATGCATTCAAAAGGAAAATCAAGTCTGTTTGCCTGTGGAATTAAATTGCCAACAGCACGAAAAGAAGAGAAAGAAATGCGCGAACAAGCGCTAAAGTGGCTAGACCTGGTTGGTTTGCCTGATATCTCATCCAGATTGGCAGGGAGTTTGCCATATGGCAAGCTTCGCCTCATGGAAATTGCCAGAGCAATGGTTTCTGGTCCGAAGCTACTGCTACTGGATGAACCTGCTGCTGGACTTAACCATACGGAAACAGCGGAGATGAGCCGTCTTTTTAAAGAGATCAGAAAAAGTGGAACAGCTATCCTTTTGGTCGAACACGATATGGACATGATCATGCAAGTAGCAGATCGAATTGTCGTATTAGACCAAGGTAAGAAAATAGCCGAGGGAACCCCTCAGGAAATTCAGGAGAATAAGAGTGTAATCGCCGCATATTTAGGCGAGGAAGAAGAGGAACTGGTAAAGGGGTGAGACAATCATGGCACTATTACAGGTGGAAAATTTGACGGCTCGATATGGCCCTGTTGAGGTTCTGCATGGGATTAACCTGAATGTGAATGAAGGAGAAATTGTCTCGTTGCTTGGTGCGAACGGGGCAGGTAAGACAACGCTGTTGCACTCCATATGCGGTCTGCACACAGCAAAGGAAGGACGAATTCACTTCAACCAGCATGACATTACTCGTATGCCGGCAGAAGCAGTAGTACCAAAAGGAATGGCACATGCTCCAGAGAGAAGGCAGATTTTTTCAACCATGACAGTTGAAGACAATCTCTGGCTGGGTGCTTCTCACCGTATGGGAAAAGAATCGAAGAAAGATCTGAATATAGAAATAGAGAGTATTTATGAGCGCTTTCCCATTCTTGCAGAACGTAAATGGCAAATGGGAGGGACGCTATCAGGCGGGCAGCAGCAGATGTTAGCTATTGGACGAGCTCTGTTGTCAAAGCCAAAGCTGTTACTCTTGGATGAGCCTTCACTGGGACTTGCGCCGTTAATTGTGAAAGAGATTTTGACCATCGTACAAGAGATACGCGCAGAATGGGGAACAACGATCCTACTCGTGGAACAAAATGCCAGAGCAGCTTTATCCGTATCGGATCGGGCTTATGTATTGAGTACGGGCACCGTTATGCTGGAGGGTCATGCACAAGAAATTGCTAATGATCCTAGAGTTCAATCCGCATATCTGGGGCATTCACATACTGCCATATAAAATTAGCAGCGAATGAAAAAAGGGGGAAGAAAAATGAAGAAGTTGAATGGATTGTTTTATTTCGTACTAGTATTTGCCATGTTGGTAGTCTCTGCCTGTGGGGGAGGAGACAAGCCTAGTGCTAGTGCAGGTGGAGAAGCACCAGGTGCAAAAGACAGCAAGGAGGCAATTAAAATCGGTGCAGTTTTCTCGCTCACTGGACCGAACAGTCCTCTAGGTGTACCTGAAAAACAAGCTGTAGAATTATTGGTGAAGAGCATTAATGAAAAGGGTGGAGTAGGTAACCGTCCAATTGAAGTAATTATTGAAGATGATAAATCTGATAATACAGAAGCGGTTAAAGCGATGAAGAAGCTGGTTAACAAGGAGAAAGTAGTTGCTGTACTTGGTTCTTCCGGCAGTGGTCCTTCTCTTGCTATGGCTGAAATTGCATCCCAAGAAAAAATCAGCCTGATCTCAATGGCAGCGGCAGATCAAATTACGAATCCAACCCGTGCAGGTATCTTTAAGACACCTCACACCGATATTCATGGTACAAAGCGTATTTTCAAATATCTACAAGAAAAAGGTATTACGAAAGTTGCAATCCTGAATGATAGCAACTCTTACGGTAGTGGCTGGACAACGCAATTGAAGAAATATGCTCCTGAATACGGTATTACGCTAGTAGCAGAAGAAAAGTATGGTACGAAAGATCCATCTATGAGCTCCCAATTAACAAAAATTAAAGCAACTGATGCACAAGCACTTATAGTTGCAGGTACCAATCCAGGTCCAGCTACGATTGTAAAAGAAGCGAAACAGTTAAACTTTAATATTCCAATCATCTCTAGCCATGGTAGCGCAAATAGCAAATTTATTGAGTTGGCTGGCGATTCTGCTGAAGGTGTACTTCTTGTAGCTGGTAAGCTGTTAGTTCCAGATCAAATCGATCAAGGCGATGCGCAGGCTATTGTGATCAAAACTTTCGCAGATACCTATAAAGCAGCATATGGTGATTATCCAGATGGATTTGCTGGTTATGGTTATGATGGTCTAAACATTCTGGTAGAAGCTTTACAAGCAACAAATAGCGATCAAACTAAATTAGCTGAAGCATTAGGAAAGGTAAAACACGTAGGAGTAACGGGAGAATTCTCGTTTACGGCTGAGGATCATAATGGATTATCTGAGGATAGTATGATTATGGTAGAAGTGAAAAACGGCGATTTTGTCGTTGTGAATTAATGTAACCTGACAGCCTCGTAATAGCGGAACAAAAGAGTAGTTTTCCCAGATTAAGATGAAGGCTGTTCGTTCTGAAGTTAAAGCAGAAGGAACAGCCTTCTCTATCTGAAAACAGAAAAAGTTATGACTATTGCGAAATCGTATGACACTATGTTATTATAACGTTATAAAAACGTAGCATAATTAAAATGTAATATAAATCAACTCAAGGAGGTAGACTTTATGCAAGCCGAAATGAACCAATCAGGATTAACGCAGACTATTTCTGCCGAGACAATAAACGATCAACAATCTGATAAAATGGAAGCGTTTTTATCCAGAATTGACCGTGGTGAAAGAATTGAAGCAGATGACTGGATGCCAGACGATTACCGTCAGCAATTAATCAAACTGATTACCATGCATGGCATCAGTGAAATCATGGGTGCGCTGCCTGAGAAGGAATGGGTTCCAAAAGCACCGACACTGCGCCGTAAGCTAGCAATCATGGCAAAGGTTCAGGATGAGATGGGACACGGACAATTACTTCTTCGAGTAGCAGAAGACTTAATGGCTCCGCTTGGAAAATCACGCGAAGATATCATGCAAGACTTATTCACTGGCAGATTGAAATTCCACAATGTGTTCCACATGGAAGCTCCAACTTGGGCAGATGCTGGTGTTATTGGCTGGTTGGTAGATGGTGCAGCCATCATTACGCAAACCATGTCACTTGACTCTTCCTATGCACCATATGGCAGAGCACTGCAACGAATCTGTGCAGAGGAAAAATTTCATGCGCAGCATGGTGAGAGCATTGTACTTGAATTAGCAGAAGGAACAGATGCACAACGTCAAATGCTTCAAGAAGCTATTACACGTTGGTGGCCGTCGCTCCTCATGTTCTTTGGACCACCGGAAAATGGCGGTATTACAAGTAACCAGCAATTGAATATGAGATATAAAATTCGTACACAGACGAATGAAGAGCTTCGTCAGGCATTCCTGACCAAGTATGTACCTCGAATTTTCCACTTGGGCTTTACCTTGCCAGATGAAACGATTCATTTCGATGAAGAATCTAAAATGTGGGTGTATCAACAACCAAATTGGGAAGAGTTCAAACAGATTGTTAAAGGAAATGGACCTCGCTCGGCACATCGTTTGAATTTGAGAGAGATGTCATACGAAGAAACCAAATGGGTTCGTGATGCGATTCTGGCATACGGACGTAAAGTAGGGTAGGTGAACAGCATGGAGACAAATAATATGAACGAGAATTTCGATATCTATGAAGTTTTTAGTCAGAAAAATCAGTCATCATCCTTTGCGCATCAGTTCAGTTTACTAGCTCCTAATGCAGAGATTGCTCTGGTCATGGCGCGCGAGAATTTTTTACGTCGGGATCAATGTATAAACATATGGGTAGTGAAGAGAGACCAAATCCATATGACTTCTCCTGAGGAGAGAGGTAACTTAGAAAGACTGGATAATAAAAGCTATCGAGAGACTAAAGGATACGGTGATCTCCAGGCAAGATGGCGTAAGCATAAAGAAGCGTATGAAAGCAAACAACAGCCGAATGTCAGGGAAGCAGGGGAGAGATAACGATGGTTCAGTTTCTACAAGTAGATTCAGCCCAAAAAGCTCAAGAAAATCCGGAATATAAAGCGGCTCTAACAGAGTTGTTATTCCAACTAGCTGATGATGACTTCATCTTGGCCTATCGCGGATCGGAGTGGCTTGGCCTTGCTCCTCATATTGAAGAAGATGTGGCGTTTTCCTCTATGTCACAGGACATGATGGGTCACGCAGTTATGCATTATGAATTGCTCGATGAGCTTGGACTAGGAAAAGCAGATGATCTTGCTCAGCTACGTAAACCGGAAGAGTTCCGCAATGTGATTCTGGCAGAACGTAAAAACGGTAGTGGAGAATATAACGATGCTCCTAAATATGATTGGGCGTATGCGATTGCTCGCCACTTTGTATATGGATCTATCAAACAAGTTAAATTGGAAGCATTACGTGAATCTTCGTATCAAAAATTATCTTTCGTAAGCAGAAAGATGCTGACTGAACACCGATATCATATGATGCATTGGCAGGTGTGGATGAAGCAGTTAGCGAATAGTACAGATGATGCGAAACAAAAACTGGAAGCTGCTCTTGAGAAGGTATGGGTAGATGCAGGCGAATTGTTCTCTTATGGAAAACAAGCAGCTACTATTGTTGGATTCGGCATCGTAGCATCCGAAGAGAGTCTTCGCGAAAAATGGTATGCTAGCATGCAACAAAAATTTACTGAAATCGGGCTGAACTGGCCTGGTGATTTGGGAATACCAGCAGAGAGTGGACGTGATGGTCAGCATACTCCTGACCTCGCAAATGCACTGCAAACATTATCTGAGGTATATGTTCTCGATCCGCAAGCTAGTTGGTAAAGGAGATATCCACATGCCATATGAAATGAGTGCCGTAACCGAAGAAAAGTGCTGGGAGCTTCTGGAGGAAGTAAAAGATCCGGAAATGCCAGTCGTCAGCATGGTGGAGATGGGGATGATTCATCAGGTCAAGGTATCAGATGACATGGTAACTGTGGAAGTCCTGCCTACCTTTGTAGGATGCCCTGCGCTTGATATGATGAAGAACGACATTAGCAATAAGCTGAAAGGCTTGGCAGGAGTTAAGGAAATCAATGTTTCTTTTGTCTACCAACCACCTTGGACATCTGATCGAATTTCTAATGAAGGACGCGAGAAGCTTAAGACACTAGGAATTGTTACACCACCGCCACAACAAGACGATACATGGCAGGTTGCCTGTCCATACTGTGACTCTCCGTATACCCACGTAGAGAATCTATTTGGTCCTGCTGCATGTCGGAGTATTCTGTATTGTCGCCATTGTAAAAATCCGTTTGAAGCGTTAAAACCAATATATGAATAGTATTTGAAGGGAGCGAAGTACATGAGTGATGTATCGAAAATGTATATTAATGGTGAATGGGTTACATCTGAGAGCGGAGAAACAAAGCAGATTATGAACCCGGCAACTGGTGAGCTAGTAGGAACAGCCAGCTTTGGGGGTGGCCAAGAAGCCAAAAAAGCGATTGATGCTGCCCATGATGCTTTCGGCAAATGGTCCCGTGCAGCCGCTCGTGAGCGCTCCAAATATTTGTATAAATTATATGAATTGGTTCGTGATCATCGTGATGAACTGGCAGGAATTATCTCTGCTGAAATGGGTAAACCACTTCGTGAAGCAAAAGGTGAAGTGCTGGGCGCAGCAGATAACTTCTTATGGTATGCAGAAGAAGTAAAACGCGTGTATGGAGAAACGATTCCTTCTTCTATTCCTAACAAGCGCATCATGGTGCTACGTCAGGCAATTGGTGTTGTAGCTGCTATCACGCCTTGGAATTTCCCTGTGAACATGGTAGCACGCAAAATTGCTCCTGCTCTGGCTGCTGGATGTACGGTAGTATTGAAGCCAGCTGAAAGCACTCCGCTTTCAGCGATTCGTCTCTTTGAATTAATCGAGCAAGCTGGTTTCCCTAAAGGAGTCGTTAACCTGGTTGTAGGTGATCCAGTATCAATCGGTAAAGAATTCATGGAGAATGAAAAAGTTCAAAAAATCGGCTTCACAGGCTCTACCCGTGTTGGTAAGCTTCTGATGGAAGGTGCAGCGAAGCAAGTGAAGCGTGTCAGCATGGAGCTTGGTGGTCATGCCCCATTCATCGTATTCGAGGATGCTGATTTGGATGCAGCAGCTGACGGTTTGTTTGAGAGCAAATTCCGTAACACAGGTCAGATGTGTATTTCTACCAACCGCTTATATGTACATGAAAACGTAGCTAGCTCCTTCACCGAAAAGCTGGCAGAACGCTTGAAGAAGGCAAAAGTAGGGGATGGACGTAATAAAGATACAGAAATTGGTCCTCTAGTAAATGAACAAGCGCTAAATAAAGTATTAGATCATATTGAAGATGCAAAAAATAAAGGGGCAAAAGTGGCTCACGGTGGAAACCGTTTAACGGATGGCGATTATGCCAAAGGTTTCTATTGTGAACCAACCGTATTGGTAGATGTTACAACTGAAATGAAAATTTATCAGGAAGAAACATTCGGACCAGTTGTGCCAATGATTACTTTTACGGATGAAGCGGCTGTTGTTGAACATGCAAACAATACGAGATTCGGTCTAGCTGCGTATGTTTATACACGAGACAATGCTCGTTGCTTCCGTATGGCAGAGCTTTTGGAATACGGTATCGTAGGTATTAATGATGGTTCCCCTACACAGACACAAGCACCGTTTGGTGGTTTCAAAGAAAGCGGTATTGGTCGTGAAGGTGGAAAATATGGTTTGGAAGAGTATCTGGAAACAAAGTTTGTATCTTTTGGTGTGTAACAAGTGAAATCCCACTTTTCTATAATGAGCTGTCCCGTGTAGACAGCGTAGGGCTGCTGAGTAATTTCAGCAGCCTTTTTTTCGTAAGATCAGATTTAGTGGGCATGCAGAAGAAGCACATTTTTTGTCTGTGAACTCGTTAAGGTCCCGCAAGGGAGCAAATACTGTCCGCTACTGGGCAAAGAGTGCGGAAAGTGCAAAAGGTAGAGAATGCTACGCAGTATCTCATGGGTTGCACTTTTTAATCCGCCCTCTTTGCCCAGTAGCTAGGTAGGACCTTAAATAGTTCTGGACAAAAAATGTGCTTCTTCTGCCAAGGGCTTCAGTGGAAAAGCACAAGCAAAACCAAAAACAAAACCAAAAACAAAACCAAAAACAAAACCAAAAACAAAACCAAAAACATGAAAAAATTGGTTCAGAGCTAGTGAAGCGAGTAACAGAAAGCCAAGAGTCAAGAATAGAGTGGTTGCAAGACAATCTGCAAACCATAAACCAATATGCCAAATGATAAATGGAGTAAAAAAAATATAGTATCTAATAAACTAAGAGCTGTCCTATCGTGGGCAGCTCTTTTTAAAACTGTGTATAAATTTGAAAGATGTAAATTATGTTATAATTATTTAAATTGCTTTATTGATCAGAGGAAATCAAATGGAAATCAGCTTACCCCACGCTAAATTAAAGTCGTTGCCAAACCTAGGCGTACCTATGAATGTAATTACTGATCTTAATCTTTATGATAATAATCTAAACATAATCCCAGAAGAAATCTATGAAATGAAAAATTTAAAAATATTAAATGTTTCTGCTAATGAACTTGTAACAATTTCCTCTAAAATAAAAAATCTGGAAGAACTTAGAATGTTAGATGTAGGACATAATGAGATTGAAATAATTCCATCGGAAATCCAATTTCTCGTGAATTTGGAGGATTATTTATATCTTCATAATAATAGATTACAAACGATCCCATCAGAAATTAGATGCCTTACAAAATTAAAATATTTAAATCTAAGTGACAATAGATTTAGTGAATTACCAAAAGAAATTGGAGAATTAACTAAACTTGTCGAGTTACGTGTAATGAATAACGAACTAAATAAGATACCTGAGAGCTTTAGCAAGTTAACAAATATGAGAGAGCTATATTTGAAAAATAATCAACTCACAACTCTCCCGGAAATATTTACTAATTTAACGTTGTTACGAGTTCTAGATATGGAAGACAATCAATTAAAACAAATCCCACATTCACTATACCAATGTAAAAAACTAAGACGATTGAATTTGAGAAATAATCAATTGACTACGTTACCCGAAGGAATCGGAAAGCTAACAAATTTATTAGAATTAGATCTAAGGAGCAATCATTTGATAGAATTGCCAGATTCATTGCTGGAGATAGATGGATTAGAGCGTTTAGATCTAAGATGGAATCAAAGGTTAAAAATACCAAATTGGTTAGACAAGTTAGAAGGAAAAGGTTGTATCGTTTATTTATGAGTGTGATGAAATTGTATGTGATGGACAAAGAGGTTTAGATGATTGGGTAGTAGATGAAATTACTGCATATGATGACCATTATCTTTCTCACGAGATTATTCTTGCATCAGATGCTAAATTGAATATAAGATTTACAGGCATTGAAATAAAGAAGTTATGAGTTCAAGAAGATTTTCCGCAAAAAAGGACTGCAAAAATAGTCCTCCAATAGAATATTTAAGAGGATGTTTTGATCAATCTTTTTTCAAAACACCCTCTTTCTTATTATTCGTTTATCAAGGTTAGTAGTATCATTTTGATCAAACGTTTTTTTATTAGATGGGAGTAAATGTTCGCCCGTACGAGGGAATCGGTTATAATGATAACAGGAAAATAGATAACGGAACCCTGAATAGTTGAGGTTTTCAGGAAGGAGCAAGAGACATGTCAGCTTCCTTCGTACATTTACATGTGCATACGGAATATAGCCTGCTTGATGGAGCGGCTCGAATAGAAAAGCTAGTGAAAAAGGCAGCAGAATACAATATGCCTGCGCTAGCAATGACAGATCACGCCAATTTATATGGGGCAATCCCGTTTTATCAGGCGTGTATTCAGCATGGAATCAAGCCGATTATCGGAATGGAAGTATACCTAATAGATGGAGATTTACGTGATCGAGTTACGAGACAGAGCAAACCTCCCTTCCATCTTACCTTGCTTGCAGAAAATATGCAGGGATATAAAAACCTATTGCAGCTGGCAAGCATTGCACACACAGAAGGGGCTCAAAGCGTTCCACGCATAAACAAAGAGCGATTAAAACGACATCATGAAGGACTAATTGCGCTTAGTGGTTGTAAAGAGGGAGAGATTCCTGATTTACTCCTGGCAGGCGACCTAGAAGGTGCTAAACGAACGGCAGCCTGGTATCTGGAGGTATTTGGACGTAATCAATTTTATCTGGAGCTACAGGATCATGGAACAGAGGTAGAGCGTCGCCTTAATCAACGGTTAGTTCGATTGCATGAAACAACGGGTATTCCGCTGGTCGTCACCAACAACGTTCACTATGTAGAGCGAAGCGAGGCGCAATTACATGATGTTCTTCTAGCCATCGGTCATGGTAATACGATTAGTGAAGCTGGTCGTTTTCGATACGACACAGAGGAGTATTATTTAAAAACGGCAGAAGAGATGAGTGGGTTATTTGCCTACGCCAAGGAAGGCCTGGCAAATACACTTCGCATAGCAGAGCGTTGTCAGCTTGAGATTCCGTTAGATCAGCATATTTTACCTAGCTTTCCTTTACCTGAAGGAGAAGAAGTCGAGGGCTACCTACGCAGTTTGTGCGAGCAAGGGTGTCTATATCGATATGGACAGATTAATGAAGAGATTAAACAACGGCTTGATTACGAATTGTCGATTATTAATAATGTCGGTTTTACTGACTACTTCCTGATTGTTTGGGATTTCATGAAATATGCGCATACAGCAGGTATCGCAACAGGTCCAGGGCGTGGTTCTGCAGCGGGAAGTCTAGTATCCTACGTGCTTCGTATTACGAATGTGGACCCGTTAGAACATAACCTGCTTTTTGAGCGTTTTCTTAATCCAGAACGTATTACGATGCCAGATATTGATATTGATTTCGCTGTTGAGCGTCGAGACGAAGTGATTCATTATGTGGCAGATAAATATGGACATAATCGAGTGGCACAAATTATCACCTTTGGAACGTTGGCTGCACGTGCGGTAGTCCGAGATGTAGGTCGAGCGTTGGGATTATCCCTCGCCTTGGTTGATCGAGTAGCGAAAATGATCCCGCAATCTCCATCAATGACGATAGAACGAGCGTTTACCCTTAATCCTGATCTGGAACGTCTGACAGAAGAAAATCAGCAGGTTGCCAAGCTAATTGGCATCGCACGTGGCTTGGAAGGTTTACCCCGCCATGCATCTACTCATGCGGCAGGTGTGGTTATTTCTCGTGAGCCGTTAACAGAGTATGTTCCATTGCAACAGGGCAGTGAGGGTTTATTACTCACCCAATACCCAATGGATGTATTGGAAAAAGTAGGTCTTTTGAAAATGGACTTCCTAGGCCTGCGGAACTTGACGATCATCCAAGAAACCTTGCGTATTTTGCGAGATCAAGGAATAGAGATTGATTTGGATCGCTTACCGCCTGATCATTCTCAATCCTTTACTATGCTTAGTCGGGGAGAAACGACGGGAGTATTCCAGTTGGAATCAACAGGTATACGCAACGTTATCCGTGAGCTTAAGCCAACTTCACTCGGAGATATTATTGCGTTACTAGCATTATACCGACCTGGTCCGATGGAAATTATTCCTGAATATATCAAGGCTAAACATGGGGATACGCCTGTTCATTATCTGCACCCGGATTTGGAACCTATTTTGAGGGAAACACATGGTTTTATCATCTATCAGGAGCAAATCATGCAAATTTCATCTAAAATGGCTGGTTTTACTCTGGGGGAAGCAGATATTTTGCGACGTGCGGTTAGTAAGAAGAAGCTGGAAATACTTACAGAGCAACGGGAAAAATTCGTCGTAGGAAGCATTGCTCAAGGTTACGAGGAACAATTAGCCAATGAGGTGTACGATTTAATTGTTAAATTTGCTAACTATGGTTTTAACAAATCGCACTCCGTTGCCTACGCCATGATTGCTTATCAAATGGCTTATTTAAAATCAAACTATCCGTTGGCGTTTATGTCTGGCCTCCTTTCTCTATCTATTGGTAGCCAGGGGAAAATTGCTGAGTATATAGAAGAAGCAAAAAGATTGAGAATTAAGATTCTGCCACCAGATGTGAACGAAAGCTTTTCTTTATTTACGGTAGATCAAAAGGAACAAGCAATTCGATTTAGTTTGGCAGCAGTGAAAAATGTTGGTTACGGGGCGATCCAGTCAATTGTAGAGGAACGTGCGAAAGCAAGGTTCACCGATTTACTAGATTTTTGCTCTAGAGTGGATAGCAGGCTGGTAAATCGACGTGTGCTAGAATCCCTTATTCTTTGTGGGGCACTTGAGTCTATGCCGGGACACCGCGCCCAGCTGTTATTGATGCTGGATGAGGTGTTGGATAAGGGCGGAAGAAAGCGGAAAGAACGGGAAGATAATCAATTAAATCTGTTTGCTCTACCATCTGAACAAAACAATCAAGGGTTAGAAGATAGTGAAACACTGTTGGAAAGCGATTATCCCCAGGTTCCGGAGTTGTCCCATACTCAAAAACTGAAGGACGAAAAAGACCTGCTGGGAGTCTATTTAACAGGTCATCCGCTTGATCCTTATCTTCATGTGAGTAAGAGAAAAGAGGTTACACCACTTGCTACAATTGATGATTTTCCTCACAATCATTTATGTAAAGTGGTAGGTATGGTTTTAGAAGCGAAGCGTATACAGACAAAAAAAGGAGACCCCATGGCTTTTCTGACTCTGGAGGATATGACTGCGCAGATAGAAGCAATTATTTTTCCGAAAGTATTTGAACATGCGCAAAGCTTTTTATATAATGAAGCGATCATTGTCCTGGAAGCGCGCGTTGACAAGCAGGGTGATATTCCTAAGCTGATTGCAAACCGGATTTGGAATGCTAAAGACCTGCCGAAGCCAAAGATAGAAAACGTATTTTTTATCAAAATCGTAGCAGGTATGGAGAAAAGCGAAAGTATGGTAGCTTTAAAAGAGCTGTTAGCAAGTAATCAGGGGGAAATACCTGTCTTGCTTCATTATGAAAGTAATCGTAAAACGATACGTCTGCCTAGTCAATTTTGGATAAAAGACGATAAGGAAGTTTTACAAAAAATAAGTGACTTGATTGGAAAAGAGTATATCGTTCGAACTGAGATTCCCATCCAGTCATAGGTAGTGAGGCTACCAGAAATACTTTTTTGTTCTACAAATAAATTATATTATATGGACGCACACTGTTTCTATAAAAATAGAAACAGTGTGTTTTTACATTGATAAAACATTTTTTGCTGAATCGATATGTTTACAGTTGGAAAACTTTTGTTATAATGGACAGTAACAGACAGGAAGTGGTCAGACCACTTCGGTGTAAAAGATTTTATTTTCAAAATATTATATGTTTCAGATGCTATTCGCCGCATATACCGCCATTAATAGGTGATTGCGTGTTTTGGATAGCCCTCATTTTATTTAATCAGGCGAGAATGGAGTGGTAGGTAATGTCAACATTGAGAGAAGAAGCACTCGAACTTCACAGAAAACATCAAGGTAAATTAGAAGCGGTCACAAAGGTGCCTGTGCGGAGTGCACATGATTTGAGTCTGGCATACTCGCCTGGTGTTGCCGAACCATGTAAGGAGATTTTTGTAGATCCTAGCCAAGTATACGAATACACGATGAAGGGTAACTTGGTTGCCGTTGTAAGTGACGGAACGGCTGTACTTGGATTAGGGAACATCGGACCTGAGGCTGCTATGCCAGTAATGGAAGGTAAAGCGGTGTTGTTTAAAACATTTGCTGGTGTAGATGCATTTCCAATCTGCTTAGGCACTACAGACAAGGAAAAAATTATTGAAACCGTAAAATTTTTAGAGCCGACATTTGGTGGGATTAACCTGGAGGATATTGCTGCTCCTGCTTGCTTCGAAATTGAAGAGCGTTTAAAAAAAGAGACTAATATTCCCATTTTCCATGATGATCAGCACGGTACGGCAATCGTAACAGCAGCAGGTCTTATCAATGCTTTGAAACTGGTTGATAAAAAGCTTCAGGACATCCGAGTAGTAGCTAACGGTGCTGGTGCTGCTGGTATCGCAATCATGAAGCTTCTGATTAACATGGGAGTTAAGGAAGTTATTATGTGTGATACAAAAGGTATCGTGTATGAAGGGCGCACTTTCGGTATGAACCCGATTAAAGAACAAATGGCATTGATTACAAACCGCAATAAACTGGAAGGTCAGTTAGCTGATGCAATGAAGGGTGCGGACGTATTTGTTGGAGTTTCTGCAGCAGGCGCCGTTACACAAGAGATGGTTCAGTCAATGAACCGTGATCCGATCATCTTCGCCATGGCTAATCCAATTCCGGAAATCATGCCAGATGAAGCTAAGGCAGCAGGTGCAGTTGTTGTTGGAACCGGTCGTTCTGACTTTGCTAACCAGGTAAATAATGTACTTGCTTTCCCAGGTATTTTCCGTGGAGCTCTTGATACACGAGCTACTCAAATTAACGAAGAAATGAAACTGGCAGCCGTATATGCCATTGCCAATTTGATTAATCAGGATGAATTACATACTGATTATGTAATTCCAGCTCCATTTGATCACCGAGTTGCTCCTGCGGTAGCTGCTGCGGTAGCAAAAGCTGCTATGGAAACAGGTGTAGCACGTATAACTGTCGACCCTGAAGACATTAAAAAGAAAACAGCAGCATTATCTGGATTTAAAAACCAAGAGGTGTAAGCTGTTGAACATAGGTGCGAAGGAAGAGAAGGCGCCTCTGGCGTCTTCTCTTCCTGGGTCAGAATGTATAAATTTCATAGAAGTTATTCTTAAGGAATTGGGCATGTATCACATTATTATCCGCGTGAGATCATTCAACGGTTTGGTAAAAAAAGGATTTGGTAGTGCCGGGTTTTCCAAAGGACTTCTCACAGAAAGGGCGGGTAAAAATGGAAGATACTTCATCTAATCGCAAAGTTTATGAAGGGATTCTTCTGCAACTGAACGAAATCATTGCAGAGGAAAATTTGCGTCCAGGTGACAAGTTACCCTCTGAACGTGAGTTGTCTGATCGATTGTGTGTCGGGCGTTCCTCGGTTCGGGAAGCGTTGCGAGCATTAGAACTGCTTGGCCTCATTGAAACGAGACGAGGCGAAGGTACGTTCTTAAAACATTATCGTCAAAATCGACTCATTGATATTTTAGGTTCTTATATTTTGCGTGATAGTAAAACAAAGAAAGACCTGGTTGAGATGCGTAAGATTTTGGAACTGGATGCGGTCCAGCTTGCTTGCAGGCGTGCCACACAGAAACATTTTGATGAAATGGAACGAATCCTGGATACAGCGTGGGAGCGAATAGAACAGGGAGAAGTGCCAATGGAAGAGGACTATCTGTTCCATCGCATAATTGCCCGTTCAAGTCGTAACTCGGTCTTACATCGCATATGGGCTCCCCTCGTAGAGTATAGTGGGGGGATTCGGAAAGACTCTCTGTCCAGAGAGGGTAGAGTGCGTAATTCCCATCAGGAACATATTCAAGTGATGGAAGCAATCCGTGAGGGTAACGAACAAAAAGCAGTTGATTATATGAAGGTACATCTTGACAACAGCATGTTATAAATTGCAGGTATATTCGGAGCGTGATATGATGACTCACAGACATATGCATGAACAGCATGTAAGGAGGATTTAGCATGTGGACTGTGATCTACATTGCTCCGAGCGCCAAGATTGCCGAACGTATTCAACACCGATTAACAAGTGAAGGATTTTTGGTGAAGGTTCGCGAGACCAGGGTGTCGAAGCAATATGAAATAGTAGTACCTGAGAGCGAACTATCCGAAGTACAAGAAATTCTTGGAACAATTCTTCACTGAACCTAATGTGAGGTGATAGTGTGCTTAAAGATCTTTTTGGAAAGAAGCGCAAATTTGCGACTGTACCGACAGACTCATCTAGAATGCAACAGGTTCCTGTGATTGAACAAAAAGAGGTTCCGGAAGGTCTTATGCATAAATGTTCCCATTGCGGGTCCATCCATTACTCCAAGGATTTGGAAAAAAACCTAAAAGTATGTAAGAGTTGTCAGCATCATTTTATACTCTCGTCTACAGAGAGAGTTCAGAGCCTGCTTGATAATGGCTGGTTCATAGAAGAATTTGATGCTGATCTCTTATCCAATAATCCTCTGCAATTTCCTGGCTATGAAGAAAAGCTGGAACAAGACAAGGAAAAAACCAATTTGAATGAAGCCGTAATTACTGGTCAAGGATTACTTAAAGGTCAACCTGTGATCCTTGGGGTTATGGATTCTCGTTTTCGTATGGGAAGTATGGGGTCTGTTGTTGGCGAGAAGATTACGAGAGCAATTGAACGAGCAAAAGAAAGAAAATTACCGTTTATCCTGTTTTCCGCATCAGGTGGTGCGCGTATGCAGGAAGGAATGATCAGCTTAATGCAGATGGCAAAAACCAGTGCTGCACTGGCGCAATTATCTAATGAAAGAGTACTTTTTATATCTGTAATGACTAATCCGACTACAGGTGGGGTTTCAGCGAGCTTTGCTTCCCTCGGGGACATTAATATTGCAGAACCAGGTGCACTGATTGGTTTTGCAGGAAGACGTATCATTGAACAAACCATTCGCCAGGAGTTGCCTAAGGATTTTCAGACAGCTGAATTTCTGTTAAAAAACGGGCAACTTGATATGGTTGTGCACCGCAAGGAAATGCGCGATAAGCTGGCACAGCTGGTAGCAATGCATACTGTCTGGGAGGGAGCGTAAATGGCAACTGATCTCTCATTTGAAAAACCATTAGTTGAACTACAGGATAAAATTAAGGAATTACGCAAGTTTACTGAGGAAAAAGGGATCGACTTTACTGATGAAGTAATACGCTTAGAGGCAAAGGCAAAAAATTTGGCTGAACAGATTTATGGTAATCTGACTCCTTGGCAACGCGTACAAATCTCTCGTCATCCCGAACGTCCAACAACGCTCGATTACATTGGGCATATCTTTACCGATTTTGTGGAGATGCATGGCGATCGGCTGTATGGGGATGATTTATCCATTGTAGGCGGCATTGCCCGTCTTGAAGGGCGTCCTGTAACTGTAATCGGGCATCAAAAAGGAAAAGATACAAAAGAAAATATTAGCCGAAACTTCGGGATGGCGCATCCGGAAGGGTATCGTAAAGCCTTACGACTGATGAAGCAGGCTGATAAATTTAATAGACCGATCATTACTTTTATTAATACCCAGGGAGCTTATCCTGGTAAAGCAGCAGAAGAACGTGGACAGAGTGAGGCGATTGCCCGAAATCTCTTGGAGATGGCTAATCTATCTGTTCCTGTTATTTGTGTTGTTATGGGAGAAGGCGGCAGTGGAGGAGCGTTAGCGATAAGTGTAGGAAACTATATTTACATGCTGGAGAACTCCATTTATTCCGTTATCTCTCCAGAAGGTGCTGCAGCGCTCTTGTGGAAAGATTCTACGTTAGCTATGCGTGCAGCAGAATCGATGAAGATAACTGCACCAGATTTATTGGATTTAGGCATTATTGATGAAATGATTCCGGAACCATTCGGTGGTGCTCATCGAGATGTTGTAAAGCAATCTCAATCAATTAAAGAATCGTTGTTACGTGGTCTGGAAGAACTACTTCCGATGTCTCCAGAAGAGCTAAAAACACAACGTTATAACAAATTTAAACAAATTGGCACATTTAAAGCCCTTTCATAAAGAAAGGGCTTTTTTATGCTTTTTCCACAGTCTAAAATCTGCTACAATCAGTAATCGAAAGTCTTATCATGTCAGAAAATACAAAAGTAACAAAAAGTATGACACATTTTCCATAAGTAAGATGACTTAAATAGAAATGAACTGGTTTAAGCACTGTTATATGCGTAATCCAGCATACTTATTATCAAAATAAGATCTATTGGTATAACCTCAGCGAGCGGAACGATTAAATACGAAATTATTTTTTTGCTAGTTCGTTAATAAGGGAATAGAATGGATATATTCCTTCATGTTATCTTGCGTCTGTGCTTGTTAAACCAAAAATAGAAAGTATGGTTTTGAGTCATCCTATGGAAAAGAGAAAATGAAGAGGTGAGTTCATTGAAAAGAATTGCTGTATTAACTAGTGGTGGAGATGCTCCAGGCATGAACGCTGCGATTCGTTCCTCTGTACGACGTGCAATTTATAATGGCGTTCAGGTTTTTGGAGTGTATAACGGATACAATGGTTTAATCAGTGGTAACATCGAGGAACTAACAGTTGGATCAGTTGGTGATATCATTCACCATGGTGGAACAATGCTGTTTACAGCACGCAGTGACGAGTTTAGAACTGAAGAAGGTCGTGCAAAAGCAGTTGAACAGCTGAAAAAACACGATATTGAAGGTTTGATTGTTATTGGGGGAGACGGTTCTTTCCGTGGTGCTCAAAAGTTAACGCAACTTGGATTCCCAACGATCGGGGTTCCAGGAACGATTGATAACGATATTCCTTGCACGGACTATACAATTGGTTTTGATACTGCTCTTAATACTGTTGTGGATTGCATTGACAAAATCCGCGATACAGCAACTTCTCATGAACGTACATATATCATCGAAGTAATGGGTCGTGACGCTGGTGACATCGCTCTATTTGCAGGTTTGGCAGTAGGTGCTGAATCTATTATCATTCCTGAGGCTACAACAGGTGTTGAAAACGTTATTGAGCGCCTGTATGCAGGTCGTAAGCGTGGTAAAAAGCACTCTATTATTATCGTAGCAGAAGGTGTAGGCACCGCTCACCAATATGCTGAAATCATCAAAAAGCAAACTAATTTTGATACGCGAGTAACGGTGCTTGGTCACATTCAACGTGGTGGGTCTCCTTCAGCATTTGACCGAATTCTTGCAAGCCGTTTGGGTGCCGCAGCAGTAGATTTGCTACTGGAAGGTAAACAGGACAGAATGGTAGGAATGAAAAATAACCAAATTATTGATGTAGATATTGATGAAGCATTAGCAGATAAACATGAGATAGATATGTCCATTTTCCATCTAGCTCGTACACTGTCCATTTAATATAGAAATATTGGGTAATAAACATCTAGTGGTTGAATTATAAAAGAAGGCTCGTTCTTTCGAGGAGGGAATTGTTTTGTTACGTAAAGCAAAGATTGTATGTACGATTGGACCAGCAAGTGAATCAGTGGAAACTCTGAAAAAATTGATTGAGGCGGGAATGAATGTAGCTCGTTTGAACTTCTCGCATGGCTCCCATGAGGAACATGGTGCACGTATCCAAAATATCCGTCAAGCTGCTAAGGAAACAGGTAAGCTAGTTGCGATTCTTTTAGATACAAAAGGTCCGGAAATCCGTACCACTGTGCTTGCAACCGACTCGGTAGAATTAGTAGAAGGTAGCACGTTTACACTCACAACAGAGGATATACCTGGTACTGCTGAGCGTGTTGCTATCACTTATAAAGAACTTACAGAAGATGTTACGAAAGGTAGCCTAATCTTAATTGATGATGGCTTGATCGGACTTGAAGTACAGAAGATTGAAGGAACAGACATCATCTGCCGTGTGAAAAATGGTGGAACGCTGAAAAGTAGAAAAGGTGTTAACGTACCTGGCGTACGCATCAATTTGCCAGGGATCACTGAGAAGGATGCTGCTGATATTAAGTTCGGAGTCGAACAAGGAGTAGATTTTATCGCTGCTTCTTTCGTTCGTAAAGGTGCCGATGTTCTGGAAATCCGTGAAATTTTGGACAACCATGGTGCAAAAATCGATATCATCTCCAAAATCGAGAACCAAGAGGGCGTAGATAACATCAACGAAATTCTTGCCGTATCTGATGGAATCATGGTTGCTCGTGGAGACCTAGGCGTAGAAATCCCGGTTGAAGAAGTTCCTGTTGTACAAAAAATGCTGATTGAAAAGTGTAATGCACTAGGTAAACCAGTAATTACAGCAACGCAAATGCTTGATTCTATGCAACGTAACCCTCGTCCGACTCGTGCGGAAGCAAGTGACGTAGCGAATGCAATCTACGACGGTACAGATGCCATCATGTTATCTGGTGAAACAGCTGCTGGTAAATACCCGGTTGAATCTGTAGAAACCATGAATCGCATCGCTCTACGTGCTGAGCAAAGCCTTAACTATGAAGAGGTACAAGAAGCACATGCCCATGCTCATCGCAATACTGTAACGGATTCTATTTCTCAAGCTGTAGCAAGAACAGCATTGGATTTGAATGCGGCTGCTGTTATCTCTTCTACAGAAAGCGGCTATACAGCTCGCCTGGTATCTAAATACCGTCCAAAAGCACCTGTCATCGCTATTACACCGCATGAAGGTGTTGCGCGTCGCATTTCTCTCATGTATGGTGTGTATCCGGTTGTTAGTAAGGTAGTAGAAACAACGGATGAAATGTTCGACATTGCTGTAAGTGATTCCTTGAAAAGTGGTCTTGTAAAATACGGTGACCTGGTAATAATCACAGCAGGTGTACCTGTTCGTGAAACAGGAACAACCAACTTGATGAAAATTCATGTGATCGGTGATGTGATTGCGAAAGGTCAAGGGATCGGTTCAAAGGTTATAACTGGTAAAGTGGTTATAGCTCGCACTGCAAAGGAAGCAATGGATAAGGTAGAAAAAGGTGCTATCCTGGTATGCATGGGCACTGATTCTGATATGATTCCTGCATTCGAAAGTGCTGCTGCAGTCATTACGGAGGAAGGTGGGCTTACCTCCCATGCGGCAATCGTAGGGCTTAACCTGAATACACCAGTTATTATTGGTGTGAGAGACGCTACTTCCATCTTGAAAGATGGAATGGAAGTAACAATCGACCCAGAACGTGGTAAAATCTTTTCTGGACTTGCTCCTGTATTGTAATAGAGTAGTTTAATCGACAAGGCTGCTGATCGGAAATGATCAGCAGTCTTTATTTTTGAAAGGGCTAGCATCCCTTCACTATTTCCTGCCTGATTTTTGTGCTACAGTATAAAAAAGATCTTACTATCGGGAGGACCGCTTGTGAAAACCAAACCTTATTATACCCATCGCTTGCGAGTTCGTTATGCTGAAACGGACCAGATGAAAATCGTTTATCATGCCAATTATTTATCATGGTTTGAAGTGGGACGTACAGAATATATTAGAGAGAGTGGATATTCTTATCGAGATATTGAAGAGAAGGGTTTTATGCTGCCGTTAACCAATGCATCCTTGATCTTTCATTCACCAGCTTTGTATGATGACGAAATTGAAGTGCGCACATCTATCGAAAACCTCTCTCCAGTTCGTTTGGATTTTTATTATGAAATTTATCGAGTAGCGGAACAAAAATTACTCGTCTCTGGTAAAACCGAACACGTATTTACCAATATGGAGTTAAAACCAATTCGTTTATCAAAAATGTTTCCCGAACTCTATTCTTGCTTGCAAAAAGAGTATGAATCTCGTTAGGAAGAAAGGAAATGTACGACACCATAATCGTACGAAACCAAGTTATTGTAGAGGGAGTGATAGTGATGAAGTTTCGAGTATTGCTCATACTTTTTTTGACTGTACCTATTATTGAAATCTGGGGGATCATTAGCGTAGGGAAGGTAATCGGACCATTATGGACGATAGCTCTGTTAATTCTTACTTCTGTAGCAGGTGCTTATTTAGCCAAACAGCAGGGTACTCAAATGCTGAAACTATTACAAATGCAGCTATCTCGAGGGCAAATGCCTACCGATACGATTTTGGATGGTCTTTTACTCCTTATCGGTGGAATTATGCTGTTATTCCCTGGCTTCTTCACGGATGTGGTCGGTTTGGTGTTCCTCTTTCCTTTTACAAGAATGATTCTTCGTCATTTATTAAAAGGCTGGATAACGTCGATGATTGCATCAGGTAAAATGATTACGTTTATTAACTTTAGAAGGTAAAAAGCAAAACAGTCAGTCGCTTAATTAGCTGGCTGTTTTTTTCTGTAGTGGGATGCAGAAGAAGCACATTTTTTGACAGATAAGAATTTATAAAAATTCTCATCTACATAAGTGCAACTAAGGCTTTACCTGCGGCAAAGCCAAGTTTTCTAATCTGCAAACTCGTTAAGGTCCCGCAAGGGAGCTTAAGAATGTCCGCTACAAAATAAAGAGTGCAAAAAGTGCAAAAAGAGGTGACGCTACGCAGTATCTCATGGGTTGCACTTTTTATTCCGCCCTCTTTGTTATGTAGCTGAGTAGGACCTTAAATAGTTCTGGTCAAAAAATGTGCTTCTTATGCTAACGGCTTCAGTGTAAAAACAATAACAAAAACCAACAGCATGAAAAACCAGCTTCTCTTTTCACACGGAGCGGACAGTCAAACCCTCTTTGAGGCGAAGACCCTTTTAGCGAAGAGTGAAAAGAGAAGCTGGTTTTCTCCACGAAAGTAGGATGAACACAAAGCTT
>NZ_JAJISB010000026.1 GCF_021245735.1 Brevibacillus daliensis
AAACCCTCTTTGAGGCGAAGACCCTTTTAGCGAAGAGTGAAAAGAGAAGCTGGTTTTCTCCACGAAAGTAGGATGAACACAAAGCTTTTTCTTTGAAACAGCATCGTGCAATTACAAAGAAATGATAAAATGACGTAGTGGGAAAAATTTAATTATAGTGAAAATTAACAAAGTTATTCGGAGACTCTAACTTTTATTGGTACGAGAATTGCATTAATAAATATGGGTAGTTATTAGTAGATTGAAAATCAATTGATAAATAATAATATAAGGTAGTTACGGTATGAATTTTGCAAGGAAATCAAATGCTTATTCATATAGAAAGAAAAAATTCCAAATAAAAACCGCTTTCTCCTCTCAGTTAATAAATGAGAGATGAAAAGCGGTTTTTCACATCATTCATGTAAGTAAATCGAGAATGGTTATTTCAGTTACACTAAACATTTCTAGATGGATTATTTTCCTTTATCAACGTACGACCAAATATCCTCTAATACATTAGCTTTTACCAGAGCGTTGATGATAACCAGACTGACAGGTCCAATAATTAAGCCAAATATGCCAAATAACTTTAACCCCACAAACAGGGAAACCAGTGTCAGTAATGGATCAAGACCGACGTTTTCTGCCACTACTTTTGGCTCAATGATCTGTCGGAAAACAACGACAATTGCATAAAGAATAGAGAGTCCTATGGCTAGACCGTATTGCCCCTTGAAAAACATGAAAATGATCCAGGGAACAAAGATAGTACCTGTGCCTAAATAGGGTAGAAGGTCAACTACACCAGAAATCAATCCGATTGTGACAGCATATTCAACTTTCAGGACTAAGAGTCCCACGATAACAATGGCAGCAGTGATGGAGACCAGCGTTAACTGAGCTTTCAAAAATCCTACCAGAGCTTTCCGTAGATCATCAATGACGTGATTCATCCGTGTGTTAACCCCGCGCGGCAACACACGACGCATCCGTGTTTCCCACAGGTAGAAATCTTTACTGATAAAGAAGGCACCAAGAAGCGCAATGACGAGCGCGGTACCGAAATTAGGTAAAGATAGTAAAAAAGTATTCAGACCTGTGAAAAGGGTGATAACAGCAGATTGAAAGGTTTCACCCGCTTTATGTAGGGCTTCACTCAAATTGCTATCTATCTGTATTTTTGAATTCAAATCAAGCTGTGTATAGAAAAACTGAATTCGATCAAACAAGTTAGTCCAATAATCATTAGAAAACATTGATTGCAAATATCGGGTCACATCAGCCGTTATGTCAGGTAATTTTGTCAGGAATTTACCGATCTCATCAATTACCGTATTAACGAGTAAGGTAACCAGTCCAAAGACAATTAGTAATAACAAGCTTAATACAACTGTGACTGATATCCAGCGAGGAAACCGTAAGCGGTGTGATAAGTTGTTTACCGGACGATTAATAAAAATAGCAATGATTAAGGAAAATATAAATGGGTAAATAAGTGGTGTAATCTTTGTAACAGCGTAATAGATACCTATTATGCAAATGAGCACCCATGTGAGTCGTAAAGCTTGAAAAAGTCGCGTTAGCCAGGTTTCCGGTGTCAGAACTGTTCCCTCCTTGAAAAGGTCGTCTTCCGAAGGCTTCTTTCTCTTAATCATTATGCGAAAAACAAAACTATTTAATCAGGTTTTACGACATTTTACGCATAATAGCCTACCAAAAGTTTTTTTATCATTCACAAAATCGTCAATATCTTTTATAATGTTGTCGAATTGTTATTTTTATCTTTCCTACATTTGTCAGGTGAGATCAACCGTTTATTAAACGGATAAATGGTGGTTTACTCATGATTTAGTTCGTTTCCTGCCTTTTTTATGGGAAAAGTAAAAATTTTTTGACCAAATCTTCAATTCTCATAAGTTAGGAAGGGGTTGCATCAGCATATTACATTTTATTTCACAGTAAAGGAGAGTAGACTTATGACAGCTACAAAAGGACTTGAAGGTGTTGTTGCGGCTCAATCTGGCATTTGTTCTATCATTGACGGGGTGTTGTGCTACGGAGGTATAAATGTTGACGAGTTAGCAGAAAAAGCTACCTTTGAAGAAGTTACTTATCTGCTTTGGCATGGAGCTCTACCGAAGCGCGATCAGCTTGAAGCTCTAAAGAAAGAGCTTGGGGCAAATGCTGCTATTCCGCAAGAACTAATTGACAGCTTACGTACCTACCCACGAGGAGTTCATACGATGGCCGCATTGCGCACAGCTGTCTCTTCGCTAGCGCTCTACGATCAGGAAGCACAAGTTAACTCCAAAGAAGCTAATTATCGTAAGTCCATCCGTCTGTTGGCACAGACCCCTACGATTGTTGCAGCTTACGATCGCATTCGCAAAGGATTGGAACCGGTTTCACCAAATCCAGACTATAGCATTGCTAAGAACTTTCTTTACATGTTATCTGGAGAAGAGCCTACAGATACTGCGGTAAAAGCATTTGATACTGCACTGATTCTGCACGCTGATCATGAATTTAATGCTTCTACTTTTTCTGCTCGAGTTACAGTAGCTACATTGACTGATATTTACTCAGGTATTGTTGCTGCAATTGGAACGTTAAAAGGCCCTCTGCACGGTGGCGCAAATGAAGCTGTTGCTAACATGCTGAAGGAAATCGGATCTTTAGAAAATGTTCCTGAATACATCCATAATGCACTTGCTAACAAAGTAAAAATCATGGGTTTCGGTCATCGTGTATATAAAGATGGAGACCCACGCGCAAAATGGCTTCGTCAAATGTCAAAAGAATTAACAGAACAAAAGGGTAAATCGGAATTGTATGACATGTCTGTAAGAATAGAGCAAATTGTGACGGGTGAAAAAGGTTTGAAACCAAATGTCGATTTTTTTTCGGCTTCCGTTTATGTATCCCTTGGCTTGGATACAGATCTGTTCACTCCGATCTTTGCCATCAGCCGTATGTCTGGCTGGACTGCTCATATCATGGAGCAATATGAGAACAATCGTTTGATTCGTCCACGCGCTGATTATATTGGACCAAGCAATCAGCATTATGTACAAATTGACCAACGCTAATCTACTTATTAGCGAAATAGTCAGATGATTCATACTGGCGATGTGTGATAGGTATGTGATATGAATCAATTTTAAGGTAAAATAGAATGTAGATCAGATTAACTCATGGAGGGGTTCCTAGTGTTTAAAAATCTAACTGCACCAACTCATGGCGAAAAAATCGAAGTTACTGATGGCAAGATGGTTGTTCCTAACAATCCAATCATCCCATTTATTGAAGGGGATGGAACAGGTCCAGACATCTGGAATGCGTCTGTACGCGTATTGGATGCGGTAGTAGAAAAAGCCTACAAAGGTGAAAAGAAAATCGCATGGTTTGAAGTGTTTGCAGGGGAAAAAGCATTTAACCAATATGGTGAGTGGTTACCTCAGGATACTCTTACTGCAATTAATGAATATTTGATCGCTATTAAAGGACCATTAACTACTCCTGTTGGTGGCGGTATCCGCTCTATCAACGTGGCACTTCGCCAAGAGTTGGATCTATATGCTTGTGTTCGTCCTGTTCAATATTTTGAAGGAGTTCCGTCTCCAGTTAAACATCCAGAATTAACTGATATGGTCATCTTCCGTGAAAATACTGAAGATATCTATGCAGGTGTTGAATGGGCAGAAGGTTCTGAAGAAGTGAAAAAAGTAATTTCCTTCTTGCAAGACGAAATGGGTGTGAAGAAAATCCGCTTCCCAGAAACTTCTGGTATTGGTATCAAGCCTGTTTCCAAACAAGGAACAGAGCGCTTAGTTCGTGCTGCTCTTGATTATGCTTTGGAAAACAACCGTAAAACTCTAACTCTTGTTCATAAAGGTAACATCATGAAGTTCACAGAGGGCGCTTTCAAAAGCTGGGGCTATGCAGTAGCTGAAGCAGAATATGGTGATAAAGTGTTTACTTGGGCACAATATGATCGTTTGAAAGCAGAAGGTAAAGATGCTGACGCGGCACAAAAAGAAGCAGAAGCAGCTGGCAAACTGATCGTAAAAGATGTTATTGCTGATGCGTTCTTGCAACAAATCTTGACTCGTCCAGCTGAATATGATGTGGTAGCTACATTGAACCTAAATGGTGACTACATTTCCGATGCTTTAGCAGCACAAGTAGGTGGAATTGGTATTGCTCCGGGTGCGAATATCAACTACTTAACTGGTCGTGCTATTTTCGAAGCAACGCATGGTACAGCTCCGAAATATGCAGGTCTAGATAAAGTGAACCCTTCTTCTGTAATCCTTTCTGGTGAAATGATGCTTCGTCACCTGGGCTGGAATGAAGCGGCTGACATGCTGATCAAAGCAATGGAGAAAACAATCTCTTCCAAACAAGTAACATACGATTTTGCACGTTTGATGGATGGAGCTAATGAGCTGAAAACATCGGAATTCGCGAATGAATTGATCAAAAATCTGTAGTATTGCACGAAGATAAGTTATACTAGTAGAAGCGGATTTTTCTTCAACCTAGAAATTATTACATCCGCAACACGACAAAACACATCTAAGTGTCCCTGCATTTCAATGTAGACGGACAAAGAAAAATCTAGGAGGTCTTTTCTCATGGCGTTCCAACGTAAAAAAGTCGCAGTTATTGGTAGTGGTTTTACGGGTGCTACCGCAGCATTCATCCTTGCACAAAAGGAATTGGGAGATGTTGTGCTAGTTGATATTCCACAATTGGAAAACCCAACAAAAGGTAAAGCTCTTGATATGATGGAGTCTTCTCCTGTTCTTGGTTTTGATGCAAAAATCACTGGTACTTCCAATTATGCGGATATTAAAGATGCTGATATGGTTATCATCACTGCTGGTATCGCTCGTAAACCAGGTATGTCCCGTGATGACTTGGTTAATACCAACGCTGGTATCATGAAATCAGTTGCAGAAAACGTAAAAAGATATGCACCTAATTCTACTGTATTGATCCTATCTAACCCTGTAGATGCTATGACTTACACGTTCTTTAAAGCTTCTGGTTTCCCTAAAAACCGTGTAATTGGTCAATCAGGTGTACTTGATACAGCACGTTTCCGTACATTCGTAGCAGAAGAACTTAACGTATCTGTTGAGGATGTAACAGGATTTGTATTGGGCGGTCATGGCGATGACATGGTTCCTTTGGTTCGCTACTCTTATGCTGGTGGTATTCCATTAGAAACATTGATCTCCAAAGAGCGTCTAGATGCAATCGTAGCACGCACTCGCAAAGGTGGCGGAGAAATCGTTAACCTATTGGGTAATGGTTCTGCTTACTATGCACCAGCTGCTTCTCTAGTACAAATGGCTGAGGCGATTTTGAAAGACAAAAAACGCATCCTACCATCTATTGCTCTTCTAGAAGGCGAATACGGATATTCCAATTTGTACCTTGGTGTACCAACACTATTAGGTGCTAACGGTATCGAAAAAATTTATGAACTTGAACTAACTGCTGATGAGAAAGAAGCATTAGACAAATCTGCTGATGCTGTTCGCAGTGTAATGAAGGTTCTTCATTAGTTAAGATTGAATTCGGGTTTTTCCATTATGGAAAAGCCCGTTTTTTTTTGGAGTTTTTGAGTTTTTGAGTTTTGGAGTTTGGTGTTTTGTGTGGCAAGGGAGCAGGAAGAAGCATATTTTCAGGCTCGGCGACTGTTGACGTTCTGCTCGGAAGAGTAGAAGGCCGCTCTGCAAGGAAGAGTGGGGAAAGCGCAAAAAGTAGAGTCGACTACGAAGTGTATCATGGGTTGCGCTTTTGGTTCCCCCACTCTTTCTTGCTACGCTGGGTAAGAACATCAAAGGTCGTTCGCCTGAAAATATGCTACTTCTGCAAAGCAGAGTCAAATACAAAAACACAAAAAACGTTTGTGTTGGAGATGAGATGTAAATTTGGTAATTAATCAATTGTAAAGCGCAGTCTTTACAATTAAATTACTTGATTCTCGTTATTTCATCTGTCAGACTAAAATTGAATGCTATGAAACAGAATGATCTGTTTCAGTCATACTAGGAGTATGCTGACTGAACTATAAATACGCTCTAGAATGCAGGGGGAACCTATCGTGACGAAAATTTTAGTTGTGGACGACGAAGTATCCATCTCTAAATTAATTCAATTTAATCTTGAGAAAGCGGGATATGAAGTAGTAACAGCTTTTGATGGCAATCAGGCACTGGCAATGGTGCATGAAGAAAAGCCTGATTTTATCATTTTGGACTTGATGCTCCCGTATATGGATGGGCTGGATGTATGTAAAACTTTGCGTCAGGAACGCATAGAAACACCAATCTTGATTTTGACAGCCAAAGAGGACGAACTGGATAAAATTCTGGGGCTTGAGCTTGGAGCTGATGATTATATTACCAAACCGTTTAGCCCTAGAGAAGTAGTGGCTCGTGTGAAGGCCATTTTGCGACGCTATAAAGCTAAGCCGGAGCAAGAAAAACAACAAGGGACAGAGCGTCAATATTCTTTTGGCGATGTCATTATTTATCCAGAGAAGTATGAGGTTTTTCAAGACAATAATCGTGTTGAATTAACCCCGAAGGAATTTGAGCTTCTTCATTATCTAGCCTCTAACCCAGGTCGGGTATTAACGAGAGATCAATTGTTAAATGCGGTTTGGAACTATGATTTTGTAGGCGATTCCCGTATTGTAGATGTCCATATAAGTCATCTGAGAGAAAAGCTTGAACAGGATACGAAGAATCCTCGTTACATCAAGACTGTACGTGGGCTTGGCTATAAGCTGGAAGGATAAGCGAGGGTGAGTTATACTTTGAATCGTTTTCGTCTGAAGCTTACTTTTACCATATTAAGTTTAATTTCGTTAGTGTTGATTGTAATTGGAATTTTTATCGGTAAATTAATGGAGCAGACCTATTTAGATACGCAATATGAATTGTTAAGAAAAGAAGCTTTGTTTGTATCAGAGACGATTAACGATCCTAGCGTATTATCTAGTCATGATAGACTTTTGGAGCAGATTGTACATTTTACCGATTCAATGGAAGTCCGAATCACAGTTGTAGATCCACAAGGCGATGTGCTGGCGGATACGTCTGATCCTAATAAGAATTGGGAAAACCACAGTCATCGAAAAGAAATCGCGGAAGCACTCTCAGGTAAGGTAGGCAGTGATTTACGTGAAAGTACAACATTAGACGAGCAGATGATTTATGTTGCTGTACCACTTCGACAAGAGGGAAGCAACGAAATCATAGGTGCTGTACGATCCTCTATGTCGATGGAAGCAATCACACAATCCATCCATCAAATGTGGTTTAGTCTCATGATGGGCTTGGTGGTTACCTTGATTATCGGTAGTATCGTAAGTACGAGGATCTCCCATGATATAACAAGGCCGATTGAAGAAATCATTCGTGTTGCTCGTAATATTACTCAACGGGAATATGAAAGCCGTGTCCAAATCAAACCCAGGGATGAGCTAGGTCAGTTGGCTACAGCAATTAACTTCATGGCTTCCAGTTTGGAACAGCAGATGTACCAAATATCTGAGAACCAGCAACGGCTAGCGGGTGTTTTGGCTAATATGCCGAGTGGTGTCATTCTGATCGCTGAAAATCGTCGTATTGTACTTGTTAACAATGCAACTGAAAAGATGCTTAACTTATCCAGTAATGATTTGATCGGCAAGTTACATTTTGAAATTGACCATAATTACGGTCTTAGCCAACATGTTGAATCAGTTATAAAAACGGGTGAGAGAAGAAGAGATGAGATTCATTTATTCTATCCACAAGAACGTATTTTGGATGTGGATTTTTCACCGTATATCAATTATCGTGGTGAAATAAAGGGTGTACTTACTGTTTTGCATGACATTACAGATATTCGTCGACTAGAAAAGATGAGAAGTGATTTTGTAGCTAACGTCTCACATGAGTTACGTACACCAATTACTTCGATCAAAGGTTTTACGGAAACGCTGCTGGATGGTGCGCTTAAGGATGAAGAAATTAGTCGAAACTTCCTTCAGATCATTTATGATGAAAGTGAGCGGCTGTTCCGCTTGATCAGCGATATTCTCGACCTTTCGAAAATTGAACAAAAAAGAATTACTTTAAGCTATACAGAAGTAAGCATGAATAAACTGATTGAGGAAATGAAGAAATTGCTTCAAGATCAATTACTTAAGAAAAAAATAACGCTTAATTTGCCAAAGTCGAGTGATGTTCTCATCCGTACAGATGAGGACGGCGTACAGCAGATTTTACTTAATCTTTTATCCAATGCAATTGCCTATACACCAGATGGTGGGACGATCAGCATTGATATACGAACCGAGGGTAAATACCTCTACCTTGATGTAGCAGATACAGGAATGGGTATTCCAGAAAAGGATTTGGGGCGTATTTTTGAGCGTTTCTATCGCGTGGATAAGGCACGTTCGCGGGATTCGGGTGGAACTGGTCTCGGATTAGCGATAGTGAAGCACATCTGTGAATCCTTACACGGTACCATCACGGTAAAAAGTAAAGAGGGAGAAGGCTCCATATTTACTGTGATTTTACCACTAACCAGCTGGGAGATAGGGCAATGAAAAAGGAATAAGTAACAATGGAAAAAGACCGCGCAGTCTTGTACTGGCGGTCTCTTTTTTCATATCTGTTAGACATGCTTATAGTTTTACGATTGTTCTGCCGCGTATTTCACCACGCAAAATTTTATGCAGTGTCTCTGGTATTTCCTCCAATGTAATCTCTTGTACGATACTCTCATGCAATTTTCCAGGGCGAAGATCAGAAGCTAGGCGATTCCACAGTTTTTCTCGAATTTCCATGGGGCAATAAACAGAATCGATTCCAAGAAGGTTTACTCCCCGAAGAATAAATGGATAAACCGTTGTATGTACGTCACCACCACCAGTTAAACCACTTACCGCAACAGAGCCTCCATACTGAGTCGTTGTTAGTGCGTATTCAAGTGTACTACCGCCAACTGGATCAACGACACCAGCCCATAGCTGTTTTCGCATAGGTTTTTTGTCAGGAGCTTGCAGATCCTTGCGATTAATAATTTGGGAAGCACCTAATTGACGCAGATAGTCATGCTCATGCTCCTTACCAGTGCTTGCGATAACCTCGTAGCCGCGTGTAGAGAGAATATCAACAGCAATACTTCCTACACCCCCTGTAGCTCCCGTAACAAGAACTGGACCACTTTTCGGAGTAAGACCAGATTCCTCCAGGCGTTGTACGGATAGGGCAGCAGTGAAGCCGGCAGTTCCAATAATCATTGACTCTTTTAATGTCAATCCCTTTGGAAGAGGAACGACCCATTTAGCAGGAACACGGGCTATTTCACTAAATCCTCCTGGATGAGATATTCCCAGCTCATAGCTAGTTACAATGACTTCATCACCCTTGGAAAAACGGGCATCTCTTGATTCCAAAACGGTACCGGCCAAATCAATTCCTGGAATCATAGGATAATGTCTGATTGTACGATTAGGAATGGTGCCAAGACCATCTTTATAGTTAACACTGGAGTATGCAACTTGAATGGTAACCTCTTCTTCTGGAAGGTCATCAATTGTCAGTTGCTGTAGGTTCATTTGGACTTGATCGTCAATTTGTTCAAAAAGTAACGCACGAAACGTCTTAGTCATGAAAATCACTCCTTTTTCAATTATGATGAAAGATCATTTCAGTCACTATTATACGGTGGATGACAAAGAGAAAACGTCCACTTTGTTAGGAATTTGCAACATTCTTCTCTTCTCTCGTTATAATAATACTGTGGAGTCTATACATTCTGATACAGTAACAAAGTAAAACGCGAAGGTGTGAGGAAGCATGTTTCTTGTAAGCTCTTGTTTAGCAGGTGTGGAGTGCAGATATGATGCGAATCATTGTCTCCATGAAAGGATTCAGGACTTGGTCAAGCAAAATAAAGCAGTCATAGCATGCCCAGAGGTGTTAGGTGGACTACCAACACCGCGCGACCCTGCTGAAATTCAAGGGGGGAATGGACTGGATGTCATAGAGGGCAGAGCCAAGGTAATAACAATTACTGGGCAGGATGTAACAGAAATGTATTTGCAAGGGGCGAAAAAGGCGCTAAAACTAGCTCAAGAAGTAAAGGCTACTCATGTCGTTCTAAAAGAAAATAGTCCCTCATGCGGCAGCCACATGATTTATGATGGATCATTTCGTGGTCAAAAGGTAAGTGGAGAAGGAGTTACAGCAGCCTTGCTTCGTCAGGAAGGGTTCATCGTCATGTCTGAACGTGATTTGGCACATTTACTTTTATCGTAGAGTGAAAACTGGCTCTCTTGCTCATACTACCACTGGGAGGTGAGCAATGTTGAAGAGAGCTGGTTGGATAGCTAGCATGATCGTTCTTCTCATGTTGCAAGGGCATGTAGCAATGGCAAATGAAGAAGTGATAAATAAAAATTTGATATCCATTGATCGACAATTTTTTGCCCTACCATTTACGGAAGGTGTATTTTTTCTTGATTATGGTAAGCTGGATCGTTATGTCGACATGCTTGAAAAACAGGTGTATCAGCATCCATCTAATGCGTATTGGGACTATTCGAACAGGCTGGTTCCTGAGAAGCTGGGGCGAAAACTAAACAAGCAGGCATTCTTTCAACATTTTCTTTCCTATTATTACGATCGGGAAGCAAAGGGATTTCTCATTCCCACTACCATTGTTTTGCCAAAAGTAGATCGGCAACTATTACGGGATGTATCCAAAAAACAGATTGGTTCATACATAACCTATTTTAATAGCGGAAATAAAAATAGAGCAAAAAATATTGATCTATCGGCACGAGCCATTGATAATATCGTCCTGTTTCCAGGGGAAATATTTTCTTTTAATAATACAGTGGGTGAGCGTACAAGAGAAAAAGGGTATTTGCCAGCACCTGTTATCGTAAAAGGCGAATTGTCCGAAGGGGTAGGGGGAGGAATATGTCAGGTTTCGTCTACACTTTATAATGCAGTGGACAAGTCAGGGTTATCCATAGTGCAGCGATATGCCCATAGTCGCAATGTAGCTTACGTTCCCCCGGGAAGAGATGCTACGGTTAGCTGGAATGGCCCAGATTTTCGTTTTCAGAATCAATATGCATATCCCATTCTCATCCGAGCCAAATCCATTTATGGGATGATGGTCGTCCGAGTGTTCTCTTTTGCAGATCTGGATTATGATAAACGGGAAGTACCAACCGTTCGTAAAGGTTTGCCGGAAGAGATGGAGCAGAAAGAGAGCTACTCACGAGATCAACCGCAGGAAACCATACATGATAAAACCCACAATCCCTAGCTAGACTTTTGTAACGTCTGTGTTTACGAGCTAGTAGATTGTGGGTTTTCAATTAGTAAAAGATGATTTGGATGATCCTTGCTGTAATGTAGCCGAGAACAATTACCCAGATTAGCTTTCCCTTCCAGGTAAGGCTTCTCACGTATTCTCCCAGATTTTTTACAAAGCTATGTCGCTTCATTCGCTTGGACTCCTTTTACCTGATTGTATCGAATAAATATAAAGATACCAAACAAGATGATAAGCCCGCCGATGAGCTGTGGCACCGTTACGATATCTCCAAAAATAAAGAATGCCAAAATGCACGTACCAATTGGTTCAAACAGGATGCCTACTGAAACGGTGCTGGTAGAAAGGTACTTGATTACCCAGTTTAATATAGAATGACCAAGTAAGGTTGGAAAAATTGCCAGACAGATAAACCAGATCCAGTCTGTAGTAGGATATCCTGTAAGAGCATGACCATAAAACAAGGAATGCCCGATAAGAAAGATAGAGCTTGTGGCATAAACGATAAAGCTGTAAGCTGCTGTTGAAATGCCTGAAATACCTTGGCGTAGATACTGCCCGATCAACCAGTAAGCTGTAACTGCAATGGCTGCAATCAGAGCCAAGAAGTCCCCGTACAAGGCTGTACCACCCACTTGAAAGTCTCCCCATCCAATGACAAAACTCCCAACAACCGCAAGAAATCCACCTGTGATTGCCATTCCACGAAGACGTTCCTTGAAAAGAAAATAGCCTCCGATAAAAGCAAAGAGTGGTTGCAAGGTTACCAGAACGGTGGAACTAGCAATGGATGTATAGTTGAGGGAATCGAACCAGAGCAGGAAATGGGCAGCTAGGAAAGCACCTGACATTATCAGATACATCCACTGTTTTCGAGTAAGTCTGGCAATCTCGCTCCATGTTCCTTTGGCCATAAATACCATCGGCAAGGTAAGTAGCGCGGAAAAGAGCAAGCGATACGTAGCAATAACGGGTGCAGGAGCAGACGATAATTTTACAAAAATAGCAGATGTAGAGATAGCCAATACGGCAAAAAATAGGGCGAAGTAGGGAGAAATAGCCGGTTTTTCCATTAGTAATTCCTCTCGTTTAGTTGTTTTCTCCCTATTCTACAAAAGAAAAAATAAATGAACAATGAGTGTTTATGTAACGGACACTCTGACATTTTGAAGGGGCAAGCATGCTTTGTCGTTTGGCACCTTGCTGTGGTAAGATGAAAGATAGTATTTATCAGAGAGGGGTCGGGCTTACATGAGCCATTTTGTGCTGATTGACGGGAACAGTATTGCTAATCGCGCTTTTTATGCGTTGCCTTTATTGTCCACCTCACAAGGATTGCACACCAATGCTGTGCTTGGTTTTACTACCATGCTACTAAAAGTAATTGAAGAGATGAAACCGACTCATATTCTGGTTGCTTTCGATGCAGGTAAAGTGGTATTTCGCCACTCCGAATATACAGAGTACAAGGGAAAACGCGCCAAAACACCACCAGAATTGTCAGAGCAATTTCCACTGATTCGAGAGCTGCTGGATGCGTTCGCCATTAAGAGATATGAAATGGAAGGGTATGAAGCTGACGATATTATCGGGACGCTAACCCTACGAGCAGACGATGAAAAAATCAAAACTACCGTGATTACCGGGGATAAGGACATGCTACAACTGGTATCTGAGAATGTATCAACGGCGCTGACTCGCAAAGGGGTTAGTGAAATCGATTTGTATACGGCAGATGAAATCATGGAGAAATATGGTTTGTCTCCTTTGCAAATCATTGATTTGAAAGGTTTGATGGGGGATACATCCGATAATATTCCTGGTGTTCCAGGCGTTGGTGAAAAAACAGCAATGAAGCTATTGCATCAATATCATAGCGTAGAAGAAGTGTTAGCCCATATTGATGAAGTATCTGGAAAAAAACTGCAGGAAAACCTGCGTAACAACGTAGAACAAGCAAAAATGAGCAAATCCTTAGCTACGATTCTACGTGACGCTCCTGTTGATCTACAGGTGAACGAGGTTACATACGAAGGATACAATGCAGATCAACTAGTTGAGTTTTTTAAGAAAATGGAGTTTAAATCACTTTTGTCCAAAGTAAAGGGAGCGAGTAACACAGCTGACAGCTACGGACAAGGAGCAATGGAAGACGCAGTAGAAGGAGAAACGGAATCCGAATCGAAACCGTTCCAATATGTCCTAATAAATGAAGAAAACAAGAATGAGCATACAGACAAGCTGAGTTCGCCAATGAGTATGTACGTGGAGATGGATGGTGAGAATTATCACTATGCTCCTGTGCTTGGATTTGGACTAGCTTCGGCTGACTATGTTCTTTATGTTCCATTCGATGTTGCGATGAACTGGCCTGCATTTACAGAATGGCTGGCAGACGAGAAGCAACATAAAATGGTGTTTGATGCAAAAAAAGAGATTGTCGGTCTCTCATGGCATGATATGAAGCTCGAGGGCATTACGTTCGACTTGTTCCTTGCATCCTATCTGATCAATGCAAGTGAAAGTAATCCTACTCTAGCTGGAGCAACTGCTCGCCTAGCTGATATTCAGGTAGCAAACGATGATGATGTCTACGGTAAAGGTGCAAAACGCGCACTTCCAGCATTGGAGATGCTGAGTGAGCATGTAGCTCGCAAGGCTCTTGCAATCTGGCAAAGCGTTCCGAAAGCAAAGGATGAATTGGAAGAAAATCATCTAACTGACCTGTTTAATAAAATGGAAGAGCCGCTAAGTCTGGTCCTTGCTGAGATGGAAAAGATCGGGGTAAAGGTGGATACGGCTCAACTGAACGATATGGGCGTGGAACTGGATAAACAGCTTGAAGAGCTTACCGCGAAAATTTATGACCAGGCAGGCATAGAGTTTAATATTAATTCCCCTAAACAACTAGGAGAAGTACTCTTTGAGAAAATGGGAATCCCTCCTGAGAAGAAGACGAAAACAGGCTATTCTACCAGTGCTGACGTATTGGAGAAGCTACAACATAAATATCCGATTGTGATCGATATCTTGCATTTCCGTCAATTGGGTAAGCTGCGTTCTACCTATATTGAAGGATTGCTAAAAGAGATTCATGGAAAAACTGGGAAAGTGCATACACGATTTAATCAGGCGACAACGGCAACAGGGCGCTTGAGCAGTACGGACCCGAATCTGCAAAACATCCCGATTCGCTTGGAGGAAGGGCGCAAAATCAGAAAAGCGTTCGTGCCTTCTAATGAGGGCTGTTATATTCTTGCAGCGGACTATTCGCAGATTGAATTACGTATTCTTGCCCACATTTCCAAGGACAAAAATCTGATCGAAGCCTTTATTAATGATATGGACATTCATTCGAAGACAGCGATGGATGTATTTGGGGTGGAGAAAGAAGAAGTTACTTCACTGATGCGTAGACAAGCCAAGGCAGTTAACTTTGGAATTGTATATGGAATTAGTGATTTTGGCTTATCGCAGAACCTGAATATTTCACGTAAAGATGCTGGAGATTTCATCAGCCGTTATTTTGAAGTGTTTTCCGGCGTTCAGAACTATATGGAAGAAATCAAGAAACAGGCGAAAAAGGATGGTTATGTGACTACCCTGTTGCATCGTCGACGTTATCTGCCTGATATTGCAAGCAAAAACTTTAATCTGCGCTCTTTTGCTGAGCGGACCGCTATGAATACACCAATTCAGGGAACAGCGGCAGATATTATTAAACTGGCAATGATCCAGATGCAAAAAACGCTAGAAGAAAAACAATTAAAGAGTCGTATGCTCCTTCAAGTGCACGATGAACTTGTTTTTGAGGTGCCGGAAGAGGAATTGGAGATCATGAAGGAACTGGTGGCAGATGTAATGGAGCATGCACTTGAGCTGGATGTACCGCTTAAAGTGGATGTAAACTACGGCAGAAGCTGGTACGACGCAAAATAGGAGGTTCTTAAGAAGAATGCCAGAATTGCCAGAGGTAGAAACCGTCGTTCGGACGTTACGAAAGTTAGTGTTGAATAAAACTATTGAGCGAGTAAGCGTGTTATTGCCACGAATTATTCGGAGACCTGATGATATCGAAGAATTCAAAGCGATCTTGGAAGGACAAACTATCCACTCCATTGAACGTCGTGCTAAATTTATTAAGTTTGTGCTGGATACAGATGTGCTAATTTCCCATTTGCGAATGGAAGGCAGATATGGTCTCTATCAATCAGATGAAGAAATAGAGAAGCATACGCATGTCATCTTTCATTTTACAGATGGAACAGAACTTCGTTATCGTGATGTACGCCAATTTGGAACGATGGATGTTATTCCACTTGGCATGGAGTATCAGAACGAACCACTTAAAAATCTGGGGCCTGAACCATTGGATGAAGGCTTTACCACCGAAGTGTTTGAACAAATGTTGATGAATCGCAAAACAAAAATAAAACCGCTTCTATTAAATCAGGCATTTCTCGTGGGACTAGGGAATATTTATGTGGACGAGGTGCTATTTGCTGCCAGCATTCACCCGGAGAAAAGTGCGGAATCCCTATCACGCGAACAGATTGAACGATTACATCAAAGTATTGTTTCGACGTTGTTAGAAGCCATCAAGGCAGGAGGAAGCTCCATCAAGTCCTATGTGAATGGACAAGGAGAAATGGGGATGTTTCAGCAGGTTCTTCAGGTCTATGGACGAAAGGGAGAACTCTGCCCTACCTGTTCGACTGAAATTATCAAGATAGTAGTTGGAGGACGAGGCACACATTTTTGCCCGACTTGCCAAAAGTAAGACGCCAAATGTGGAGGGAGGATTTCTCATGATTTTAGGGTTAACGGGCGGCATTGCCACTGGAAAAAGCACAGTTGCTGCTATGTTGCGGGAAAAGGGAATTACCGTAATTGATGCCGATCTCATTGCCCGAGAAGTGGTTGAGGTGGGGAAACCAGCTTACGAGGGAATCGTCAAACACTTTGGTACAGGTGTCTTGACAGCGGAAGGCGTTCTAGACCGAGTAAAACTAGGTGAGATTATTTTCAGTGACGATAAACAAAGAATGGTATTAAATAGCCTTGTCCATCCAGAGATACGCAAAGAAATGAAGGACCAGGCAAAACTAGCCGAACAACGTGGTGAAAAACTGGTATTTATGGACATTCCACTTTTATTTGAGAGCAAGCTTACGTATATGGTGGATCGTGTAGTTGTTGTCTATGTACCGGAAACCACACAAATGGTTCGGTTAATGGAACGGGATGAATTTGATGAAGGTCAGGCAGTCAAACGGCTACGAGCACAAATGAGCATCGAAGAAAAACGTAATCTGGCTGATTACGTTATTGATAATACAAGCAATAGAGCTGAGACACAAAAGCAAGTGAATAAGCTTTTGAAAATGCTTAAAACGGAGTTGTGTCCATGAGAGCTAGACGCTCATTACTATTGTTGGTAGTAATATTAGTTGGAGTTTTCCTTGTATTAAATTCGTCGTTTGTTTGGCAGTTAATGTATCCGATCAAGTATGAGGAACAAATTGAATGGGCGAGTAATCGGTACGGAGTTGATCCGTATTTGGTTATGGCAGTGATTCGCTCTGAATCGAAATTTGAGCCTACGCTTGTGTCCAAGAAAGGTGCAGTCGGTCTGATGCAGCTCATGCCGGATACAGCTAACTGGATTGCGGAACAAAGTGAAATGAAATCCTTGTATCAGCCCGATTTAGAACATCCTGAAACGAATATTCATCTGGGTACGTGGTATTTAGGGTATTTGATAAAGATGTTTGAGGGGAATGAAATCATGGCAATTGCCGCTTATAACGCAGGTCCTGGCAATGTAAAAGGCTGGTTATCCGGCAAACGTTGGAATGGTAAGGCGGACACGATTTCAGATATACCATTCGGTGAGACACGCCATTATGTGCAACGTGTTATCTATTACGAAGAAAGATACAAGGAGATATATAAAGAAACGTTTTCTGTAGCTTACTCTGACCGCAACTAGCGTTACCAACAGGGGTTTTATCTACCTTAGAGGATTGATTGTAATCCAATTCAAATATTGGCACACCCTTTCTAGGAAGAGGTGTGTTTTTTTTGTGTAAAAAAATGAAAACTCTGAATGTTTTTCAGGAGGTTGACGTGTTTCTCGTTCGCGAATATACTTTACCCATAACTTTACCACTTAAAAGCACACAAGCATAAAAGCACAAAAGCATAAAAGTGATAAAGTTAGGTTAGGAGGAGTTATACATGAAAACAGCAGCTCTAAACATGGTCCCAAAACATTTACAATCGTATGTTGTGGAACAAGAATATGATAGATACACAGAGGTTGACCAACAGGTATGGCGCCACGTGCTACATAGAAACTATCACTTTTTGAAGGATGTCGCCCATCCAGCTTATGTGGACGGGATGCGTAAGACGGGTATCAGTCTAGATCATATTCCTCGTGTGGAGGAGATGAATCATTGCTTGCAGCCTTTTGATTGGGGAGCAGTCACGATTGATGGGTTTATTCCAGCCGTTGTCTTCTTTGATTTTCAAGCGCATGGTTTATTGCCGATTGCCACAGACATCCGTAAGCCAGAACATATCGACTACACACCAGCACCTGACATTATCCACGAGGCAGCTGGCCATGCACCTATTTTGAGCGATGAGTGGTATGCGAACTACGTGAAGCGGTTTGGTCAGATTGGACGCAGAGCTTTTGCGACCAAAGAAGAACACGAGGTATTTGAAGCGATTCGCGCTTACTCCAAAGTGATGGAGGACCCAGTAGCTACAGAAGAAGAAGTGCGTATCGCAAAAGAGATTCTGGATGGTAAGCAGGCAGCGGTAAAATATGTTTCTGAAGCGGAGCAAATCTCACGCTTGTACTGGTGGACGGTGGAATACGGTTTGATTGGTAACTTGAAAAATCCGCTTCTCTATGGTGCTGGTTTGTTATCTTCCATTGAGGAGAGCAGATACTGCCTAACAGATGCAGTAAGTAAGCGTCCGTTTTCTTTAGAAGAAATGATTCAAACTGGGTTTGATATTACGAAAAAACAGCCTCAGTTGTTTGTCTGCGAAAGCTTTGACCAACTGTTTGCATCAGTGGAGCGTTTTAGTGAGCGTATGGCCTACCGAGTTGGCGGAGAGGAAGCGCTGGATAAAGCACTTCGCTCAGGTGCTACATCTATGCTAGTGTATAGTTCGGGATTACAAGTGACAGGCACACTTTCTTCCCTCGTTCATTCGGATGTTGGCAAGGCTGTATTTTTCCGAATGGAGGGGCCGACTGCTCTTTGTTGGAATGACCGTGAGCTAGAAGGGCACGGAACTAGCAGTCATGCCGAAGGATTTTCATCCCCAATAGGTCGCTTACTCGGAGAATCTCGTCCACTCGAATTGTTTACAGAGGGAGATTTAGAGGCGATTGGGGTACAAAGAGGCCGAATGTCTCACCTAGCTATGGAAGGCGGTATTACGATCGAAGGATGCCTCACGCACTCGATTCACCGTGATGGAAAACTACTGCTACTCTCGTTTAGCCAATGCACGATTTCTCAGAATGGTCGTACATTATTCCAAACGGAGGAAGGCACGTTTGATATGGCTGTAGGTGCTAAGATTGTCTCTGCTTTTGCAGGTGTGGCTGATCCGGAATCGTTTCAAAACAAATAAATAGAAACCGAGAAAAACCGTATCAGTTTAACATGACTGATACGGTTTTTTGTAGGATGGTGTATCTCCAGATATACGAGAATAACCTTCTAATGGAATGCTGATATTATTCAAAAGTGAATTTGCCTATGTAATGCTTTTCAATTCTTTTTTAACACAGAATAAACTACAAGCCGTTTCGCATGCTCCTGCGTTTTTTTGTTAAAGCTACCTGAACAGGTAATCAGGTTAAGTTGTGCCTGGTCTGTATCACCAAAGATTTTTTCAAGTGGTGCATCTGCCGTCTTGTAAGATTCCACTTTTTGTACAACATATTGTAAACGTTTTCCTTTACGGTCTGATACATAAATGTTGTCTCCTTGCTGCAGTTTTTTTAGACGATAAAAAACTGCTGGACCTGTATAGTGGTCATAATGCCCTGCAATAACAACGTTTCCGTTTTGACCTGGTTTCGTCCAAGGAGAAAGAATGCCTACGGTATCAAAACGTTTTGGGACTGCCATGTTACCCTGTGGTGTAACCCCAACCGCTTCAATAGGGGCTCGTAAATAAATAGCAGGGATAGAAAGTTCAACAGGTATCATTCCTGTTTGTATTTCATTTGATTGAATGTTTAAGGATTTAGCTTGTAAGGATTCTGTTTTTGATATCTGATCTATTTTTCCCGTTTGATCAATTGCCTTATTTATGGTTTTATCATGAGTTATGGGATGGGAAATTTGGTTTGGAGTTGTATGTACCGTTTCCTTTTTTGAAACAGATAGCTTTTCCGACTGTGTGCTGTAGCAACCTGTTAGTACAAAGAAAGCAAGTATAAGTACAAGAAAGTTTGTCCTTGTTGTAAGCATCGTCATCACCTCGAATGAAAACCAAAGAGGGAGGAAAAAATTTTTCTTCCCTCCATGGTGCTTTCTTTAGTTGCTAGCGCCACCCATACCAGTTTTAGGCATTCCTTTAATATGGTGCTTAGTGGATTTGGTATGCATTTTGTGTGATTTAGTATGCACTTTGTGTTTTTTTGTTGGATGGTGACCATCATGCATAGCGAACACAGAAGCCGACGAACAAATAACACAGACCGCCATTGCAGTTGCAATAAATTTTTTCATGTTTGTCTCACCTTTCATTGTGGGATTGATAATGCTTTTATATAATCCCCGCTTGTTAGCAAGACCATCATGGAAGTTGTTGGCTGGTAAGGAAAGGAAAACTCACGAAATCAGATATTTTTTTTCAACAATCATCTTCAAACTCCAGATTAACAGGTCCCACAGGTAAAAGACATTTTCATTTCCATATTCGTAACAGGTTTGACTGTCATATTTTTTGATAGATCTTTCGGTTTTATAGTGTCAATGTGCTGAAAATGTCTAATTTTCAACTTTTATAAGTAAAACACATTGTCAAATGTGACATACTTAATATATTATAAATAAAGATTAGAGTAACTCATTAACGGAAGGGGAAACATACCATGACAATAAAAGTGGGAATAAACGGATTTGGACGAATTGGACGTATGGTTTTCCGCAAAGCGATCCAAGATCCTAACATTGAGATTGTTGCAATTAATGCGAGCTACCCCCCTGCGACATTGGCTCATTTATTAAAATATGATTCGATTCACGGTACACTTTCTAATGATGTTAAAGTGGAAGGCAATCGAATTCTTGTAGATGGAAAAAGTACGCTTGTTGTTTCAGATCGTGATCCACTTAATTTACCTTGGAAAGCATTAGAGGTCGAGGTCGTTGTGGAAGCAACGGGCAAGTTCACAGATCGAGCTGGAGCTTCAAAACATCTTGTAAGCGGTGCCAAAAAAGTTGTCATTACAGCACCTGGTAAAGAAGAAGATGCTACCATTGTAATGGGAGTTAATGATGGGATATATGTTCATGTAGAGCACCACATCGTCTCCAATGCCTCATGTACGACGAACTGCCTCGCTCCTGTAGCCAAGGTATTGCATGATGCATTTACCATTGAATCAGGGATGATGACGACGATTCATTCCTACACCAATGATCAGGTGAATTTGGATAATCCACATAAAGATTTGCGTAGAGCTCGTGCTTGTGGCCAATCGATCATTCCAACATCAACAGGTGCAGCTCGTGCCGTAGGAAAAGTGCTACCTGAGCTTAATGGCAAATTAAATGGTTTTTCCCTACGCGTACCTACACCAAACGTATCTGTCGTAGACCTGGTTGCACATGTGAGTAAAAAGGTAACGGTAGAAGAAGTGAACCGTGTATTGAAGGAAGCAAGCGATGGAACAATGAAAGGCATTCTGGGTTTTACCATGGAACCACTTGTTTCAACTGATTTTAATGGTAATGAAAATTCTTCGATTGTGGACGGATTATCCACAATGGTTATGGATGAAAAGCATGTTAAGGTAATTGCTTGGTATGACAATGAATGGGGTTACTCCTGCCGCGTGTTGGATCTGGTGAAACATGTATCTGATTATGCGAACAAAGGCCAGAAGATTCTGACTGGAAGTTCGAAGGGATAACTATTTATGAATTAGCTAAGAACACTCGTGACTTTAATCAGAGGTCCAAAGATGATGAATAGCAAAAAGACGCTCCTTCAGCAGAGTGTCTTTTTGCTATTGTGCCATTATCAAAATAACAATGATTAATTACCACATATCCTACAAATAATCTGGAAATATTTTACCATACTCGATCTAATATTCGATATAATAAGAAACAGGATAGAAGACTTAAAAAAATGTTACTACTCAACAGCAGGAATTAGCTAACAGTTGAAAGGAGATTACATATATGTATGCAGAAGGAAGAATGAAAAAGAAGGTGGCGGGATCATGCAGTATATTACTAGCAATGAGCTTCCTAACACCTGTCTTGCCCATTGGAAATGATGTCGTTTATGCGTCTGAAGCAAAAGTATATCAGAGATCAATTACTCAAAGTGAAGCCGAAAAAATTGTTCGTAATCTAGTAACGATTCCAAAAGAATATAAATTACACACCATAAAAGAAGTGATGCAAGCCGGGAAAAATAAAACCTGGGAGCTTGTCTGGAATGCAGGTACCAAAGATATAAAAGAGATCAGTGCTACTCTCAACGGAGTGAACGGAGAATTACTCTCCTATTCTCTTTACGATGAAACCCCAAAAAATTTGGACAAAATCGTAGATACTAAGCAGGCGGAGGTAATAGCTACCAATTTTTTGAGTAAGGCTTCGCTGACCAAGCGTAATCAATTATCTAAGCCTAATGAATTTATTGGTGCTCACTCAACATCAGGTGGATACCACTCCTTTATTTTTCATGGCATGGTTGAGGGTATTCCTGTAATGGAGAACTATATTCGTATTGATGTAGGTAAAGATGGAGAGATCAAATATTACCTGACCAAATGGAGTGATATGGAAATTAATCCGGTAACTCCTGCATTTACGGAAGCACAAGCAGCAAATAAATTGAAGAGCATGCTAGAGCCTACACTATTTTATAAAGAAAATAGTACACAAGGACTAGTCCCTCTCTACAAATATACGGATCAAAGCGTTCGATTCATGGATGCTCGCACAGGCGAAGGCTTATCAGTGAATGGAGAGGTAATAACGACCAAACCAAAACATGTGCGTCTTGGAACAACTACTTCTTTCGTTAATGCCCCTAGAAAAGTAATTACCAGTGAAGAGGCTTCCGTATTAGCTGAAACCTATGCCAAAAAACTAGCAAAATTTTATTCCTATGGTGGTTCTGGGGGAGGCGGTTCCATTACAGAAGGTGGCAAAACTTATGTACAATGGGATTATATTTTTACAGCGCCAGATCAGGACAAAAGTAAGCAGGTAACCATTAGTATTTCGGACAGAGGAGAATTGGAAAGTTTTAAAGTTGGAAGCAAAAAAAGTGCAGCAAGCCAAAAACAAAATAACCAGATCAATCAAAAACCGATTTCATTAGACACCGCAAAAGATAGAGCCATTCAGTTTATGAAACAGTTGTATCCGCAACATGAGGGTCAAATCTATTACACAGAAGAATGGGATAGTAAGAAGCTTCTTAAGAATAATGAGTACACATTTAAATTCGGAGTCTTACATCATGGCGTACCTTTGGATGGAGATCGCTTTCGGGTAGTAGTAAACGCACTATCAGGGGAGGTTACTAATTTTAATCAGTATGATCATATGGGACTTCATTTTATTAAGGATGAAGGTAACCAGCCACCAAAACTTACAAGAGAAGAAGCAGTGAAGTTGGATCTGAAAAATAAAAAGCTGGCTCTACAGTATGTGTTCTTCAACGAAACTGTGGCAGAAGATGGAACTGAGATGGAGAAACTGGTTCCACGCTTGGTTTATGAATTTATTGATGACTCTAGCATATCAGCTGATGGGAAAAAGGCTGGTAGTACAGCAGTAACCACGAGAATCTCTACCGCAAAATAAGCACCATTTCGTATGGTTCTTATCAGAGAAATAGGCTGCAATACCCTTGTATTCTGCTCACATAAGAGTAGCAGCTTTCATTCAAGAAGGCGGCTACTTTTGTGTGTGTTTTGCATAGACATGCTTAATAGCTTCAAGTCAAAATCTTAAAACCTGACAGTGATATCCGAATTTCGGAAGTAAGCAGATTCACTTACTTAATGTCACGAAAAAAGCCTGTCCCGTTTGATATTGCAACGGGGCAGGCTACTTCTTTTTTTCAACTTCTTAATACTCAGGTGAAATCTCTTTCACTTGTTGAAACTCAAACAGCTCTTCATTTTCAAACTGTTCAACGAACAATTTAAGCTCATACTTCAAATCTACTTCATAAGGATCGTGAATGTCATTTCCTCGACCATCCTGCATAATACGGACGGTCGGGCGGTGACAGCATTCTGGATCAACCCTGCATACTACTCCTGATTCTCCGGTGTTTAGAACAACACCGCTTCCTAATGGAAAGACTGCGATGTGGCGACGGAATGCATCTACCAAGTGATGTGAAAATAGGAATCCACCTGATCCAAGAATGAATTCCAAAGCATCATGTGGCATGAACCGTTTACGCCATGGACGAGGGGTCGTAAGTGAATCATACAAGTCGCAGATGCCTACTATTTGCGCATATTCATGTATCTTGTTCCCTTGCAGCTGTTGTGGATAACCGCTACCATCCAGTCTTTCATGGTGCTGAAAGGCAACATGGGCGGACAAGAGTGAAATATCATGTTGTTTACGCAATATATCAAAACCTAAGCGTGTATGCGTTTTTGCAATTTCTTGTTCCTCTTTATTCCATCTTTCTTTCTTGTCCAATAATTCCTTAGGTAATTCGATTTTCCCAATATCATGCAGCATTGCTCCGATACCGAGGTCCCTCAATTGGTTCGTATTATATCCAAGTGACATCCCTACCGCAGTTGCCATTACAGATACGTTAACACTGTGATGATACATGGCTCCAGAATGAGATGAGATGTTGGATAAATGGATAATGACATCTTTTTGTCCTGACAAATCAGTAAGGATCTTATGAAATACCTGCTGGAAGTGCATACCCATATCTTTTACTGATACGCGCCGAGCCAGTTTATTCGTATTACGTAATTGCTGGACCGTTTTATGTATCGTTTCTAATGCATCCTGACGCGTCTCTGGACGGATTACATCTTCCACTTCGATATCTTCTGTTCGTGGGTCATCAATGTACACGGAATCAATTCCCATGCGTCTTAAGCCACTCACTAGTCTTTCATTTAATTGCATGCCTGCACCGAGCAGCACTTTACCGTCTTCTGTAAAGACAGTTCTTCCTAATTTCATGCCCGCTTGAACATGACGTAACGATAAAAGTCGCATGTACAGATCCTCCCTTGATGTACCTCTACCTACCATTGTAAAAAAAAGAAGGAGAAATGGAAATAGGATATTTGTTTCAACCTTGACTAACACTTGTTAATAAGGGACACTTATGATAAAGAGTCGAGATGCCTGATAGTGATTGAGGCACGAATTTGGAGATGATGAAGGATGCGTTGTCCTTTTTGCGAATACAACGGAACGAGAGTGTTAGATTCCCGACCGTTTAACAACAACAAGTCGATCCGACGCAGACGTGAATGCGAGGAATGCGGCAAACGATTTACTACATTTGAAATGATAGAAGAAACCCCGCTTCTTATAGTAAAGAAAGATGGAACAAGAGAAGAATACAGTCGTGATAAAATATTGCGTGGCTTGATTCGTGCTTGCGAAAAGCGACCTGTATCATTGGACGAATTAGAAGAAATCGTAAGCGAAATAGAGAGAGACTTACGCTCTCAAGCACGTTCCGAGATTCCGAGCAAGGAAATCGGAGAAATGGTGATGGAACGATTATACTACGTGGACGAGGTTGCTTATGTTCGCTTTGCTTCCGTCTATCGTCAATTTAAGGATATTAACGTGTTTATGAAAGAATTGGAAGAGTTGCTTGATGACGCCCGTAGTAACCCAGAAAAATTACTGAAAGCAAGCAAGGTTGTAGATAGCGATACATCTGATACGGAGTAAGAGTTAGATAGCTTACCAATCCTCTCCTACGTAAACACCAGTGGGACATGATATAATGAGAGAATGAAGTAATGGGAGAAAGGGTTATGTATAGATGCGTCTTATGTGGAACGAGCTGGCTCCTAACGACCGGTACCTGGTTCGCTTAATACGACCGTTAAGTATGATGGAGATGGGGTTTGTAACCCATCTTTATTTGCCCTTGATAGGGGTTGCTTCTTACTCTCTCTACCAGTTGTTGGTGCATGAAGTGGATGAAAAAAGTGGAGCAGTTACTGAAGGAATACATCGTAGCTTGATGATGATGACCTCTTTGCCGCTTGATCGATTGCTAGAGGCAAGAGAGCGTTTAGAAGCAATGGATTTATTAGAAGTGAGACGTCGAGAAAATCGCGATCATGATTTTTTCTATGAGTATATAATTAAACCGCCGTTAGCTCCTGCGCAGTTTTTCCAGGAGGATATCTGGCCAGTCATGTTGCATAATCAGGTTGGCAAAATAAAGTATGAACAGATTCGAAGAACGTATCGTGATCAATTATGGGCGAATTTGGAGAGTGAGTATCCTTACGAGGAGAATGTAACCAAGCGCTTTTATGAAGTTTTCCATACCTTGTCTGCCTCAGAGGTGGAGCTGCGTCCCGGTTCAGAGACGGAACGATTTTTTGCGGAAATGCAGCGGAAACATCCAGTTTCCCCTGTCGCGTACAAGGACGACTCTGACCAGGAAAAGGAACAAATCTTGGATCTTTCATTCCTGAGAACCAGTCTGCCTAGTAATATTAAATCAGCAGATATAATGACCCCAGAATATGTTCAGTTCTTTTATCAATTAATTACGTTCTATCAGATGGATGGATACGGATTAAGTAGGGAACTGAGAGATTGGAATCTTTATGATGGTAAAGGCAAGCTTAATAAAGATGCATTGCGAAAACGATTGGTAGAACGATATGTGGATAATCAAATGCCTCGCACCGCTAGTAGAATGGAGGAGTTGTTCAAGGACGAGTGTGGTCCTGGTAACATTCCTGCTCCTGGTAGCCACTCCTTCTTGCAGGTATGTCGACAATGTTCGCCGCTTGCCATGCTGGAAATGGTGATAGGAGGCCGGATTTCCCGGGCTTATTTGGATCGGGCAGAGACGCTTGTTTTTACTGAAGAGTTGCCATATGAAGTGGTTAATGCATTGTTGATGTATGCACTGAGGGAGACCAAGATGGAACTTCCTAAAGCATATATTGAAACGATTCGGGATAGTTGGAAAGCAAAAGGTATTTCGACAGTTGATGAAGCAGTACGTGTAATCCTCGAACGAGCAGAGGCAAGAAGCCAGGCGCAGGAAAAATCTGCCGCTGCATCTGCTTCTAACGGGAAGAATACGAACAGTAATAGCACAGGCTATCAACAACGACGTGGTAAAAATGGAAGAGCGATCCTTCAGGATAAACTACCTGCTTCTGTTCAACGGCAGCTGGATCGTGAACAAGCAGAAACAGAGGCACAGACTGGTGCTACATCGTCTGGTTCCAATGAAAAAAGAAGCACAATTATGGATGATCCTGAATTAAGAGAATTATACGAATCACTGCGAAACCCCAAAAAAGGAGGCGAACGATAGATGGAATCAGTAAGTAAGTTTATGCAAGAGCTCTCCAAGAAAGGTCCTCGAGATATTTTGTCACCAGAAGAGCAATTGGATAAGATGCTCCGTTCTTCTTCCTACTTACAAAAGTTTGCAGAGGAACATTCCGATTTGACTCGTGATGATTATCTTCGTTCGCTTTCCACTGTATACGAAGCAGTGAAGGAGCATTATTACTGTGACAAATGTCCCGGGCTTGATAACTGTCCCAATCTGGTGAAGGGGCATTATTATGAACTGGAAGTACAAAGTGGACAAATTGTTAGTCGACTTGTTCCTTGTCAGATTCAATTAGCCTATGAAGAAGATCAACGCACTCGTAAACTAATGCGCAGTTACCATGTTTCCGAGGAGACCTTGAAAGCAAGCTTTAACCATATGGACATGGATGGTTCAAATAAGGATGCGATTCGTGCAGCCATGCATTTTTGCACACAGTTTGCTGAGAAGGAAAAGCCAGATGGCAAAGGGTTATATGTTCATGGAGGCTTTGGGGTAGGAAAAAGTTATTTGATGGGTGCAATAGGACGAGAATTATCACATAACAAAATCGCTTCATTGATGGTATACATGCCTGATTTTATTCGAGAAGTGAAAGAATCTCTTGCTGATCAGTCATATGTAAGCAAGCTAGAGCGTTTAAAAGATATTCCCGTACTCATCCTGGACGATATTGGTGCAGAAAATCTGACTCCTTGGATTCGGGATGAAGTAATTGGTGTTATTCTACATCACCGCGTAAATAACCACTTACCTACGCTTTATACGTCTAACTACGCGCTAGAAGAACTGGAAGAGCATTTTGCCATCAGCAACGGTTCACGGATCGAGTTAACCAAGGCCCGTCGAATTATGGAGCGAATTAGACACTATGTAGAGGTATATGAAATAGAAGGAAGCAACCGCCGAAAAAAGTGAACATGTCGATAAGGTTTTGCCAGTGAGCATCCCTAGGAATGGCACGTTTTGAATATAAAACAGCCGATTTAGCCGTAAAGTGGCTAAAGTCGGCTGTTTTTGTGTTGAAATTTGATTAACGTGTTTTTTTCGATGTTTTGCTGCTCATACCCGTAAAGATCGCATGAAAAAATGGGGAACAACGATAAAGTAAAGTAGCCAAGTCCTTTGTCTTTGCTTTAAAAGAGCGGCATATTATCTAGATTATTAGACGGATCACCGTCTGGAATACTTCTCAAGTGTTTGCCACCGTCTTTACCGGTAAAGACTTGCACGTGCTCAATCAATCCCTCAGAAGCCAGGCGTTGGGCGACAAGATAATCCACTTCGTTGCCATCCGACAATTTTAACTTGATGATATCACCATCACCATTTTTACGTACCGCGATTACGTGGGGAGCCTGTTCGTTTGACATATTGGAACCTCCAATTCTTCCGATTATACGTAAATAGGTTTACCAACAAATGAGGGATCATACGGATGTGTAGGGTTTTTGATAAGGGTTCGCTTTTGATGAGAGAAAAGTCCTTGCTGTGTAGACAATGCAACCGTAGGAGGACAAAGTGAAAAAGGTGACAAAAAAATACAAATGTACTTTCCGTGTGCACAATTTCTCTTCTGGAAAAATAGGCACAAGCAGGTAGTTGTTAGTCATAAAGTCTTTGTATTAGTGGGTTTTTATATTTTTCAAATCTGAATTATCTATTTATATGGAATATTTATGTATTTTTCATGTGGACATAAATCCTCTCATATGATAACGTAAAAACAAGAAATGGAAGATCGTTGAACGGCTTCAAATCTGTATAAATGTCTTTATCATGCGGACATTTGTTTATTGGGGCAAGATGACCATACTGTCTATATTGAACAATTTTATACCAAATAATGTTAGATAATTTTTGGAGGGATCGGAATGTCAAGCAAGGTATTGCACCAGTTTTTACAAGAAAATCTATCGGAGCTAAAAGACAAGGGACTATACAACGTCATTGATCCTTTGGAAAGTGCGAACGGACCAGTGATCAAAATCAAGGGTAAGGACTTGATCAACTTGTCTTCCAATAACTATCTGGGCCTGGCTACAAATGAACGTCTTAAAGAAGCTGCCAAACGTGCCATCGACAAGTATGGCGTTGGGGCAGGAGCAGTGCGTACCATCAATGGAACGTTAGATGTTCACTTGAAATTGGAAGAGAAACTCGCTCAATTCAAGCACACAGAAGCAGCGATTGCGTACCAGTCAGGATTTAATTGTAATATGGCTGCCATATCAGCAGTTATGGATAAAAACGATGCGATTCTCTCCGACGAGTTAAATCATGCATCAATTATTGACGGTTGCCGTCTTTCCAAGGCAAAAACCATTCGTTACAACCACTCAGATATGGATGATTTGCGTCAAAAAGCAAAAGAAGCCAAAGAATCTGGTCAGTATAACAAAATCATGGTAATCACGGATGGAGTATTCTCCATGGATGGCGATATTGCGAAGCTCCCTGAAATTGTAGAGATTGCCGAAGAATTTGATCTGATCATTTACGTAGATGATGCACACGGTTCCGGAGTTCTTGGCAATGGTGCTGGAACAGTGAAGCACTTTGGACTATCAGATAAGGTGGATTTCCAGATCGGAACACTTTCCAAAGCAATTGGGGTAGTAGGTGGATATGTAGCTGGTAAACAAGAGCTGATTGATTGGCTTAAAGTTCGCAGCAGACCATTCCTGTTCTCTACATCGCTAACACCAGGTGATGTCGTGGCGATTACGGAAGCATTGGATATTATCATGACAAGTACAGAACTTCACGACAAGCTATGGGATAACGGTAACTACCTGAAAAAAGGCTTAAAAGAGCTAGGCTTCAACATTGGTAACAGCGAAACGCCAATTACGCCTTGTATCATTGGCGATGAAGTGAAGACACAGGAATTCAGCAAACGACTTTATGAAGAGGGTGTCTATGCCAAGTCGATCGTATTCCCAACCGTTGCAAAAGGAACCGGACGTGTTCGTAACATGCCAACAGCAGCGCATACAAAAGAAATGTTAGATCAGGCGCTTGCTATATATGAAAAAGTAGGAAAAGAAATGGGCATCATTTAGAACAAAACCCCTTGAAACATATGATGTAAGCCGAATAAGAATGATCGGAAAGAAAAACTCCTATAGAAGTCTTTCGAAGAAGCAGGTTCTTCATTAGAGGGAGTTTTTCATGCGTATCAGGATGTGATGTCTGGATATCTATACCTTCTGATACAGTTTAAGAAAGGGGTTTACCCACATGAAAAAAATTCTGGTTACAGGTGCTCTTGGACAAATTGGTTCTGAGCTGACCACCCAGTTACGACATAAATACGGTGCTGATTCTGTTGTGGCAACGGATATCCGTCAAGGAGAAAATCATCAGGATGGACCGTTTGAGATTCTTGATGTAACAGATGCAAAAGCGATGCACGAGATTGCAAAAAAATATCAAGTGGATACCATCATGCATTTGGCAGCGCTTCTTTCAGCAACTGCTGAAGCAAAACCGCTGTTAGCATGGAATCTAAACATGGGTGGTCTCGTGAATGCGCTGGAAGTAGCTCGTGAGTTGAAATGTCAGTTTTTTACGCCTAGCTCCATCGGTGCTTTTGGACCAACAACTCCAAAAGATAATACACCTCAAGAAACCATTCAACGCCCAGTTACGATGTATGGTGTAAACAAGGTAGCTGGTGAATTACTATGTGATTACTACTCCCAAAAGTTCGGAGTAGATACGCGTGGCGTACGTTTTCCTGGACTCATCTCTTACGTAACTCCTCCAGGTGGGGGAACAACAGATTATGCGGTCGAGATCTATTATGAAGCGATCAAAAACAAGCGATACACATCTTACATCGAGAAAGGCACATACATGGATATGATGTATATGCCAGATGCGCTGAATGCTATCATTCATTTGATGGAAGCGGACGCATCCAAATTAGTTCATCGCAATGCGTTTAACGTAACTGCCATGAGCTTTGCTCCTGAAGAGATTGCTGCTGAGATTAAGAAGCATATTCCTGATTTTGAAATGAGCTACAACGTTGATCCGATTCGTCAGGCGATTGCTGACAGCTGGCCGAATTCCATTGATGCTACAGCAGCACAGCAAGAATGGGGCTTTAAGGCGGAGTATGATGTAGCAAAAATGACAGAGGATATGCTAGTTAAGCTGAATGAGAAGTTGCATGCGTTAAGTGGAAATTAATTATTGATAAACATAATAGAGGTGTCCCAAGAGTAAGAAACGGTTATTACTCTTGGGGCACCTTTTGTTGTGATTACGAGTAATGTTACATGAATGAAAAATAGAATAAATTGACAATTGTTGTTTTTTTCTGTTACGATACAACAAAATTTATGTAGCAGCAACAGAATCAACAGGTGAGAAAATCTAGTAGATATCCGATATTAGTACTGTGTAATGGGGTGAGGTAATGATAATCGAACGTTCTACTGTTATCCTGTGGCTGATCGGCTTTTTTATGTGCTGGTATTTTCTTTATGAGGCCAACATGATCTTTATAGATGGTCATACCGATCCTTATACTTTTCTGATGTTACATTTGAAAGCAAGACTTGCCTATTTTGCTGCGGGAATACATCTAGCAATCTTGTTTTTGGAAGGGGAAAACTTCGAGTGAACCTACCAATGGTAAAGGTTCTCTTTCTATATTGTTTTTTTAACTTGCTTGGCATGCAAATGGACCTAGATGTATTAGTTTTACGAGAAAAAGAAGCTTTCTTTTTAGGACTCGCTATGGTTCTTATTGTAGTTAGTATTTCAGATATTAGTTAGGGAGGGGGTGTATAGTTTTGAAAAGAAAGAATATTTTTATTCTTATTTATAGCTATTGTTGGTATTTTTTATATATCGGATAGGGTGAAATATACGTCGGTAGAAGAATTTGTAGTAGATCAGTTTACTGAAGATGCTGTTATTAAAATTGTTATCAAAAGATACGCCGACGATGCAAGAATCTCCACAAGGGATACGGTTATTATAGAAAAAATATTGAATGATTTGTCAAAGATAGAATTAAAAGAAGATAATGATTCTTTGCCTAGTATGGATTATAGAATAAATATATATAGTAATACGAGTACCCTTAGTATGTTACTTGATCGAGACAATGTATGGATACATAATCATAAAAAAAGTGAATTCTATAAGATCATTAATAACATTGATCCAATAGAAATGATTGAAAATTTAAACTTGGATTGGGTTATTCGTGATTAATGTGTTATAGAGCCTACAATAAAGCAATTATTATAGAAAAATGCCCTTCTCTCATTATGAACTGTGACCCGTAAGATGGACACTTAAAAAAGTGACCC
>NZ_JAJISB010000027.1 GCF_021245735.1 Brevibacillus daliensis
CCAATTATGCTGATTCATTATCCAGTTTTCAGGGAATAAACGATAGAGACTCCCTCAGCTAAATGCTGAAGGAGTTTTTTTGGTATGTATATGTATTTTCATTAGCCTACTTATTTCAATGGGAAAAGTTACTTCATGAAGCTGACAATATTGATCTAGTAGGATTTTTTCCATGTACTGATGGGAGATAATCATATCACCCCACCACTCACTATCATATCGGCACAACATACTACATACATACAGAATCAAAAAATGAATGAGATGTGAGGGCAGAGGAACTGATTCCGTATGATTCCAAAAAAGAAGAGAGTTATGCATACCTTGATGAAGAAGAGGATGAGCTAAAACAGACTCTTTATTAGCACAACAGATTAACTTGTTTCGAGATCGTCCAGTAGCCATCAACGTAGAATCCGTAAGTGACGTTGAGTCAGGAGATGCCATATATAATGTAAATGGCTCTTGGTTAGCAGGCTGGATCCTATTTAAAAAATGGAGAAATGTTTCTGAGGAATAGGCTAATGCTCCTTTTGTATCAAAAGGAAACGATAATATGTATGGCCGAGTACCATGACAAGAAATTGGTACCCAGGAATTCTCGATTCCTAAGGTAAGTAAGGTTTGATACATAGTAGGTAAGGTGGTAAATAAATCAATCATGCGAAATCGATTCATTACCAGTAGATTGGGTAAAAGAGAGCATAAATAAGTGAAAAAGCCTTCTTTTTGAGGTTTTACATCATCCTCAAGAAATTGATAGGGGCTCTTTTTTATTTTTCGTGTAGTTACGCCATGTTGCAAAACTCTGCTGTTTGGTGGATAGGCGGGGTCCTTTGAGATGGCATATGCTTTTAATAAATGAACACACCCATAGAAAAGTAAGAGTGGTTTGACCAGCAAATTACTTTGTTCTGCTAGTTGATAATACTGCCTACCTTGTAGCCATGTATATAAAAAACGGTTACTTTGCTGAAATGCTGTTTTCTCAGGATGATCGACACCAGCGTCCTTGTAAATCGTGGAGAGGTAACGACGTGCTGTGGGTTCTGACTCAAGAAAAGAAAGCTGTCTCCAAATATCATCAGTGCTCATGAAATACCTCGTTTATTTCTGAATATTCGCTAAAAATCCAAATAACAATCAAAAATTTGAAGAAACATTTATATATTCTCCATTAGGAGCGAACAATATAACCATTCCTTGACATGAAATTGAGCCATTTGATACACTTGATAAAACATTTTCGGCTGAAAGGGGTCTTTTTACCGTGTGGGAAAACAAGTTTGCTAAGGAAGGGTTAACATTTGATGATGTTCTTTTAGTTCCGGCTCATTCAACTGTCCTTCCGAAAGACGTTAATGTATCCATAGAATTGAGCAGCAAAGTGAAACTAAACATACCTCTAATTAGTGCAGGTATGGATACAGTAACAGAGTCTGGACTTGCTATTGCTATGGCACGCCAAGGTGGAATTGGTGTAGTTCACAAAAATATGACGATTGAACAGCAAGCAGGCGAGGTAGATCGTGTTAAACGTTCTGAAAGTGGTGTTATCACGAATCCATTCTCACTTTCTGAAAACCACACTGTAGCAGATGCAGATGCCCTAATGGGTAAGTATCGTATTTCTGGTGTTCCTATCGTCAATGAAGAAAATAAACTGATCGGTATCCTTACAAATCGTGATCTTCGCTTTGTTCATGACTTCAGTATGTTAGTAAAAGAAGTAATGACAAAAGAGAATTTGGTAACTGCTCCTGTAGGAACTACACTACAACAAGCAGAACTAATTTTGCAGAAGCATAAGATTGAAAAACTGCCACTTGTTGATGAGAATTTTATCCTAAAGGGTCTTATCACCATTAAAGATATTGAAAAAGCAATTCAATATCCTCAAGCAGCAAAAGATGAGCAGGGACGTCTTTTATGTGGAGCGGCTGTTGGGGTAACAGGAGATACACTTGAACGTATTGAGGCATTAGTACAAGCAGGGGTAGATTTATTAGTTATTGATACTGCACATGGTCACTCTTTCGGGGTACTAGATACAGTTAAAAAAGTAAGAAGCTTGTATCCAGACTTAACGATTGTTGCGGGTAACGTAGCAACAGGTGAAGCTACCAAGGATTTGATTGAAGCTGGCGCATCTGTAGTAAAAGTAGGTATTGGTCCAGGTTCTATTTGTACAACACGTGTAGTAGCAGGTATTGGAGTACCGCAAATTACTGCTATCTATGATTGTGCAACAGTAGCACGTCAATATAATGTTCCTATCATCGCAGACGGTGGAATTAAATACTCTGGTGATATTAGTAAAGCAATTGGAGCAGGTGCTTCCGCTATCATGCTAGGAAGCTTGTTCGCAGGTACTGATGAATCACCGGGTGAATTTGAAATTTACCAAGGCCGCCGTTTCAAAGTTTATCGTGGAATGGGCTCCATTGGTGCAATGAAAGCGGGAAGTAAAGACCGTTACTTCCAGGATGATGCTAAAAAGCTTGTTCCTGAAGGTATTGAAGGTCGCGTAGCATATAAAGGACCTTTAGCAGACGTTGTTTATCAACTAGTTGGTGGCTTACGTGCTGGTATGGGTTACTGTGGATCTGCAACGATCTCTGATCTTCGAGACAAATCTACTTTTGTAAAAATTTCCGGTGCAGGTCTTCGTGAAAGCCACCCGCATGATGTTCAAATTACAAAAGAATCACCAAACTATTCTCTATCGTAATTAGATAGACAAGAGACAAGCCCTCAAAAAGACCCTCAAAGTAGGGTCTTTTTCACTTATCAGTATAAATAAACAATAGAGAGCACCAACCCGCTTACATACTACTAGACATTTCAGAGTAGAAAATTTTTCTTATGAGCAAATCTCTCTAAAAATTAGGTATCATTTCTTAGATTATTTAAAGAGAAACTAAGCCTTTTGTTACTGGTTTAATCTAACAGGAAAAACTTGCGAACAAATTGGCAGAACTCTTCAACGACTGGCTTTTTATGTGTTAGACTAGGAAATGTGCATTTCAAAAAAAAGAGTGAGATCTTGGTAAAAGTAAGGGAGTGATGCAAGAAATGTTGCGAAATTGGGCAGCAAGAATAAGCAAAATGTTTTTGGCTACGATGATTGGTTTACTATCCATCGTAGGGGGAGCAGGTCAAACGTGGGCTGCTGAGACAACAGCTAATCTTGATCTGAAAGTTAGTTCTGCATTTATGATCGAGGCTTCCACTGGTAAGGTTCTGTATAGTATTAATCCAGATACACCATTGCCACCAGCGAGCATGACAAAAATGATGACAGAGTATTTGGTAATGGAAGCCGTTAAAAATAACAAAATCAAATGGACCGACCAAGTACCTGTAAGTGAATTTGCATTTTACATTGCTAAAATGTCTGATTCCTCTGGTGTATATCTGAATATGGGAGAAACCCACACTGTAAAAGATTTGTATGAGGCAATGGCAATCGCTTCTGCAAATGATGCAACAGCATTACTAGCAGAGAGGGTTGGCGGATCTGAGACTAATTTCGTCTCTATGATGAATAAGAAAGCGCAAGAACTAGGAATGACAAATACCTATTTCGCTACTTCATCCGGATTGCCAGTCACCTCATTAGGTCAGTACGCGCCTGCAGCAGATACAAGTAAAGATACGGTTATGTCTGCTAGAGATGCTGCTATTTTGGCTCAACGTCTTATCACTGATTACCCGGAATCATTGGAGATCTCCAAGAAATCTCGTTATGTATTCCGAGAAGGTCAACCTAATGCTAGTAAATTAGCCAATAATAACTGGATGCTACCTGGGCTACCTAGTGAATACCAAGGTGTTGATGGTTTGAAAACAGGTTTTACTGATGAAGCACAATACTGCTTTACTGGTACAGCACAGCGTGATGGTATGCGTGTCATTACGGTTGTAATGGGTGCGGGAAGTAAGTTAAAGCGCTTTGAAGAAACGAAGAAGCTTATGAACTACGGGTTTAGTACCTTTAAACTAAAAGAAACATTAGGAAAAGGTGTACCTGTTCCTGGATTTGAAAATGCACCAGTGAAAAAAGGTGTTGAACTAGAAGTACCTGCTGTAACGAAAGAAACAGTAAACATTCTTACCAAAGTAGGCGAAGAAACAAAAGCAACGCCTAAAGTGGTGTATAACGATCTAACAGCACCTATCAAGAAAGGTGACGTTATTGGTAAAGTTTATTTTGAAACAGAAGGTAACAATGGAGCTTTGAAAAAAGATGGACAAGCAGAAGGAATCGATCTAGTAGCGGCTGAAGATGTAGAAGAAGGAAGCTGGATTCGTTTGTTCTTCAGAAGTATCGGTCAGTTTATTAGCGATTTATTCCATAGCATCATCGGCTAGAAATTACTTTATGTAAACGAAAAGCCCCCCTAAGTTCACAAAATGTACTGGATATGTTGTCTGTTTTTTAAATGTGGTTTACAATAAAAAAAACAGTATCCAGTTTTTCATTTTATGGAGCGACTAGGGGAGGCTTTTTTTGATGGTACAAGTGGGAACGGAACGTGTTAAACGAGGAATGGCAGAAATGCAAAAGGGCGGCGTCATTATGGACGTTGTGAATGCTGAACAGGCGAAGATTGCAGAAGCAGCAGGGGCTGTAGCGATTATGGCATTAGAGCGTGTCCCATCTGATATTAGAGCAGCAGGTGGAGTAGCACGTATGGCAGACCTAGGTATTGTAGAAGAAGTGTTAAATGCTGTAACTATTCCTGTAATGGCTAAAGCTCGTATCGGTCATATTGTTGAAGCGAGAGTCCTTGAATCAATGGGAGTAGATTATCTCGATGAGAGTGAAGTCCTTACTCCAGCGGATGACATGTATCATATAAATAAAAAAGAATTCACAGTTCCATTCGTATGTGGAGCACGTGATTTGGGAGAAGCATTGCGTCGAATTGGTGAGGGTGCTTCCATGATTCGTACCAAGGGTGAACCAGGAACGGGAAATATTGTTGAAGCTGTTCGCCATATGCGTACCATCCAAGCTCAAATGCGTAAGGTTCAAAGTATGTCTTATGATGAATTGATGGCAGAAGCAAAGAACTTGGGAGCTCCATATGAACTAATGGAATTTATCCATAAAAACGGAAAGCTGCCGGTAGTTAACTTTGCAGCAGGTGGGGTAGCAACGCCATCAGATGCCGCCTTGATGATGCAATTGGGAGCGGATGGAGTCTTTGTTGGATCAGGTATTTTTAAATCAGAAAATCCTGAAAAGTTCGCTCGTGCCATAGTGGAAGCAACAACACATTTTACTGATTATGAACTGATTGCTAAAGTATCAAAAGGTCTTGGTTCTGCCATGACTGGTATTGAAATATCAAGTCTGCCTCATGCAGAGCGGATGCAGGAGCGCGGTTTGTAAGATGAGTACATGGACGATAGGTGTTCTTTCCTTACAAGGAGCAGTAGAGGAACATCTCCGCAGGTTGGAGAGCGCTGGCGCTAAAGCAGTAGCGGTTAAAAAAGTGGAGCAGCTTGTTGAATTGGATGGAATTATACTTCCCGGGGGAGAGAGCACGACCATTAGTAAATTGATGCATAAATATGGGTTCATGGAAGCCATCTATCAATTTGCAATGGAGGAGAAACCCGTTTTTGGTACCTGCGCTGGTGCTATTTTGCTTGCCACACAAATTGAAGGCAGTGAACAAACTCATTTAGGTTTAATGGAAATGAAAGTGGAACGTAATGCTTTTGGCAGACAAAAAGAAAGTTTTGAAGTGAAAATTCCCATCGCAGGAGTTGCTACTGATTTTCCAGCTGTATTCATTCGAGCACCTTATATCATGCAAGTGAGTGATAAAGGAGAAATCCTTGCTAAACATGAGGATAGAATTGTAGCAGCCAGACAAGGCCATTTATTAGCTGCTTCTTTCCATCCAGAACTGACAGATGATGACCGATTACACCATTATTTTTTGCAAATGGTAAAAGAATATAAAACCAAACAAAAAGCATCCGTATAAGGGGTGCTTTTTCTGTGAAAAACGTCTCGACGTTTATCATAAAATTGGATGTGACCGCGTGCGGTCAAACAAAACGGTCATGACTGTTTTGTTTGCAATTAGAAACATCCTATAGTACATTATAAAAATAGGAAACACCCATAATGAATGCGTGGATGAGAAGTAGTAATCTGGTGAATACGGTTAAGAGAGTCGATGGCTGGTGTGAATCGATACGTGGCACAGATGAATCCATCTCAGAGTGGCAAGGGAGAAAACCTGCCCGGTATCGTACCGTTATCAACGATGAATGAAGAGGATAGATCGCCATGGGTAGCGATTTATCAATAAGGGTGGCAACGCGGAATCACATTCGTCCCTTGCAGTGGGATGGGTGTTTTTTTTATTGTAAAAATATCCGTATTGGAGGGATTGTAACATGTTAGATGTTAAATTGTTGCGTCAAGATCTAGAGGATGTAAGACGCCGATTGGAGAATCGCAATGAGGATATCTCCACTTTAGACCAATTTGTGGAAGTTGATGAGAAGCGCCGCCAATTGATTCGGGAAGGCGATTCATTAAAAAATAAAAGAAATACGGTATCCGAGCAAGTTGCAGTCTTGAAGCGAAACAAGGAAAATGCTGATCATCTGATCGCCGAGATGAAAGAGGTTAATGACCGTATTAAAGTTCTTGATGAAGAGTTGCGTCAACTGGATGAACAGTTGAACACAATCCTGATGGGACTGCCTAACCTTCCGCATGAAAGTACCCCTGTTGGTCTAACAGAAGATGATAACGTCTTACATCGTACATGGGGAGAAGCTCCAACGTTTACTTTTGAGCCGAAACCTCACTGGGAGGTAGCAGATGCTCTAGGCATTCTAGAGTTTGAGACTGCGTCCAAGGTAACAGGAAGCCGCTTTGTTTTTTATAAAGGGCTTGGAGCGCGTCTTGAACGTGCACTGTTTAGCTTTATGATGGATCTTCATTCCGATAAACATGGATATGAGGAAGTGTTGCCACCATATATGGTTAACCGTACAAGTATGACAGGAACTGGTCAGCTTCCTAAGTTTGAAGAGGATGCTTTTAAAGTAGAGGGCGTTGACTATTTCTTGATTCCTACAGCAGAAGTTCCTGTTACTAACATGCATCGCGATGAAATCTTGGATGCAAGTGTACTTCCTTTGTACTATACAGCATTTAGCGCATGTTTCCGTTCCGAAGCAGGTTCTGCCGGACGCGATACACGCGGTTTGATTCGTCAGCATCAGTTTAATAAAGTTGAACTTGTGAAATTCGTAAAACCGGAAGATTCCTATGATGAGTTGGAAAAACTGGTTAACAATGCAGAAACAGTATTACAATTACTAGGCTTGCCTTACCGCGTCATGAGCATGTGTACGGGAGATCTTGGATTCACTGCAGCTAAAAAGTATGACCTAGAAGTATGGTTAGCTAGCTATAGTACTTATCGTGAAATCTCTTCTTGCTCTAATTTTGAAGATTTCCAAGCTCGTCGTGCTAACATTCGTTTCCGTCGTGATGCAAAAAGTAAACCAGAGTTCGTTCATACATTAAACGGTTCTGGATTAGCGATTGGTCGTACGGTGGCAGCGATTTTAGAGAACTATCAACAAGATGATGGTTCAGTAGTAATTCCAGAAGTGCTTCGTCCATACATGGGTGGAATTGATCGTATTACATCTAAAAAATAAAAATGTGAAGCTGGTAGTCATTTTAGTGACTGCCAGTTTTTTTTATGGAGAAAAATAATTTTATTTCAAAATATTACAAATACTTGTTGTCAAATCGTAATTTACTGTTATACAATAAATCAAACAAATAACAATTGTTATAATACAGTATAAAAAGATCGAGGAGGAATTGAAATGGATTGTTATAAATGCAATGGAAACGGCGAAACGAAATGTCAGGAATGTATGGGAAAGGGTTTTACTGCTGAAGGTGATCATTGCCTCTCCTGTCATGGCAATGGCGATGTAAGTTGTCACAGCTGTAGCGGCTCAGGTGCTATTGAATAACCCAGTTAATATGTATCTCCCTTTCTTCAATCGATCATAAGTCGAATGAAGTTTTTTTAAGGGAATACTGTACTATAATACATTATTATTTTTTAATATGTATCATAACAGAAAGGTCGTGATGAGTTGAGTAAAATAACACCTGAAACAAACATTTTACCAGTAGGGGTAGAGATTAAAGCCCCGATTTCCCAGATATATCAACAGATTTTAACAATGGAGGCTATTACATTTTTACAAGAATTGCATCACCACTTTGAACAAAGAAGACTGCAACTGTTACAGCAGCGGATTGAAAAACAAGCAATGATCGATCGGGGAATTATGCCACACTTCCTGGAAGAGACCAAGGAGATTAGAGAGAAGGAATGGACGATTCGACCTGTACCTGCCGATTTGATGGATAGACGGGTAGAAATAACGGGTCCAGCATCTGATAGAAAGATGGTTATCAATGCACTTAATTCTGGGGCGAAAGCCTTTATGGCAGACTTTGAAGATGCAAATGCACCAACCTGGGCTAACTCAATAGAGGGTCAGATTCATATGCGGGATGCCGTTGCTCGAACGATTACATTTGAAAGCCCTGAAGGAAAAAAATATCAGTTAAACGATAAAGTAGCTACTCTGATCGTACGGCCACGAGGATGGCATTTGGTTGAAAAGCATATTCTCATAGATGGACAGCCGATGTCTGGAAGCCTGGTCGACTTTGGACTCTATTTTTTCCATAATGCTCAAAATCTTATGGAGAATGGCAGCGGTCCTTACTTTTACTTACCTAAATTGGAGAGCCATCTGGAAGCTAGATTATGGAATGATATCTTCCTTTACTCTCAGGAACGATTGGAAATTGAACGGGGTACGATTAAAGCAACGGTTTTGATCGAAACGATTTTAGCCAGTTTTGAAATGCACGAAATTCTATATGAACTTCGTGAACACAGCGCTGGACTCAATTGTGGCCGGTGGGATTACATCTTTTCATATATCAAAAAATTCAGAAATAATCAGGGGTTCATTTTACCCGACCGTTCACAGGTAACAATGACAGTACCTTTCATGAAGGCATATACGCAGTTAACTGTTCAGACTTGCCATAAACGGGGCGCACATGCAATTGGGGGAATGGCTGCACAAATTCCGGTGCGAAATGATCCAGAGGCGAACGAGCAGGCGTTACAAAAGATAAGAGTAGATAAAGAACGTGAAGCGATGAATGGTCATGATGGTACGTGGGTTGCCCATCCAGGACTAGTGCCAACAGCTATGCAGGTTTTTGATGAGATTATGCCTTCTCCTAACCAGCTGCACCGAACACGAAGCGATGTACATGTAATGGCAGCTGATTTGTTGGAAGTGCCTCATGGGGCCATTACGGAAGAAGGAGTTCGGACAAATATCCGAGTTTCCATTCTCTATTTAGAAGCATGGCTAAGAGGATATGGAGCAGTACCCATCCATAATTTGATGGAGGATGCAGCTACAGCTGAAATCTCCAGAGCCCAAATCTGGCAATGGATTCGTCATCCAGAGGGTGCCTTGGAGGATGGCCGTAAAATTACATGGGAAATGATCCAACAGATGATAGAAGAGGAAAAAAAGATTATTCAACAAGAAGTGAGTGAAGAGAAATATCAGTCAGGAAAATATGAAGAAGCAATAGAGATCTTTACCAAGGTTGTTCAGGAAGATGAGTTCGAATCGTTCTTAACGATCCCTGCTTATTCCTATATCTAATACAAGGAGTGGAGAAAAGATGAAGAGAGAAGACCAGGCAAAACAATTGGAGCAAAGCTGGAAAGAGGAAAGATGGGCATCGATCACCCGTCCCTATACGGCAGAAGATGTAGTACGTTTAAGAGGATCTGTTCAGATCGATCATACCCTGGCAACATTAGGAGCAGAACGCTTATGGAATCTGCTTCATACAGAGGACTATATTCATTCACTTGGTGCATTAACAGGTAATCAGGCTATTCAACAAGTAAAAGCAGGTCTGAAGGCTATTTACCTTAGCGGGTGGCAGGTAGCTGCCGATGCCAATTTGGCAGGACAGATGTACCCCGATCAGAGTTTGTATCCGGCTAACAGTGTGCCACAGGTTGTAAAACGGATTAACCAGGCATTACAACGTGCTGACCAAATTGCTCATTCAGAGGGTGATGAGGATACGTATTGGTTTGCTCCTATTGTAGCGGATGCAGAAGCTGGATTTGGAGGACCTCTTAATGTTTTTGAACTAATGAAGTCAATGATAGAAGCGGGTGCAGCCGGTGTCCACTTTGAAGATCAACTAGCTTCTGAGAAAAAATGTGGACATATGGGTGGAAAAGTATTGATTCCAACGCAAGCAGCAGTAAAAAATCTGATTGCTGCTCGTTTTGCCGCAGATGTATTAGGTGTACCAACTCTGATTGTGGCTAGAACAGATGCAAATGGTGCATTCCTGATCACAAGTGATGTTGATGATCGGGATAAGGACTTCCTCACAGGCGAACGGACGTCAGAAGGTTTTTATCGAATGAAGGGTGGGCTAGAAGCTGCGATTGCACGTGGTCTTGCCTACGCAGAGTATGCTGACTTGGTTTGGTGCGAGACTTCTGAGCCTAATCTGGAAGAAGCACAACGTTTTGCAGATGCCATTCATGCCAAATATCCAGGTAAATTGTTAGCTTATAACTGTTCCCCATCCTTTAATTGGAAAAAGAAATTGGATGACGAAACCATCGCCAATTTCCAACGTGAGTTAGGCAAAATGGGTTATAAGTATCAGTTCGTTACTCTTGCTGGCTTCCATGCGTTGAACTATGGAATGTTTGAGTTGGCACACGGCTACCGTGATAGAGGAATGGCTGCTTACTCTGAACTACAACAAGCAGAGTTTGCCAGTGAGTATAAGGGATATACAGCAACAAGGCATCAGCGTGAGGTAGGAACGGGATACTTTGATGAAGTAGCACAAGTTATTTCTGAGGGAACCTCTTCTACGACTGCATTATCTGGATCTACAGAGGAAGAACAATTCACCCATTCATAATATCGAATACAGTAATCTCACATGTAAAAAGAGCAGTTCCCAAGTCGGAACTGCTCTTTTGGGTTGCCTCTGTGGCGCATTAGGATCTACAGGATTATTGGCAGTTTGTAAATCAATGGTGGTTTCTTCTTTTTATCAATGCTGACTGAGACCTAAAATCCTTAAATAGCATGATTCACGTAAAAAAAGTGTGGTTAAATAGAGAAAGATTGTATTTAATGCAGAGGTGATTATGAGAATGAATCCAACTAATGTGTTTGAAGTAACACAGCTGGAAACTGACACAGGAACAATTGTATACCTGCAAGGACAACTAGATTTATCAATGTCTCCCTATTTCCGTTCCGTTATGGAGCCGCTAGCTGCACAACAAGATAAAAAGTTAACTTTAAATCTACGAGATCTCAAATATATTGATAGTACAGGGATTGGAATCATTATCTCTTTATTAAAGCTGCGTAATGAGCTAGGTACAACGCTATTTGTAGAAGAAATTTCGCCAAAAACGCAACGACTATTCGATATGATTGGTATTACGGAGTTTTTAAGACATGAAGAAGATTCTCGTGTAGAACAGACAGGAGGAACAGCATGATAGCTCATAATAAGCCTGTGCGCATGACAATTCCAGCTCATGCTGACTATATCGATGTAGTTCGACTATCTTTATATGGAATCGCTACACGAATGGGTTATTCTTTTGAAGATATTGAAGATATGAAAGTTGCAGTTTCAGAAGCTTGCAATAACGTTATTGTCCATGCTTATAAAGGACATGATGATGCATATATTGACGTGGTTTTTCAAACAAGCCCACAAGCCCTAAGTATTAGAATTAAAGACTTTGGTGAAAGCTTTGACTTCAAAAGAGCTGCAGAACGTGCTGAGTCGTTACATGGAAAAGAGGTAACAGAGCTTAAAGCAGGCGGTTTAGGTATCTATATGATGCAAGCACTCATGGATGAAGTGGAAGTAATAAACGAGAATGGTACAGAGGTAGTTCTGACCAAATGGCTTGGTGGAAGTTTAGGAGGGAACACGCATGCAGCACAATCAAACGTTAGCATCCTCTCCCGGTATAGCAGTGGATGATCTCGAAAAAATTCGCAGATATCAGGAGACTAACTGCCAGGAATTAGCTACGGAATTGTTGATAAAATATGAATCCATGATAAAAATGGCAGCAAAAAAGATCTCCCGCAACTGTCGAGATTTTTACGAAGATTTGTATCAGATTGGTCAAATGTCACTTCTACGTTCTTTGCAGCAGTTTGATCCTACGCTTGGTTTTGCATTTGAACCATATGCGATGAAAAGTTTAATTGGTCATATGAAAAATTATTTACGTGATAAATCATGGTATGTCCAAGTACCACGGCGTATTAAAGAAAAAGGTGCCAGAATTCAACAAGTTATTGATGAATTAACAATAAAACTGGAACGTTCTCCGGATGTCAATGAAATAGCAGAAAAAATGGAAATGTCTGTAGAAGAAGCTATCGAGGTATTAGCGGGTCGTGAGTACTATCAACTCACCTCTCTTGATGCGCCTTTAAGTACGGATGAAGGCGGATCAACTATTGGTGATTTAGTGAGTATATCCGGTGATGACTATGGGGTTCTAGAAAATCAACTTGATTTACAGGAAGCCATTCAATATTTAAAAGAAGAAGAGCAAAAAGTAATTTATTCAGCATACATAGAAGGTCTCTCACAACGGGCTATTGCTAATTTTTTGGGGATATCCCAAATGAGTGTATGCCGAATTCAGAAGCGAGCCGTCTCAAAGCTACGAGATATATTAACTTCTGGTCAAGCAACGAGAAGGTGACAATGGACACGTTATGTGAAATAGCGTGTTTTTTTTGTTCCATTAGAGAAATCTTTGGAAATAAGCTCTGATAGCTCCAATTGCTAGGTCGAAAGAGGAACGTTATACTGAGAGGATACAGAGTTGGGCGGAAAGTAGTGAAGACCTATCATGATGAATGAAGAAAAACATGATTACTATATGCAACAGGCAATTGAAGAGGCAAAAAAAGCAGAACAGCTAGGAGAGGTTCCAATTGGTGCCGTCGTTGTTCGAAATGGTGAAATTGTAGGCAGGGGTCATAATTTGCGTGAAACACAAAAAGATCCTACTCTGCACGCGGAAATGATCGCAATTCGAGAGGCAAGCAAAAACCTGGGGGGTTGGCGTTTAGTCGGATGTACCTTATACGTTACATTGGAACCATGTCCGATGTGTGCTGGTGCAATCGTTCAGAGTCGTGTGGAGGGTGTCTATTTTGGAGCAATCGATCCAAAAGCGGGCTGTACAGGCACGTTGATGAATCTATGTGAAGAACCGAGATTTAATCATCAGGTACCCGTGTTTGCTGGCATATTAGAAGATGAATGTAAGGAATTACTGAAGAATTTTTTCCGTCAGTTACGCAAAAAAAAGAAGGAAAGCTAACGATTTTTATTAAAATTTAGAGGAAAATGGATAGAGTTATCAGAGGACATCTGAAGAATCTCTATCCATTTCTTTTGTTTATTTATTCTCTACTAGCATGAAACGGTTCAGACATTAAAATCAACATAAAATCTTGGAGGTCTGCTATTTCAAAGATTCGGCAAAACGTATCATCTGATTTTTTGATAACTTCGAACTGTCCATTTCAATATAAGTACCATTATTGACCCATCGTAATATCCCGCCTTTATCTTTAGTAGCCCATGCTTCAAATCGTGCTTTTATACCATTAAATGTAATCAGCTCACCATTTTCGCTAGGTTTGAAATATTCTTCTATAACGTTTTTTCGGGTGGAGTTATTTTTTACATCAATGATGATTTCTTCCCTGCTAATCTTGTAGCCCACAGCTTTATGTTGTTCAATACCCACAACATAATTTCCGTTATTGTCAAAGTAATGCAACGTGACCAACGTTATTGGATTTTTAAGGTCAAGGGGGTATGGTTGTTTAACTTCAACCTTCCACTTGTTATCTTTCGGAAGGAAAAGTCTGAAGTCTGCTTGTTTCCTAATCTCGTGTAGAATTGGATTATCTTCAACATAATTTACGAAAAGAGCCAAAAAAGATGAGCAACACAAAGAGGGGTTAACACTTTGCGTTACTCATCAATTATAAAATGTGTAACATTGTATTCAATTGTTTATCGCTATTGGTAGTAGTGGACTTCCAATATCTTTCATTTTACAGAGTAGATTCCTTCTTTTTTCGTTCTCATTCTATGCGTCAGGTGCGTCGCTTCCATTACGCAAAGCAAGTAATTCTTCTTCCGTCAGTTCTCGATAGTCGCCCAGCTCCAGGGAATCATCGAGTAACAAGCTGCCCATACGCAGTCGCTTTAAATACATAACGCGTAAACCAAATGCAGCAAACATGCGTTTTACCTGATGAAATTTACCTTCCATGATTGTTACATGTATCTCAGATGTATCGCCTGATTCCAGAATTTCTAATTTTGCAGGTAAGGTAACATATTCATCATCAAGCGTTACACCTTGAGAAAATGCAGCCACATGCTCTTCTGTAACTCGACCGTCAATTCGAGCATAGTATTCTTTGTCCACTTTTTTCTTTGGAGAAAGTAAACTGTGGGAAAGCTGCCCATCGTTGGTAAGTAATAAAAGTCCTTCTGTGTCGATATCTAATCTTCCCACTGGATGTACTTTATGGGCCCATTCTTCAGGAAGCAAATCCACTACAGTTTCATGGAAAGAATCCTCAGTTGCTGAAATAACGCCATCTGGCTTATTAAGCATAACGTAAATCCAACGTTTAAATAGAAGAGGTTTACCATCTATTTCAATTACTTGCTGTTCAGGAATAACATGCATGCCAGGGTCAGTAGCAAGTTTACCATCTACTGTAACTAGTCGTTGTTTAATAAGTTGCTTTACTTCTTTACGAGTACCTTTGCCCATATTAGCAAGTACTTTGTCTAATCGTTCACGTTTCATCTCTTAGCCTCACTTTAGTTCTGACACTTTCTTTTAATATTGGCTTATCTGCAAGGGAAAATCAAGAATTCGGCATGACAGATATAAGAAGTAACGGTAATACCTGCTTTTTCCTCTTCTGGTGCTGTTTATAACTTGCTTAACATAATTACGCTATGGTATGCTAAGTGAGCAAAAGGTTCACCAATAATTTTGTTATAAATTTTGCCGTGCTAGATGGGGAGGTTGCGGTGCCCTGTAACCTGCAATCCGCAGTAGCAGGATTGAATTCCTGTCAGAGGTCATTCTCATGTGAGGCCTGCCTTATGTAGCTGGTGTTGAGGATTTGGTCCTATGCAACGCGAACCCATGAACCTGGTCAGGTCCGGAAGGAAGCAGCCATAAGTGGGACCTTGTGTGTGCCGTAGGGTAGCCTGGTCTGAGCTAATTGCATGAGTAACGCTTGGATGAGGTGCATCGATGGCAGGTGCACGGCATCTATACATATGCTAAGAAACGTCACTGATTTGGTGGCGTTTTTTGTTGTCCGATGACGATGATTAGCGAAAATTTTGCGAGTAAAATATTTCCATATTTGAAGGGTAAAAACAATAAACCGACGAATTCTATAAACAGTCCAAAATAAAGCGGTATCAGGAACGCGAAAAGCTATAGATAAGGGAGTGGCGTCGGTTGGAGAAAATGATTCAAAAACAATATTGCTTCACTTTCTCGAGACTGAAGCAATACTTGAAGCAGATCCGTCATGCCATTTGTATTATCAATAAAGATGGTAGGATTATGGAAGGAAACGATGTATTTTTACAAGTTACTGGATTTACCTATAAAAAATTGATTGGACAACCTTTTCAATTCGTAATCCCCACCTACAGGACGATTCAACAACTTTACTCCGATCTTTACGATCAAGCTAATAATAATCAAGACACTCCTGATGAAATTTTCTATCTGGACACAATGGGTCATAGGAGAAAAACCAATGTCATGGTTAGCCAGCATGATTCCGAAACAGGCCCCGTTTTCCTCATTCATTTCTTTGATTTAATCAAGGACTCTGCGCTATCCCTCTCACAAAGAATGGCACAACAGCTTACCTCACAAATCAATTTAGGAGTTGTCGTCCTAGACTTGCAAGCAAATCTAGTAGATATTAGCGATAAGGCATGTGAGATCTTAGGTATGGAGAGTCAAGACATTCTAAATCATCATGTTAACGAGATTTTTGACGGAATATCAGAAGAACATCGATTAATTCAACCAGAACTACTGGAAGGAATAAAGTTTCAAAACAGAGCGATGTCTTGGACGAATAGCAAGCAACGCTATGACTTGCTGGTTGACTCCAATACGCTTCTTAATGAGCAAGGAAAAATAGTTGGTGCTTATGTCATGTTTAAAGATGTGACCAATATGCGTTCATTCGAACAAAAAATTGAACGCAGTGATCGTCTTGCAATGATTGGTCAAATTGCGGCTGGGACTGCGCACGAGATACGTAATCCTTTAACTTCTATCAAAGGATTCCTGCAAATGTTCCAACAGTCATTTATTGAAAAGGGAATGGAACGTGAGCGAACCTACACGGAAATCATGCTCACTGAGATTAATAGAATCAATTCACTTGTCAGTGAATTTTTATTGCTTAGTAAACCTAGAGAAACTCAGTATCAATTAGTAGAACTAGATACACTGTTTGAGGAAATCATGCCGATTGTAAAAGGTGAGGCTTTGCTGCATGGGATCGATGTTAACCAGCAGTTAACTACTCATTTACCCATCGTTGTTGGAGATACTGAGCTATTAAAACAGGTATTTTTAAATATTTGTAAAAACGGTATTGAAGCGATGGGGGATGAAGGAGCTCTTACGATAACGTACAATTATGAAGGAAATAATAAAATTTGTATTAATATTCAAGATAATGGACCTGGAATCCCTGGCTATATCATGGATAAAATCTTTGATCCCTTTTTTACCACAAAAGATGATGGAACAGGACTCGGTTTATCCGTATGTCAAAAAATTATCCATGATATAGGTGGCCAGATTCGTGTATCCTCCAAAGGATACGGGTCTACATTTCATATCATTCTATCTCATATTTAATCTTGGACAAAAGTAGGGTGTTTCTCCGCTGAAGAGGAGAGATGCCCTTTTACATGTTTTAGCTGTGCCACAATAATAAAGCTGACGATAATTAATAAAAACCAGGAGGAGATCTTGCTAATGTGTACAAGCTCCCATCCATTAGACTGATTAGGATACTGCCAGGCTCCTAATAAGGTAGCAATATTCTCAGCAATCCAAATGAAAAATCCAATCAAGAAATAAGAGAGGGTAAGTGGCATGTAAAAGCGTTTATCAAGAAGCGTGAAATAGACTTTTGTTTTCCAAAATATGATAAATAAAATTGCCATTAAGAACCAACGAACATCAATCCAGAAATGGTGCCAAAAGAAATTAAAGTAGATACTGGCTCCTAATGTTATCGTCAAAAAAGAAAGAGGCCAATTAGTCAGAGACAAATGAAGTCTCCTCCAAGCCTGACAAATATAACTAGCTACACTTGCGTACATAAATCCACTATAGAGTGGAACACCAGCGATCATCGTATACGCCTCTTCAGGATAGCTCCAGGAACCCATATGTACCTTAAAAATTTCAAGAGCGAGACCAATAAGATGAAACACACAGATGACAAGAATCTCTTGTCTGGACTCCAGCCTAAAATAGATCATAAGCCCCTGGATTATCAAGCAGCCTATCAGGAGGAAATCATAGCGAGGTAACCCTGGTATAGAAATGATCTGTGAAAGGGCAAGTAGGATAAATATACCTACAGGAAACAGACAAGACATGGCTTGATGGTACGTAAAAGAAACGAATAGACGAATATACTGAGAGATTGAGGGAGACATAATTTTCCTCCATATTTTAGGTGATAACAATAGTGAGAACAGCATAACAAAAGAAAGATGATTATGACAATGAAAGGAAGATGTAAAATGGATAACAAGTAACTGCTTTGGTAAAAAGCGAGCGATTATAGTATAATAGTCGAGATGATCACGTAGTAAGATTAACTACTACGGAAGGATATTTGGAAGCCGCAAAGTTTTCCTTTATTGGTGTTTTATACATATTGGAAATAGCGCTTCGAAGCGTATTCATTCGTATTCGTAATACAGTATAAAAACAGGTGGGGAGTGAGAAAGGATGGCTTATACAGCGCTATATCGGGTCTATCGACCACAAACGTTTGGCGATGTGGTCGGACAATCACATGTGACAACGACCTTACAGAACGCCCTGCGCGAGGGTCGTCTTTCACACGCTTACCTGTTTAATGGACCGAGGGGTACAGGGAAGACCAGTGCTGCCAAAATTATGGCAAAAGCGGTCAACTGCACGAATTCCCAGGATGGCGAGCCATGTAATGAGTGTGTAGCATGTACAGCGATTACAGAAGGATCGATCACTGATATTTTAGAGATAGATGCTGCTTCTAACCGTGGGGTAGAAGAAATAAGAGATATTCGAGACAAGGTCAAATTTGCGCCTAGTGAAGTAACATATAAAGTGTACATTATCGACGAGGTGCATATGTTGACGACAGAAGCGTTTAACGCTCTGTTAAAAACCTTGGAAGAACCTCCAGCTCACGTCTTGTTTATTCTGGCAACAACAGAGCCACATAAGTTACCTGCTACCATTATTTCTAGGTGTCAGCGGTTTGACTTTCATCGTATTGCACTAACTGAGATGGTGAATCGTCTGAAGCAGATTTGTCAGGCGCAAGGTATTGAGGCTGAGCAACAAGCCCTTCAATTGGTAGCTAAGCTAGCAGAGGGTGGTATGCGCGACGCTCTTAGCTTGTTAGATCAAGCGATTAGCTACAGCGGAACAAGTGTAACTGCTTCTGATATCCTCAACATCACAGGCTCCGTGTCACAGGCATATTTTTCGACCCTAGGAAGAATGATTGCTGACAAGAACGTGGCTGGTGTAATGGAAGAACTGGAACGCGTAATGGCTGAGGGGAAAGACCCTGAGCATTTCCTGCAAGACCTGTTGTTCTACTTCCGGGATATGCTTCTTTTCAAAACAGCACCAAAGCTGGAAGAGATTATGGAGCGTACTTTGATTGATGATCAATTTGCGGAGGTAGCTGGCTTATACAGCATGTCTACTCTTTATGAGATTATTGAACAACTGAATCAAGCCATGACACAATTGAAGTGGTCCACCTACTCACGAGTGCTGGTCGAAATGACATTGGTACGCCTCTGTCATCTTTCTACCCAACAAATAAGTGAACGAGAGACGAACTCTACTGCCGTATCTAATCAGGATCATGCTGCTTCTGAGCTTGATAACAGCGCTCTTTTGAATCGAGTCCATGCGCTTGAACAGAAGCTGGCGCAAATCCTGAATGGTCAAATTACGATAGAAGGAACATCCAGTGGTGAAGTGCCTAAGCAACGTGAAGTTCGTCGTGCAACTCCTGTAAGTGGCGGCGGTTCCAAAACCTCCATGACCAGAGTGAAGGAAGCCATTCGTAACGAATCGGATGCGTTGACCCAAAAAGTACGTGGTTCATGGAGCCAGGTTCTGAGTGAAATCAGAAAGGTACATTATAAGTACCATGCCTGGGTGGTGAGCGGTCAACCAGTGTTGGCTAGTGAGGAAGCAGTTATCTTAACCTTTAAAGGTGCGATTCACTGTGAAAAGACAATGGAGCCAGAACTCAGGAGCATCGTGGAAAAGGCGTTGCTAACCGTTTGTGGAAGACCGTTACAACTTTTCTCGATTACGGAAGAGGAATGGGAGAATGTGAAAGGTGAACGCACCGAATCAGGTGAACAACCCGAACAGGAAGAAGACCCTTTTCTCGCAGAAGCATTCCGAGTGGCAGGGGAAAGATTGGTTGAAATAAAAGAATAATTCCATCTGAAAAGATTATAAGGAGGATATCAATATGAAAAACATGCAACAAATGATGAAACAAGTGAAGAAAATGCAAGAGGATATGGCAAAAGCTCAAGAGGCTTTGAAAGAAAAAGTAGTTGAAGGTACAGCAGGTGGTGGCGCTGTCGTAGTGAAAGCGAACGGACATAAGCAAATTATCGATATCACAATCAAAGAAGAAGTAGTTGATCCTGAGGATATCGAAATGCTGCAAGACCTAGTACTTGCTGCTACTAACGATGCGTTGAAAAATGTAGATGAATTAGTTGGAAAAGAAATGGGACGTTTTACAGGTGGAATGAACATTCCAGGTTTGTTCTAAATTCCTGAGTAAACTCCTCCCATAAAAGGAGTAGATCGAGTTGTTTTATCCAGAGCCCGTTTCAAAGTTAATTGAAGGATTTATGAAATTGCCGGGCATTGGACCCAAGACAGCTAGTCGTTTAGCGTTTCATGTATTAAGCATGAAAGAGGACGATGTACTTGATTTGGCAAAAGCACTCGTAAATGCCAAACGACAATTACATTACTGCTCGGTTTGTAACAATATAACTGATCTTGATCCTTGTCAGATCTGTCGTGACAAGAGCCGTGACGGATCAATTATCTGTGTCGTGCAAGAACCAAAAGATTTGGTAGCAATGGAAAGAACACGTGAATTCAGCGGGTATTACCATGTGCTGCACGGTGCGATATCTCCTATGGATGGAATTGGGCCGGAAGATATTCACATTCCAGGTTTGTTAAAACGACTGGGAGATGAACAGGTAAAGGAATTAATTCTCGCTACGAATCCTAATATTGAGGGAGAGGCAACAGCCATGTATATCTCCAGATTGGTAAAGCCTACCGGAATCCGTGTTACTCGTATTGCTCACGGACTGCCAGTTGGTGGAGATCTGGAATATGCAGATGAAGTAACCTTGACCAAAGCGTTAGAAGGACGTCGGGAATTATAGATGAGAAGGGTGCATGAGAGATCATGCACCTTTTTTGACTGTTGGAAAGTATTTTTACTACTGTAGTGGGCATGCAGAAGATGCACATTTTTTGTCTGTGAACTCGTTAAGGTCCTGCAAGGGAGCTATGACTGTCCGCTACTGGACAAAAAATGTGCTTCTTCTGCTAACGGCTATAGAGGAAAGACAGAATCAAAACCAAAAGCATGAAAAAACCAGATTCTTCTTTTCACACAGAGCGTCTTGGCGAAGCCCGACCCAGCGGAGCATTATTCATCAGGATAAAGAAGCGAAACGAGAGCAACTTACAGTAAAGACATCGTTTTGAGCCTCCCTGATGAATAGTGCGGAGCGGACAGTTCAACCCCTTGAGGGGCGAAGACTCTTAGCGAAGGGTGAAAAGAGAATCTGGTTTGCTCCACGAAAGTTGGATAAAGACGATCTTTTTACCTGTATCAGAAAGTATAAACGTTATAACCTGATACGCATAAAAAACATCCGCTAAAGAAGGACTAGCTTCTTTGAAAGGACTTCGATAGAAGTTTTTCTTAGTGCTTTTTTGGTGGGACAGGGCATATCCATGTAGTAGGGGTGTGAAAGAATGCAAATACATGTAAATTGGATGTCTAAATTAAGGTCTTATAAATGGGCAAGCTTATTAGCGTTTTTGTATTTTTTATTCATCGCCACAGAGCTATCATCAACTCGCATTATGGTGAGTGAGAATGGAATGTACAAGATCGTTATGCTTCAAGAAGTAACATATATCTCGATGATTTTAATCTGGTTAAATATTCTTATTTCTGTTCTAGGTGGCTTCGTGTTTTTCATTACTTCTTGGTTAGATTGGCGTAAAAAAAGGTTCTATCCTTATATGCAAACCTCTGTATCAAAACAGGATCTCCTGTATGCCATTGCCTGGATGCATCTTTTTAATATTTTTAACCTACTTATTTTTGGACTAGACATTCTTCCATACCCGTTATTCCCCGCTGGCAGTGTTGGTGGAATTATTGAATCTGCTTCCTTGCAACTCTTTATGTTTACCTTCTGCTTGATATGGTATTGGGGAAGATGGCAAGCAATTGGTTTTGTAAAACCAGTTGAAGCATGGAGAGTCATATCTACGACTTTGGTATTATATCTGTTTATTCTTGTTGCTCTTAATTATGTGATAGCACCACTAGCAGGCTTGCTCCAATTATCATTGGACTCAGAGAGAGAGCAAGGTATCACCAATGAAATTTTGTCAGCGAAACAGCATAGTATGACAGCAGTGGTATTATCCTTTTTCATAACGGGAGTATTCGTACCAATTGCAGAGGAAATGATGTTTCGAGGTGTGATTCAGACTAGACTTGTCCGAGTGTGGGGAGCTTTTTGGGGAATTATTCTTACAAGCATCTGGTTTGCCATTATCCATGTTGATCTGGTTCTTTTCCTACCTTTACTGACGATCGGGCTTGCACTAGGATATATGAGGCATCGATTTCAGTCGATATGGGCACCCATTATCCTGCACTGTATCAACAATCTGGTTAGTGTCGCCAATTCTTATCAATTATTCATGTAAAGAGTAAGGAGGCATACCGTGAATTTTTTTAAGAAAAAACAGCCCCAGCTAGCTTCCCAAATTGGACAGGGAGAGACGTTGCTAAAAGATGTGGAGCAAGCGTTACACACTTGGCAGAATGCACAAAGATTCACAGACCTTTCAGTAAGAAAAGAAGAAGTGGATCATGCTATTTTTTATCTACAAGTAACGGAAAAGAGATACACCTATCTCTTGGGCAAAGTACGTAAGAGAAGAATAAAAAAGGAAGCGTAAGGGGAGAACTTCCACATGTCCATGGAGTTGATGATATTCGGATTTATTCTTTTCGTTTTGTTAGCCGTTTCTCTCAGCAATGCAGGTTTTAAACCATTACGATTAATAGGTAATCTTGCTTTGCAATTTGTCATCGGAGCCATTCTACTTTATTTCGGTAATTTCTTTGCGGAGATGGCAGGGATTTCTTTGCCTATTAATCCTGTTACAGCTGGTATCGTAGGTTTTTTACGCATTCCTGGATTGCTTGCGCTAGTAGGAATTAAGCTGTTCATGTTTTAGTATGACGTAATACTGCCTATTTCTTTATCCATCCGTTAACAGGAAAGCAATGCTTGTCTTTTCATATTTGACATGAGCTTTATGGGGATAACGAAATGAGATAGCTACACTTACTAATCTGGGTAGCAGGCTGACGAATGTTGCTGCACTTAAACAGACCGCATAAGAAAGTGGAAGCCATGCTGATAAACCAAGAGAGATGAGTAGACTACCTAAGCACGTAACCATCTCAGCCTGACGGAAAAAAGAGAGCGATACAGGTGTGATACTGGAAGCTCCCCACCATGATGACAAAAAACTGCTCCAAGACATGCGGATACGGGCTTGAACAATCCATCCATGGACACGGTACAGCACCAAATGAAAGAAAGGAACTACAAGGATTACGACAGAAGCGATTAAATCAACCAGCGAAAGATTGAATTGATGAAATAGAAAGGCGATGAGCCCTATTAGCAATATGATCTGGACGAGATACCCGATACCTCCCCACTTAAAGCGATATAACAGTCTGTAACTATATATGGTTTGATCTTTTATCATGCTATGTCCCTCAATCTTACTTTTCTTTTCTTTTCTTCTATCTAACTCCATTATCTGTACCCTTTTCAAGTGAATTTCATGAAAACAGGAAGAATAGCCTATCCCATTCACTTTGTGATGGGTTTTTATTTTTGAGGAAAAGATATAGCGTAATGGAGTAAAGGAAGGAATGTAAAAGCTGATGGGACATAAATCAAAGTGGAATGCAGCCCTCGATTTTGATAGAGCTTATGAGGATGTCATCCATCTTTCAGTCTGGGAAGAGCAGAAGAAAGCAATAATAGGGATCAAAGCTTCCGATAGTGGTGATGAATGGAATGAAACAGAACATGAAATAACGAGAAAGGTACGGCAATCTCTAGCTGAAAAAGGGGTAATTTCATACATCTGTTCATGGGAAGCAGCAGAGTTGATTCGATCTACTTCACAGGCATTTCTCAACCTTAAATCAAGATTTTATTATGAACTGGCAGAGCATTGTGAGCGCGCACAGATTCCAATAGAAACAATTATTAAGGCAATAGGTATGGATCTGCGTATAGGGCAAGAGTGGCTTTTTCCAGCGTTGTATGACATGACTACCAAGGAAATAGAGAAAAAATGGTTTCGGAAATGGTTTCGGTTATTGAAAACTGAAAAAGAAATCAGGAAAATTGCTATTTGGGGTGCAGTTCCTTGGCTAAGCGAAGAAATAAGTCGGCAAGCGGATCAAACAGAGATTGTTTTTTATCAAGTGGGATTACAATCTGAGAATATGTGCCCTGGTAATTGGGAGATAAGCGATGACGCTCTGGATGCTGCAAAAGATGCCGATTTGTTAATTATCTGTAGAAATGATGAGGAGATCAAAACAATTTCTCTCGACAAGTTACAAGGCATTTTAGCCCAAGTGAACATTCTGGACCTGGTTGCTTCGTTTCCATGGCAGGAGATGAAAGATTCAGGATTTATTTATGTAACGCCTGGTCAAAATACGAACATTTGGAATGGATCGGATTATAATGGGATATAATGGGTGGTAAGCTATGGGCGAAGGTAGGTGTCCTAGATGGAAAAACACTCCCACTGCTGCATTATTTGTAACGAAGAACGGTCGATCGGAATCGCCATATGCAATCAGTTCATCTGCGATGGCTGCGAACAGGAAATGGTGAAGACAGATGCGCAAGATGAACGTTATCCGTATTACATTAAACAGTTGAAACGAATTTGGCTAAAGAAAAATGCATAATGGATCGTACGATCAAAGAGGCATGCCACGGGCAACGCCTCTTTTTTTGACAGATAAAAAATTCTTATCTGCATAAGTGCAACTAAGGTTTTATCTGCGCCAATTTTTCTAATTTGAAGCATTCCTTATAACTTTAGTGGGCAGGCAGAAGAAGCACATTTTTTGTCTGCAAACTCGTTAAGGTCCAGCGAGGAAGAGCGGACTGTCCGCTACTGGGCAAAGAGTGCGGAAAGTGCAAAACGGTGTGATGCTACGCAGAGTCTCATGGGTTGCACTTTTTAATCCGCCCTCTTTGTCCAGTATCTGGGTAGGACCTTAAATAGTTCTGGACAAAAAATGTGCTTCTTCTGCAAACGGCTTCAGTGGAAAAACAAGAATAATCACAACAGCATGAAAAACCAGCTTCTCTTTTCACACAGAGCGTCTTGGCGAAGCCCGACCTAGCGGAGCACTAGTCATCGGGAAAGAGAAGCGAAACCCAGCAAGTCTTACAGTGAATACATCGTTTTGAGCTTCCCCGATGAATAGTGCGGAGCGGACAGTCTAACCCCATACAGGGCGAAGCCCTTTTGCGAAGGGTGAAAAGAGAAGCTGGTTTTCTCCACTATAGTAGGAAGAAAACAGTTATTTTTTAAGCCCTTTTCAATAGAAGCTTTTCTCATGAACCGTGTTAAC
>NZ_JAJISB010000028.1 GCF_021245735.1 Brevibacillus daliensis
TTGCGAAGGGTGAAAAGAGAAGCTGGTTTTCTCCACTATAGTAGGAAGAAAACAGTTATTTTTTAAGCCCTTTTCAATAGAAGCTTTTCTCATGAACCGTGTTAACCGTGTTACAATTAGGATACATGAGAGCAAAGGGCGTGAGAATGTTTGGGTCACAATGAACAAAAGTGGGAAGAAAAACAGCGAACTGCGCCCCTTTATGAAGCGCTGAAACGGCATACTGCATCCAAACCACATTCATTTCATGTTCCCGGTCATAAAATGGGGCAGAGCTTTGATCAGGAGTCAAAAGCTTTTTTTCATAATTACTTGTCGATCGACATGACTGAAATTACGGGACTAGATGATTTACATCAGCCTGAAGGAGTTATAGCACAGGCTCAGGAACTAGCTGCAGCCGCATTCGATGCGGAAGAGACAAAATTCCTGATTGGAGGAACGACAGTAGGGAATCTGGCTACGATTCTAACCGTATGTAGACCGGGTGATAAAATAATTGTACAACGCAATTGCCATAAATCGGTTTACCATGGAATGGTGTTAGCACAGGCGGAACCTATTTATGTTATCCCTGCGGTTGATCCGGAAACAGGCTTGGCTGCAGGAGTAAGGCGTGAAGATGTTGAGCGGCTTTTGATAGAACATCCTGACGCAAAAGCTGTATTTCTTACCAATCCAACTTATTATGGAATGGGTATTGATCTGGAAAAAATGGCGACAGTCGTCCATCGTCATAATATTCCTCTTCTGATCGATGAGGCGCATGGTGCTCATTATGGTTTTCATCGCTCACTACCGCCATCTGCGATGCAGTGTGGAGTTGATGTAGCGATCCAATCTACGCATAAAATGGGAACCGCTTTTACAATGTGCTCCATGCTGCACATACAAGGGGAACGGATTAATAGGCAACGCTTGTACCACTATTTAGCCATGCTGCAATCCTCAAGCCCATCGTATCCATTAATGGCTTCTCTAGATTTAGCAAGACGCCATATGGTGATGGAAGGTTCAAAGGAATGGACCAGAGCGGTTGCGCTGACTGATTATGCAAGGGAAGAGCTGAAGAAAATTCCTTGGCTACACGTCGTTCAAAAACAGCCTAATCAGGTATATCAGACAAGCGATCCTTTAAAACTGGTGCTGACATTACGCACTTCGTTACTTTCAGGATATGATTTACAAGCTAGACTTGAAGAGGCAGGAATATATCCAGAGCTGGCAGATTTACATCATGTGCTTCTTATCAGCTCCTCAGGCACAACAGAAGAAGATATCGAACGACTAATCAAGTGCATGGAACAGATTCATTTACAGATTAAACAGGTCGCTACCACTACCTTTGAATCAGGAATGGTATCGTCAAGTTTCCTAAGAAAAAAAGTATTTTCCATGCATGAGGCAATTGATGCAAGAGCAGAAACAGTACCACTTGAGGAGGCAACGGGCAGGATTTGTGTAGAAATGGTTATTCCTTATCCGCCTGGTATCCCTTTGCTTACACCAGGAGAAGAAATTGATACGCAAGTGATACGTTTATTACAGGAATTACGAGATAAAAATGCAAGGTTCCAAGGAGTAGCAGATGGACAGATGAAGACGCTACGAGTTGTACAGACCGAGCACGAAAGGTACGGAGGTAAATAGTGAAACGCGGATTATTTCTAACATTGGAAGGTGGAGAAGGGGCAGGTAAATCCTCAGTCATCACACTTCTTGAAGAAAAGCTTGTTGAAATGGGACATGAGGTCTTAGTAACCAGAGAACCGGGCGGTGTAGAAATCGCTGAGAAAATCAGGCATATCATTCTTGATACTGCACATGTGAAAATGGATGGCCGCACGGAAGCTTTATTATATGCAGCAGCGCGCAGACAACATTTGGTAGAAAAAGTACTTCCTGCACTGGAAGAGGGAAAAATCGTGTTATGTGATCGATTTGTAGACAGTAGCCTAGCTTATCAAGGATATGCACGCGGATTGGGAATCGAACAAGTTCTTTCTATTAATATGTTTGCTATTCAGGACTGTTTACCTGATGTAACGCTTTATCTTGATGTTGATCCAAAGGTAGGCTTGGCACGTATTCATTCTAATGATGAACGAGAGATTAACCGTCTGGATTTAGAGGGGATGAAGTTTCATGAGCAGGTACGAGCTGGTTATGAGCAAGTAGTGGAACAATATCCAGAGAGAATACTGCGGATAGACGCCAATCAATCATTAGAAAATGTATTGGAGCAGATTATATCCAGTTTAGTACAAACGGGTAAGTTTTAAGAGAAAGAAGGAGCGTAACTCGTGCGCTTCTTCTTTTTGTATAAATAGCATATGTTACAATAAAAAAAAGTTGAATCATGCTGTATAATGTATGAAACGCCATAACAAACACCAATCACAGGTTTTCACATAATATGGGAATAGGCATAAACATGAGGAAAAGTTAGATTTTTCGATCATCTCAAATCCAATTATTAATGAAAAACCAGGTAACAAGGGATGAGTGGTAAAGGAAAGTAGATAGGGTTAGGCGAATAATAGCCAATAAAAGTAGCAAGCAAAAGATTATATATGTTTAGACAGGGTAAATATGGATTAACACTAGAATAAGGAAGCGAGCTTGGCATCAGATTTGCGAAGCAGAAAGGATGAATCGCTATGAAAATGGTCATCGCTGTTGTGCAGGATAAAGATAGTGGGCGCTTATCACAAGCGCTGGTCAAAAAAGGGTTTCGTGCTACGAAATTAGCTAGTACGGGGAGTTTTCTTCGCGCTGGAAATACCACTTTTCTTGTAGGTACTGATAATGAACGTGTACCTGAGTTGATCACAATCATCGAGAAAAATTGCCAATCCCGCAAACAGATGGTGACACCTGTTTCACCTTTGGGTAGCGGTGTAGATTCATTTTTATCCTATCCACTTGAAGTTCAAGTCGGAGGAGCAGCCGTTTTTGTAATGGATGTTGAGCACTTTCATTCCTTTTGAGTTAAGATAGAGAAGGATAATGGTTTTAGGCGGGAGTGGGTAAGAATGAAGATTGAAAACGGGCTTAGACCGGCATTAATAAAAGGAACGGAACAACGAAGAGGCGCACCGGTTGAAAAGACCAATTTCAGGGATATGGTCAAAGGAGAGGGAGAGAGGCTTAGTAATGAAAGGCTGCAAACTCTTCTTAAGGAGATTGATGCCCAAGGGGAAATCTTGGCTCGTTCCCGCAATGTTCGTGACTATTATGCTTATCGAACCTTAATTAAGCGATTCATGGAAGAAGCGGTAAGACATGGTGTCACCCTTGATGAACGTAAGGTGTTGAATCGTCGGGGCAGAAGCCGCGTGCATAAGATTGTGAAGGAAATTGACGCTGAGCTGTTAGCGTTAGCGGATGAGTTATTAAGTGAAGAAGCACCTTTAATTGATATGCTTGCCCGTATTGGGGAAATTAGAGGAATGCTAATAAATTTATATTTTTAGGTGTGGAAGTTAGATGAGTTGGAATGAACTAGCTAAAAAACAACAACGAGTAACAGAAATTCTGGCAAACAGCCTGGCACATGATCGGTTGGCGCATGCTTATTTGTTTACAGGTGGAAGAGGGGTAGGGAAGAAAGATGTGGCAATGCATCTTGCTAAATCAATCTTTTGCTTGGACGACCCCATGGACGCTTGTGGGACATGCATAAACTGCCAACGCATTGCTTCCGGAAATCATCCCGATGTTTATCATATTGCTCCAGATGGGGCATCTGTAAAGATTGACCAGGTGCGTGCTCTACAAAAAGAGATGAAAATGCGTGCTGTGGAGTCCAACCATAAAGTATATATTCTTGAACATGTTGATAAAATGACCATACAAGCGGCAAATAGCTTACTCAAATTTTTGGAGGAACCGCCTCCGGGTGTGTTAGCTATGTTGTTGTCTGAAAATGGACATGCTATTCTACCTACTATACTATCAAGATGTCAGACACTTGTTTTTTCTCCTTTATCCGCTGAATTTATTACCAGTTTATTGATCAAGGAAGGTATTCCATCAGGAGTGGCACAGGTAGCTTCCCAAATAACTACAAATTTGGAAGAAGCACGTCTTCTAAGCCAATCAGAATGGTTTGCACAGCTTCGAGCTATGGTGATACAATTGGGAAAGGAATTGAGACAACAAGGATCACAAGCATTGTTTACTATACATGATCAATTGCAACGTAACGATAGAGTAAAAGAAGAACTTCCTCTCTTTCTGGATTTGCTCATCCTTTGGCTACGAGACATCCTCTATCATCAGATTGGGCGACACGCTCATATTGTCAACAAGGACCAACAGAATGCATTACAGGAGCAGACCTTTCAATGGACGCAAGCTCATATTTTGAAAGGGATCGACGTAGCCATGGAGACAAGAAATCGGTTAGAGCGTAATGCGAACCCCCAATTAGCATTGGAGCGGCTTGTTCTTCATATCCAGGAGGGATAAATTTTGTATGAGGTGGTAGGTATCCGCTTTAAAAAAGCGGGTAAAATATATTATTTCGATCCGGATGAGCTAGAGATAGAAAAGGATAGCCACGTTATTGTGGAAACGGCTCGCGGAGTGGAATATGGCAAGGTTGTAATTGGCCAAAAATCAGTAGGAGAATCAGACGTTGTCCTACCCTTGAAGAAAGTAATCCGTATCGCGGATGAGACAGATGCTACTCAGGTAGAAGAAAACAGAGTGGCTGCTAAACATGCATTTCAGGTCTGTCAAACCAAAATCAGGGAGCATCAATTGGATATGAAACTGGTTGATGTTGAGTATACATTTGATCGAAACAAAGTCATTTTCTATTTTACAGCGGATGGAAGAGTAGACTTCCGTGAACTGGTAAAAGATTTAGCAGCAGTTTTCCGTACGCGTATTGAACTACGGCAAATTGGTGTTCGTGATGAAGCCAAGATGCTTGGTGGGATTGGCCCGTGCGGACGTATGCTTTGTTGCTCCACATTCCTGGGAGATTTTGAGCCTGTTTCTATCAAAATGGCCAAAGACCAGAACCTTTCTCTAAATCCAGCAAAGATTTCCGGATTATGCGGACGTCTCATGTGTTGTTTAAAATACGAAAATGACAACTATGAAACGTCGAAGGAGGAAATCCCTGAACTAAGCTCTTGGGTGAAAACTCCAATGGGAGATGGACGTGTTGTTAGTCTGAACATCCTTGGAAGAGTAGCTCAAATTGATCTGCTGGAAGCGGGAAGAGTGATGGAATTTCCTTTTGAAGAGATTGTCGCAAGCAAGCCGGAGATTGGATGAGCATAGGTAGCGAGAGGTGATGAAGTTGGAGAAACAAGATATCTTCGCTAAAATCGCGAGCATGGAAGAACGAGTAGGAGAACTATATCAAGAAATTGGCAGCTTAAAAGATGTCGTTGATAAGCTATTGGAAGAAAACGGGCAGCTTATGATTGAAAACGAACATCTTCGTTCCAGATTTCTTCAAGATAAGCCTCTTAGGAAGACTGCCTCTAAAAAGCAAGTGCCTGTCTCCAACGTCAAACGAGGTGTATCTGCTAAAAAAGTGGTAGTGGGCGAAGGATATGATAATCTGGCAAGGCTTTATGCAGAAGGGTTTCATATATGTAATGTTCACTACGGTAGTATAAGAAAAGAAGGTGATTGTCTCTTTTGCTTATCTTTCTTAAGCGGGGGACAAAAATAAGTAAAGCGACCTGGATGTCTTGGAACGGACAGGTCGCTTTTTCCTAGTTATTATGGTGCATCTATGTGGTTGTACCAGCAAGAGAGGGCTCTTAATGGAAGATAAAAAGGTCGTTTTATATGATTCGGAAAGAATAGATGACTTGCTCACACATGAAATAAAAATAATTCAAAGCCATGAAGTCTTTTGCTTCTCCATGGATGCGGTATTGCTCGGTCGGTTTGCTACTGTGCCGAAGCGGGGAAAAATTCTTGATTTCTGTACAGGTAATGGGGTAATTCCTCTCCTTCTTAGCACTAGAACACCTTTTGCCAAAATCGAAGGGATCGAGATTCAGGAACGCCTGTATCATATGGCAGAGAGAAATGTACAAATAAACAACCTGGAAGAGCGCATTACGATGCATCATGGTGATGTAAAGGAAGCAATAGAGAAATTAGGTGCAAGTGAATATGACCTTATCACCTGCAATCCGCCATACATGCCACCCATCACGGGTAAAGTGAGCGAAAATGACCATAGAGCAATTGCTCGGCATGAGATTCATCTTAATTTAGAGGATGTCATTCGGGTGAGCAGTAAAATGTTAAAAGTTGGTGGCAAGCTGACACTGGTACATCGCGCTACCAGATTGATTGACATTACTGCTTACATGCGCCAATATGGCATCGAACCAAAACGAATGAGGCTGGTTTATCCACGAGTAGATGCAGAACCTAACATGGTGCTTATTGAGGGCGTACGTGGGGGGAAACCGGAACTGCGTATTTCACCACCGCTTATCGTGTATAAACAAGGGGAAGAATATTGTGAAGAACTGTATGAAGTCTATTATGGAAACCAAAATTCCCTCTCATAAAAGTCATTATGTCTATGTTCTGCAATGTAGCGACGACACGTTGTATACAGGGTATACGACAGAAATTCATAGGCGTCTTAAACAGCATAATGAGGGAAAAGGTGCAAAATATACCCGGGCCAGATGTCCTGTTTATCTCGTCTACTGGGAAGAAGGAATAGATCGATCCTGGGGACTGAAGCGGGAAGAGCAGATCAAACGATTAAAACGCCCGCAAAAGGAGAAGCTGATTGTTGCAGAACGATCTGCCATATACGGGACTGCCATAAAAAGCAGAAATGACGGGTAAGGAGCTAGAATTGAGCGATGAATATACAAAAAAGCTTTTCATCCATAACAGAAGGAGAGGGTATCCTTTACTTGGTTGCTACTCCGATTGGCAATCTGGAGGATATCACCGTCCGTTCCTTGCGTACATTGCGTGAGGTAGATTTAATCGCTTGCGAGGATACGAGACAGACGAGAAAGCTATTAACTCATTTTGAAATTGAGAAGAAGACAGTGAGTTATCATGAACATAATAAGCTAGCAAGTGGAAGTGAATTATTATCTATTTTAGGGGAAGGCAAATCCATTGCACTTGTAAGTGATGCAGGACTTCCAGCCATCTCTGATCCAGGAGCTGATTTGGTGAGAGATGCCATTGAAGCTGGGCACCGTATCATCCCCATTCCAGGAGCAAACGCGGCACTAACGGGATTAATTGCTTCCGGTTTACCAACCGAACGATTTATGTTTTGCGGATTTTTACCAAGAGATAAAAAACCTCGTAAACTGGAGCTGGATAGATTAGCAACTTATCAAGAAACATTGCTTTTTTATGAGGCTCCTCATCGGATAACCAAAACCCTAACTGCAATGCTTGAGACGTGGGGAGATCGCCAAGCTGTATTAGCAAGAGAATTAACAAAGAGATACGAAGAATTTTCACGCGGGACTTTCTCCGAACTGATCCAATGGCTAGAAGAGGGCGAAATTCGTGGAGAGTTTTGCATCATTGTAGAAGGACGAAATCCTGCTGATGTTGAACCAGCGCACGAGGAAGTATGGTGGAATGAGTTGGATTTGAATCAGCATGTAGATCACTACATCAATGAGGGTTATTCAGTGAAAGAAGCATGCAAAAAAACGGCCGAAGATCGCCGACTTTCCAGACGTGATGTCTATAATCAGTATCATCAGTAAAAGAAAAAACAAAACGGTCATGACCATTTTGTTGGACCGCAAGTGGTCACATCCAATTTTATGAAAAACGTAGAGATGTTTTTCACAGAAAAAGGCTATTGCCGAAATGGGCAATAGCCTATATTTATAAGCGATTAATTATTTTGAATCAGAATCTGACAGCATAGCAGCCATTTCTTTAATACAAGATTTGCTGATCATTTTTCCTTTGAAATAAACAAGGTCATCAGCATTACCAGTGAAAATACATGCAGGCTCATATTTTTTTAGGATGATGCGTTCCCCATCAACAAAGATTTCCAGTGCATCCTTTTCAGCAATTCCTAACGTTCTTCTTAGTTCAATTGGAATAACTACGCGTCCTAATTCATCTACTTTTCTAACAATACCAGTTGATTTCATCTAATATTCCCCTCTCAAGATTTTTACATGTATAAAATAACATCCTACTTTTTACTCAATTTACTCATTAATCGCCATTATTCTACTGGTTATAATACCAGTCATTACCAAAGGTGTCAATACTAGATTTACAATTTTTAGAACTTATAGAAGGTAATGTTCACTATAGTAACATTTTTTGCTTAAATTACGTAATTTTTCTTATATTTGTAGAGTATATCTAGATAAAATTTTGATGTGATAAAAAATTATTGATTAAATGAATTGGAAGTTAATAGATGTGAATAAAGTCCTGATTTTATGGTAAAAAAGAAATATGTCGAATAATATCTGTATATTCGACATATGTCGAAATTAAAAAGGGACACAAACCGGTATGAGTAACGTTAAAAAATATGCTTACCTATCCCTTGACATTAGGTTTATGAACGGATAATTTAGTATACAATAGCATTATATTTTTATATGTGAACGTTGAAGGGAATAGTAAGCATAGGAAGCTTATAAAGAGAGCTGGGTCAGGTGAAAGCCAGCTAAGTCGAATTGCTGAAAATGGTCCTGGAGTTTCGACCCTGAACCACCTTAATGAGGTGGATAAGGGCGACGTAATCCTTCGTTACAGGAAAGTAGCTAGGCTACTTATCGAGTCCATTTCTGTGAGGGAATGGAGCATTTGGGTGGTACCGCGAGTAAAGACTCGCCCCAACAATGGGGTGAAGTCTTTTTTTTTTATGCACACAGCCACCGCTACGACCTAAACGATCCAAGAATTTCGGCACATGTCGGGATTTACTATATAGAAGGAGGAAGAGCAATATGAGTAAAAAACCAACATTCTACATTACGACACCGATCTATTATCCAAGTAACACGCTGCATATTGGAAATGCTTACACAACGATTTCTGCTGATGCGATGGCACGCTACAAAAGATTACGCGGTTATGATGTATATTATCTGACTGGAACTGACGAGCATGGTCAGAAATTACAGGAACGTGCTGCAACAGAAGGAAAACAGCCGTTAGAGTTTATTAATCCAGTAGTGGATTGGATTAAGGATTTATGGGTTAAGTTAGATATTTCTAATAATGATTTTATCCGTACCACGGAAGATCGACACAAGGTAATTGTTCAAAAGATTTTCCAACAGCTTCTTGATCAAGAAGATATTTATTTAGGGGAATATGAAGGATACTATTGCGTACCTTGTGAATCCTTCTGGACAGAAACGCAAGCAAAAACAGATAAAGGCTACTTATGTCCTGACTGTGGCCGTCCAGTGGAGTTAGTAAAAGAGAAAAACTATTTCTTCCGTATGTCCAAATACCAAGATCAATTGTTAGCTCATATCGAAGCTAATCCTGATTTTATCCAACCGGAATCTCGCCGTAATGAGATGATTAATAACTTCCTGAAGCCGGGTTTACAAGACCTAAGTGTATCCCGCAGTACATTTGACTGGGGTGTAAAAGTACCATCTGATCCAGAACACGTTATCTATGTATGGATTGATGCCCTAGCTAACTATATTACGGCGCTTGGATATGGAACGGATCAAGATGATAAGTTCAAACAATACTGGCCTGCTAATGTGCACTTGGTAGGTAAAGATATTTTACGTTTCCATACGATTTATTGGCCGATTCTATTGCTAGCACTTGATTTGCCATTGCCGAAGCAAGTATTCGGACACGGTTGGCTATTAATGCCAGATGGTAAAATGTCTAAATCCAAAGGAAATGTGATCGATCCAAAATTCCTGATCGATCGTTATAGTGCAGATGGAGTTCGTTACTTCTTGCTACGTGAAGTGGCTTTTGGACAGGATGGCGTCTTCACACCAGAAAGCTTTATTCAACGCCTCAATTATGATCTGGCTAATGACTTGGGTAACCTGGTGAGCCGTACGATTGCCATGATTGAGAAATATTTCGATGGTGTTATTCCAACACCAAACACTCCAGGAGAGTTCGATGACCAATTAATTACTCTTGCTACAGAAACCAAGGGCAAAGTTGAAGAGCATTTAGACAAAATGCGTTTTAGTAATGCTTTGACGAATCTTTGGGATTTGGTAAGCAGAACGAATAAGTATATTGATGAAACACAACCGTGGGCACTTGCTAAATCAGAGGAGAACAAAGGACGTCTAGGCACCGTTATGTATAACCTGGCGGAAAGCATTCGCATCATTTCTATTATGCTTCAGCCGTTTATGACCAAAACTCCTGAGAAAATCTGGGTTCAACTAGGAATTGCTGAGAAGGAAGGCTGCAAAGACTGGGAAACTGCTGGTGAGTGGGGCAAACTACCTGTAGGTGTAAAAGTAAACCGTGGTGGCGAACTTCTCTTCCCTCGTCTAGATGTAGAACAAGAACTGAAATATATTGATGCTAGCACAGCGGAAGCACGTAAGAAAGCAGAAGAAAATAAAAAGCAACAAGAGGCTTGGAAGGAAGGCAAACAAGTGACAGAAGAAAAGAAAGAAGTGACAAAACAAGAAGAAAAAGCCGCTGAAAGCAACCTGATCGGCATTGATGATTTTGGAAAGATTGAATTACGCGTGGCTGAGGTAAAAGAATGTAAACAACACCCTAACGCAGATAAATTACTCTTGTTCCAATTAGATTTGGGTGATGAAGAGCGCCAGGTTGTATCTGGTATTGCTAAGTACTATAAGCCTGAAGAACTGATTGGCAAAAAAGTAATCGTGGTAACTAACTTGAAGCCTGTCAAACTTCGTGGTGAAGTTTCCCAAGGTATGATTTTGTCAGCATCTATAGGCGACCAACTGAAAGTTTCCACTGTAGATGGAGACATTCCAAATGGAGCAATTGTAAAGTAAGAAACGGGTAGGAATATAGAGATGCGGGAGCCGTAATGGAATCCCTCCCTCTCTTTTTTTTGGGTGGATAAAATGTCCACAGATTAACAAGTAAGGAGGAGCGATCTACCATGTTATTCGACACACATGCTCATTTGAATGCGGAGCAGTTCGATGAAGACCGTGATCAGGTTATTATGCGAGCCAAAGAAAATGGAGTTTCTACTATTGTAAATATAGGTTTTAACAGAGAGACCATTCCGACTTGCATAGAGCTTGCTGAGAAATACGATTTTATTTATGCCGTGGTTGGATGGCATCCTCAAGATGCCATCTCTATGAAAGAGGAAGATTTGGATTGGCTAGAAGAGTTAAGTAAACACCCAAAAGTAGTTGGTCTTGGCGAAATGGGACTTGATTATTACTGGGATACGTCCCCACGTGATGTACAAGCAGAAGTATTTCGTAAACAGATTCGATTGGCACGAAAAGTAAACATGCCGATTATCATACATGATCGGGATGCGCATCAGGATATCATCACGATCCTTAAAGAAGAAAAAGCGGAAGAGGTAGGAGGAATTATGCACTGTTATTCCGGCAGTTATGAAATGGCGGAAATAGCACTTGGAATGAACTTCTATATCTCATTCGGGGGACCACTTACCTTTAAAAATGCGAAGAGGCCAAAAGAAGTTGCAGCCAAAATTCCATTAGATAGGCTGTTAATTGAAACAGATTGCCCATATTTAACTCCACATCCATTTAGAGGAAAACGAAATGAGTCTGGATATGTAAAATATGTTGCAGAAGAAATGGCAAATATCCATGGATTATCATTTGAAGAAATGTCAAAAATAACCAATGAAAATGCACGTCGTTTGTTTAATATTTAAAAAACAAAAACAAAGATAAATGAAAAAAGACCAGGAAAATCTATCCTGGTCTTTTCGCTTGAAACCTTTTAAAAATCAACCTATATATAGGAAGAAACAAGTTTAGGTAATGAAAGATTAGTATAAGTAAATTTTTAATATATATGAAAAAGTAAATTTATTATTATAAAAGTTTATTACCAATTATGCCATCCAAACGCCACTTTATCCATATATAAGCAATTGTTTATTTAGTAGCAATTTACAAGGAGTGAAAACAGAGTGTTACCAGGAAATTTGAACTGATTTTTTCATAATTCGTTCTAGTAAATGACATGCGCGAATAGGATGTTGTCATAGTGTCCTTTCCCATGAAAAATAATCCAATATTACCTTTTGTCGAACGAAAACGAAGAATCGACAGAGACCCTCGACACAAAATTGCTATTTTTCTTGGTTGGATTTTTGGTAAGGTATAAAACAGCTTGTACTGCCTATGAGACTAGTAATCATGATAAAAAGGTGGGACACAAAAATAAAAGAGGAAAAGGAGGAGAATTTGACAAAAGGTATAAAGTGTAATAATATCCTTCTCAGGCTTAACCAAAGGAGTGTGGGGAATGGGATTAGGTAATATCTGGGTACCGCACAGGAAGCTGCTTTACACCATCTTAGTTATTGCAGCAGGTGTGTTGTTATCAGTGGGTATCTACTTCTTTAACCTATCTATCCAGCCAAAACAAGTAACTCTGATCGTTGATGGACAATCAGAGGTCATCATGACCAAAGCGAAAACGGTTGAACAATTGTTACAAGAAAAAGAGCTAAGCATAATTGATAAAGATGTAGTCAGGCCGGACTTGACTGCTGCTGTTGATGAGAATATGACCGTTGAGTTACTGAAGAGCTGGCAAATACCTGTAGTAATAGCTGGGAAGAAACAGCATGTACAGACAACCAACAGAGATGTTGCGGGTGTTTTACAAGATGCAGGGATAAAAACAGATGGGAATGACAAGGTAACACCTGCGTTAGATTCTAAACTGACAAAAGATACGGAAATTTCTGTTATTAGTGTTGAAGAAAAAGTAGTGCAGGAAAATAAAGAAGTAGTGTTTCGAGAAGTGCGTAAAAATGACCCGAGCCTGAAAAAAGGCGAGATTCGTGAATTGAAAAAAGGTCAAGCTGGAAGTGCAGTATTGCATTACAAGGTGACCACAGAGGATGGAAAAGAGACCTCTCGTGAATTAGTGAAGACTGAAGTTGTAAAAGAAAAGCAAGATCGCGTTCTGGCTGTTGGAACGAAGAAGCAGGAAGTAGTTGCAGCTACTCTTGCTTCACGTGGCGGTAAAGATATTCGCGCAAAACGCGTCTTGACTAATGTAGAGCTTTCAGCCTATACAGCTAACGCAGGTGGCGGTTATGGAAAGACGGCCACAGGTGTAAAAGCTACGGTTGGAAGAACAGTTGCTGTTGACCCGAAAGTAGTTCCACTTGGCTGGTGGGTATACATCGAGGGCATTGGCTATCGTAGAGCAGAAGATACAGGTGGGGCGATCAAAGGTAATAAAATGGACGTATTTTTGGAAAGCGATTCTGAAGCCGTCAAATTCGGGCGAAAGAAAGGCAGAACAGTCCATGTGATTGGGCCCAAATTACCATAATATAATAAACAAAAGGGCAGGGGATTTCTCCTGTCCTTTTGTTTTACCCATAAATGTGGTAAACTGATTGAATCTCTATACTTCTTATACGCAAATTGGCTTGGTTTCGTTTCCTTTTTTGGACAAGAAAAAACAAATTATTTTTGCGGGGAAACACAATTGGTCGAAGGATGGATTTATTCATGAAAATCAAAGAGGTTATCGTCGTAGAAGGACGTGATGACACGGCTGCAATTAAGCGAGCTGTGGATGCAGATACGATTGAAACAGGCGGATCTGCAATCAATGAGGTAACCCTTCGTAAAATAAAAATAGCACAAGAAAAACGAGGCGTGATCGTCTTTACGGACCCTGATTATCCAGGTGAACGAATCCGAAAGATAATCAGTCAAAATGTTCCCGGCTGCAAGCATGCTTTTATCAAAAGAGCAGATGCTATGAAAAAAAGAAAAGTTGGTGTGGAGCACGCAACACCAGAGGTTATTCGCGAGGCACTTTCTCAGGTGAAAACGGAATTTTTGGAGGTAGAGAGCGAAATTACCCTGGAGGATTTGGTACAGGCAGGGATGATTGTCGGAACGGACACCAAATATCGCCGGACGCGATTGGGAGAAATTCTGGGAATCGGTTACTCCAATGCTAAGCAGCTTATTAAGCGATTGCAGATGTTCCAGATTAGTCGGGACGAATTCATAGCTGCCGTTGATCAGATTGAGGTTGAACAGGAGGAAGCTAACAGATGACAGCCGGTTATAAAGACATTGCAACACCAACCCGTACAAGGGAAATTATTGAAAAATACGGCTTTCACCTAAAAAAAAGCCTGGGACAAAACTTCCTGACCGATATAAATATCCTGCACAATATCATTGATGTTGCCGAGCTTACGAAAGAGAAAGCAGTTATTGAGGTCGGACCTGGTATTGGTGCCTTGACAGAGCAATTGGCACGAGCAGCTGGGAAAGTAATGGCACTTGAGATTGACCAACGCCTGCTTCCTATTCTGGAAGAGACGCTGGCGCCTTATGACAACATTACGGTTGTACACGGAGATGTTCTGAAATTAGATGTACCAGCTCTAATTAAAGAGCATCTGGAAGGATATGAGTCAGTCAGCGTTGTGGCTAATTTGCCATATTACGTAACAACGCCAATTTTGATGGGATTGTTGGAATCTGGTATCAAACTGGATAAAATCGTGGTCATGATTCAAAAAGAAGTGGCAGAGCGCATTGCAGCGAAGCCAGGGACAAAGGATTATGGATCATTAAGTGTTGCTGCACAATTCTATGCAGAAGCTCGCGTAGAAATGATTGTACCTGCTAGCGTGTTTGTACCTAGACCAAATGTCGATTCAGCGGTTATCAAATTAGCTATACGTAAAGAGCCAGTTGTTGCAGTGAAGGACGAGGCACTTTTTTTTCGTGTGGTTAAAGCGTCATTTGCTCAGCGGCGTAAAACCTTGCAAAATAATCTCGTAACCAATTTATTTGGGAAGGACCGCAAAGAACTTGCTACACAGGCGTTGGAACGAGCGGGAATTGAACCAAACCGTCGGGGAGAGACATTATCTTTGCAGGAATTCGCAACTCTTGCTAACACGATTTATGATTTTATGAACGAAAACAGGTAATTTCATAGCGTGAATTGCCTCCAGTTTTTAACTCTTCAAATACTCCAAAAAAGTCTTGACAATCCTTTGGGAAAGTCAAGGCTTTTTATGTCTAAACTGCTTGACATAGTAGGTTTTTGGTAGTTTTCGCACTTGCAAAAAATGTCGAACAAAAGTGACAAGAATGTCCGAAAAAATTCATTGACAAAAAGCTTATTTGATTGATATAATTTTTCGTTTGTTTGACAAACTAAGCTTAGGCTGATATACTTGGACATAAGCGAGGTGGATAAATATTATGGCTAGGAACGCGTTAGTAGATATTAAACGCAGTTTAGATGGACACGTTGGTGAACGTATTATGCTGAAGGCCAATGGCGGAAGAAGAAAGACCGTCGAAAGGACCGGCATCCTAGAAGAAACATACCCCTCAGTATTCGTAGTTAAACTAGATGACGACCAGTTGTTTGAACGGGTATCATACAGCTATGCTGATATTTTAACAGAGACCGTAGAATTAATGGTTTGTCGAGACAATGATACACATATAAAGATTACTTTTATCCAACAGTAGAACTTAGTTCTACTGTTTTGTTTTGTCCTTTCTTGTTCATACTAAGGTATGTCAGCGACTAAGGAGGATGAAGCGCAATGAGTCGAAGAAGAGGCATCATGTCCGAGGAGCTCAAGTATGAATTGGCCAAGGAGTTGGGCTTTTACGACACCGTCAAGAGTGAAGGATGGGGCGCTATCACTACTCGTGATGCCGGTAACATGGTAAAACGAGCGATCCAGATTGCCGAGGAAGCATTAGCCAGACAATCGATGAAATAGCCTGCTGACAAAAGCCAAAGAGGGGGACCTCTGCGGCTTTTTTTCTTACTTAATTACTTTAGAGTACGTCTTTTTTGAGAGTACATGAATTATTTCGTCTAAGGAAGAACTAGCTTCTTCGAGAGAACTTCAATAGATATTTTATTAACATGAGTTGACATTCGGGCAGGCTAGTGGCAAGCTTATTTCTGCCTATGGTAAAATCAGAAAAAGGATTAGGATAAGCTGAGGTGAACACGGTGCGAGTTTCTGTCAAAGCTCCTGCAAAAATTAATCTAACATTGGACGTACTCTCAAAGAGGCCAGATGGTTATCACGATGTGGAAATGGTGATGACTACTGTCGATCTTGCTGACCGCGTTGACCTTACATTACTACGGTCAAGAGAAATCCTAATCGATTGTTCTGCAAGTTTTGTTCCGCTCGATCAACGCAATCATGCCTTTAAGGCTGCAAAGTTGCTAATGGAACGTTATTCGGTTGATAAGGGTGTTCACATATACATAGATAAGCATATTCCAGTAGCTGCGGGTTTGGCGGGAGGTAGTAGTGATGCTGCTGCCACATTGCGTGGTTTAAACAAGCTCTGGAATTTGGGATTAACGCTAGATGAACTGGCTACGATCGGAGCAGAGATTGGTTCAGATGTTCCATTCTGCGTATATGGTGGGACAGCACTAGCAAAAGGATGCGGAGAAAAGCTGACACATCTTTCAAGCCCTACATCTTGCTGGGTCATTTTGGCCAAGCCTCCCATTGGAGTCTCTACGGCAGACGTGTATGGAAATCTTCGAGTTGATCAAATTAAGAAACACCCGAATACAGAACGAATGCTGGATGCTATACTTTCGAAAAATTTTTCTCTAATGGCAAATAACCTATGTAATGTATTAGAAGAGGTAACTTTAACGCGTTACCCGCAGGTCATGCAAATAAAAGAATTAATGATCCAATCAGGCGCAGACGGAGTGTTAATGTCTGGCAGTGGTCCTACGGTGTTTGGATTAGTCCAAAAGGAAGCGAAGGTACATAGGATTTACAATGCGTTGCGTGGTTTCGTAAAAGATGTATATGCGGTACGAATATTAGGTGGCGGCGAAACGGAAATACTTGATTAATTCCGTACATTAATGTTACATTATCATAATAATATACGGTTTTTAAATGGAGGCAGAATTGATGAGAAAACTGCGCAGAAGCGCCAGATTAGTGGATATGACGCAACATCTTTTAGCTCATCCCCACACATTGATTCCCTTGACGTTTTTCTCAGATGAATACGGTTCGGCAAAGTCCTCAATTAGCGAAGATCTTTCTATCATAAAAGAGGCGTTTGAATCACAAGGTATTGGCGATCTGCGAACAGTGGCTGGAGCAGCAGGCGGGGTAAAATATATCCCGAAAACCACACTGGAGCATGCCATCTTCTTTATGGAGAACCTGATTTTAGAGTTAGCGAGCCCGGAGAGATTATTACCAGGTGGATATCTCTATATGTCTGATGTCTTGGGAGATCCCAAAACACTGAATCACATTGGTAAATTGTTTGCATCTGCTTTTGCTCATAGCGATGTTGATGTTGTTATGACAGTAGAAGCAAAAGGAATTCCACTTGCTTACGCTACAGCAAGTTACTTAAATGTGCCTGTCGTTATTGTGCGTCGAAATAGCATGGTGACGGAAGGGTCTGTTGTGAGCATTAACTACGTTTCTGGATCGAGTAAAAGAATTCAGACTATGTCCCTGGCAAGAAGAGCACTGCCAGAATCATCGCGTGTGTTAATTGTCGATGATTTCATGAAAGCCGGCGGTACTATTCAAGGGATGATGGACCTGTTACAGGAGTTTAAGGCTACTGTAGTGGGATGTGGTGTTTTTGTTGAGACAGCAGATGACGATGATCGTCTTGTTGAAGATTATGTATCGCTTGCTAAGCTGCAAGAGGTTGACGTAAAAGAAAAGCAGATTATGATTGAGCTAGGTAGTTATTTTTCAAGAAAAGAAGGAGAAGATGATCATGCCTAACATCTCATTTGTTTCTACGGAAAAAGCACCTTCTGCTATTGGGCCTTATAGCCAAGCTACAAAAGCGGGCCCTTTTCTTTATACTTCCGGTCAAATACCTTTAACTCCAGAAGGTATGATGGTAGAAGGTGGCATTGCTGAACAAACACATCAGGTTTTTGCTAACTTGAATGCCATTCTTGAAAGTGAAAGTCTTGCTCTTCAAGATGTTGTTAAAACAACAGTTTTTATTAAAGATATGAATGATTTTAGTGCAATGAATGATGTATATTCCCACTATTTTGGTGAACATCGTCCTGCTCGTTCTACCGTCGAAGTAGCCCGTCTACCTAAGGATGCCAAAGTGGAAATTGAAGTAATTGCTTGCCTGAAATAAAAAATTTGTATAAATAAAAAGTTTTTTTACAATTTTTCGGAAAATGAAGAAGGAATAATTACCCATCATGTGGAAATATACGCTATCCGCCATAGATAAAGGGAGTGAACATGATGGAAGTAACTGATGTAAGACTTCGCCGTGTAAATACGGACGGGAGAATGAAAGCAATCGCCTCAATTACGATTGACCATGAATTTGTGGTTCATGATATTCGTGTAATTGATGGAAACAACGGTATGTTTGTGGCTATGCCTAGCAAACGCACTCCTGATGGAGAATTCCGTGACATTGCTCACCCAATCTCCTCAGCAACCCGTGAAAAAATACAAGCGGCAGTGCTGGCAGAGTATGAGCGCGTTGGTATTGAAGAAGAATCCCAGGTAGAAGCAGGGGCTTAATAACAAATGAATAGTAAAAAAGCACCTTGGAAATAGGTGCTTTTTTCATTTTCATACTATTCCCACTTTTCTGTCATGCAACAGGTCTCTAGATCCTGAATTATTTTAGTCTGATCGAACCCTTCACCAATGAAAACAGCGACCATTTTGGGGCCGTGATTAGGGAACGGAAAAAGATGGACTTGAGTTTGGGTTTGTTGAAAAGAGATCAATTCTTCCTTCCCTTTGAATTGTACATACCCTTTTGCTCGGTATATGGTTTTCGGTAATGCATAGAGAAAGTCTTCAAAAGCTTCTTCGTTCACAGGCCCCTTGAAGTGATAAGCGAAGGTTTGGATACTATGGTAAAGCGTTTCGCTCTGTAAACCAAAGGTATGCTTAATTTTATTCAATGCAGATTGCCGAACTATTGTTTTTTGAAGGGGAATCGAAGCAGGACGATTTTCCAAGTCTCGTTCATGTGCTAGTCGCTTTATCGTCAACAGCTCTTCAATATCCAGCTCAGAACGGATGGTGAGATAGAGGGGGGCTAATGGATTTAACTCTGTCAGCTTTCGTTTTACCTTCTCCACTACCTCTTGTTTTACCAAGTCCACTTTATTCAGCAGTAAAAGATCAGCATATTTCACCTGATTACGAACGGTTTTTATCAATGCGCTTCCTGACTGAAAGAAGGAATTCAGATCAAGAAAGCGAGAAGCATCTATTACGCTGATCAATCCTTTAAGAGTTAGCTTATCATAAAAATCTGGATGGGTAAGGGCATCTACTACATCGATCGGGTCTGCTACTCCTGTTGTTTCGATGATAATTTGATCTGGTGACATATTCGCAAAAATTTCTTGAAGATTATCAGTCAATTCTCCCCGGATGGAACAACATATACAGCCGTCCAGCATCTTCTTAACAGGAAAGCCAAAACCCTCAAGCTGCTCACCATCAATATCTTCTTCACCCATTTCATTCATCATCACGACTACTTGTCCATTTGTTTCTTGAAAATATGCTAATAGCTGTTGTAACAGAGTAGTTTTACCACTACCTAAATAACCAGACAAGATATATACATCTGTACTCATTTCATCTTCTCCTCAGATAGAATAAAATAATGGTAAATACATGACTTTGCAAAAGGTTATAAATACATAAAAGTCGTACTGCGATTTGGTATGGCTTATTAATGATTATAAGTGATAGTAGAGTAACACAAATAGGAAAAATTTCATCATGTCTTGAAATTATAATCTAATTTAGATATAGTCATGATGGAACTTCAGTATGTTGGAGGGTTAACATGTCAAGCATTCACGCAGTCATTCTTGCTGCTGGTCAAGGAACTCGAATGAAATCCAAATTATATAAAGTACTGCATCCGGTATGTGGAAAGCCTATGGTTCAACATGTAGTGGACAGCCTGGATACCATGCAGGTAAGTAATGTAGTTGTGGTAGTGGGACACGGTGCTGATAAGGTTCGTGAAACTCTGCAGGACCGCGTTATTTATGCAATGCAGGAAGAACAATTGGGTACTGCGCATGCAGCCCTGCAAGCAAAAGATGCTTTAGCTGATAAAGCGGGTACAACCCTTCTTTTATATGGAGATGTACCGCTTCTGTCAAAAGAAACCCTGTCTAAGCTTCTCGCTTATCATGAAGAACAAAAAGCAGCAGCTACTGTACTTACCGCTGTTGTCTCAGATCCAACTGGATATGGGCGGATTGTTCGAGATGAAACTAACGAGGTTTCACGCATTGTAGAACAAAAAGATGCATCTGATGAAGAGCGTCTTATTACTGAGATTAATACAGGAATTTATTGTTTTGATAATCAAAAAATGTGGGATACTCTGCGCATGGTGAAAAATGAGAACGCACAAGGGGAATACTACATTACAGACTGCGTTGCCATTCTTCGTGAAGCTAATGAGAAGGTAGCTGCGTTCTCTGCGGTTGATCCTGACGAGACAATGGGCGTAAATGATCGAGTTCAATTATCAATGGCTGAATCATATATGCGTAGACGCATAAACGAAATGCATATGAGAAATGGTGTAACGATAATTGATCCTGCCTCCACCTATATTGAGGCTGATGTAACGATTGGGTCTGATACGGTTCTTTTGCCTAATACAGTTTTAAAAGGAAACACATCGATTGGTTCTGATTGCAAGATTGGCCCTCAGGCTGATCTGACTGATATGGACGTATCGGATACAGTTTGTATTTCCTATTCTGTGCTCACACATAGTAAAATAGATGAAGGGGCTACTGTAGGTCCGTTTGCTTATATTCGACCTCAGACTCATATTGGTCCTCATGCGAAAGTTGGAGACTTTGTCGAGCTGAAAAACACCATAATTGGTGCGGGAAGCAAAGTAAACCATTTAACGTATCTGGGTGATTCCGAAGTTGGTCAGGATACCAATATCGGATGTGGAACCATTTCTGTTAACTATGACGGTGCTAAAAAACATAAGACAATGATTGGTGATCGCTCCTTTATCGGATGTAACACCAATTTAGTTGCTCCTGTAACTGTTGGGAACGAGGCTTATGTAGCTGCCGGTTCAACTATTAATCAAGATGTGCCAGATGGAGCGTTCGCGATTGCGCGGGAACGCCAAACAAATAAACTGGGATATGCGGTAAATTTACCGCGTAAACAAAGCGAATAAGAATAACGGGAGGCTTTTAACAAGATGGCTAATTATCGAGATCCGAAGCTGAAGGTTTTTACCGGCAGTGCTAACCCGAAACTATCTCATGAGATTGCCGAACATATCGGGTTAAGTCTGGGTAACATGGAAACTGCACGGTTCAGTGACGGAGAGTGCCAGATCAAGCTAAATGAGAGTGTACGTGGATCGGATGTTTTCATCATTCAACCAACATGTGCTCCAGTAAATGAACACTTAATGGAGCTATTGGTCGTATGTGACGCTTTGAAACGTGCATCTGCCAAGAGCATCAACGTGGTCATGCCATACTATGGATATGCTAGACAAGATCGCAAAGCGCGTTCTCGTGATCCAATCACTGCGAAGTTAGTTGCCAACCTTATTGAAACAGCTGGAGCAGAAAGAGTAATTACTATGGATTTACATGCTACCCAAATCCAAGGGTTCTTCGACATCCCTGTTGATCATTTGTTAGGAGTGCCGATTCTGGCAAAATATTTCCAAGGTAAAAACCTGTCGGATGTTGTCGTTGTTTCTCCAGACCATGGTGGCGTTACACGTGCTCGTAAGCTTGCAGAGCGTTTGGGTGCACCTATTGCCATCATTGATAAACGCCGCCCAGAGCCAAACGTTGCAGAAGTTATGAATATTGTAGGGAACATTGAAGGCAAAACAGCGATCATGATTGATGATATGATTGATACAGCTGGAACTATTACAATTGCTGCTAATGCACTTGTGGAAGCAGGAGCGAAGGATGTATATGCTTGCTGCACTCACCCTGTTCTTTCAGGGCCTGCAATTGAACGTATCCAAAACTCAACGATTAAAGAGCTGGTAATTACTAATACATTGCCACTACCAGAAGAGAAAAGAATTGATAAGATCAAAGTTCTTTCTGTGGCTCCTCTTATTGGTGAAGCGATCATTCGCGTTCACGAAGAGTTGTCAATTAGCAAGCTATTTGATGAATAGACTTGGGCTAAACACATACTAATTAAATCCTCTGGACAAGCTGGATGGGATCATCTGCTTTTTCAGGGGATTTTTTGCAGATATTTGGCAAAAGAAGTCGACTTCCCTTTCTTGTTGTATACAGGAGAGATCATGTAAAATGAAACGAGCAGGTCAATTGAAGCTGGAGGTAATAACGTGAAAGTCATCATTGGATTGGGGAACCCTGGAAAACAGTATGAAGATACCAGACATAATGTAGGGTTTCTGGCCATAGATAAAATTAGTAAGCAATTAAATATTCCATTATCTCAAATGAAATTTAGAGCAATTATAGGTGAAGGTAATGTATCAGGCGAAAAAGTATTGCTGGTAAAACCACAAACGTACATGAATCTATCAGGTGAAACAGTTGGCCAACTTGTTTCGTACTATAAGATAACGGCTAATGATTTGATTGTGATTTATGATGACCTGGATTTGCCTGTAGGTAAGCTGCGCTTGCGAGTGAAAGGAAGTGCAGGTGGTCATAATGGCATCAAGTCTATTATTGCGCATTTGGGTACCCAAGAGTTTAACCGAATCAAAATTGGTATTGATCGTCCAGAACAGGGTAAAAGTATTAGTGATTATGTTCTTCACTCATTTCCAAAAAGCGATATGTCATTTATTCAGGACGCTATTGATCTTTCTGCAAAAGCGTGTGAGGATTGGGTACAGGGGGATACATTCGTTCAAGTTATGAATCATCACAATCCTACAAGGAACTAGATTCGTATGGAACACTTGGAAGTTGCCTATACTACTTGTATAAGTTGGTATTTTTATCAAGTGGGGGTGGTTCCATGCGTTATCGGTATCTATGTCGCTATTGTGGTCACAACTTGGGTGAGATTAATCAGGAACATATTACCGAAACACAGCTAGGTTTTCATTTCTTGACCCCACAGGAGCGTCAAACAATCATATCGAAGGATGATGGAGGGAATACAGTGGTGCATGTTCTATGTGACTACTGTAAGGAGGCGCTGGATTTGCATCCGGAGCTTTCACTCATTGGAAATCCTTTGCAATAGTCAAATGGTTTTGACGTCAGGCACTGAAATGGGAGCTTGCGAGTGGATATACCTTGGCTTGCATATAAGCTAAGGTTTTTCTTTGATTTTTGCGAATAGACTTCATATTAATAATGATTGCTGCGTTGTCACCGTTTATTTGGCTTCGCAGCTTGTTGTGTTGCATAAGCACGAGAGAAAGGTTGGAGAGGGGATAAAGGATGCAAGTCATCATAAACCGAATAAAAGAGGATTCCAATTTTGGAACTATTCTCGCTGGTTTGACCCAGGGTCTACATGAACAATTGATTGCTGGATTATCTGGATCAGCACGTCATATCTTCATGGCAGCTCTTTATCAGGAGAATAAACAATCTCTGTGTGTAGTTACACACAATATGTATCAGGCACAAAAAGTATATGAAGATTTAGCAGAACTTCTTTCACCAGATGAGGTGTTATTATATCCGGGAAATGAATTAATTGGTTCCGAGATGGCGATTGCCAGTCCAGAAACCCTTGCACAGCGTATTCAGGTATTTAACCGTCTAGCTAATGGCTATACGGGTATTTTGGTTACGCCTTTTGCAGGAATTCGCCGACTAACTGTTCCTAGTCAGGTTTGGAAAGATGCACAAATAACGATTAAGCGGCAAGGCACGCTTCAACTTGAGGAATTTTTGCAAAAATTGATTGAGCTAGGCTACGAACGAGTAGAAATGGTAGAACGAAAAGGTGAGATAAGTGTTCGTGGTGGAATTATCGACCTGTTCCCAGTAGACTCCGATTGGCCTATTCGGATTGAATTGTTCGACGATGAGATTGACTCCATTCGTACGTTCGATATGGATACACAACGTTCACTGGAGCAATTGGATTCTTATGTTATTGGTCCAGTGAAAGAGATGATTGCTTTTACAACGCAGTTGAAAGAGAGCGCCAATCGTCTGGAAGCCAAGCTGGGTGAGTCCTTAGGCAAGATTAATGATGAGGCTGTCAAAGAACGTATGATGAAACAAATAGGCGGCGATATTGAGCATCTTCGCCAAGGTCATCGTTTTTCACATTTATATAGCTACATTTCTGCTATTTATCCTGAGAATGAGACTTTGCTCAATTATTTGCCGAAAGAGACAGTTCTCATTGTTGATGAACCATCCCGTGTAATTGATCATGCTGCCACCCTCCAAAAGGATGAATCAGAATGGGTAACCAGCAGAATCGAACAGGGACAATACATGTCAAACCTGAGCTTGTCCCGCACATATGATGAGCTGCTACATGATCATAAACATCAGGTTATCTATTTATCTCTCTTTTTACGTCAAACACCCAAAACACATCCTCAAAACATCGTAAATATTAATTGCCGAACGATGCAAAATTTTCATGGGCAAATGAATGTACTTAAAGGTGAGTTGCAGCGATGGGTGAAAGGACATCAGCAAATCTTGTTTGTAGCTGCTGATGCGGAGCGTGCCAAGAGGCTGGAGAGAGTACTGGACGATTATGAAATGCAGGCTGACCTTTTACTTGAAGAGGTGAAGACGGTTCCTCCTGGAAGACCAATCATTATGATTGGGAATATTCAAAGTGGTTTCGAAATGCCTATGAGCAAGTTAGTAGTTGTGACGGAAGGCGAAGTATTTACCGCTAAACAACGTAAAGCACGAAAAGTAAATCAAAATATGAGCAATGCCGAGCGAATTAAAAATTATCTGGAGTTAAAGCCTGGCGATTATGTTGTTCATATTAATCACGGTATTGGTAAATATCTGGGAATCGAAACAAAAGAGATTCTGGGTATCCATAAAGATTACCTGCATGTTCAATATGCGGGCGGAGATAGTTTGTTTGTACCAATTGAACAAATTGATCATGTACAAAAATATGTGGGTAGTGAGGAAGCGCAACCTAAGATCTATAGTCTGGGTGGTAATGAGTGGAAGCGCGTAAAGAGCAAGGTAGAATCTTCTGTTAAGGATATTGCTGAAGATCTAATCAAACTATATGCACAGCGCGAAGAAGCGGTTGGACACTCATTTAGTAAAGACACCATGGAACAACGTGAATTTGAAGCGATGTTCCCTTATCAGGAAACAGTGGATCAATTGCGGACGATTGCAGAAGTAAAAGAAGATATGGAAAGCAAACGCCCGATGGATCGTCTAGTTTGTGGTGATGTAGGGTACGGTAAAACAGAGGTGGCGATTCGGGCAGCATTCAAATCCGTCATGGAAGGAAAACAGGTGGCTGTTTTAGTTCCGACGACAATTCTGGCTCAACAGCACTTTGAGACGTTTAAGGAACGGTTTGCTGACTATCCAATACGTGTAGAAGTATTAAGCCGTTTCCGTTCACGTAAGGAACAAAATGCGACGATGAAAGCTCTTAAAGAAGGAACAGTCGATGTTGTAATAGGAACCCATCGTTTATTGTCCAAAGACATTGTATTTAGAGACCTGGGATTAGTAATTGTGGATGAAGAGCAACGGTTCGGTGTAAGTCACAAAGAAAAATTAAAACAACTAAAAACAAATGTGGATGTACTCACATTAACGGCGACTCCTATCCCACGAACCCTTCATATGTCGATGCTAGGTGTACGCGATTTATCTATTATTGAAACTCCTCCAGAGAATCGGTTTCCTGTACAAACCTATGTACTTGATTACAATCCGGCTTTGGTTCGAGAGGCGATCGAGCGTGAGTTAGCTCGAGAAGGACAAGTATTTTTCCTCTATAATCAAGTACAGGGCATAGAGCAGATGGCTGAACATATTACTGCCTTAGTCCCAGATGCACGGGTAGCAGTAGCTCACGGTCAAATGAATGAGAGTGAGCTTGAAAGTATCATATTAGATTTCTTGGACGGACAATTCGATGTTCTGGTGAGTACAACCATTATTGAAACAGGTGTAGATATTCCTAATGTAAATACATTAATTATCTACAATGCTGACCGAATGGGCTTATCCCAATTGTATCAATTGCGCGGTCGTGTAGGACGTTCCAATCGAATTGCATATGCGTATTTTACCTATCAGCAAGATAAGGTTCTTACAGAAGTAGCCGAAAAACGTCTTCAGGCAATTAAGGAATTTACTGAGCTTGGTTCCGGTTTTAAAATCGCCATGCGAGATCTTTCCATTCGTGGTGCAGGTAATCTACTCGGTGCTGAACAACATGGTTTCATTAATTCAGTCGGTTTTGACCTATATACCCAAATGCTGAAAGAAGCGATTGATGAATTGCGCGGTGAAGTGAAAACAATTGAAATTGCCACTGCGTCACCTGTAGAGATTAATTTACAGCTGGATGCCTATATTCCATCTAACTACATTACCGATAGTCGCCAAAAAATTGAGATGTACAAAAAATTCGTGGCAGCTAGTACAATGGAAGAAGTTGGAGATTTAGCGGACGAGTTAATTGACCGTTACGGGAATATCCCAACTCCGGTCGAAAATCTATTAGTTATCTCACGAATGCGAATTCAAGCGCTTAGCTATCACATTATTGAAATTAGCCAAAAAGATCCAGATGTGATCAAGTTAATCCTGCATGAAAGTCAAACCTCCAATATTGATGGTGGTGAGCTGTTTGCGCTATCTAGTAAATATGATCGTCGTGTTGGGATTTCTACGACAGCAGGTGGACAACAGATCATCGTAACTGTTAAAGTTAAGGGGTTAAAAATCGAAGAGGGATTAAAGGTGGTTACCAACCTATTAAATGAGTTCCATCTGGTTCAAAAGGATAAAAGTCCGGACCCCTCTTTACATTAACCACGAGGTGCTAATGGAGTGCCAAGAAGGGAGATTTTCATAAATGAAGAAAAATAAATTTACAAGGGGCAAACGAGTTCTTGCTTTACTATCTGCAACAGCCCTGATGCTTGGAGTTTTAAGTGGATGTGGCACAGACAATAAAAATACAGGAACACCTGGAGCAGAGCAAAAGCAAGAAGAGGATATAGTTGCCTCCTTTCCTCCGTTGAAGCTTCCATATGAAGCAAAAGCTGATCATGTACTGGTTGAATACAAAGATGGCAAATTAACAGCAGGAGAGTTTGAAGATTTCCTTCGCGTACTTACTTTTATCAACCCACCACAAGGATACGCAATCAGTACTGGTAACCAGGAAATGATTGAAAACTATGCACGTCAATATATTGTGACGAAGCAAAAAGCTGCTCTAGCTGATGATGCAATGAAGAAAACAGCAAATGAAGAGGCTGAAAAAGCTTACGCAACGTTAAAAGAACAATACATTCAAGTCTTGGGCGGGGAAGATAAGTACGAACAATTGATGAAAAATCATAATGTGAAAAAAGATGAGGTTGTAAAACAACTGGCTGAAATCAATGCTTCTGTAGCTGTATTGGAAAAAGAAGTTCCTGAAGCAGAAGTGAAAAAAACTTATGATAGCATGTCAAAAGAATCTCGCACGTTTGCATCTGTACGCCATATCCTTTATAAATTCGAAGGACGTACGGAAGAAGAAGCATTGAAACTGGCTAACGAAGCAACTGCTAAGCTGAAGAAGGGTGAAGACTTTGCAACATTGGCCAAGCAGGTATCAGAGGATGAAGGAAGTAAACAAACAGGTGGTCTGTATCCTGACGCAAGTGTAGACCAATGGGTACCAGAATTTAAAGCGGCTGCCATGGCTCAAAAAATTGGTGAAATAAGTGAGAAGCCTGTTCGTACTGACTACGGATATCACGTAATTAAAGTTGAAAATCGTGTAGAAAAAACGTACGATGACATGAAAGACCAATTGAGACAACAAGTTTTGGAAAAGAACTATCTCGAAATCGTAACAACTCAGTTGGACAAAGAAATTATCAAGAAGGATTTTCCGAAAGTAACGCCTGCTGAAGCTCCTGCTAACCCAGGTACAGAAGCACCAGCTGCCGATACACCTGTAAAATAATCAAAACAACACCATAGGTAAACGAAAATAGCGATTCATCAGCCTGTAGGCTGTTCGAATCGCTATTTTTTATTTATATACTCTTTATAAGTTCATTGTGGAACAAAAAGGGTTGGATGTTTTTTGGTTTGATCGCATATTCTTCATGGGGTGGCAAATACTATATCTACTCACTACCGCCCGGGGGGGAGTACAACAAAGCTAATCACAAAATAACTGGAAATGATTTCATCAAAAACGTTTAGTAAAAAACGAGAAGATAGGAAAACATAGGAGCAACCCCTAAATTAAGCTTACTACCCTAGTATTCTCAAGAAAGCGAGGCAACAAGATTATGAAGGCAACAGGTATCGTTCGTCGTATAGACGACCTCGGACGGGTCGTAATCCCGAAGGAGATCCGCCGCACACTTCGTATTCGTGAAGGGGATCCACTTGAGATTTTTGTTGATCGTGACGGAGAAGTTATCTTGAAAAAATACTCTCCTATTGGAGAATTAGCTGATTTTGCCAAGGAGTATGCAGATTCACTTTATGAGAGCCTTAATCATATCGTCATAATCTCAGATCGAGATATGGTCATTGCAGTATCGGGTGCTTCTAAAAAAGAATATCTGGAAAAACCAATTAGTAATCAGGTAGAAAAGGCATTGGAAGAGCGGAAATCCAAAGTGGAGAGAAACGCAGGACAGTATGAGATCTGTCGGGACAACCCTGAGCAGTATACATCCTATGTGATTGCTCCTATTGTGGCAGGGGGCGATCCGATCGGTGCCGTTATTATATTAAGTAAGAATGAGAATAAAATGGGTGAATTAGAAACAAAGATGGCGGAAACAGCAGCAGGTTTTCTTGCTAAACAAATGGAACAATAGTGATTGTAAGCCTTCCTGTGGGGAGGCTTTATTTTTGTTTCCTCAAGCGGTGCGCTTGCTCTCCTCCTTCTCTCCTGTGTTATAATGGACAAAGTTTCTGGCTTGGCGAATCAGAATGAATAAATATTTGGTTCGCGTAAGTGCAACTAAGGCTTTGGCAAGCCTTTTTGCGTATGCGAAGCTAAGTTTTCTAAAGAGGAGAAATGGAAGACGTATGATTGGAGAGAAAAGTGCAAATCATTTCGTAAAAGGTGCCGCTATCTTAGGTATTGCTGGTTTACTCTCCAAATTATTAGGAGCGCTTTATCGCATACCGTATCAAAATATTACAGGAGACGTCGGCCTGTATGTATATATGCAAGTATATCCGCTTTATTCAAGCCTGTTAATCCTGGCTACAGCCGGATTTCCCATTGCAATCTCCAAGATTGTATCGGAGCGGCTTGCTGTTGACGATCATTTAGGAGCGCGCAAGACATTTCGGGTAGCAAGTATTTCACTTGGCTTACTAGGAATGTTTTTCTTCCTATTGATGTATATAGGTGCACCAGTGATTGCCGCTATCATGGGCGATGAAGAACTGACATTACCGTTACGAGCTGTTTCATGGTCATTGTTATTAGTTCCTATGGTGTCTATCCTGCGTGGATATTTTCAAGGACAACAGGATATGTTACCCACAGCAATATCCCAAGTAGTGGAACAAATTATCCGAGTTGTCGTCATTCTTGTCTCTGCATACTGGATGATGAGTGCATATCAGGATGCTTATTTGGCTGGTACTGGTGCTGTGTTTGCAGCATTTCCAGGAGCGTTAGCTGCATTTTTTGTTCTTCATTATTATTATCGGAGATCAAGAAGACATTTGCGACGCAGAGGCTACCGCAAACTGCTTCGCCAGCAGCAACATACAGATACACTAAGTAATAAACAGGTATTGAAGCGTATTTTGGATTATGCAATTCCGATATGTATTGGTGCCTTGGTTCTTCCAATGATTCCATTGATCGACTCGCTTACAGTATCGAATCTGTTGCAATGGTCGGGAATGGAACTGGATATTGCTAAAGAATTAAAAGGAATCTATGACCGTGGACAACCATTGATTCAATTTGGAACATTTTTTGCCACTTCCTTATCATTAGCGTTGGTACCCGCAATTAGCGAAGCGGTTGCCCAAAATCAAGAGAAGCTGATCGTATACCGTACCAACATGGCAATGCGCTTAACGTTCATGCTAGGCTTACCGGCAACTGTTGGACTTGCTTTATTAGCAGAACCTGTCAATGTGATGGTGTATGGAAATGATAATGGAACAGCCTCCCTTGCGATCCAGGCATTTGTTATCGTATTTGCCACGATGGGAATATCTACATCAGGTATTTTGCAAGGACTTGGACATGTTAAATTGCCAGCTCGTCACTTGATGTTTGGGGTATTGGTAAAATTACTGGCAAACCTTGCCCTCATTCCTTTGCTTGATATCAAAGGTGCTGCGTTAGCAACAGTTATAGCCTACATTGTATCAGCCGGGCTTAACCTGCGTTCCATCAACAAGCATATCGGGGTGGCATTTACTATGAAAGAAATGATGAAGCCATTCTTGTCTGTTATCGCTATGTCAGTGCTAGTGGTTCTGACAGGAGTCATCATGAATCTTTTTGCTACCAGCTTGATTGAGAGCGAGCGTCTGGGACAAACGATTGTCGGTACTTTTGCTGTATTTATCGGATTAATTACGTATTTGCTAGCCCTCTTGTACACCGGGGGGATTAAACGGGAAGAGCTTACTTATATACCTAAGGGTCATAAGTTGATTGCTATTTTCGAGCGCTTTAAGTTATTGCGGAAATAACGAAGAGAACGAAGAACGGAGTGTTCCCTGTTATGACGACGTCTATCATCTCGATTCTTGGATTAGGGGCAGGTAATCTAGATCAAATGCCCCTTGGAATCTACAAAAAAATGAAGCAAGCCGAGCATCTTTATGTGCGGACTGCTGACCATCCCGTATTGGAAGAGCTTCTTTCGGAAGGTGTTTCTTTTACAGCATTTGATTCTGTTTATGAGGCGCATGATACCTTTGAAGAGGTATATCGTCACATTACTGATCAGTTGATGGGACTGGCGAAAGAGAAAGGTTCTGTTACTTATGCTGTTCCTGGACATCCATTGGTAGCAGAACGTACGGTGCAGCTTCTATTACAAGAAGCAGATCAACAGGGTATTCAGGTGGAGGTTGTAGGTGGGCAAAGCTTTTTAGACCCGTTATTTGCGAGGCTGTCCATCGATCCGATTGAAGGGTTTACTCTACTGGATGCAACACAGATGTTGCCAGCACAGCTTACACCATCACTCCATACCGTCGTTGCCCAGGTTTATGATCAAATGAGTGCTTCTGATGCTAAATTGACTCTGATGGAGGTTTATCCTGATGAGTTTGAGATAATTGTAGCGACAGCGGTAGGAATTACGGGAATGGAGCGAATCGAAACAGTAAAGCTGTATGAACTGGATCAGGTGGATCATCTTGGTAATCTAAGTTTGCTTTATATACCACCCACAAATCAGGAAGCGGTATCACTACGTCAATTCTCTACATTAAAGGAGATTATTGCTACGTTACGTGGACCAAACGGATGTCCGTGGGATAAAAAGCAGACGCATCAAAGCTTGCGACGTTATATGCTGGAGGAAGCGTATGAAGTAGCAGAGGCCATTGATGAAGATGATATTGATAACCTTTGCGAAGAGCTAGGTGATGTCTTGTTGCAGGTTCTGCTGCATGCACAAATTGCATCTGAAGATGGTTATTTTACGATCGAAGATATTATTTCTACGCTGGCAACCAAGATGATTCGTCGACACCCGCATGTCTTTGGTGACACGAACGCTGAAAATACGGAAGAAGTACTGGTAAATTGGGAACAGATCAAGAAACAGGAGAAGGAAGAGAAAGGAACCCTGTCCTCCACTGAGTCCATCCTGTCTTCTATTCCTAAGGACTTTCCGGCACTCATGACTGCCGTTACCATTCAAAATAAGGCATCTAAGGTTGGGTTTGATTGGGACAATATTGCCGATGTTTATGGCAAAGTCGAAGAGGAATATCAGGAATTGCAGGAAGCAACACCAGAAGAACAGGCAGGAGAGCTAGGTGATTTATTGTTTGCTGTGGTTAATGTAGCTAGATTCCTAAAGGTGGACCCAGAAGCAGCCCTTGCCATGACCAACTTGAAGTTTAAAAATCGTTTTAAATATATTGAACAAAAGCTACAAGAAAATAATAAACAATTTGCAGATACAGACCTGGAAGAAATGGATAAGTGGTGGAATGAAGCAAAAAACCAGGTATAAATTGAGTGGGAAGAGGAGGGTAACAAATGCGTCTTGATAAATTCTTGAAGGTATCCAGATTAATTAAACGTCGTACTTTGGCGAAAGACGTTTGCGATCAAGGTCGAGTGATCATCAATGAAAGAGCAGCAAAAGCATCAAGCAATGTAAAAGTGGGAGATTCTATCTCCATCCGGTTCGGACAGAAGGTTGTAACGGTTAAGGTAGAAGAAATAAAGGAAAATGCTCGTAAAGATGAAGCTGCATCCATGTACACCGTTATTGGCGAAGTACCTGTTCCACGCGATGAAAAAGAAGAAGATGCGTATCTGCTTAGCTAGCAAGTGGTTCTAAACGGACATCCCCCTCCATATCTTGGTACAAAGAGGAACTGAATGGTTCCCATACGTTATCAGTCTATAAAGAGTAGACTGAACTGCCAAGATAAGGAGGGGTTTTTTTATGAATGAACAAAATAAACGATCTCGTCATGAAATTGTGATGATTAACCGGCGTAGCTTGGCCATATCTGGGGTAAAGAAAGTAGAAAGCTTTGATAGTGAGGAATTTTTGCTGGAAACGGAGGGTGGTTTTCTTTCTATTCGCGGCAAGAATTTACATATGAAGAACCTAAGTCTTGAAACAGGCGAAGTAGCAATTGAGGGCTTCGTCCATGATATGGGATATCTTGAACAGGGGCAAGCCGGAGACCGGTCGAAAGGGTTTTTCGGCAGATTGTTCAAGTGAGTATCCATATCCAGCTTCAGACGATGGCGTTCATGGCCCTGTGTGGTGTATTGATGGGGATGGGATTTGATACGTATCATGTTTTCAAGAATAAGGGAAGATTTCCTCTCTGGGTTGTCTTTATTTTGGACATTCTCTTCTGGCTAACCAGTATAGGAGTCGTATTTTATGTGCTGGTCGTAGTAAACGGAGGAATTGTGAGATTCCCTATTTATTTTGGGCTAATAATAGGTGCATGGATCTATTTTTTATTGGTAAGCAAGACTTATATCCAATTCTTGCTAGCCGTGATAAAATGGGCAATAAGAATCATGAATTTTAGTGTTAAGGTTATTGATATGCTACTGGTAAGGCCTTTGGAACTGATTTTTCGTTTTTTCTGGATTTCATTAGTCTTTCTATTTTCATTTGTAGTAAAATTTTTAGTAGTCCTTTGGAAAATTATCACCTTTCCGATGTCGCCATTTGTTCGGTGGGGTCGCAAGTTGTGGAAAAGAATTGAGCCCAAGATAGCAGGACTCAAAGGGATTGTAAAGAAATGGATATCTAAGAGTAAGAAGACATAGAAGGTAGTAAAGGTGGAGAGCAGGCATGCGGACACGTCCCTCTCATCAATCGAATAATGTTGGTCGCAAACGCAGATTGAGATTCATCATGTTCTTTGTGTGTTGCTTTTTAATCTGGACGGGCTATACTGCCTATTTGCAAAACTCTGTATTGGAAGCTACGGAAAAAGATTTGAAGACGTTGAAGCAGGAGGCATTAGAGGTTAACCAACAGAAGGAAGAACTAGAGAACATCATGAAACGCTTAGAAGACCCTGAATATATCGCCGAGGTAGCGAGAAAAAACAACTTTATGTCCAAGCCAGGAGAGATTATTTTTCTAATCCCGGATCATGAATAATACATATAGAATTATAAGGAAAAATAAATTTCCAAAAACACGTAAATTGATTGTCAAAATATGAAGGGCATTTTAAAGATATGGCGAATATAATATAGTAAGCCCGTTTCGCCGAGCGCGAATCACCTGATGGCCGACGTTGATCGCAAAAACGTCGGTTTTTTTTTTGACAAAAAGGAATTTATAAAAATTCCTTTCTGCATAAGTGCAACTAAGGCTTTGCCTGCGCCAGAGGCTTGGAAAAGCCAAGTTTTCTAATCTTTTTTCAGGTATGAATTTGTCGTACGATTTATGGAATATCCCTCTATCGTTTGACAAATTTTACAGGAAAACCTCCGTATAATGAGAACCACAAATCAAAGAACGGAAGGTGCGATCCTTATGTGGAACAAAAATCAGACTATTTCCCATTCTGGTAATTATCTGACTGAAATGATTAATGAGCATGTTTCCCAAAAGGTTTTGAGTATGGGAGAAAGGGTAGCAACCTTCATGCATAAATGGCATATTCTTTCCTTAACTATGGGATTTTTATTGGGACGTGCCTTAATCCTCGAACAACTATCCCCCTTTGTTATCCCCTTTGTTATCGTGATGTATTTCTTACGACGAGATACAATATTAGCTGCTTCCTTCGGTATGCTGGCAGGTTCTTTTGCTCACTCAGTTCCTTTAGGCTTGCAGACGCTTCTGAGTTTGGTGCTCTCCATGGTAGTTTGCCGTATTGCAGGTAGATGGAAGCGAAAGGATTTTTCGGCTGTGCCTTTCTTCGTATTAGGTACCTCCTTTTTTAGTCACTTTCTTTTTTCATTACTTACCAGTCAGATATCCACCTACAGCGTTACGATGGTTGCTGTTGAATCAGTCCTCAGCTTCATTCTCACACTCATTTTTATTCAGGCATTATCTATCATTCATATTAGTAAGCCTTACGAACCTCTTAAAACAGAGGAAATCATATGTCTGGTCATTTTACTTGCCTCTCTCATGACAGGCACGGTAGGGTGGGTGATACAAGGCATATCCATGGAACACATCTTATCAAGGTATCTATTGTTATTATTCGCCTTTGTGGGTGGGGGAACAGTGGGAGCGGCTGTAGGTGTGGTGACAGGGCTTATCTTAAGCTTGGCTGATGTATCTGCTTTGCAACAGATTAGTTTACTTGCCTTCTCCGGTTTACTTGCAGGTCTATTAAAAGAAGGGGGCAAGATTGGGGTAATTGCAGGGCTTGTCATAGGAACTGCTATTCTTGCTATTTATGGTGGTGTAACAGATACGTTGTATTTCTCCTTAATTGAAACGGGGATTGCAGCCATCCTTTTTGTTCTAACGCCAGCCATGATCTGGAAGCAGGTAGCGAGCTATATTCCGGGGACAGTGGAACATGCACAATCACATCAGGAGTACATGAGGCGAATCAGGGCTGTGACGGCTGGTAAGATAGAGCAATTTTCCGAGTTGTTTACGCAGCTTTCACGTTCTTTCTCCCAAACAGTAGAAAAAGATAGTGAAGTGGTTGAAGAAGAAATGGACATTTTTTTAAGTAGGGTAACGGAACGAACCTGCCAACGTTGCTGGAAAAAAGAACAATGCTGGGATCGAGATACAGAAATGACCTATCAGTCTATGAAGTCGATGCTTGGGACTATCTATGAGCATGGAACCATGCATGGCTCACCTCTGCCTAAAGAATGGGAAAAGAAATGTGTAAAGACAGAAAAGGTTGTCCAACAGATGGAGCAGGAGTATCATCGCATGATGGAATATAACCAATTACGAAAGCAAATTGAACAGAGTCGTAAGCTAGTCTCGGATCAGTTGTCTGGAGTATCAAGGGTGATGAGTGATTTTGCCAAAGAGATACAGCGGGAGGGAGTGGAATTAAGCTTACAGGAGAAGCAGGTATCACGAGCATTGGAGGGGTTAGGTTTATCAGTGAGGCGAGTGGACATTCACAGTTTAGAAGAAGGAAAGGTAGACATCGAAATCAGCCAGCCTTCTTGCTATGGACGAGACGAATGCGCCAAAATCGTCGCACCCATGCTAACAGATATTCTTGGTGAGAACATCGTGGTGAAAGAAAGGGATTGTGAAGCGTATAAAGACGGATCATGCAGGATGTGTCTCGCTTCTGCCAGAACATTTGAGCTTGATATAGGGGTTGCAGGAGCTGCAAAGGAAGGGAAGCTGTTATCGGGGGACAGCTTTAAAACAATGGATTTAGGAAATGGAAAAGTGGCAGTGGCGATCAGTGACGGAATGGGCAATGGAGAGCGTGCCTATATGGAGAGTCAATCTGCCCTTGATCTACTACAACAGCTACTCAAATCGGGTCTGGATGAAAAGATATCAATTAAAACAATTAATTCCATTCTGGCATTACGTTCCACAGAGGAGATGTTTGCCACAGTTGATCTGGCAATTATTGATTTGCAATCTGCCATGACAAGATTTGTTAAAATCGGCTCAACACCCAGCTTTATTAAGCGAGGAGATGATGTCTTTACCGTATTTGCTAGCAATTTGCCTGTAGGGATTTTGGAAGAAATAGAAGTAGATATCGTCACTCGTAATTTAAAACCAGACGACCTCTTAATCATGATGTCAGATGGAATCTATGAGGCACCGAGACATATTGAGAATAGGCAAATGTGGATGAAGCGACTTATCTCTCAATTACAAACAGACGACCCACAGGAGATAGCCGATCTATTGCTGGAAAGAGTAATAAGGGAACACAGTGGAGATATTGTAGATGATATGACGGTTCTCGTTACCAGAATTGACCGCTATGTACCTCAGTGGTCTTCCATTCAGGTAGTCGGAATGGATAAATTAGAGCGGCCTCGTGTAGTAAGTTAAGGTATGTTTTGCCAATTGACCGACCATACTTAATAAAAAATCATTCAGAAATGAAGGGGAGGTTCTATATGGCAAAACCTGCGACACTTCGGCAGATTCTGGTTGTTACGGACGGCTGTTCTAATTCGGGGATTAGTCCCATTGCGGCAGCAACATTGGCGAGAGAACAAGGAATTACGGTTAATGTCATCGGTGTTATTGATAAAAATGAATTAGGTGAGCAAGGCGAACAGGAGATTCGGGAAATGGCACAGGCAGGAGGAGGAATGCACGACATTGTTTATCCAGCCCAGTTGGCTCAAACTGTGCAAATGTTAACAAGAAAGGCAATGACTCGCACGATTCAGCATGTGGTCAACAAAGAATTAAAACAGATTCTCGGTGAAAGTGAGATGGACAATCTTAGTCCTGAAAAAAGAATGCAGGTAGCGGGAATGGTAGATGAACTGGGAGAACAAAGTAGTCTGGAAGTTGTTATGCTGGTCGATACCTCTGCCTCCATGAAAAACAAGATTGCTGCCGTTCAGCAGGCCATTTTTGATTTCAGCATTAGCCTACGTTCCCGAAGCGGAAAAAGCAAAATGGCTGTTTGCTCATTTCCTGGGAAAGAAAAGCATTTGGACACTCTTATCCCTTGGACCAATCAGGTAGAAAAAGCATATCAACTCTCCTCTAGTTTAACGATGAGTGGTATCACCCCAACAGGCCCTGCCATTACTGAAGCGATTGCTTTATTTGGACATATCGAATTGCCAGAAAAGCTGGCTAACAAATATCAGAAAAACAGCCGTATAAATGAGGAAGATGGCGGCTTTATGCAGGACCATGTTTTCTAATCAAAAAATGCCAGAAGCTCCTCTATACATGGAAGGGAAATGGCATGGCAAAGACTACTCGGTCATAAAAGAGTTAGGTAGGGGAGCTAACGGTGTCGTTTACCTCGTTTTTCATAAGGGAACAAAAGTCGCACTAAAAGTCGGCTTAGATTCGATAGATTTATTGATGGAAGCAAATGTGCTTACCCAGCTACAATCCCATAATGAAAAGATAGGTCCAGCTATTTATGATGTAGATGATGTGGTAATAGAGGGGAAGACGCATGCCTATTATGCAATGGAATATGTAGAAGGAGAACGGTTAGACAGGAGCCTGAAGCAGGTAGGCAAGGAGTGGCTACCGTTGTTACTGATTCAGCTACTGTCTCACCTGCATGTCATTCATCAACACGGGTATGTATTCGGGGATCTTAAACCAGAGAATATGATTGTGGTAAAATCAGGAAAACAAGTGTGCCTCATTGATTTTGGAGGTGTATCCAAACAGGGACATGCTGTCAGACAATTTACAGAAGAATATGACCGGGCACTATGGCAAGCAGGAGATCGCAGGGCTGATCCAGGATACGACCTTTTTTCCCTGGCAGTCATGATGGTGCGATTATGTACGGATAAAGAGACCTGGAATAGACTCCCTTCGGTAAGGCGACATGTCCAAATGCTTTATGCTATAATAGCGGATAACGAGCATGTCGCCCCTTACCGAATTCCGTTACAAAAAGCATTGGAAGGCAGGTATCAAACTGCGATCCAGATGAAAGCGGATATCCTACATGCGTTTCATCAAAAATCGGTTAATGTTGCAGGATCGAGTGTAGCTTCTAATAAAGAAGGGTTGGGTAGTAAGTTACTAGGTGGGCTGTTTGTTGTTTCTATGCTACTACTGGCCGGATCGTTGTATTATCTATGGATGTGAGGGATGCTACTGACATGGAGTCCAACAATTATGTGATGGAAACCTGCCTGTTAGCCGGAGAAATAATGATCAAAAACGGGGCGGAAACGTATCGCGTTGAAGAGACCATGAATCGAATGGCTTACGCGGCTGGCATGAAAAGCGTCCATAGTTTTGTCACCCCTACCAGTATTATCTTCTCTTTTAAAGATCATGGGGAAGTGGATCGAACGCGGATGGTCCGCTTGGGTGAAAGAACGATTAATCTGAACAAAGTGACAATGGTTAATGAGGTATCACGTCATTTTGTAGCAGACAAAATTTCTCTTACAGAGGCACATGACAAGCTGGTTGAGATATCCTCTCAGAAATTTCAGTACCCGGATTGGTTATTAAATGTGGCGGCTGGTTTAGGCAGCGGCTCTTTTGCTGTTTTAATCGGCGGAACTTTTTTGGATTTTATCCCTAGTGCCATTGCCGGTGCAATTGTTTTTGCCAGTTCCAATTATTTGTATCGTCTTTTGCCCATAACGTTTTTTGCTGAATTTGCTGCTTCCTTTCTTGGTGGAATGTTCACCTTAATTGCCTCCTGGGTATTTCCAGCGCATCTTCAACTAGGAGTAATGATTATAGGTGCTATGATTCCGCTGTTTCCTGGTGTAGCCTTAACCAATTCCGTACGAGATTTGATGGCGGGAGATTTGATGGCAGGAGTTGCCAGGGGTGTAGAGGCCGGTCTTTCAGCATTGGCAGTAGCGGTTGCTGCAGCGATCGTGCTCTCATTGTAAAGGGGGACACTAATTTTGCTAAAGGGCATGTTACTTAGTTATATCATTACATTTGTCTATGCGATGTTGTTCAACGCTCCAAAGCATACCATTTTTTATGCCGGTGCTGTCGGCATGTCAGGCTGGATCATTTATAAAATGTTGCCCGCTTATGGTGCTGAACTGACATTAGCGTCGTTTGCAGCAGGTACTTTTATCTCGTTAACGAGTCAGATTTTATCTATTAAAATGAAAGTGCCTTCCACCAATTTTAGTATTGCAGGCATTATTCCGCTGGTGCCTGGGTCAACTGCCTACAAGTCCATGCTTGCTTTCATTAATACTGACTATGTAGGAGGAATCACACTCGGAGTTATGACCATGATGTATGCGGGTGCTATTGCTGCCGGTCTCATCTTGGGAGTCTCCATTTTCTCATTATGGAAAGGAATTGTAGCTCGTCATGTACGTAAGGGTGCAAAAGCAAATTGAACAAAGGCAGCTCCTGTTACCTGGGGAGACAATTGTAGTTGGTGTTTCTGGTGGAGTTGATTCAATTGGATTATTGCATATCCTGACCAGATTAAATGAACAATATCACTATGATTGGAAGCTGCATGCTGTACATCTAAACCACGGTTTTCGAGGCGAAGAAGCAGATGAAGATGCCGCATATGTCCAAGAGATGTGTCATACACTAGGAGTTATATGTCACTCCTACTATCGGGATATGCCTGCTCTGATGAAGGAAAGTGGTCTTGGGGCACAGGTAGCTAGCCGAGAAGTCCGATATCAGCTCTTTATTGATACAGCACTACAAATTGGAGCTTCCAAGGTTGCTGTGGCACATCATGCTGATGATCAGGTGGAAACCATATTGTTTCGTATGATGCGTGGAACCAGCTTACAAGGGTTTAGTGGTATGCCAGTTCGACGCTGGTTAGTAACAGATAAGATAGAATTGGTTCGCCCACTTCTCGCTATTACAAGAGAAGAGCTTGAGAAGTATTGTGAGATCCATCAGCTCTCACCTAGGCATGATAGTAGTAATAATTCCCGTAAATATAAACGTAACTTGATTAGACAGGATATTATCCCTGTACTTTCTCAAGTGAACACGAGAGCAAAAGAGCATATTCTTCAATTAGCAGAGCTGGCTAATTCGGATGATCGCTATCTGCAAGCCTTGAGTCAAGAAGCGTTAAATCGGATAATAGTTAGAAAAATGAACAATGAAATTATCTTGAAAAAGAAGTGTTTTGAAACTTTTGACCTTGCTTTACAAAGGAGAATGATTCCACTACTATTAAGTTATCTCTCAACTGAAACAGAGTGGTCTCTGCAACACGTGGAGGCCGTTTTGCGTATGATTTCACAATCTAATCCATCCGCTTCTCTTGATTTGCCTGATGGTATTCGGGTAGAGAGAATGTACGAACAGATTTGTTTTTATAAAGGAACAAAAGTGAGTAGCAATAATGAATCCTTTTTCTCATATAAATTGAACGTACCGGGAACAACATGGATACCAGAGGCAGAATTATTCATACATATCCGCTCTATTTCATTTAAAGAGGACTTGCCGGAATCGTATACAGGAACACCTACTTTGGCAATATTTGATGCGGATGTGTTGTCAGGTGAATTAATGGTTCGCAGTCGCTTACCAGGCGATCGAATTTCTTTCCCAACTGATACAGGCATTCATACCAAAAAGGTCAAAGAAATCTTGATTGATCATAAAGTACCGAAAAACAAGCGAGACCGAATTCCTTTACTGTTTTCCAATGACCAATTATTGTGGATTCCAGGTGTGAAAAGGTCAGCACATGCATGGATTAATAACAAGTCCAACCGATATTATTTAATACAGGTTGATTTTGCAAATGAGTTGCAGGAGGTTACAGATGAATAATGACATAAAAGAGGTTCTACTATCCAAGGAAGAGATTAACCAAAAGGTAAAAGAATTGGGTGCAATTTTAGCTGAGGAATATCGTGATAAAAACCCGTTGGTCATTTGTATCTTGAAGGGCGCAGTAGTATTTATGGCAGATCTATTGCGTGAGATGGATATTAAATGTGAAATGGATTTTATGGCTGTATCCAGTTACGGTAATAGTACCCAATCTTCTGGTGTTGTACGTATCCTGAAGGATTTGGATGCATCTGTTCAAGATCGCCATGTTCTGATTGTTGAGGATATCATGGATAGTGGTCTTACCTTGAGCCACCTGGTTGAGCTATTGAAGCAACGCCATGCGGCCTCTGTAAAAGTAGTAACGCTGTTGAATAAGCCAGAGCGTCGCAAAGTCAATATCTCCCCGGACTACAGCGGTTATAACATCCCAGATGAGTTTGTAGTAGGGTATGGTCTTGATTATGCGGAAACCTATAGAAATCTTCCGTACATCGGCATCTTGAAGCCAGAAGTTTATTCAAAATAGGTAATAGATAGCAAGGTTGAGAATGGGTTTTAGCTTGTGTTAAAATAATGGAAGTGTCTTTTTCGCGAGAGGAGGTAAGCAATGAATCGTTTTTTTAAGAATACAGGGTTCTATCTATTGGTCTTCCTTGTCACGGTAGGGATTGCAAATTTTGTCCTCTCCGGAACCGAGAAGATGTCGGAAACCTCGTATCAGGTTCTACGTGAGAACTTGATGAAGGATAACATTAAAGAGGCATCCTTCCGGGTTGAAGGTGGTACATATCGAGTAGAAGGTAAGTTTATTACTACGCCTACTACGCCTGCCAATCTACAAGAAGCATTCTTTACCCATGTACCGTTGTACAATGAAGATCTCATAAAAATGGTAGACGAGAAGATTGATGCTCAAAAGATAACAAATGTAAAGTACAACCCAGCGGAAGGTAATAATATCTGGTTGACCTTTTTGACTTCTATTATTCCTTTCGTGATCATGTTTATCTTGTTCTTCTTCTTGTTGAACAACGCACAGGGTGGCGGCAGCCGAGTGATGAACTTCGGTAAAAGCAAAGCCAAACTGTATAACGATGAGAAGAAAAAAGTTACGTTTGAGGACGTAGCTGGTGCAGATGAAGAGAAAACAGAGCTTGTCGAGGTGGTTGAGTTCCTCAAAGACCCTCGCAAATTCGCTGCTGTTGGAGCGCGTATTCCAAAAGGTGTTCTTTTGGTTGGTCCTCCAGGTACAGGTAAAACGTTGCTTGCCCGTGCAGTTGCCGGTGAAGCAGGTGTACCATTCTTTAGTATTTCTGGTTCTGACTTCGTAGAGATGTTTGTCGGTGTCGGTGCTTCACGTGTGCGTGATTTGTTTGAAAATGCAAAGAAAAATGCACCGTGTATCATATTTATTGATGAGATTGATGCAGTAGGTCGTCAACGTGGTGCAGGTCTTGGCGGTGGTCATGACGAGCGTGAACAAACGTTGAACCAATTGCTTGTTGAGATGGATGGTTTTGGCGCAAACGAAGGTATTATCATGATTGCGGCTACAAACAGACCAGATATTCTTGACCCAGCCTTGTTGCGTCCAGGTCGTTTTGACCGTCAAATAACTGTTGACCGTCCAGATGTAAAAGGTCGTGAAGCAGTACTGAAGGTTCATGCTCGCAACAAACCGTTGGGTGACGATCTAGACCTAGATATTATTGCTAGACGTACTCCAGGATTTACAGGTGCAGATCTGGAAAACCTGTTGAACGAAGCGGCATTGCTTACAGCGCGTAAAAATAAAAAGCAGATTAATATGCAAGAAATTGACGAAGCGATTGACCGAGTCATTGCAGGACCTGCTAAGAAATCCCGTGTGGTTAGCGAAGATGAACGTCGTCTGGTTGCTTATCATGAAGCGGGTCACGTTATCGTGGGTTACCACCTGAAGCGTGCTGATATGGTTCACAAAGTTACTATTATTCCTCGCGGTCAAGCAGGCGGTTATACCGTTATGCTACCGAAGGAAGACCGCTTCTTCGCTACCAAAGGCGATCTATTAGACAAGATTGTTGGTCTATTAGGTGGACGTGTAGCAGAGGAATTGGTGCTTGGAGATATCTCCACAGGTGCTCATAATGACTTCCAACGTGTTACGGCAATTGCTCGTAGCATGATTACCGAATACGGTATGAGTAACTTGGGACCAATGCAGTTTGGTCAAAGCCAGGGTCAAGTCTTCCTAGGTCGCGATTTTGGACATGAGCGTAACTACTCCGAGCAGATTGCCTATGAAATTGATCAGGAAATGCAACGGATAATTAATGAACAATACCAACGTTGTAAAGACCTGTTGATTCAATATGGAGATCAATTGGAAAATATCGCACAAACCTTGTTGCGTGTTGAGACTCTGGATGCCGAGCAGATCAAGCAGGTCATTGAAAACGGCAAGCTGGATAAAGAGCCGGAACAAGATGTGTCTGTAAATATTATGGCAAAAGCAGAAGAAGAACCTTCTACAGAAGAGAAATCTGCTGAACAACAGGAGACTACTGCTGATGCAGAAGAAAAACCTGCAGAGCCTACTGAGGCTGATGAAGCTTCAGACCAAGTTATCGTTGATAAATTGACAAAAGAGCCAACGACTGATGAGTCACTGGATCTTCCTGACAAAAAAGACGATAATAAAATCTAATAATTCATAAGGGCGCCTTTGGCGCTCTTATTTTTTTGGCCTGAACATAGTATAGTAGTCATAGAGTAAACTCCAAGGAGGTAGCTTCGTGAAAAACTTATCATGTAAGATTGTAGCATTCGATATGGATGGGACATTGTTAAATGGAGAGTCCAAGATGGCTGAAGCAACGAAAGAAGCATGCTTGGCCCTACAAGCACAAGGAGTAAAACTGGTGCTGTCCACAGGAAGACCTTATCGTTCCGCCTGTGTAGCAGTAGATAATTTTAAGTTTGATGGATATGTTTGCAGTAATGGCTCTGCCATTTTTAATGCAGATGGAGAATTGATGCAATATAAATCTCTTGATGGCGCTCTCGTTGTCGATATCATTGAGAAAGTGAGACATAGCAACATCTATTATGAAGCGCATGACCAGAGCAGCTTCCGTTGGATGGTAGAAGAAGACAAAGAAAAAATCAAAGAAATGCTCATGAATGCCGGTAGCCTGGAGCGCGTCTCCACAACGGAATTTAATAATCGTACCTTCTCATTTACGGAGATGGCTACATTCATCAAAAAAGATGAATTGGTTACTAAGATTAAATCGGGTGAGTTTGAAATCAGCAAAATGTTTTTCTGGCATAGTGATCCAACTATGCTGGCATGGTTACGAGAACAGGCAATCAACTGGGAAGGTAAGATGGCACTAACCAGTTCTGGTCCGCACAACGTAGAAATCATGCCTGTTAACATGAATAAATGGGTTGGCCTACAATACTTCATGAAAGAATGGAGTGTCCCACGAGAAGAAACAGCAGCGTTTGGGGACGAAATGAATGACTTTGAGATCCTTTCTGAAGTAGGTATTCCAATCGTAATGGAAAATGGGAATGCAGATTTGAAAAAGCTGACTAAGTACATTGCTAAACACCACTGTGAAGATGGGGTTGCATGCTTTATCCGCGAGCACCTTTTGGGCTAGGAATGAATTGACAATCTAGTAAGAAGAGAAGTACAATAACGCGGACACTGTCGATATTGTTACCAGGGGGTAGAGGCATGGAAGCCTTGGCTTTACAGAAAAAGGAACAGCGTAACGCAGAGTTGAAAGAGAGATTGTTGCAACTGAAGAAGGAACGGAACGCCATTATTTTAGCCCATTTTTATCAGCGTCCAGAAATCCAGGAAGTAGCTGATTTTATAGGTGATTCATTTGGGCTCGCTCAGAAGGCAAAAGAGACAGATGCCGATGTTATTTTGTTCTGTGGCGTTCATTTTATGGGAGAAAGTGCAAAAATTCTCAATCCAGAAAAAACAGTGGTTATTCCTGATGAGCGTGCTGGCTGTCCGATGGCAGATATGGTTAATGTGGATGGCTTGCGTAAACTAAAGGAACAGCATCCGAATGCCAAGGTTGTTGCCTACATTAATACATCTGCTGATGTGAAGGCTGAAACCTATATTTGCTGTACGTCTTCCAATGCGAAAAAGGTAATTGAGTCCATTGAAGGCGACGAAATTATCTGGGTACCTGATAAGAATCTAGGTCACTATGTCTCTCAATTTACTGACAAGAAAATGATTATCTGGGAAGGCTACTGCAATACCCATGATCAGTTATCCGTTCAAGATATCATGACAATGAAAGAAACCTATCCAGAAGCAGAGGTAGTTGTTCATCCGGAGTGTCGTCCTGAAGTGGTTAAATTGGCTGATTATGTAGGCTCTACGACTGGTATCCTGAAGTATTGTCGCGAATCCAGCAAGAAGGAGTTCATCATTGGTACAGAGGATGGGACTCGTTACATGTTGGAGAAGGATAGCCCAGATAAGAAGTTTTACTTTGCTTCCAAATACCTGGTTTGCCCGAATATGAAGGTAAACAACCTGAAAAAATGTGTAGAAGCGTTGGAGAACCTGAAACCTCAAATTCATGTTCCTAAACATGTTGCTGATGGAGCTCGTGCTTCATTAGAGCGCATGCTGGAAGTTGCTCCAGATTAATGTAAACGAATAGAAAAATGAATGCCGGTATTCTTCTTATGAGGAAATACCGGCATTATTGCTTCTTATATTCTATTAGCCTTTAGGCATTGGGGTTGGTGTAGGTTTAGCGTAGCCTTCCCCATATTGTTGATCGATGTAGTCACGGATTTCTTTTACACTTTTACCTTCTGTGCTCATTTTACCTGAAATGAAGGCGATCTCTAGGCATGCCTGACAACGTGTTCCGTGGTCATCCCAGATAACGGAGCCATCTTCTTTTACTTCTTTAATAAAGCAGTTACCGTTATGCATGTGTCCGGCTGATTCACCACAACCGCAGTAGCACGGAATAGATTGGAGCAGTTGATTATGTTGTCCAGCAATAGCATATACATCTTTAATGGTTGGATCTACTTTATCAAGAAATGTTGGTAATGCTGAAATAGAGGCAGTCAACTCTTGCAAATCCCCATTGGGAGCATGTGTTGTGTGTGCTTGTGCTGATTCTGATGGAGATGCAGAAGGATTAGAAGATGATTGATTTGTAGAAGAACATCCTGTTATAAGTGCAAGTGTGAGAACAGATATAACCCAAAAACCCTTACTGATTTTCATAAATACCCCCCCATTGTACTTTTTTGATTATATCACAGGATTTTCTACAAATAATAGTTTACATATTAAATCGTAATGATTCTTGTTTACTTTTTTTTCGCATATAAGTATAATGAGGTAGGCAAATAGGAATGATTACGATTAAATATGTGTGGGTAGGTCAGAGGAGGATTACTGTGTTAAACAAGATAAAAAGATGGGGTGTCATGCTTGGTTTAGCCAGCATCGCATTACTAGCTTCAGGCTGTGGTCAAAATAATTCAGATCTTACGGGCGGCCAATTAGGAGATGATGGCAAGCTTGCCATATATACAACGCTTTATCCCTTGCAATATGTTACAGAGAGAATTGGTGGCGAGCATGCTACTGTTACCAATGTAGTTCCGCCAGGTGTGGAAGCACATGACTTTGAACCAACAGCAAAAGAGTTGGTACGTATCTCTAAAGGTGATTTATTGGTATACAACGGCGGTGGTTTTGAGGCTTGGGTCGAAAAAGCTGCTACCAACTTCAGCAGACAAGGTATGAATATCTTAGAAGCGACGGAAGGATTACCACTTCTCGCATCAGGCGCTCATGTAGAAGGCGAGGAGCACCATGAGGGTGATGGACACGATCACGGTAGCAATGATCCACATGTGTGGTTGGACCCTACACTGCTCGCCATGCAAGCAGAAAAGGTGAAGGATGCCTTAATAAAAATTGATCCGGACCATAAACAGGAGTATGAAGAGAATTATACAGAACTACGAAATGACTTGAATAAACTGGATCAGGATTTTAAAGAGATGACAAGTCAGGCAAAGAAGAAAGAATTTGTAGTCTCGCATCAGGCATTTACTTACCTGGCAAATCGTTATAATTTGCAACAAATTTCTATTTCAGGTGTTTCTCCTGAAGATGAGCCGTCTCCATCCGAACTAAAAGAACTGGTGGAAATGGTTAAAGAAAAACAGGTTAGTTATATCATGTTTGAAACACTTGCATCTCCAAAAGTAGCTGAAGTGATTGCACGAGAGGCTAAGGTGAAAACAGCGGTATTAAATCCGTTGGAAGGTTTGCTAGAAGAAGAGCAAAAACATGGAAAAGATTATCTGAGCATCATGCGAGACAATCTGAAGGTATTAGAAACCGCCTTGAATGAATAGGCAGTAGTGATCACATGCGGAAACCCCGCTCACTTGTTAATGGGCGGGGTTTACATGATTAAGTAAGAAAGAGCTACGATTTAGATTCGTTTGCGTGTTCGACGCCTGCATGAATAAGCATACGAACATGATCGTCATCCAGTGAATAATAGACCATTTTTCCGACTTTGCGATATTTAGCTAATCCCAGATTACGAAGAAGTCGCAAGTGATGGGAAGCGGTAGCTACACTAATACCAATTACGGCCGCTACATCGCATACACATAGCTCTTCGGTTAACGAGAGCGCATAAATAATTTTGGATCGGGTGTCGTCTGCCAGAGCTTTAAACAATGGTGCTACACCATTAGCTTCTTCGATCCGGGGCCTTAAATCTTTTACTTTTTCAGCCTCAACGCATTCAATTTCACAAATGTCCTTCTGTGTATGTTCTCCGATAGACAAAGCGATCACCTCTTCTATCTATTATAACTTGAGAAGAGCCCTGATTCATAGTAGGATGGAAGTATTAAATAGGAATTATTACGATTATGCAATAGTTAGGAAGTTGATGAGATGCAAAAGGACATTCAACAAAGTAGCGTGATCTCCCTTGATCATGTCTTTTTTCGATATGAAGATGGTAAAAAGGTACTGGAAGATATTACGTTTCACTTAAATAAAGGCGATTTTATGGGTATCGTCGGACCAAATGGATCGGGAAAATCTACTTTAATGAAATTGATTTTGGGGTTAAACGTTCCATCGAAGGGTGAAATCAATCTATTTGGTCAGCCTCTGCAAAAATTTAAGGAATGGAACAAAATTGGTTATGTAGCGCAGCAGGCTGCTCATGGAGCAAGTGGATTCCCAGCAACTGTACGTGAGGTAGTATCCTCCGGTTTAGTTGGTAAGGTGGGGATGTTCCGTAGATTAACTGCTGAACACCGCCAACAAGTGGCAGACGTTATTGAACGTGTAGGTCTTTCTGCAAAGATAAATGAGCGCATTAGCAACCTATCTGGAGGACAGCTTCAACGCGTATTTATTGCTCGTGCATTAGTCTCAGAGCCTGAGCTACTTATTTTAGACGAGCCTACTGTAGGGGTGGATCAGGAGTCGATCCAACAATTTTATGAGCTGCTTCGATCTTTAAAGGATGAAACGGGAATGACTATGGTAATTGTAAGTCATGATGTGAGCGTCATGATGGAGTGGGTAAATAAAGTGGCATGCTTACAGCGCCGATTGCATTTCCATGGTACAACCGAGGAATATGAACATAATCAGGAAGAGATTTTCCGTTCGATGTATGGAGATAGCGTGCGCTTGCTAACCCACAACCATTAAACTGTTGATGCGGAATAGAAAGAAGGAAAACAAGGAATGTTAGCCGATTGGTGGAACTATGAGTTTTTACGATATACATTATTCTCAGGAATTATAATTGGGCTAATTGCACCTATTCTGGGCACGTTTTTAATCGTTCGTCGTCTTTCTATGATGGCAGACGGTCTTTCGCACGTAACGCTGTCGGGAGTGGCCTTCGGAATGCTAATCTCCAAGAAGATTGCGTTTTTTAGTGTGGTAAATCCTCTGTTTTTTGGAATGTTGTTTTCCGTGATCGGGTCGCTTTTCATTGAACGGTTACGTAAAGTATATAGAGCCTATCAGGATTTAGCTATACCAATTATTTTATCTACTGGACTAGGTTTGTTCACGGTACTTGTCAGTATCGCAGATGGGTTTAATCAGGATTTATATTCCTACCTGTTCGGAAGTATTGTAACGGTAACCTTTGAAGACTTACTTGCCCTTTTAGGGGTAGCAGTTGTTGTGCTGGGTACGATGTTTCTGATGTATAAGGAATTGTTTGCTGTTTCCTTTGACGAGGAGTTTGCACGTGTTTCTGGTGTCTCGCGTCGTACCATCAATTTATGGTTTATGGTGCTGGTTGCTCTTACAATTGCGGCATCCATGAGAATTGTTGGGGTTTTACTAATATCAGCTCTGATTACCATTCCGGTAGCTGCCAGTTTACAAATTGCACGCAGTTTTAAGCAAGCCATTATTTATGCGATTGTATTTGCTGAAATCTCAGTTTTAACAGGACTGTACCTGGCCTATATGCTCAATTGGGCATCCGGAGGTACGATAGTTTTGGTCGCAGTAATTATTCTTCTTCTGGTCTTGGGAGGGAAGCGCCTGCGAGCCATGTTGCGCTAGGGAAAGGAAGAGTGCAGATGAATCTGGAGCAAGCGTTGCAATTGTTGAAAGACAAGGGATACAAATATACAGGTAAGCGTGAAGAAATGCTTAAGATTTGTGCTGATGAGAGAAGATATCTATCAGCTCGCGATATCATGGAACGGATGCGGGGCAATTATCCGAGTCTCAGCTTTGATACGGTGTATCGCAATATTTCTACCTTCGTAAATCTGGGGATATTAGAGGAAACAGAATTTGATGGGGAAGGTAAGTTTCGACTTAGTTGTTCTACGACTGGTCATCACCATCATATCATCTGTACCTCATGTGGAAAGACCATATCAGTGCCTCACTGTCCCATGACGGTAATGCCTAATGTAGCGGAAGACTTCGTGGTAACGGGTCATAAATTCGAAGTATATGGTACATGTAAGGCTTGTAATGAATAGATGAATATAATGAAACAGAGCCTCTCTTAAAAAGAGTTGGCTCTGTTTTTTTGTGGTAGTAGAATGGATAAGCAGTATTGTTTTTCACGGGGAAAATATGGACAAATATTCAAAGAAGAAGGAGCTACTATTTTTAAGAAAAGCTAATATATAGAATGTTTTTATCTGTTAACCTTTTGTAACTTGTTGTAAAACTTTTGTAACCACTTACCAATAACAGAGAGGTAAGATAAACTTATCAACAGAGATGATAAATATTCACTCAAACGAAAAATATTCACTCAAATGATAAATTTTACTATCACTTTGGAGGTTTTACATATGAAATCATCAGTAAAAATCTTAACTAGCATCGCTTTATGCGGGGGTCTTTTAGCAGGTTCGGCAGTCAACTTTCCGGTTCATGCGGTTGATACTACCAAACTGTTACGAGAATTCGAAAAAGATACCCTATTTTCTATAAAAGATTTGCAGGTTAAACCAAACAGCTATGTTTTGGATTCAGCTGTTGTAGATGTGACAGGCGATAATATTGCTGACAGCCTTACGCTAATTGGTACGAAAGAAGCAAAAGAAGATATTTATATGGAGAACATCACATTGGTGATGCAGGATGGAAAAACACTGAAATTTAACCAAGTTTCCGTAGGTAAAGATGACAGTGGTTATGGTCCTAAAATGGTAACAGCTGATATTGATAAGAATGGCACAGAAGATGTGCTGGTTCAAATGGCGACTGGTGGAAGTGGCGGAACATCCGTATATAGCTTGATTACCTTTGCCGGTGGAAAAGGTGCTGCTCTAATTGATCAGGATGTTCTGAACCAAGGTATTGAGTTTGATGTAGCCTTTGCAGATCAATTCAAAGCAGTTATTACAAATAAAAGCACGAAAGAAGTAACAACTGTAGACATAAGTGAAAATAAAGCGAACTACTTAGAGATGGGTATGTATGATGCTAAGGGTAAATTATTAGAACCAGTAACAGGTGCTTTTAATGGATTGGGTCAGTTGAATGTTGATTATGATTTAGAAGGTAATGTGAAGCTGGTTGGCTTACAAAAAATTTGGGGTAGCTATCATGCAGATACTCTGGCATTCGCCAAATCTACATGGAAAGTAGAGAATGGCAAGTTAGTTTTGGAACAAACAAAAGTAACTCCTTTTGATTGGGACAATGACTCCATTGCTCCTGATTACTTACCAACACAAGCTTTTACAGAAGCTTCTCTAAAGACAAAAGAGAATAACTACATCCTGGATTCAAAATTGGCAGATGTAACAGGCGATGGTGTTCGTGATGAGATATTCCTGGTAGGACATAAAGCAGAAGGAAAAGAAAGCTTATACGTATCTGAAATTACCCTAGGTATTAAAGATGGAAAAACAAAAAAACTAACTCTGGGTACAGTAGGCGAAATAAATGAAGGATACGATGATGCTAAATTGTTCATCGGACACTTTAATAAAGATAAAAATAAAGACATTCTGGTACAGATACCGAATGGTGGCAGCGGTGGCTTGCAAACATTCAGCCTTCTAACTTTTACTGATAATAAGCTCTCTGCGTTAGCTGACCAAGAAGTGCTTTCAAGAGGATTCGAGTATGATGTAGATTTCGCAGACAATTTCAAAGTAAATATCAGCAATGAAAAAACAGGCTTAAAAGAAACAATGGATATCAGTAAGTCTAAAGCAGGTTACATCGAAATGAACATGTATAAAGGAGACGGCAAGCTGCTTGAGAAAGTAGAAGGTTGGGCAGATCCTGTGTCCATGCTGACTGCTGTAGATATCGATAAAGATGGAATCTATGAACTTGAAGCGATTCAAGGTATCTCTGGGTCGTTTCATGCTGATAGACTAGGGATTGCAAAAACGGTGTGGTCTGTGAAAAATAACAAGTTAGAATTGGTGAATGAAACATTAGAATTACGCAAAGAAAAATAGATCGTGAAGCAAATAGCTATAGACGGCAGAGGAGAATGTTCTTCTGCCGTTTTTACGTTATTTCTACCAAAAGAGTGTAGACGTTTACAAAACTGTCTAGAAAGGTGCTTCATTGCTAGAAAACGTTTTGCTATAATGATGGGGATATTGAAGCGAACAGAGAGTAGGTAGACAGATGATCCCTAGATACGTATGTAATTTCAATACAGAGAATTTGCACAATATATCGACGGATGTAGTAGTAATTGGCTTTGGGATTGCTGGATTGTACACAGCATTGGAAGCCAGTAAAAATGCTGACGTTGTGCTGATTGGTAAAAAGGGTTTGATGGAGAGTAACACAAGATTTGCCCAAGGCGGAATTGCTGCAGTAACCGCTGAATCTGATTCTCCTGCATTACATCGTCACGATACTTTATTGGCAGGTGCCGGAATTTGTTCTTATGAAGCAGTTGACGCACTGGTACATGAAGGACCTGATCGCCTACAGGAGCTTATTACATATGGAACTCGTTTTGATAAAGATGAAGATGGAGAATACGAATTAACACGCGAAGGAGCGCATAGCGAACGTAGAATTCTGCATGCTCAAGGTGATGCCACCGGTGCGGAAATCGTGCGTGCTCTAGCTGAAAAAGTAAAAGCCTCACCACGAATTACCTTATTTGAAGAGCATTTTGCGATTGACTTACTAACAGAAAATAACCATTGCTCTGGTGTGCTTGTAATGAAACCTGATGGAAAGATTATTGCGATTCGTTCACAGGCTACCGTACTTGCAACAGGTGGAGCGGGACAACTATACCGTTATACGACCAATCCTGAAATCGCAACAGCAGATGGAGTCGCTATGGCTTACCGAGCTGGTGCGGAAGTAAAAGATATGGAATTTATCCAGTTCCATCCTACTGCTCTCTGCTATCCAGATGCACCAAGGTTTTTGATTTCTGAAGCTGTACGGGGAGAAGGTGCCATTTTACGAAACATTCATGGTGAGCGATTTATGGGCAATTATCATGAACTGATGGAGCTGGCTCCTCGTGATATTGTAGCCAGAGCGATTGTTTCTGAAATGGAAAGAACTAATTCTACGTACGTTTATTTAGATATTACACATGAGTCGGAACAATTGATTAAGCATCGCTTTCCGACAATCTATGAATTTTGCTTAACATATGGTCTTGATATGGTAACAGACTGGATTCCTGTAGCACCTGCTTGCCATTACATGATGGGCGGTGTGACAACAGATCTGAATGGTGAAACCACATTGCCAAGGCTGTTTGCCTGCGGAGAGGTATCATGCACAGGTGTACATGGAGCCAATCGCTTAGCCAGTAATTCCTTATCTGAAGCGATTGTATTTGGGCATCGCATCACAGCTAGACTTGCCACACTTGAAAAACTGGAGAATAATCAGAATCATCTTCATGAAAATCTCTCTACACAAAAGGGATATAATGTGATGAAAGAGCGGCTTCATCTTCAAAAGTTAATGCTTCGAAAAGTAGGTGTGAAGCGCGATGCAAAGAGTCTAACTGATACGATTGATCAATTGGAAAAGATGCATGCGATATATGGGTTGGACTACACTACCCAAGAAGCTTTTGAAATGAAGAATTTATTAACGGTTGCACTCTTAACGGCACGTGCAGCTTTGACCAGAACTGAAAGCAGGGGCGGACATTATCGTCTGGATTATCCAGAAAAGAACGATACAGACTGGTGTGTACATTTAATTCAAAGTATGAGCATGGGTCTCATGAAAGAGAGGGCAAGCCAGCATGTTGTGGAATAAAAGAGAGCTGCAAAGAAAAATAGAAGAATGGTTATTTGAAGATGTTGGACATGGTGATATTACGACGTCATCTACAATCTCAAGTGAAGAACAAGGAACAGGTATTTTGTATGCCAAGGAAAATGGCGTAGTTGCCGGGATCGAAATAGCAGAACTTGTATTTCATACTGTAGATGATAAGCTGGTATTTACCAAGAAATTGGAAGATGGCAGTCGCGTACAAAAAGGCGAAGTAATTGTTGAGGTGAGCGGTTCCGTACAATCTATTCTAACAGGCGAGCGTCTAGCTCTTAATCTGATGCAACGCATGAGTGGTATTGCTACTCGTACCAATGAGTTCGCACAGGCAATTGAGGGCACGAATGCAAGAATCGTTGATACTCGTAAAACCACTCCTGGACTGCGTATACTAGAGAAGTATGCTGTTCGTGTAGGTGGCGGACATAATCACCGTTTTGCGTTATATGATGCTGTCATGATTAAAGATAACCATATTAAAGGTGCAGGTGGAATTACGAATGCCGTTAGTAAGGCACGACAAGCCATCCCGCATACCATGAAAATCGAAGTGGAAGCAGAGTCGTTGAATGAAGTGAAGCAGGCACTAGAGGCAGGAGCTGATATCATCATGCTGGATAACATGTCCTGCGAAATGATGTCTGAAGCGATTTCGCTTATTAATGGAAGAGCAATAACAGAAGCATCCGGGGGAATAACTCTGGAGACGGTACAAGCAATTGCGATGACAGGTGTAGATGTCATTTCTGTCGGTGGTTTGACCCATTCTGTCAAAGCTCTTGATATTAGTCTGGACCTTAATCAACGAAAAAGATAAGAACAAAAGGGGCAAGGACCATGCTACTGGTAATAGATATAGGAAATACGAATATTGTACTTGGAATGTATAAAGAGGAAGAATTGGTGCATCACTGGCGAATTGCTAGCGATCGTAGCAAGACGGAAGATGAGTATGGTATGGTGGTTCGTAGTCTGTTTCAAAATGCACAAGTAACGTTTAACGAGGTGAGTGGGATCATTGTATCATCTGTCGTACCGCCATTAAACAGAGCGATTGAAAGAATGTGCAAGAAGTATTTTGGACAAACTCCACTCATTATTGGTCCAGGCATCAAGACGGGGCTTAATATCAAGGCAGAATATCCAAGAGAAGTGGGATCAGACAGAATCGTTAATGCAGTAGCTGCTATCCATGAATATGGCACGCCACTGATTATCGTTGATTTTGGGACTGCTTCAACTTTTTGCTATGTAGATGAACGCAAGCAATACCTAGGGGGAGCAATAGCACCTGGGGTTTCAATTGCGACAGAAGCATTATTTACCCGTGCTTCCAAATTGCCACGCATCGAAATTAACAAAGTAGCAAGCGCCATTGGACGAAACACGGTTGCTTCCATGCAGGCAGGTATCTACTACGGTTTTATTGGACAAGTAGAGGGAATCGTTAATCGCATGAAAAAGGAAATGAATAGTAATCCTACTGTAGTCGCTACAGGTGGTCTTGCTACCTTGATTGCTGATAATACGGATTGTATCAATGTAGTTGATCCTGATTTAACCTTGAAGGGACTACGATTGATCTATCAGCGTAATATGGATGCGAGCAGGAGTGAAAAATGAGTTGTTCACCGACTTATATAGCTGGTGAGCATGATAACTATGGGAAGAAGAGGGCCCTACAGCGTGTCGATGTACATGCTTGTAGGGTTTTTTCATTTCGATCGAAAAAAAAGAGCCTCTTCTTACCAGAATTGTAAAAGGCGCCCCGAGGGACGCCTAAACAATTTAATCTATCTTACAGCCACTTTTTAGCAAGCTCATCAAATTTACCTTGAAGTCTCATTTCATCCAAGAATACATCCAGGTAGCTAGCGAAGATAAAATCACCACGTTGAATCATATAAGCTTTTTCACTCTTAGTAAACGTATTATCAGTCAAAGCTGCATACAAACGATCATCTGCTTTTGCATATGTGATAGCTTCAATATTATCTGTAATCATTACATCGTATGTTCCGTTTGCTACTAGACCAGGAACATCCAGGTTGTTAGGTACAACTGTTACTGTTGCGTTTTTTAGATACGTGTTAACGAAGATTTGGTTTGTTCCACCAGGGTTAACACCGATGCGAACTTCTTTTTTGTTGATATCTTCTAGAGATTTATATTTGTCCTTATCTGCCTTACGGATAAGTGGGGATTTACCAAATCCGATGTAACCTTCCGTCATGTACGCTTTCTTTTGACGATCAGTATTGCGACTAACACCACCAGCAGCGATGTCGAACTTGTCAGCAAGCAGATCATTCATCAGGTTAGACCAAGAGGTTTCAACAAAGCGAACTTCAACGCCCAAATCTTTAGCCAGTTCTTTCATTACATCAATATCATAACCCTCGTATTGTTTCGTTTTAGGGTTCAGATATGTAAATGGCTTGTAGTCACCAGGAGTACCTACACGAATATAGCCACGTGCAATGATTTCATCCAGACGAGATTCATATTTCTTATCTTTTTTTAGTTGTTCAGCTGCAGCTACATTAGTAGCTTGAGCCGATGAGTTTTGCGTAGGAGCAGCACCTACAATGCTACCAGATACAAGTAAGGATGCTACGACTGAGCTAGTTAGTAATAATTTTTTCCAGTTTTTCATGATTTCTCTCTCCTTTGGTTATCTAAAAATATTGTGGTGAGGATGTATAATTCTTGCTGCTAGTTCTGCATGGCATCCCCCCTTACAAGCAGCGGGATTCTATAGAGTGAATTTACCTAATTGGTGTTGCAGTTCTTCTACAACATGATTAAGCTCGGCAACCGTATCGTTGATTTCTTGCATAATTTGCAGCTGCTCTTCGGTTGAAGCAAGTACAACACTTGCGTCATCGGAAGAGTACTTAGAAATGGCGTGCATTTCCTCAACGGATGCACTAACTTCTTCAGAGCCTGCTGACATTTGCTCTGAAGCTGCCGATACATCAAGAATGTGAGCAGCTACATCACGAGAAGTAGAAAGAATACTGTCAAAGATATCACGAACTTCCTCAATCAACTTCACGCCATCTTCTACGTCTTTATGACTGCTGTTCATCATGTTGACTGCATTTGCTGTGTCGTTCTGAATTTCTCCAATTAACTCCGCGATTTTTCCTGCTGATTCTTCAGATTGGTTCGCCAGCTTTTTCACCTCACCGGCTACTACTGCGAAGCCACGACCATGTTCACCCGCACGTGCTGCTTCAATGGAAGCATTAAGAGCAAGCAAATTGATCTGAGAGGTAAGCTGAGTGATCGTATCCAAAATGATTCCGATTTCTTTAGAGCGACCTTCTAAACGTTGGATAGCTGAAGATACCTTGGAAGTTGCATCGCCAATCTCACCCATTTGTGTAACAGCTTTTTCAACTACATTGGTTCCTTGTTCTGCATGCTGAGCTGCCTCCTGAGCCGCTTCAGATACACGAGAAGAGGTTTCCGCAATTTTAACAATACCAACCGCCATATCTGTCATGGATAGAGATACTTCCTGTGAACTGCTGGAAGCTGCATGAGAGCCTTTAGCAATCTGCTGTACCGATTCATTAATCCGGTGAACACTGTTGGTAGCGGTATCGAGCCCAGCAGATACCTCATTCGTAAAACGCAATACCTGCTCAGAGGAGAGGGATACACCCTGTACGAGATTCTTCAGATGAGAAACCGTCTGGTTGAAGTCACTAGATAGTCTGGCAATCTCATCCTTGCCCTTTACATGTACGGTTGCTGTCAGGTCTCCTTGTGCTACTACATTCACAGATTGGTTTAGACGATGAATCGGTTTAACCAGACGAATAGTAAAGAAGTAAATAAATGCACCACTTAAGAAAAGAACAACAGCTGAAATCATAATGAGTCGAAGAGAGAGCTGGTCCACTGGTGCATACAGCTCATCATAAGGTGCTGTAATGAATATTCCCCAGCCCAAGGAACTTGGTGCGTATGAGGTATACGTACTTACACCGTTTGCATCATACTGGGCAATCCCACGCTTATCAGAAAGAATGTCTTTAAAAGCCGTTTGTAAAGAAGGGATAGTAGAATCAGCAATTGATTCTTTCAAAATAAGCTCCTCTTGGGGATGCCAGATATATGTCCCTTTTTTCGAAACTAGGAAAGCCTTTCCGCTTGTACCGAACACTTTCTCGGAGACGGTTTTTTGTACCTCATTGATTGGTAGAGTTGTACCAATATGGCCGTATTGCTTGCCGTCTCTCATCAACGGATAGATGATGGTTACAATGTTATTACCAGTACGTTTAGATACAATAGGTTCGGATACGATGATTTTCCCTTCACCTTTACCAGATTCCTGGTAGTGAACCCGATCAGATACGTCGGTAACATCACCTTTAAAGTTGATAACATTCTTGTTGGTCAAATCATGAGAGAAAAAGAATGTTTCAAATTCAGGATTTTCTTTCTGAGCGCGTTGGATCAGTGCTAGGTCTTGTGCCCTGTTATCATCAGGGGACATCATTTGGCCATAGGCTTGGACAATGGAGATCTTTGATTTAAAGAAAGTATCGATCTCGCTGGATAAATTAATGGCGGATAGCTCTGATTCTCTATCAAGGCTATTACCTAATAGCTTGGAGGCACTCAGATAACTGGCTCCCCAAACTACTATAAGACTTACTGTGAGAATAATGGACATGACAACGATCAGCTTTCGTTTCAAACTACCTACCATTTTTCTTTGACTCCTTCCAACTTTGAAGATACTTTTTTCATAAATATTTTCTTACTTGAACATAAAGAAAAAAGCCTGCCAGCCGACAGTCTCTCTGTTGGTGGCAACCCGGCTATCATAGTTGTATAGACCTACAACCTTAGACCCGTGGCTTTGCGTCCTCACTTTTCAATGAGTTTGCCCTTGTCGCGTATGATTTTCTGCTACATGTGAAAAATTAAGCTAATTTATCAGTGTAAATCTGATATAAGTATAATTTTTTACCATATGATTGATTTTCAATAATGCGACACATAAACCTCTACATACATATTCGGCATAATAAGAAAAAACTTTACAGTACAAAAGTCCTAGTCATGGGAAATTTAGACTAAAAATAAATGATAAAACAACGAAAACGTTGTAGATAAGGTATTTTCAGAATGGAGGAAATTAAAATTAAAAATTAAATTTTTTCTTTTTTTGTCCTAAATTGGGTTGATATGCTCTTTTCAAGTTAGAAAAAAGGAGCGGGAATCATGCGTGTAAGGGAATACAGAATCAGTTATGTACGAGTGATTGCTATTCTTTTATTTGCTGTAGCGGTTGGTTGGGCTACTTATCAGGCTGTGAGACCAGATATGTTTACATATATCAACCTGAAGGAGAATGTTGTGCTGGATGCGGGAACAAGCATTGAAATAGAGGATGTAGAAATGGGAAGTGTAGCGCTTCATCGTAGTCTTTTTTCAGCGGAGGGATCGATTCCGGGATTTATTGCATGGGAGAATATCCAGGATGTGATTGGTTTGCCTGTAACGAGGCAACTGTCGGGCGGTATTCCATTATCAGAAGGGGATATCGCTATGTCTACTGATCAACAGGCAGTATTAGCTGATGACCCCAATCAGACAGCCATTAGCTTACCAGTCGATAACATTAGCGGTATTTCTGCGCATCTGCAGGTGGGTGATCGGGTACATTTATATGCTTCCTTTGAGGATGATGAGGGTGCTCATACCGGACTTCTTCTGCGAGCAATGCCTGTTGTATTTTTGCAACGAGGTTTGGATAGCGATGGACCTAGCTTAAAGGCAGTTACGATTTCCTTATCCCTCTATGAAGCTACTTTGCTTACCCATGCCCTTCACTACGGGAAGATTCACTTAGGAAAAGCAGCTTATTCCAATGATCAGAAGGTGGGGGTTGGAGATGTGGCATTTGCAGCTGCTCTCATGAAAACGAAAAAAAGATGGCAGGATGTAAAGGAGGAAGAATAGATGTCCGAGAGGCGGAAGAGGCTAGTAATCATTGATGAAAGAGATGAACTGATCTCGTTTTGCGTAGAACAATTTAGAAATAGCAGGTATGTTCAAGTGATTGCTGAGGTAAGGGAACATAGCTTGATTTTTACCACCATCCAACAACATAAGCCTGACTTGATTCTCCTTGGTTCCATCAGTGAAATGAATACGGTATTACTGGCGCAACAAATTCGCTTTTATTTTCCCATGAGTACGTGTATGGTGGTCTTTCCGTTGGAGGAAGCACATCTGGAGTCCTTTTTACGTCATATTGGTGTTTTTATTTTACAAAAAACAATATTGGTGCAAGCGATTGAAGCATTTGCCTTAACAGGTGAAAGTCCCAATCCTGCCATGCCCTATCCCCCATTTGCACACCCTGAGACAAATTCCTTTTCTGATCAATCTGCTAAAAGAATGGACACGCACCAGCAACATCTGTTAACCATATATGGACCAAAAGGAGGAGTAGGTAAAACTTTTCTATCTCGAGAGCTGGCAATTTATTACGCAGGTTTGCAGCGGGAGGGTAGAGCGTTGAAGGTTTTGGCTGTTGATTTTAACCTTGATCTAGGTACTTTTGCTACCACACTTAATCTACCTAGGACACCCAATATCTTTACCTGGGTTCAGCATATTGATCAGCAATTAAACACGATGATACAGCGTGATCGGAAGGATTCTGCCTATCTTTCGCATGAAGAATGGCAGGATTACGCAGGAAGGTATTTTTATAATTCTCAGGAGCTGGAACAATTTATTGTCACGCATCCAGAATCAGGATTGCATGTTTTAACTTCTCCGTGCGATATACGTAATAGTTTTGAAATTAAAGATTATCATCTCTATGTGATTTTAGAAACGATAAAAAGAAGTGATTATGATGTCGTACTAATCGATACCGCACCAGATACGACGGATGCAACGATTCAGGCCCTCTTTTTTGCGGAAAAAGTAGTGATGGTTGGTAGTCCTGTGGTAGATGCTATTGAAAATATTCATCGAGTATTGAAATTACTACGAGAAGCCGAATATCCGGAAGATAAAATCCAGATATGTATCAATCGTCTGCAAAAGCGAGAGATGTTCACCTTGGAGGAAATGAAAGCATATTTTCAAATCCACCCGAGCAAGACACTTTTAACCATACCTGATGACGAAGAGGTTAAACGATCAATTAATACCGGTGTTTCATTAAGAAGCTCTCCTTCACGTTCGCAGGCGAAGACAGCGATTGAGAAGATTGCTAACGTGCTTCTTCCCATTACCAAGGAGCCTGTAAAAGGAGCTACACTTTCTCGTTCTGAAAAGGGAAAGGGATTTTTTCAATGGTTCCAAAAGGGGTTGGGTAAATGAATTTCACTAGGATGTCTCTATTGGGAATGGAGCAGCAAAAACGACTTGGTATGTCTGAGCTTCGCAAACAGGCACAGGATTTTTCCGGACTTCATAAAAAAGTAGGACATGTCATTCAAGAGAATGCTTCCCGATATATAGGCAAAGAGAAATATCTAAACGGCGAACAGGAATCACATGTAAAGACTCAGTTGGTAGAGAAGCATGGGAAGAGGCTATGGGAGGAAAAGCATTCTCCTATGTATATCGAAGAACTTACACTAGAAATCAGATCTTTAGTAGAAAAACAAGCACCACTCCCTGCCCATCAACTAGATGTGGAGGTCCATCGAATTTTGAGGGAGATTATTGGTTGGGGATATCTTGATGAACTATTAGAAGATCCGGATATAACTGAGATTATTGTCCAAAAATTTGATGATGTACTCGTGGAGAAAAAAAGTACAGGAAAGCTGGAGCGATTAACAGAGAAGTACTTTTTTGATGATGAACAGCTTTTACGATTAATAGAGCAGATAGCAGCTACAATGGGCAGAGAATTTAACGAAACAAAAGCAGAGCTACATACTCAAATGCCTGATGGCTCAAGGCTGACGGCAACCCATAAATCAATTTCTCCAGATGGTCATATGTTAACTATTCGGAAACATCGTGATTTGCTGACGCAACAGGATTATTTACAATACGGTTCTATTTGTTCAACCATGCTTACGTTTATTCAATATGCGATTACGCATTCGAGGGCTTCTGGAATAGTTAGCGGGGGAACGGGGTCTGGGAAAACCCATTTGCTCAATCTGATCTCACAGTTTATCTCACCCACTTTAAGTGTGATTACAATCGAAGACGTTTTGGAATTAAAGCTACAACATCCTTATGTCAGACGATTACTGACCAAGCCAGCAAATCACGAAGGAAAAGGTGGCTTTTCTATCCGTGATTGTGTCCGGCTCTCCCTGCGCAAAAGACCAGATGTCATTATTGTGGGAGAAACTCGGGGAGGGGAAATAGTAGATATTTTATGGGCCATGAATACGGACCACCCAGGGAGTTGGAGCACTGCACACGCCAATTCTCCACGAGCTTTGCTTGATTCCACATTACCCATTCTGTTTGGAAAAGCTGACGAAGCGTATAGTTCAATGGAACGTAATCTTATGATCGGCTCGGCCCTTAATTTAATCATACAAGTAAAAAGATTCGATGAGGATGGGAGCAGAAAAGTAGTGGCCATCACAGAAGTTATTGGCACAGGAGAATCGCATGAAGACCGAATCAAGCGAATGTTAAGTGTAAAACAAGTTATACCTAATCGAGTATATCTACAAGACATTTTTGTCTACGAACAGCATGGATTTGAAAATGGAAAGGTTATAGGTCAATATCGATGGACTGGATATAAGCCAGAGGGATTAGTACGCAAGTGGAGATCAAAAGGAGTTAGCCAAGAGGAGATCGATCAGATATTTTTTACAACTCCAATAAAAATGTAGGGGGGAGATGATCTTGGAAGAGTGGATGTCACAATGTCTAACCATTCTGATCGTACTCTCTCTTCTTTTTATCCTCATGCCGACCAAGGTTCATAATAATGAGCAAGAAAGTCATCCACATTCTCATTTAAATCAATTAAAAAATAGCTGGTACATTCGTTTGGAAGATAGGCTCCAGCAGGCACAAACACAGCTTAGTACGGCCCAGTATCTGTTACTCTGCCTTGCCGCTGGAATGATGTTGTATATGATTACCGGTCATGTATTAGATTCCTGGCTGTTAGCTAGCCCCTTTTTATTTGCAGGAATACTTGTAGTAGAGCGCTGGTTGGGTGTAATAAGAAGCAAGCGAAAAGAGAGATTTGAGGAAGAGAATACAAAAGCGCTTCGGATTATGGCGAGTGCTCTACGTACCAACCCGTCGTATTTTCATGCATTTGAACAGGTAGCAATAAGTCCGTTGCTAGATAGGAATGTTACCAATCACTATCAACGAATGCTGGAATTGCTACGTGCTCAAGTAACGTTAGAGGAAGCGATGAATGAAATGTATCAACGTACTGGTTCAGCAGACGTGCAGTATTTAGCGACAATAGTTCAAGTGCAACGGGATCTGGGGGGAGATTTATCAAGGTCTCTGGATATAGCGGCAGCCACAATTATTCGAAGAAAACAGGTTAATCGTAGGAAGAAGGCGGCCATGTCTCAAATTCTGGCTCAGGTCAATATTCTTTCGCTGATGCCGTTTGTTTTTGTTGGTGTGCTATATATTCAGAACCCTCAGCATTTCTTGCCACTAACAGAGACTTTGAGTGGTAGGGTAAGTATTTTACTATGTTTTCTATGCATTGTAGGCGGTGGAGAATGTATACGATATTTGGGCTTACGATCGAGTGGAAAAGGTGGTGAGGAGTGATGGCGATTCTTTCGGCTTGCATGATCGTGCTTTTAATCGTAGTTGCTCTGATACCGTATGTAAAAGTAGCCAATGTAGAAACCCGAATCATTTTACAAGAGCGTGTAGATAGTCAGTTGGAGGCGTCTAACACACCTAAATGGAGTGAAAATATGCGGGTGAATCAGGCTATTAGATGGCTATCATTACCGGAAAAAACAGATCAAATAGCAAGAAGAGTTGGCTTTGATAGTAAAGATGTAAGTAAAAAGCTATCTAGACTACGGTGGAAAAATACCACAGAGGAATGGCTTCTTTTTAAAATCAGCGGAGCTTGTCTGTTATGTGTTTCTTTGCTGATTGCAGCAATTGATTATGCTACTGGTATTCCGCTGAGTACAATCAAAAAAATGTTCGTGGGAGTAGCGGTCCTTTCTTATTTTGCACCTAATCTAATTCTTAATTGGTATGACCAACGTGCGAAGGAAGAGATGGAAAGACAAATCCCGTTATTTTTCAGTATCGTAATGGCGTTAGTCAATGCTGGAATGCCAATACATACGGCTATGCGCAAATCAGCTACACGTTTCCCCAAAAGGTTAGGACAAGAAATTGCCTGGTTAGAAATAGAGGAAAAGCAGTATGGGAATTGGCGTAAAGCATTGGAGGCTCTTGCTCTAAAGTGGGAGCTTAATTCGTTTATCTCTATTGTGACAGATATTCAGGAGGCGTTAACAAAAGGGGTAAGTATAGGGGGAATGTTGCAGGTACATGTAGAGGAGCAGCTTCGCAGACAGGAGGATGAAATAACAGAGCAGGTTAATCGTATGAGCGTTCGTTTGTTACCCATGGTGATTTTATTTATGGGGGTTCCACTAATGTACCTGGTGCTGGCTCCCTCCTTTATGGGAATTCAGCAGAATTTGTAAATATATTTGCACGAGCTCTCTTTCTTTTGTGAAAGTAGAAAGTAAGAAGGAGGCTGAGTGAGATGAATCTGGTTTTGAATTATGCACAGCGGTTTTGGAAGGAAGAGGATGGGGTCACCATTGTGGAAATGGTCATTATTGTAGCAGTAATTCTGGTGTTCCTGATTCCTACTTTAGTTGAATTACGTACAACGGAAGACGAAAAATTAAAGGAACTACAGGAACAGCTTAGCAAATGAGTAGTGTTTTATTAGGAATTCTTATTGTACTGGCTTGTTATGATTTGAAAAGTCGCCGTTTACCCAACCATCTTTTATTTCCAACTATCATTGTTGGTGTATTCGTACAGGTTATATCAGCTGATTGGTTGAGTGCGGTAGCTGGGATGGGTACAGCATTTTTACTAACCTTATTTCCTGTTCTGCTTAGAGGGATGGGGATGGGTGATCAAAAATTGCTCATGATAGTAGGGGCATGGACCTCTCCGGTTGAGACTTATCAAATCTTTTTTTATTCCATTCTGATAAGTGCTGGTTCTATACTCTTATTTCCTTACCGATGGAGCATGGTATATCATCATCTGATGGGAACGGCTGGAGCTTGGCACGCACATCGAAGAATTTGGCTACCCAAAGTAAAAGACTCTGCGCTCTCTATGCCTTATGCTGTATGCTTACTTCTTGCTTATTTTGTGCATGGTGGATTGCTGCGTTATGAGTAAGAGAAGACCATATCTCTCCTATGTTCGAAATCAGAGGGGAAGCCAGATCATCGAATATATATTGGTATTCCCGTTGATCTGGTTTTTGTTCGTCTTTGGCTGTGATCAGTTTAGTATCATGTATCAGAAACAAAAAGCACTCGCAGCTGCTTATCAGGCAGGAAGATTCGCCAGTGTTCAGCCTAATTTTGGTTTGGCACAGTATATTGCTAAAAAACAAGCCAAAAAAGAATTGAAGAAAGCGCTCTATTATTATGAGCAGGGTATTGAGCTAAGAGTAGGCGGTAGCTGGAGCAAGGGTAATCATCTTGAGACTGAGGTTACCTTAACTTTTCCATTACTAGCTTCAGGCACTACATACACGGTGGCGGAATCCTACTACATGATGATAGAGAACGCGGAGGATGCGGAGGATGAGAGATGAGAAAGAAAGGAGTGTGGTTTCGAATACTTTTAGAAGAGCGAGGGACAATTTTACCCCTCTCGCTCTTTTTTCTTATCATTCTAAGTCTATTACTATCTATGGTGCTGCTTGTAGAACAGGCTGACCTCGTTCAAATGAAAACGCAACAAACCGCGGACCTAATTGTAAAAGGTGCTAGAACGGCAGGGCAGTGGATTGAATATGATAAGGGATCAGGGAGAACAAAGACCTATCTATTCGCTACGACAGAAGAAGCATTGCGACATAAAGCAAAAATTATTCGTGGAGCCAGAGAAGAAGCAGAGATTTTATATAAACTTAATGCCCCCGAGCTACAAGCGAAAAGTAAAGAAGTAAGCATTATTCATCAGAAGGGAGAACAAAAATCTCTATATACGCAGGGCATATATCATGTAGCTATTCATGTTGAAAAAAAGCTGTACATGCTTTTTGATGACTTTGACTTTACTTTCTTTCGAACCGCACAAGCAGAAATAAAAAAGGTGAAAAACTAACATTATTTTACAAACTTATTATTTTTGTCCTACTTTGGCGTGATAGTTTTAGAAAAAATTGGGTCCAAAGTAAGGAGTGTTCCGCATGCCTTCTTCTATTATCGAAAAATATAAAAGAATTTTGGAGGGTACTCAAAAACGCTTTTCACCTTACGAGTTTGAAGATATTCAGTACCGAAAGAAAAAAATTCAATTAGTCATCCGTTTTGTGGTTGAGCAAGTAAAAAATTGGACACCTGAACAAGCCAGAAAAGAGCTATCAAGTAGTGATATTCGAATATTAAAACTACACCTAATAACAGAATTTATTGAGCCACCGATAGAAGCAAAACCAACAGATGTTTACTATATCATTGACTATGCCTATCCATTTTTACCTCGTTTGACTGAAAAGGAAAAGGTGCTTTGGGTGTATGAGGAGGTCCTTCAAGGAAAGCGTCGTCATTTTCCACTTCACTATTTTCAAAGTTTGTTAGGAGAAGAACGGGCAAAAGTCTGTTTTACATATATGTGCGAAGAACTTTTAAAGATAAAAAGTGTATATGAACTGCCCAAAATTTTCTCCAGGACAGACCAAGCGTACCAGACTTTACGTACCTATAAGCTAAAGATTTTAGTGGATACTCTCTATTTTTCCCCATTTGACCTAGTAACTGAGATTTATCCTGAATTAGCTGAACCGAGGTTGTGGAGTGAATCGGGCGCTATTCCCCATATGGAAAAGTTTTAAAAAATATTTGCAGACTCCCACTGTCTTTTTTTACGGTAAGAATAGTTTCATGAGCTTATAAGCATATGAAACGGCCGTACTCTGTTGTGAGGAGGGTTGCTATGGCAACGGTACATGCTTACGTTACAAATGCTCTGACAGTGGACAGCTTGATCGGAATTGCGGTCCGCTATCAAAAGCACAAACCGGGTAACAAGCTTCTGTTGGAAGCAATGCCCAAGGGTACTTTTCGAATTCAATCAGTTCGACAGTTCGGAGAGTATTTATTAATTAATGACGGTGAGATTATGTTGGAGGGTGCTCCCACCGTCGGGATGCGCAATGGAAGGATCGCTCTTCTGTTGCCAACCGGGGAAGAATTATATCTGTTGATTCAGTAACGTTCTTCCCACTTACCGCCTCTATATATTGATAGAGGCGGTAATAAATTCGACAAATTAATATTGACGTAATTCTTATTATCAGACAAAATATATCCAAATATTCCAACGTTTAGGAGGTATTGAATATGTTAGCTACAAATTCATTTGAATTAGTGGAACGTTGCTATGGTCAAATTTGCGATCTGATGGAAATGGAGGAAATGAAACTCAAGTTTATTGACTATGTATTTTCTGACTATCAAGATGAAGTGCTGAAAAAGTATGATGTCGATTTTTTCTTTGAGCATCTTAATAGACTTCAATTAATTCAATGCAGAAAAGATTTTGACCTAGCAGTAGAGGCTTGGTACGAAAAAAAGTCTATTAAACCAACAAAAAATAACGGATTTCACTCGAAACTATTTGCACTAGTTAAAAGGACCATTGGAATGTATCAGGCAAAGGATAAACATGAGTTGGTGAAATACGTTACGCAAGTACTTACTTCTAATGAGTTCATGGCTAAATGGCAGGAAAATGGACAAAAATCTAAAGCGATGTACTTTCAATATTTGGATCGATTAGGAGTTAGGAGTTATCAAGACATAGAATCATTGGTAGAAGTGTGGTTGATAGAGAACCCCCAAGCTTTTGATGAATATCGCCAGCAATACTATAAAAATCCTGCAAGACGTGGAAGACCTAACAATGTTGAGTTATCTAGACTTTTAGATCAAATCTTGCAAGTAAAGCCGGATCTGTCACATAAGGAGAAAGAGCGACTAAGAAAAATATATTACTATCATCGACATCAGATGGGAATTGAAGAGATGGTAGGGAAATTCCTGAAATATTTGGAAGCCAGGGATAAGGAAAGTAGGCAGGTAGATGGAGAAAAAATAAAAATGGAAGATTTCTTTCCTCTTAACAAGCATGAATCATAAAGTAACAGATTTTATCAGAACTTTTAGACATGTAGAACATATGCAATATAGTACCACTGTAGAAGAACAAGAACAATGGCAGCAGTTAAAACAAAAATTGGTACAACCTTCTATCGGAATAGAGCCTGAACAAGCTTCCAAAGTCATTATTATTATTAATTTATATCATTCAGCAGGTGCTAGTTTTATAGCGTCTAATTATGCCTGGCTGGAAAGTCAAAAAAAATTAACTACCTTATGTGAACATCCTCTGTACCCATCCTATTATTATTTTGCACTAGACATTGAAAATAGAAAGTACCGAACAGAATCTACCTCACACGAGATTTTCTCTTCAACAAAGACAGCAGTCATAGAAGAAGGAAGACTGCTCATCCCTGTTACTCACTTACCTGACAAGCTTCGTCTTAACAAATCACATGCAGAATTATTATCTTGGTTTTTCACTTGGCAAAAACAATCAACTCTATTGGTACTTGATCTCTCATCAAATTGGAAGGAGGAGGGGATGGAATTAATTTTACAGTGGGCTGATGAAGTTTGGATTGTTCTCGATACCAACTTTCCGCGTTTAGCCCAGCTTATGGCTACTGAAGCCCCGCCTCCTTTTTGGCAGAAGATCCAGCATAAAAGTAAATATGTCATCAATCGTTGGAATACATATTTTGATACCAAAAAGATGCGTAATAAAGTCTTAGGTACATTATCGCTTTGGAATAATGGTAATGATCGGGATCTATACCTAATTTTCATTCAGCAGGTATGTGCCGAGCATCTTGGACGCTCACAGTTAGAAGGAAAAATTTATTGTGAAGCATTTCCACAAAATAGCGAAGTGTTCGAACCACTAATGGGATAGGGAGAGGAGTTATGAAGAAAAAAACCTTACTGATAATTTGCCTGTTATCATTACTGCTAGCTGTAGGCAGTTTTTATGCAGCAACGAAATACATTGATCAATTAGTACACGAAACGATGTTTGCTCCAGTTGTAAAAGTGGCTTCAGGTAAACAAATTCAACCTTTTCAACCCATTACTCGTGCTGACTTAGTCGTTGATCATGAAGAAATGGACGAAATTATTCCAGGTTCTTTTGCAAAAATTGAAGATGTAATAGGAAAACAGAGCATGCAGACCATTTTTGGTGGGGAACAGCTTATTGAGGAGAAGCTGAGAGAAGGATACTTATTGCCACAACGCGGAGAAGCACGATATGAAATACCAGTTACTAACCTAATGCCCCTTACAGAGCTGCGTAAAGGGGATCACGTGAAGGTATGGATTAAATACAAACAAGCTAGCGAAATAGAAACCTTGCCAGCACCGTCCCATTTTAAAATGCAAAACACTTCAGCTGATTTGTTATTCGAAAGTCAGCTTGTCACAGTCAAAGATAACAATGGATTTGAGATTTATTCGATTCAACCTCAGATACTGCCTGATGCAGGTAATATGACAAAAACCTTTTTTGAAGCCTCAAAGTCTACACCACTTAATGAAGTAGAGAAACGCTACTATGATTATCGAGCACAACCCTCTGCTATAGCTTCCTTCGTTGGCTTTAACCTTACGGACCAGGAGTATGTGATATTGGCTGAGGCAATGCAATATGGAATCATCCAAATTGGACTTGGCTTAGGAGAGGAGGGAAACGGATTTTGAGAGGTGTTGTATGTTATCCCATTAAATCATTGGTGCGGTATTTTGTGCCCGAGCAATATGAATATGTTTGTGTAAAAAATGATGTTGATTTGATTGAGACGATACATGAATATCAACCAGATTTTTGTATGTTTTTTTCAGAATCGTTTACTAGTCCTGTTTGGGAGTGGTTACCATCCTTAGTGCAAAAGCTTCCAACTGATATACCTATTATTTTGGTTCCTTTTCATAGAGATCAATCTTTGATCGAAGAGATTGTCAGGGTAAAAAAGATAACCAACATATATGTTCTCTCGCCTGGATTAACACATCAACAAATTAAAACAGAGTTACTACGAATTCATGATACGAAAAAATCTATCGGAACTGATCAGGAGATCATGAATAGTAGAGAAAATCGTATTTATTCTTTAATGAGTCCGGGCGGGGCAGGCTTAACCAACTTTTGTATTAATTACCCTCTTTTCCTTGCAAGACAAAACAGACATCTCCTTATAGGTGTTGTCGATATGAATCTCTATAAACCAGATTTAAGTTTATTTTTTCATTTGAACGGTTACGAGATTGCCCGCTATCGACCCGATTTAAATGGATTGGATTCTAGTAATAAAGAGGGCCGTGACTTGAAACAATGGCTACAAATATTCGCTCGAAGTGAGTATGAGCCTAATGTTTACTATTCTAGTGCAGCTGCTCAATTTAGTTCGCAAGAGATATCGTCGTTATTTTTTATCCTGAGTAAAATCTTTGATGTGGTTTTAATTGACTGGGGGAATCCCATGATACAAATGGAAGCGGCTAAACAAGGAGTTCTTTTGTCAAATAAAACAATATTCTTCTCACGTCCAGAATTATTTAGCTTGAAAAATGTAGACAGGATAGTAAAAACACTGGATTTACCAGATGAAAAAGTTGGTTTGATGGTATCACCTTATCATGAAGCTGAGATGAGCAAAGTATCTATGAAAGACTTGGCCGGCATAAAAGTGGAGGGGACATTACCCCGCATCGAATCATCACGTATCCATCAAGCCTTTCAAAATGGAAGTATCCTGATTAATGAAATGTTTCCTCCGAAAGCTTATCTGCAAAGCTTTAAAAAGTGTTCAATAGGCACAAATTTGAACCTGAGCGGAGTGATAGCAAGATGAGATCCGAGGCAAATAAATGGAGAACAGAGCACATCAAATCAATTAACGATATCAAGCAGGCTGCCCGGGATTATCTTAATCATTATGGGACATCAAAAGAAGAACGATTAGAAATGCAAAAAACCTTGATGTTAGTGGAACAAGGTGACAGGGACAGCCAACGACAGATCATTGTTAGATTAAGACATTATTTTGAGGAAATACTGCGTAGGCCGCTTCACGAAGAAATCTTACCATATTGTAATCCATATGAAGGTCTGGTTTTTGCTACGTATGGTTGGGGAATTCTTGACGTCGTTTTACACCTTTCTCCTTTGATAGAGGAAGTGAGAATAACTGCAGATAAACCCGTAGCGTATTTAGAAGCGGGGGTTAAGCGAGTAATATCTTATATTCCTACCTGGGATGAAGTACAGATCCTGCAACAGAAGCTAACCAATGCCTCCGGGCTGTTATTCCATGAAAAGAAGCCTAGGTTAAGCGGGTATGTAGAAAAAATAAAAGCTAGATTAACGATGTTTACTTATCCGTATACGAGAAAACCAACCATCATTTTGCGTAAGTTTACTACAACAACTTTTTCACTAGACGATTTGCGGTTACAGAGAAGGCCTACATTTGATCTCAAAGTCCAAGCTTTATTGGAGCAGCAGGTTTACGGGCGAGCAAATGTCTTAGTAATTGGTCCTATGGCAGCGGGTAAAACTACGTTGCTCATATCTATGCTAAAACTTAAAAATCCAGCAAACGAGTACATTACTATCTATGAAAGCGAGCATGAAATGAGGTTTGCAGATATTTGGCCTGGAGAAGTAATTGAATTACAAAATGTAGAGGAGATTGGGATCAGTCTAGAAAGTTGTTTTAAAGACATTTATCGTACAACAGCCAATACCGTATTAATCGGGGAAATTCGAGAACCGCTTGAAGCATATCATTTCGTAAACGCAGGAATTAGAGGGACGGACGCCACAATTGCAGCATTGCACGAAAGATTTCCTGAAAAAGCATTAAATGATTTAACAGATCTTGTGTATCAGTATGGAGGAAGAAGTATAGAGCTTACACAAGAGAGAATTAGTAGAGCTGTTAACTTCATCAATTCCCTTACATACCGAAATAATGGACATCGGTATATTGATGCAATATACACTAGCCATTGGAATGATGTAATGAAACGTGTGGAGGCTATCCCTCTTGTTATTTATAATCGGGTCACCAATCAGTACGAGTGGACCGGACAAAAAATCAGTGCTGAGTTAGTTGAATATATGTGCTATATGGGACAAGCCAATTCTGATGTTCTTCAGGAACTGGGGGTAATAGAAAAGGGGCGAATGATATGAGTATGACGAGTCATCTTATATTGCTTCCGATGAGCATATGTTTATTTGTAGCATTTTGGTCTTTAGGAGTTTATATCTATCGAAACAGGCGAAGTAAGAGGATTCTTTATCCTAAGAGCTTATGGAATTTAAGAGAAAAGCTGTTAGGTGATAAGAGTACACGGTATGTGTATTCTAGGCTGGTAATTTGGTGTGATGTGGTATCGAGTAAACTATTCCCTGAGGTAATATTACTTATCTCGTTATGTGGTGCTGTTACAGGTTTTATAATCGGACTACTTGCAAAAAATATAGTCGTTTCTCTATCGTTGTTTATCTTGTTTCTACTGGTGCCAGGGCTTATTCTGTACGCTATATATACGGTAAAAGTGAATCGTATGATTAAATCCTTTTCTGTGTTTGTTGATCTGTATACCAGATATTACAGTACACATAAAAATATTACTCTCGCTTTCCGTGAAATGATAGATGAATGCCCCAAGGAGCTGAAAAATGAATTACTTCTTCTTACCAATACATTAACTGATGGGAGTAATGTAATAAAGAAGATGGAGGATTTTGCTGAGAGGTGCAATCATTCTTGGGCTGCAGATTTTTCCACCTACATTATTAGTGGGTTAGAAGGAGAGACAGAAGATATACAAACCTCCCTGAACCGCCTGACTAATGAAATGTTTATTCAGCAGGATGAATGGAGTGAAAAGCGGAGTGAGATACATGCAATATGGATAAGCTTGCTAGTTGTTATCCTCATATGCATTTGTCTTATTCCCTATAATCAGATGTTGCTAGAGGATTCGTATCGATTGTATTTCTTTACTGCGGATGGTCAGGCATTATTGTCTATTGCTGCAACAACATGGTGTTTTTCAATACTATTGGCATTTATTTGGGGAAGGAGGAGTGGGTCTTGATGGGGAGCCTTTCAAATTTACTATTACTAGGTAGTGCATTGCTGATTTTTATCTCTTTTCTCTTTTTCTTGTTATTTCTTACTCAAGCGATGTATAAGAAACCAGCTTTTCTATCAAGGAGTCTATGGAAATATTGGAGAGATTCAGTTGAACGAGAAGAGGATGACCATTGGAAGTATTTATTGCAAAAGGCTGGGTATCCATTGAAGTGGGGGAAAGCAGAGTGGGTTGCAATTCAGTGTTTTTGTGGTTTGGCAGTTTTTACTCTGCTATCGATGGGGAGGTTGGCATTTGGGGTTGAATCAATTTCATTTTTGGTAATATGTCTCGTCTCGTGTGTCGGATTTTTCATTCCATTATTCATTCTGAAATGGTGGGCTAATTATAGAGAAGACATGTTAAGCGTTGATATAGCCAGATTTACCAATCGTTTTATAGCTTTGCTGGAGAATAATGTGCCTACGTATTCTGCTATGGTAAAAGCTGCCCGCCCCACGAGACAACTCAAGCATTACATTCCAACCCTCCCAGAATGGAATAAAGATAAAATAGCGGCACTAGAGCGGTTGAAAAGAGAGTTAGGTGTAGAAGATGCCATTATCCTTGTATCTAATATGAGGACATTGGAACAAATGCCTGTCTCCCTTTCGACGAATACAATGCTTAGATTGGAATCATCCGTTGATAATCGTAGACTGTTTCGTCATCGCAAAAAAATAAAATCATTAGGGATGGCTTACAGTTTAACCGTTTATCCGGCATTTTATATTGGGTTAATTGTTGCAATGTTCCCTTGGTATAAGGTTTTGGGAGAAATACTACACAAATATCTAATTTAAAGGGTGGGGGAGATGAGCAAGTTATTTGCTATATTGAGTTGTATCGTTTTTACCATTGGTATTGTTGTTTCTACGATGAGCACCTTAAACGAGGCAATTGTTAAAGAGAATGGGTTACAAGACAAAACAGTTCATTGGATTCAACAGGCATTGCCTGAGGAGTTACCAGTAAAAGAATAAGCTTTTTAGAATTGATTACATTCAACAGTTTTACATAATTTCAAACAAGAAACGAAAAATGAGAGGGGTCTTACACATGAGTAAAATGTTCTTCATATTTCTTGCCTGCGTAATGGTATTGGGAATTGGTGTTTCATCCTACGGAAATGAATTAAGTCCTTCCGCAACAAATGCAGCAGAAAGAATAGATGACTCTGTATCATCTCTGAATTATGATACGGGAAATCAGATCATCAAATTCCAAATGCAAAATGGAAGTTCATACTCTTCTTCCTCCAGGTAAGATATGACTCATTTGTTATCAGCCTTGATCATTATGGTAATGACTGCAATGGTTTGTGCATCTTTATGGAGCATGGAGCCGGCCAAGACCGTATCAGATTACCAGCATCAGCGAATTCAAAAGGCAACAGTACATACCTTTCGTTAAGCGGGAGGCACTCTTTTTATGAATAAATTAAAAGTATTTCTTCTGTGCCTAGTTGCCATACTTCTATTGTTTTCTATAACAGCATGTATACAAATGTATACGATGGAGCGTGCATTAGCTCGGGGTATATTTTCAGATGTTCTCGATGATATGAAAGATATTGGTTACCTCGATCAAGAGTTAGAAAAGTATTATCATGACAAAATGGACCAATATGGCTGGAAGACTATCAATGGCGACTTTTTCCAAGGCACTTGGCCACGTGATGCTAATCTGAGGTCACACAAAGAACGAAGTGAGCTAATTCATCTAACATTGCGGATTCAACCTTCGAGAATATCTAGATGGATTCATACTTTTACAAAAGGGGAAGCGGAGTTTATTTTTTCAGCGAAACAGCCGTCTGAATATTTCGATTCTAGGTGGTAACCATGAATAAAATATTATCTATATTGATATTGCTTGTAATTACTTTGCCTTTAACAGCATCCGTTCTCTTTATTGGTCCCGACAGCATGATGACGGTAAGTATCAACTTTTTTTCCCGATTGTTAGAGATAGCCACTTCTTTTGGGGTGAAGTAAATGGGTCAATTAATAACTACCATCATGTCTTTGCTATTGTTAGTGATTGTACAAGTAGGTGTTGTTCAGTTTCATTTAATTTCTCAAATAAAAAATGAGTTGCTAGATATCAGTTTTGCAACCGCCACATTTATTAGCAATCGTGGAGGAATAAGTGAAGCAGATGTATCTCAAGCAGCTAGAGATTTCGTTAAAGAGGAGTTAAAAATAAAAAGTTATCAGCTAGACGAAAAAGATCTTACTATGGGAATATCGCGGACCTTTGCTCAAGAGCCAGTGTTATGGAGTCACGCTGATCAATTTGAATTATCAATGAGAGTGCCTGTCCCATTTATAACCAGAGTTTTTGGTAGGGATAGTGATCAAATCTATGTAACAAGGAACGGTACGATTAACGTAATGGATTACGACTTATAAGGGGGGAGACTTACGGGAATAAAATTGCTGACGATTGGTGCCCTTCTTCTTTTCCTCCTTTTTGGTCTAGTTGTTGCTGATACCGACTTAATTATGCAAAAGAAACAAGAGATAAAAACATTGTTAGAAATGGCAAACCATGACGCTTCTTTTGCGATAAATGAGGCGCTGAAAACTGAGGGAGTCATTGATTTGATAGAGGAAGAGGCAACGGCTCGCTTTACCGATAATGTAATGAAGAACGGGGATTATGAAGTTAATCAAGATAAGATGATTCCAAATAAAAGCAGTGTTACGGACTGGAGTGTTCATTTACAAACCCAGTATATTGATTTTCTTAACTGGAGGAAGCCACACAAATTTGAATATGAGTATCGAGATGATAGATTGACCTTGCAACAAATGATAGTTGATCCTCATGATGATTCGGCAGGTGGGCAAATCCGGGTTTCCATTCAAGATGAACAGGGGAGAATACTCCAAACTCCGCCAAAACGTATGGCTGGTCCTTCGCGTATCGTAGTGGGCTATGTTAATGAGCCTTCTTTATTACCATTCAGTACCTCCCATCAGTTTCCTGTGGTTAGTGTAGAAGAGTTGAAGTGGTAATTAGCCACTAACTATCTATCCGATCAAAAATCAGCACTGATTTCACGAAAAAAAGAGCCGTATCATGTCAAAAGCGGCTCTTTTACTTCTTACTTATTGATAGTTTATCGTTCACTTCATCATCGGCAAGATGCTTACCCTACCACCATCACTACCTTCTAATGCTACTACAACGGGTCCAAAAAAGGGTTCCTATCAGGTTCAACTTTCTCAATACTTTTATATACCAGGGTTGCTTGTTTTACAAAAGGATCTTTTTCCATACTTTGTTCTGGTAAGAACCAGATCTCCAAATTATATATCTCGTTGATCGGATAGCGGAGCACCTTTTTTGATTCAACGGTCCACTGTAATTCAGTCTTTCCCATTACCTTTTCAATATCAGATAAACGTGCGTTTTGTAGACGAGCTTCGTACGTAGTGATGCGGCGTAAGAAACCATTTTTGTCATAGCCAAACGTTAGTCCTCTATCATGATAATGCCTATATATAATCCCAAAGTCGGTTATCTCCTCTGCATCAGGCTTACCTATCTGATCTTCAATGAACGGACGAGTATCTTTACCTGCGATAAACGGCGTTCCGATCATATCGCCTTTGCTGATAACCTGCTTAAATGACTCCAAGTAATTCTGTTGCTCTTGCCACTCTTTTTTATCTGCACTTTTCGGAGCCTTACTCACAGTCACACGATCAATCTTTGCTTCGGTGGTATTCTCGTTTTTAGTTGGTGGGGTAACGAAAACCTTCAGCTGGTACTGATCGTTTACCTGATAGATATAGACAGTTTGATTGGTGTGTTTTTGCTCAAGTAGTGGATCTCCCCATTCTTTTAGCAAATCTGATACTGATGTAGCCTGGATGCTGGTATCCTTAGAGCTTATTTCACGCAACACTTGATCGGGTCCAAATTGAAAGGAAATTCGCTTTTCGGTATAGATTGCGTAGTGTAGACCAGCAGCCTCAAATTGTAAGTCGGGTGTACCGCATGATGTAAGTACCTCATTGAGTGTGGTCTCACCAACAATAAAATTGGCATTGATTATTTTGCCAAATGCGGCTTGATTCTTCACTCGTTTCAATACGGGGTCTTTCACTTCACCAGCGGGGTGGGTGTCTGGAGAAGGCGATAGAGCTCCGGTCATCTCTGTACCAGATTTTTCTATTAGCAATGAGCTGTCCCAAGGACTAATCAAGAGAAAAGTACCCAGAGCAAGCGTCCCTGCTACGACTATTTTTCCTGCCCAGTTCCACTTAGCAGGGTGCTGTTTACGCTTTTCCCACTTTTTTTCTTCATCAAGAATAGTTGTAAGCATCTCTGTTTTTAGCTGGGGGTCCATTTTTACATCAGGTAGTTCACTTAAATTTTTTTCGATGCTTTTATACAGATCAGATGACATGGTTCATCATCCCCTTTGTCTCTTTCTTTTCATTACATTTTTGTTGGAGGGCTTTGATTGCTCGATGCATGGTGGTGCTAACCTTGCTTTCACTCCACCCGAGAATACTAGCAGTTTCAGTTAGAGATAAGCCCTTGATACTGCGTAGAATGATTACTTCCCGATAAGCTGGTTTTAATTGACTTACTGCTTGATATACCAACCTTTTTTCTTCATTTTCCCCGATGATTTCTTCTGGAGTAGGTCCTGTTTCACGCACATGTAACAGCCAATTATCAGGGAGCCAGTTTAGCAGACGTTTTTTCCTGCTATGATCAATAGCGGTATTACGTGCAATGGTTAGTAACCATGTTTTAGGTTGGGACCTACCTTGGAAATTATCATAGCTCTTGATTGCCTTGATGAAGACATCTTGAACGAGATCCTCCACGTCACGCTGTCCCGTGTAATACACCAGGAATTTATAAATGTCATCGCTGTAACGCATAAACCATTCTTCAATGTTTTCGCGTCTGCTCATCCGTTATGTGACACCCTCTCTTAGTCATGCTAACCAATTAGACGTACTATCTCGCTCGAGCTTACACTTTTTATACAATAATTTATCCACTCCACATTTTGAACGAGATTTCACGAAAATGAGAAATAAAAATGCATACCGTATAGGTGTGTGCGAATTTCTACAATAAGTCACCAAAATTTCACCCGCGCCCAATATGAAACTTTTTAGCCAAGCATCCAGTCTTATTTAGTGGAACAAGATTGCAAAAAATCTTTCAAAACCTGCTTGTACTTCTAAAAAAGTGTGCATACTATGTAATGGAAGCAAATAGTTTGGTGCTTTGCGCCTGATGCAATTGATTCGATAGAAGTTATATATGGTTAATAAGTAATAGCTACAAAAGACCAATTTTTGTTAATGAAATTAAAAATTAAGCAGAGATTTCTATGGACTTTCAAAAGTGTGAATGGTAACTATATGTAAAAAGTTCTAGTAGATTCGAAAAATATGTTCACCTTTTGCTTCCTATTCTGATAACATAAAGGTTATAGAAGTAGAACCACTTTGACAACAGGAGTTAACTGAATATTTCTATTTCCGATGAAGTGAGGGTTGCACATGACTATGAGTCACACCTCTTTCCAAGATTGTGCCCGACGGTGGCGAGAAGTTGAGAAGCAATTGGGGATTGTTGTCCCCAAATCTTTAAAAACGGACACTTCTGCATTGTTGTTTCTGGAAGACGTTGCTGCTACACCCATGTTGGATAAAGATGAGGAATTTGAATACCTTGTTCGCTATCAGCGCGATGGAGATCTTGAAGCTCGCGAGATTTTAGTACGCTCATATCTTCGGTACGTTGTGAACACTGCACTTCGTCATCTGAAAAAAGGAATGCCGTTTCTTGACCTGATTCAAGAAGGAACGATAGGTTTATTCACTGCAATTGAAAAGTTCGATATTACCAGAGGCGTCCGTTTATATCACTACTCGCATTGGTGGATATCTCAAGCCATTACGCGAGCAATTAGTGATAAGGGTCGTCTTATTCGTATACCAGTACACATGCATGAACAAATTCGTTTATATCAAAAGAAAGTCATGCAACTAGCTCATCTGTTAAATCGCAATCCTGATCGACAGGAAATTGCTGATTATTTAAAAATCCCACTGGAAAAAGTGGAATCGATTGAGTATGCGTTGCTGATTAAAATGGAATCGTTTGATGAACACCCAGATGAAGAAGTTCAATGGGAAGAGGACGAAGAATTACTAAGTTATGCAGAGATTGTTGATGATGGAGAGTCATCTCTTGATGATTGGATTGAGAGAGTTGACCTGCGCGACCAGGTATTTGATGCATTAAGTGCTTTGAATCCAAGATCTCAAGAAATTATTGCTATGCGATTTGGTTTGTATGATGATCAGGTGTATACGCTAGAAGAAGTGGGCAAAATTTTCGGGCTTACCCGGGAACGTATTCGCCAGATAGAGGCAACTACCATTGAGCGACTTCGTAAACAAAAGAGTTCTCGAAGCCTGATGGAGTACCTATCTTAAACTCGATGATGACAAGCCTAGATAATCTTATAACCAGGAGCCAGGCATGGAAGAGCATGTTTGTTGCTCCTTTTTGTTATCTATAATTGAAGGAAAATTCAGTTAACTTATTGTCTAAATTTAAAAACGTTCGTATGATGGTAATATGGAATAAACAGTTAATAGTGGTACAATAAAGAAACAAAACGGTCATGACCGTTTTGTTGGACCGCAAGCGGTCACATCCAATTTACTGAAAAATGTCGAGACGTTTTTCACAGAAAAAAGTTATATACAACCACAATACTTATTTAAATTAAGTAACTATGGTAAAATACTTCACACAAGGGAGTGATAGATGATGGGTGATCACCAACTTTGCCCTAAATTTGAAACAGCTTTTGAATTACTGGGTAAACGATGGACGGGTTTAATCATCAGCGTGTTACTATCAGGACCGAAACGTTTTAAGGATATATCAGAAATGATCCCCGGCATGAGTGATCGTATGCTGGCAGAACGCTTCAAGGAACTGGAAACCGCTGGTATTTTGACACGTAATGTCTATCCAGAAACACCAGTACGTATTGAGTATGAACTGACTGAAAAGGGTAAGGGATTACAAAAAGTAATGGATGCCGTGCAAATTTGGGCTGAATCTTGGGTAGATTGATTAATAGGATAGCATAGGGCTGAATAGAGACTCCTGCTTAAGACATGCGGGAGTTTTGTTACTGTATCAGGATGTATATACTTCAGGGCTTCACTTCCTTATACGCATGAAAAGCATCCTCTAAAGAAGAACCAGCTCCTTCGAAGACTTCAATTGAAGTTTTTCTTACGTGTAAGCATCATAGAACAACCGCATACGCATGAAAAACATTTACAAGAGCATGGCCTACTTCTAGTTAGGCCTATCGCTAAAAAAATAGTAGCGGCATCTGTAACGGTTTTTCATCTGGTATGAGGTTAATAGGGAAGGCAAGGAGGATTTTGCAATGAATAATTATTTAATTCGAGCAACAGGCTTTGGCGGACATGTACGCGCTTTTGCCGCACGTACTACTGGAATTGTAGAAGAAATTCGCAGGCGTCATGATATGTGGAATACAGCCAGTGCTGCAATGGGACGTACAATTACTGTTACTTCCATGATGGGGGCTATGTTAAAAGGCGATGATCGCATTGCTGTTAAGATTAGCGGCGGTGGTCCGATTGGAAATATTATTGCGGAGGCTAATGCCAACGGTGAGGTTAAAGGCTATGTTACGAATCCGCATGTACACTTTGACTTAAATGACATGGGCAAGCTGGATGTTCGTCGTGCTGTGGGTACGGATGGCTTTTTATTTGTAACCAAAGATTTGGGTTTGCGTGAACCGTATCAAGGGAGTGTACCGATTGTATCTGGAGAGATTGGTGAAGATTTCAGTTACTATTTCAGCGCTTCAGAACAAACCCCATCGGCAGTTGGTGTGGGAGTACTGGTGAATCCAGAAGATCACTCCGTTATTGGAGCAGGTGGATTCATTCTTCAGTTATTGCCAGGTACGCCGGATGAAATTATTACTTCTATTGAAAAGCGTATCAGTGAACTGCCACAGGTATCTCGTTTGATCGCTGAAGGTGTTACACCGGAAGAACTAATTGGACGTGTGTTGGAAGAGCCAGTCATTCATAGCAAGCTGGAGCTTGTTTTTAATTGTGGTTGCTCCCAAGAAAAAGTAGGGAGTATGCTATACAGTCTTGGAGCTGATGAACTGGAAAGCATGAAAGAGGAAATCGGAAAAGCTGAAGTTCATTGCCATTTTTGCAACGAGCACTATCAGTTTGATGAAAATGACCTTCAAGAAATTATTGATGATCTGCGTAGGTAAGTAACGATTATTCGCTATAAATAGCAGACGATATAATAGGTAAGCTAAACAAGCCCTTTTAGCCAGTACTCACACTGGTTGAGAGGGCTTGTTGCCGTTTAGCTTCGTATTGATTGTTCTAAAATTATGCGGCAAATAAGGCATATGTCGCAAGATCCCTTATTCCTCTGTTGGTATTTCAGGTCCTGCCAACTCTTTTTGATAAAAGGCAAGATCTAACCATCTACCGAATTTGTTATCCTGCTTTTTTACTGTATCAGAAAGTATAAACTTCGAAGGGTCACTTCCTGATATGCATGAAAAACATCCGCTAAGGAATGACTAGCTTCTCCGAAAGACTTCGATAGAAGCTTTTCTTATTGTACCTGAATGTGGAAAGCCTAGCTTCTCATGCAAATGTATACTTTTTTCATTTGTAGAATCAATCCCAGCAAGTAAAGTAGCATATCCTTCTTTGTGTTTGTATAAGAACCACTGCTTTCGATTTTCAAGGGTAGTTGGCTTGTAATCATAAACGGCTGTTGTATGTAAAATGGCATCATTGTATATCTCGAGAATATGCTCTAGATCCTCTTCCTTTGCAAATCTAATCGTGCCGTAACCCCCATATTCTTTATGCCTTTCAGATTTGTCTCAAACAAATTTCAACATTGAAAACGACAATCCTCCTTACTAAGAATGTCATCTCTGTAGTAATATGTCGCTCATTTCTTTATTCAGACAGCAGGAAAATACTGGGTCATTTTCGTACTTTTAGAGATGGTTCCAATCACGCAAAAGAATGGAGTGGTAAGTAGATGCGGAATATCCGTTTATTGTGGTACTTGGTGGGTGGAATGACGGTCCTTCTCTTGGTAATGATGGGAGCATGGTATGAGGGTGTAGGTTTGACGCAAGTAGCACAGGTGGGTTCAACAACGATAACCAAAAGCGAGCTGGTTGCGGAGATGAATGGACGATATGGTGAGCAGACTATAGCTCAGATGATTAACAAAGAGCTTGTTTTTCAGGAAGCAAAACAAAATAACTTGATTGTTTCTGATGAGCAAATCGAAACGGAATTTAATCAAGTGAAAGCAAGGTTATTGGTAAATAAGGATTCAGCGGGAGTATTAGATCCTACACAACTCCCAGACGATGATCAGATAAAAGATGATGTACGTTATCAATTACTATTGAAGAAAATAGCGACGAATGGTGTAAAGATAAGTGATGAAGAGATGAAATCATACTTTCATAAGCATGAAGAGGATTATTATCAGCCGGGGCAGGTACATCTCTTTAGAATCGTGGTGCAGACAGAAGAGGAAGCATTAGAACTGAAGGTAAAGATAGACAATGGTGCTGACTTCAGTGAAATGGCTAAAAATCGTTCACGTGACGATGCGACAGCAAGTAGAGGCGGAGAGATTGGTCTTGTACCGGTGACAAGTGATTTTTTTGATGAGCAGGAGAGAACCATGCTTAAAGGTCTGGAGATTAACAAAGTAAGTTCTCCTGTACCTGTAGAGAAGGGTTATGCAATATTTAAGGTAAGTACAAGAACGAAGGCGGTTCAACCAATATTTGATGAGGCAAAAGAACAAGTCTTTCAAGATATGGCAGTAGCAAAGGCGGAATCATTTGATGAGATTTTGAACCGTCTGCGAAAAGCTGCAAATTTGGGCGGGAAAAGTTAAACATTGCATTGACGGAAAATTATATGTTTTGATATAATAACCTATAAATCCTAGCAAATTACTCGGTTATTATATTGAGGGGGCATTAATCATGCGTGTAGCACAATCGATAACAGAACTGATCGGCAATACCCCATTAGTGAAGTTGAATCGCGTAGTTACAGATGACTTGGCTGATATTTATCTGAAACTGGAGTTTTTTAATCCTGGAAGTAGCGTGAAAGATCGTATTGCGCTCGCTATGATTGAAGCGGCTGAGCAAGACGGATCACTTAAACCTGGCGATATTATTATTGAACCTACCAGCGGTAACACCGGAATTGGACTTGCGATGGTGGCGGCAGCAAAAGGATACCGTTCCATTCTAGTTATGCCGGAAACAATGAGTATAGAACGACGCAATCTGCTTCGAGCTTATGGAGCAGAGCTGATCCTTACACCAGGTTCAGAAGGAATGGGTGGGGCGATCCGTAAGGCGGAAGAGCTAGCACGTGAAAATAAAGGCTATTTTATCCCGCAACAGTTTAACAATCCAGCTAACCCTGAGGTTCACCGCAACACAACAGCGAAAGAACTGTTGGAACAAGCGAAGGAATTGGACGGAATTGATGCTTTTATTGCGGGTATTGGTACGGGTGGTACGATTACTGGCGTAGGTCAGGTACTGAAAGAAACGTATCCTGATGTACAAATTATTGCTGTAGAACCTGCAGCTTCTCCTGTTTTATCTGGTGGTAAGCCAGGTCCTCATAAAATCCAGGGGATTGGTGCAGGTTTTGTACCAGAGATTCTGGATACGAAGATTTATGATGAAATCATTACGATCGAAAATGAGAAAGCGTTCGAAACATCTCGTCGTGTAGCGAAAGAGGAGGGAATCCTCGGAGGCATTTCTTCAGGGGCAGCTATTGCCGCTGCCTTAGATATAGCGAAACGTCTTGGAAAAGGTAAAAAAGTAGTAGTAATTATTCCTAGTAACGGTGAACGTTACCTGTCCACACCGCTATATCAGTTTGAAGACTAGACAAAAGAATGTAAAAAGTGACCTCCTGATGCTGGGAGGTCACTTTCTTTTTTTTACAGATAGAATTTATAAAAATTCTTATCTGCATAAGTGCAACTAAGACTTTGCCTGCGCCAGAGGCTTTGCAAAGCCAAGTTTTCTAATTAACCTCTGCCATGATATAGTACAATCATTCAGCGATAATAGATTGTTGTGGAGTGTGAATCAAGTTGTTATTTCCTGTATACGAGGAACTATCCAGAATAGGACGTGGGTTTCGGCAAGTACCGCTTGCCTATCGCATGCCATGGGGGGCACATATAGACCCATTGGAGAGTTTGCGCATGTTGCACTCCGATCTAACAGGGAGTGTTCTTTTGGAGAGCGGACGCGCGGGAAAATACAGCTACTTAGCGTATGAGCCCTTGCTGCGTGTAATGAGCAAGAATGGTGAGACGGTAGTAGAGAAGTGGTCCAAACAGGGGAGTGTTTCCAGTGAAAAAATACTGAATCAGAGTCCCTTGCATGTTTTACGAGACCAACTGCAAGCCTACAAGACACCACATATCTCTGGAATGCCTGATTTTACAGGTGGAGCCATGGGTTATCTTAGTTATGAAATGAATCGCCATTTTGAGCATTCTTTACAGCATTTACCAATAGATGACTTACAGCTTCCACAGCTGTATGTTATGATATACCAAGACCTGATTGCTTTTGATCATGATACGAAAGAGTGCTTCTTACTGACGCATGTTTCTGCAGAAGCGGATGAATCTGAATACAATTTGGCAGCCGAGCGGCTACTGCATCTTTCTGAAAAACTGAGTAACGTACAAGCAGTTACATCTGATCAGAACTGGGAAGAATTACGCAAAAAACCGTTATCTACACCTGAAAAGGTAGACGTTTCGTTCGAACAAGAAGAATTCGAAGAGGCAGTTCGTGCGATTCAGGCATACATTGCCGCTGGCGATGTGTTCCAAGTGAATCTGTCCGTACGTCAGAGTGCCCCGTTAGCAGTCTCTGCTGACGCTGTTTACGAGACGTTGCGTAAACTGAACCCATCTCCATACAAGGGCTATCTGCATTTTCCAGAATTTCAAATTGTCTCAGGGTCACCAGAATTGCTGATTAAAGTACAGCAGGGTGAAGTGAGCACTCGTCCTATCGCAGGAACCAGACCTCGAGGTAAGACGGATGAGGAAGATGAAGCGTTAGCGAAAGAGCTTTTGATGAACGAGAAGGAACGGGCTGAACATGTGATGCTTGTTGACCTAGAACGAAACGATATGGGGCGTGTTTGCAAATATGGGAGCGTCGAAGTAACCGAGCTGATGGTGGTCGAAAAATACTCTCATGTGATGCACATCGTTTCTCATATAAAGGGAGAGCTGGATGACGACAAGGATGCGTTCGATGCGATAGCAGCAGCTTTTCCTGGGGGCACGATAACAGGAGCGCCTAAAGTACGTACCATGGAAATCATCGAGGAATTGGAGAAAGTACAGCGAGGTGTGTACACCGGTTCGATTGGATGGTTTGGTTTTGATGGGGATGTGGAATTAAACATCGTTATTCGTACGATGGTCGTGAAGGATCAGATTGGATATATCCAGGCAGGTGCAGGTATTGTGATCGATTCAGAACCAGAAGCAGAATATCATGAATCATTGAAAAAAGCAGAGGCAATGTGGAAAGCAGTTGAGCTGAGTGAAGAATTTGAGATGAAGAGGCATAAATGCCAAGAGGAGAGCTGAGCATGATTATTATGATTGATAACTATGATTCTTTTACGTACAATCTGGTGCAGTTTGTCGGTGAACTAGGTCAGGAACTTCGTGTGTTTCGCAACGATAAGATTTCATTAGATGAAATAGAGCAAATGAACCCGGATTACATTATGATTTCCCCAGGTCCGTGCACTCCGAATGAGGCGGGTATTAGCATGAATGTTATTCGTTATTTTGCGGGAAAAATTCCGATCCTTGGCGTTTGCTTGGGACATCAATCTATCGGACAGGTTTTCGGAGGCAACATTATTCGAGCTGATCGACTAATGCATGGTAAGACATCTGAAATCATTCATGATGGTAAAACGATTTTTAGCGGGATACCGTCTCCATTTAAGGCTGCACGCTATCATTCACTAATCATTGATGAAACAACTATTCCTCGGGAGCTGGAAATCACCGCAAGAACAGCTGAAGGTGAGATTATGGCTGTGCGCCATCGCAAACTTCCTATTGAGGGTGTGCAATTCCATCCGGAATCAATCATTACTGAACATGGAAAGCAGATGCTGCATAACTTCTTACTCACCTATTCTAAAGAGCTGCAAGCCTAATAAAAGGATCATTTTCATACAAGAATAAATAACAAACCGCCAGCACGACACGTTGGCGGTTTTTACCTGATGGCGGGAGCGAAGTGTGTATGTGGATTTATGCAAACAACGAACTTGTACCTGCAGAAAAAGCAACAGTACCAGCTATGGACCACGGATTTTTATATGGAATTGGTTTATTTGAAACGATACGGGTTTACAACGGAAGACTGTTTTTGTGGGAAGAGCATGCTACACGATTGCAAGATGGGCTAACTAGTCTTAACATCCGTTCGAAATGGACTACACATGAGTTGCAAGAAGCGATCATGCTGACACTTGAGCGTAACGATTTGCAAGATGCCTATGTTCGCCTAAGTATAACTGCGGGAGATCAAGGAGTTGGTCTTCATGCTGATGAATATAAGAATCCGTTGTTGTACATCTTTGTAAAGCCCGTTACTCCAATCAGAGTGCCTCCTGTAGCCAAGCGACTGCAGGTTATTTCTTTTCCAAGGCAATCGAAGGAAGGTCTCAAGCGCTTTAAATCGCACAATTATTTAAACTGCTTGCTGGCCAAACAAGAAATTGGAGCGGATCCTCATGTGGAAGGGCTATTTCTGACGACGGAAGGTCATGTTTGCGAAGGTGTAGTAAGCAACATATTTTGGGTAGAAAATAAAAGCCTGTATACTCCTTCTGAAAAAACCCCCTTGCTTGCAGGAATCACACGAAAAACCGTCATCACATTAGCAAAACAACGAGGAATTGATGTTAAGGAAGGTTATTTTTCGCTTGAGAGCTTGTATCAAGCGGATGAAGTATTTGTTACGAACTCCATTCAAGAGCTGGTTCCTGTATCGTATGTAGAGGATCAACCTGTTAAGCAAGTTTATGGCGAAACAACCAGTCTATTGCATGAAGCCTATCGGGCGTTAATCCACTCTTCATAAAGTTACCTGAGCCCTAGATAAGGACAGAAGGAGTATGAGCATAGTGATGAAACATAATTCATATATGGTACTTTCTGCAGATATAAGAAATATGGCAGTAGAGTTTCCGACAATACGTGTAAGTGATCTACAAACAATGGCTATCCGTGTTGAGAATATTCCTTTTTCTTGTACCTGGCAGGTAAAAGAAAGTATACAGCTTGCGGGTGGAAAAGCCTTTATTAGTAAACATGAGAGTGAGTCCGCCTGCGGTTTATTAGTAGCAAGTAAGGAAGCGTGGTCAGGCATTCTTAAACAATGGGATAGTCAAAATGAAATGATTTCCCTTAGTCAGGAAATCAGTGAAATACTACAACGCCAAGAGAAGCTGAGCCAACGAGAAAGAATTCTTTGCAAAAATCTTTCTCTTCCTTTACAAGAGCGTACACTCATCATGGGTATCTTAAATGTGACACCTGATTCCTTTTCCGATGGTGGTAAGTTTACTTCTATTGAAAATGCAATGAACCACGCCAGAAAATTGGTGGCAGATGGTGCAGACATTATTGATATAGGCGGTGAATCAACCAGACCAGGATCTGCTGCTGTTAGTCTCGATGAAGAGCTGACACGTGTTTTGCCTATTATTGAGCGATTATCCAAGGAGATTGAGGTTCCAATTTCTATTGATACGTATAAGGCGCAGGTAGCGAAGGAAGCAATAAATGCTGGTGCCCATATTATTAATGATGTGTGGGGGGCGAAGCGAGATCCACTTATGCCTCAAGTAGCTGCGGAAGTCGATGTTCCGATTATTCTCATGCATAACCGTGTAGAACTTGATTATACGAATTATTTTGCAGATTATATGCGTGATTTGCAGGAGTCTGTTCAACTTGTCAGGGAGGCAGGCGTGAGGGAGGAGAATATCATCCTCGATCCTGGAATTGGATTTGCCAAGAACCTGCAACAAAACCTGGAAACCATGCGACGCCTGGAGGATCTGGTCGCTCTTGGGTATCCGGTACTGCTCGCTACATCTCGCAAATCGATGATTGGTAAAGTACTTGATCTACCGGTCGATGAGCGTGTAGAAGGTACAGCAGCCACCGTTGCTCTAGGGATTGAAAAAGGCTGCCATATCGTAAGGGTGCATGATGTAGCACATATGAAGCGAGTAGCCACAATGATGGATGCAATGAAAAAAGGGGCTGATTTTCATGGATAAAATCTATTTTAACCAAATGGCTTTCTATGGCTATCACGGAGTATTTAAGGAAGAGGCGAAACTTGGTCAGCGTTTTTATGTTGATCTGGAACTATCTCTAGACTTGTCAAAAGCTGCCGAAACCGATAATCTGGAGCATACCGTCAACTATGCTGACATCTATGAAACGGTTAAAGGGATTGTCGAAGGAGAACGTCATCAGCTCGTAGAAAAATTAACTGTACGTATCTGTGAACAACTACTAGCAGATTTCCCATTGGAGGAAGTAAAGGCAAAAGTAATCAAACCTGATCCACCAATTGCAGGTCATTATCAATCTGTTGCAATCGAAATGGTACGAAAGAGAGTGAATAACTAGCATGAAGGATGGGGTAACAGTTTTCATCTCACTAGGCTCCAATCAGGGAGTAAGGGAGCATATGCTGATGCAGGCAATTTTGGAATTGAACGCTCATCCTGCTATCATGGTAAAACGCCTCTCCTACATCTACGAAACAGATCCAGTCGGTTATACGGAACAGCCTGCATTTCTCAACATCGTAGCCGAATTACAGACTGAGCTCGGCGCACTGGACCTTCTCGAAGAAGCGCTTCGTGTTGAGAAGGAGCTGGGACGTGTACGTAAAGAACGTTGGGGACCGCGCCTCATCGATATTGATATCCTTCTATATGGGGAAGAGCAAATTATTCTCCCTACTTTAACCATACCTCATCCGGAGATGGTAAATCGGGCATTTGTGCTTGTGCCGCTTCGAGAGTTATGGCAAGGGACGATAATTGGAACGGGTGTAACGATAGATGAAGCGTTGAAACGTTGTGAAGAAACACAGGGGGTACTTAGATGGGGGACATTAGACTGGGAGGCCGAATTAGAGCGTTCCGAAAATTAAAGGGCTTTACACAACAGGAGCTTGCTGACGAAATGGGTGTATCTCTGTCGTTCGTTGGTACTCTAGAAAGAGGGACGAAACCTTCTACAGAAGTAGTGTTACGAAAGATAGCCAACACTTTACAAGTTGATTATGAAGAATTATGTGCTATAAATAAAAAAGAGTAAGGCAGGTTTCCTTCGAACGAGGAGGTTTTTAATAAATGAAAATAGGAAACATTGAGTTAAAAAACAATGTAGTTTTGGCTCCAATGGCTGGAGTATGTAATCCCGCTTTTCGTTTGATTGCCAAGGAATTCGGTACAGGATTAGTATGTGCTGAGATGGTGAGCGATAAGGCGATTGTTCATGGGAACCAGAGAACATTGGATATGTTATATGTGGATGAGCGCGAAAAACCGCTTAGCTTGCAAATTTTTGGTGGAGACAAAAAGACGTTGGTTGAAGCGGCTACTTATGTAGACCAGAACACAAATGCCGACATTATTGATATAAACATGGGTTGTCCTGTACCAAAAATCGTAAGCTGCGATGCCGGTGCCAGATTGTTGCTTGATCCAGAGAAAATTTATGAGGTTGTATCAGCTGTGGTTGACGCAGTAGACAAACCAGTTACGGTTAAAATGCGTCTCGGTTGGGACGAAGATCATTTATTCGTGCTCGATAATGCAAGAGCGGTAGAACGTGCAGGTGGTGCAGCCGTTTCCGTACATGCTCGTACCCGTGTACAAATGTACAAAGGGAAAGCAGACTGGGACTGGATCGGTCGAGTAAAGGAAGTTGTAAATATTCCTGTTATTGGTAACGGGGATGTATCTTCCCCTGAGGATGCGAAGCGCATGCTGGATACGACTGGTTGCGACGGGGTAATGATTGGTCGTGCAGCTCTGGGGAATCCGTGGATGCTGTATCGTACAATTCAATACCTAACAACGGGTGAATTGGGTGCGGAACCGACAGCCAGAGAAAAGATCGAGATTTGTTTATTACATGCTGACCGTTTAGTCGCATTAAAAGGACCTCGAGTAGGCATACTGGAGATGCGTAAACATGCTGCTTGGTATTTGAAGGGTTTAAAAGGATCTACTCCTACTAAGAATCTGATCAATGCTGTTGAAACCCAGGAGCAACTACGTAATGTGCTTATAGAATATGCAGAGTGGCTTGATAAAGGTGAATTTGACGAATCCAAGAATGATGAAAAGGAAGAGGTAGCATCTTTTACCTTATAATGGAAATGAAACATTGACAACCCTTTTTTCATATCCTATAATTCATCGTATTATATAAGTGAAGCTGCCAGAACATCTCTGGCAGCTTTCCCTATGACCCACTCACTTTCAGTAAAAAGAAAACGATTACCTCCTTGTATATTTTGTGAGGTATCTACATATAATCCTTTGGGCTTTTTATCCAATAGGATTAAAATTGAAAAACGGGGGAATTAAGATGTCTGAAAAAGAAGTTATTCTTACACCAGAAGGTCTAGCTAAGTTAGAGAACGAGCTAGAAGAATTAAAAACAGTAAAGCGTAAAGAAGTAGCTGCTCGCATTAAAGAAGCGATCAGCTTTGGTGATATTAGTGAAAACTCTGAGTATGAGGAAGCGAAAAATGAACAAGCGTTCATTGAAGGGCGTATTCTTACTCTAGAAAAAATGTTGCGCAATGCTCGTATCATTACAAATAAAGATGTAGATACAGGCGTTGTTAACGTTGGTGCTACTGTTCGTTTGAAAGACCTAGAGTTTGGCGATGTTGTAGAATACACTATTGTAGGTTCAGCGGAATCTGATCCAATGAATAACAAGATTTCTAACGAGTCACCTGTAGGTCAGGCGCTTCTAGGTAAAGCTAAAGGTTCAACTGTTGACGTAAACGTACCAGCAGGCGTGATCCAATACGAAATTCTTGATATTACATTATAAAAAGCTAACGTTGCTTGATTAAGAGGCGTACCTATCGTTTAGAGGGTACGCCATAAACCTATTTTTTGGGAGTAGCAGCGCGGTTTAAGGAGTGACATATAACAATGGCTAGAGAAGAAAATCAACACCAAGAAGAAGTAGAACAAGAAGAACAGCTACATGAATTGCTTCAGGTTCGTCACGATAAAATGAACCAGTTACGCGAATGGGGTATTGATCCGTTCGGTAAACGTTTTGAGCAGAAGGACAACGTGCACGATATTGTTGAGAAGTACAATGCACTATCAAAAGAAGAGCTTGAAGAAGAAAACCATGTTGTTACAATTGCGGGTCGTCTGATGGCGAAACGTGCAATGGGTAAAGCTAGTTTTGCTCAACTGTTGGATCGTACAGGTCAAATCCAGATCTATGTACGTAAAGACGGAGTAGGGGAAGATACCTATCGTGTGTTTGATCTAAGCGATATTGGCGATATTATTGGTCTTACGGGAGTTGTGTTTAAAACAAAAACAGGTGAGCTTAGCGTTAAAGCAACAGAACTAGTATTCCTTAGCAAATCGCTTCGTCCGCTTCCTGATAAATTCCATGGACTAAAAGATGTAGAAATTCGTTACCGTAAACGTTATGTTGATTTGATCGTAAATCCTGACGTTCGTAATACATTCATGATGCGTAGCCGTATTTTAACTGAGATGAGACGTTACCTGGATAATCTGGGTTATTTGGAAGTGGAAACACCTACATTGCACGCTATCGCCGGTGGTGCTTCTGCTCGTCCATTCGTAACTCATCACAATGCTCTGGATATGGAGCTTTATATGCGTATTGCGATCGAGCTTCACCTGAAACGTTTGATTGTAGGTGGTCTTGAGAAAGTATATGAAATTGGTCGCGTATACCGTAATGAAGGTATTTCTACCCGCCACAATCCGGAATTTACCATGATTGAGCTGTACGAAGCGTATGCGGACTACAAAGATATCATGAAATTAACGGAAAATCTGGTTGCTCATATCGCTCAAAAAGTACTGGGTACTACTAAAATCGAGTATCAAGGACAAGAAGTTGACCTGACACCAGAGTGGAAACGTGCTCACATGGTTGATTTGGTTAAAGAACAAACAGGTGTGGATTTCTGGAAACAGATGAGTGATGATGAGGCGCGCAGTATTGCGAAGGAACATGGTATTCATGTTGAACCGCACCATACTTTTGGACATGTTGTAAATGAGTTCTTCGAGCAAAAAGTTGAAGAAACGCTTATTCAACCTACTTTCGTATATGGACATCCAGTGGAAATTTCCCCATTGGCTAAAAAGAATGAGGAAGATCCGCGCTTTACGGATCGTTTTGAGTTATTTATTGTAGCTAGAGAACACGCAAATGCGTTTACAGAGCTAAATGATCCAATCGATCAGCGTCAGCGCTTTGAAGCGCAAATGCTAGAAAAAGCAGCTGGTAATGATGAAGCACATGAAATGGATGATGACTTCATCGAAGCTCTTGAATACGGTTTGCCGCCAACAGGTGGTTTAGGAATCGGTGTAGACCGCTTGGTTATGCTACTAACTAATTCCGCGTCCATCCGTGATGTTCTGCTGTTCCCGCACATGCGTGATAAAGGCAGAGCTTAAAATAGTATTTTCAACAGAAAAAAGCAACTGGAGAGAGTTCTCTGGTTGCTTTTTTCGTTTCACATGCCTATCATAAGGAAGTTGTTTATCGTCATGTTTCGCTTTTAAATTACACTAAATCTTTTTTAAAATAAACGAAAAAAGGTATTGATTTATTATAGATCGATATGCTATAGTTATAAATGTTCTCACCGAGGACATAACGAAATAACAAAAAACACTTCGAAAAAAAGTGTTGCATCAAATAACTCGATGTGGTAAATTGATTAAGTCGCTTCCGAAAAAAGATGTTGACAAACTAATTGAGTTTTTGATATAATATAAGAGTTGTTGTTCTTTGAAAACTGAACAGTGAAATGTTTGAATGAAACA
>NZ_JAJISB010000029.1 GCF_021245735.1 Brevibacillus daliensis
GATGGAAAAGCTGGGCCTGAATGTAAAGTTTGCGGTTAAAGCAAAAAATATCGATGAAGAAACAAAAAAGAAGCTAGATGATATTCGAGAGCAAGTAAAAGCTGGAACTTTAACTCAGGAACAAGCAGCAGAAGAGATGGAAAAGCTGGGCCTGAATGTAAAGTTTGCTGGTGAATCCAAAAATATCGATGAAGAAACAAAAAAGAAGCTAGATGATATACGAGAGCAAGTAAAAGCTGGAACTTTTACTCAGGAACTAGCAGCAGAAGAGATGGAAAAGCTGGGCCTGAATGTAAAGTTTGCTGGTGAATCCAAAAATATCGATGAAGAAACAAAAAAGAAGCTAGATGATATTCGAGAGCAAGTAAAAGCTGGAACTATAACGCAGGAACAAGCATCTGAAGAGATGGAAAAACTGGGCTTCAAGCACGTAGTTCGTGAAAGCAAAGAAAATATCATGGAACAGATTAAAGTAGCAGCTGATGCAAATGATGCTGATACAGTGAACAAACTGCTACAAGAGTGGTTAGAGAGAATGCAAAACATGAAACACCCTGAAGCAAAGGCTGAGTAATTGGAACGTGTAAGTAGTTGGAAAAGCTAAAAATAGTGGCTAACAAGTAAGTCAATAAGTAGGCTACAGATGAGCCTAGAAGAAGAGCGGAACTGTTGGGTAAAACAGTGAAAGTAGCAATATCCTCATGTTTTAAAGGACCCTCCGACTCTCTTTATAAGATGTCATAAGGCTGGCTTTCCTAGATAATGGGAGAGCCATGCCTGCGTTTAATTGACTGGACGTTAACAACCAAAACATACCTCTTTCCCTTTCGGTATGTTTTTAGTGAATTTTGAATAAAGTTGAATCGTTTTTAAAAAAATGATAATTCGTAAAAAAACCTAATCAAAATCTTGTAGTGAATTAAAGATTCCATTTTTGATATGATTGATGTAAGAATAATGAAAAAGTGGAACCTATTTATGCAATAATATTAATAATATTTACTTTTATTGGATGCGTTTTACCTTTCTATCCTCTATGTCACAATCACAATATTAATTATTATTAGTCTCGCATTTATGCGAGGCTTTTTTCATTGTGTAAAGGAGTACAGCCCACATTGTAGTAAGAAAATCTCACCATTTTTTATATTAATAGAATAATTAAGGAGATGTAATATATGAAACGTTTACCATGCGATGGATGTAGAGGGTTGTGCTGCGGACCAGTACCTGTCACTGAAAGCGAATTTATGATAATAAAAAAGAAGATAAAATCAATGCCGACTAAGGTACTTTCAGAGCTTGAGAATCAAAAAAGATATTATGGAACATGTATCTTCTATGACCTAAATAAAGATAAGTGTGGAATTCATTCGGTAAGACCTGAAATATGTCGTATGTTTGGTTATTATAAGGAACTAGTTTGTTTTCGGGAACCAGATTTAGCAACAAAAAGCATAGAGGGTACTGATAAAAAAGAACATGTTGGGATTTTAACTCTGGATTTCACATGGAAAGACTTTACAAAGTGAGAGGCCTTTGTTTTTTTTGAACGAACGTAAATCGAAGGACTTAACTCTGGGTAGACTTTATTGGTTTTTCATAATGCGCAGTTAGAGTCTACTTTTATTGGTCTTCTTTAACTTAAGAGGGCTTTAGAAGGATAAGGATAATAAATTAGTGGCTAACAAAGTTTGTCATGAAGTAGATACTGGAATCGAAAGAGAAGCACGAGAGATAAAACATAGATTATCAATAGGATAGGCACTAAAGGGTGATATTCCGTCAAAATAAAGTTGTAGACCTTTAAAAAAAGTATTAGACTAGCCCCCAATAAGTTCAAACAAACAATCACTATATTTTGGTTCATATGGTAAAATCATACTAAACATTTTTCTTTTTTGGGGGGCTTATGAATGGCCGAAACAATTTTCAATTATAACGTTGTTCTAAAAAATGCTAGATACGTTATTGAAAGAACAAGCGAGTTTTAATTGGGATATATTTTATTCTGTTAAAAACAAAGGAGTACCTTTTTTCGTTAATGCCCCTGATGAAATTTAGTCCAATATTTCGAACAAGAACAATTGCAGTCAGGTAAAGTGCTAGACCTTGGCTGTGGTCCTGGGAGAAATGCATTTTATTTTGCTCAACAAGGTTGTGAAATTGATGCAGTGGATCTGTCGTAGAAAGCAATTGAATGGGCAAAAGAACGAGCAAAAGAAAACAATATTAAAGTGAATTTCATTAATAAAAATATCTTCGAATTAGAGTTAGAAGAAGGGGGATACGATATCGTATATGATTCTGGCTGTTTTCATTATATACCTCCACACCGACGAATGGATTATGTAAGTCTAATAAAAAAGGCATTAAAACCCAACGGTTCCTTTGCTTTAACTAGTTTTGTGTTAGGGGGAGAATTGGGAGGATCAGATATATCTGATTGGGATGTCTATCGATTACGTAGTCTTAAAGGAGGCTTGGGATATACTGAAGAAAAGTTACGAGCTATATTTAGGGAGTTTGAAGTCATCGAAATACGCAGAATGAAAGAACTTGAACCATCAGACGTTATTTTTGGTAAATCATCTTTGTTAACTTCTTTGTTTAGAAATAATTAATTCCCTAAATTTATTTCAAATTATTCAACAACTCATGCACCAGAAACCAATAAAAAAAGCGGAACCGGTAACGGAAAAGGGGGTAGTGAGATAACAAATCAACAGAAGAGCTCAGAGATAAATAAAGTAATTCTTAATCAGAATTTTCTATCTCGGATTAAAATTAATAAAATTCAGGTTTTTACCATTAGAATAGGAACACCGAAAGAAATTAGAAGGGGAGAGTATAGTAATTCATCTATTATACAGGTTTTCCCTAATTTGACAATACGGCTTGGAAGAACAGGCTGACCCCTTTGTGCAACAATTTCAATAAAAATGCTATAGAAAAAAGGAGTGTGTCGATTATGAAGATGAAAAAAACTCTCTTGTGGGAGTAATATTGGCGCTGGCTTTAGTGATTGGTATACCTACTGTATTTACTACATATTCTGCTGTGAATGCAGATTCTTCAACAAATAGTATAACTACGGTTGAAGAAAAAGTTCCTGACTATCCTGTCAACGAACAAGGACAAACTTATGGACATGTGCCTTACCATTCTGGACCAACAACACAAGAACCAGACTTAATTAGTACGGTAGGAGAAAATGGGGTTGTCGGATATGTAAAAGCCTCCGATATGGCTCCATCGGTTTCTTCACCGGAAGAGGCTATAGCCTATCAAGAATCTATGGAAGCTATCGGTTACAAATCAATTCCCCTGTATGAATCAGATGGCAAAACTGTAATCGGTGAATTTATAATGTATTCTTCAAATAGGGATTAATGCAATTAAACATAATCCAACATTCGTCAGAATACCGTGTTGCAGCTATACTCATTGCAAATTGAAGTTTAGGAGGAAACCAATGAGAGCCATTGTATGCACGAAATACGGATCACTAATTGAGGGCCAAGCATCCCAACACGCTAAGTCGGGCGTGTTGGGATGCTTGGTAGAGGACGTAACTTCTACATCTGCTTCTCAATTAGAAGCCGTGCGGCACTGAGAAAATCCTCCTGTTTAAAAGCAGATTTGTCTATATAAGAGACCATCACTGCACCATTGCAAAGCATCTTCAGCTGCGCGGCCAACTCTCTAGGATTTATAGCCCCACCCTTTCGCATGACTTCCTCTACTTTTTTCCATAGCTCTCGACGGCTTTCCACAGCTTTTTGATGGCCGGAATGATTCGAATCTGGAAATTCCACCACTGTATTCATGAATGGACATCCACGGTAATCAGGTTGATTCATCCTTTCGACCAGCTCATCAAGCATCGCAAGAAGTTGCATTTTGGGAGAATCGGGATGGCGTTCCTCTGCCTCATCCAAACGTTCCAAGGTTAGGCCTTCTCTATATTCTAAGTAATTCACTATCAAATCATCTTTACTGGCGAAATTACGGTAAAAGCTCGCCTTGGCCACTCCCGATTCCTCTATGATCCGATCGATTCCGACAGATCGCACACCTTCCTTGTAAAACAAATCAGACGCTACTTGTAATATTCGCTCTCTTGCCGACTTCTTATTATTCACAAAAATCACCCGGTTTTCAAAAATATAGTAAAAACTTCTTTACATGAGACAGATCTGTCTGTATCATAATAACCAAAGAGACAGATCTGTCTCTCATATTTTAAAGAAACATCTTGGCTGTTGTCAATCAGCAAGGGTGTCAAGAAATGGAGTGTGATCGATGTCCCCTGAAATCAAATCTGGCTTTCCCAGCGTCCATCAGCAACTAGCAAGCAATCCAGCCCGCGCAGTGCCACATTTGACACTTTCTGTCTTGCTTCTATCCACATTTATGACAATAGCGAACGTTTTTATTGTCAACGTCGCGATCCCTCGATTCAGCATAGCCTGAACGCAAACTTTTCGGACGTCCAATTTATCATCACAGGCTACACGTTGGCTTTTGACGTCGCCCTTATTGCTGGAGGTATTTGGGCGGAAAAAGATGTTGTTAATCGGTGTTGCTGGCTTTACGCTATTCTCTTTGTTTTGCGGCTTGGCTACCAGTGTGGACATTTTGACAGTGGCTCGGATCTTCCAAGGGTTAAGTGCCGCATTGATTTCACCGCAAGTATTGTCGCTCATTCAAGTAAACTATCCACCTGAAAAACGAGGTGCAATTTTCGGATGGTATGGTGCCACACAAGGGCTAGCTGCATCGACGGGGCAAATCATTGGGTGTCTGCTGTTGCAGGTAAACCCATGGGACTTGGGTTGGAGAACGATTTTCTTTTTCAGCGTAATGATCGGCTTGTTAATCTTGTGCTTGACACCCTTCATTTCGGAGTCCAAAACAGCTGACAACACCAAATTCGATTGGGCGGGAGCTTTCCTTGTCGCGGTAGGACTATTACTGCTTGTGTATCCGCTCGTGCAGGGTCAGAAGGAAGATTGGCCGCCTGTGCTCATTTTCAGTTTGATCTTTTCGTTTCCTGTCTTGGCGGCATTCGTGTGGGTTGAAAAGAGAGTCCAGCGAAACAATCGTGTTCCATTCATGCAAGTGGGTCTTTTCCGTCAACGGGAGTTCACTGTCGGCATGCTCGTCATATTTCTGCTGATGTCCTCGCAAGCCGCATTTTTTCTCATTACCGCTTACTTGCTTCAAATTGGGCTAAGTTTTACAGCATTGAAAGCAGGCTTCGTCATTTTTTCGATGGGAATAGGTTATTTTCTAGCTTCTCTGCTATCGTCCAAAATAGCCAGCAAGATTGGCCCTCATGTACTTACGATGGGTTCCATCCTGACGGCAAGCGGATATATGCTTCTCGCTTTTTTCGTTACAATGACGGGAACCTCGGCAGCCATTGTCCAATGGATTCCCGCTTTGGTCGTTCTCGGTATCGGTCAAGGTTTTATTGCTGCTCCTTTAACAAATATAGTTCTCACAAAAATACGAAAGAGTGATGTTGGTTCCGCGTCAGGGATCCTAATGACAGGGTTCCAAATTTCTTATGCGATCGGGATTAGTTTGATCGGTATCGTATGGTTGAACGGGCTTAGTTACCATGCAAATATGATCGGTACCCAACAAGCAAGCGCGCAAAACTATATCGATACTTTCAGCCTCTGTCTTTACTTACTAGCCGTGTATACCACATTCCTTATTCCGCTTGCGCATGTTCTTGTTAAAAACACCAGAACGAAAACGGCGCAATCGGTTTCAGACATTTAATCCTTACGAAAATTGAGGTGTCTATCCATGAATCAAAAGTTACACACAGAAGAAAGCGTGAAGAATGAGAGTATTATTCGCTATGTTTTGTTAGCGAATGGTTTCTCTACGGGGGCATTAGGAATCATTTTGATCTTCTTCTCACATTTCGTGGCAACCTTGACGGGACTGGATCATTCATCTGCGCTAGTCAAAGTGGGGATTTTTCTTGTAGTTTTCGTAGCCTTTGTTTTTTGGACGGTAAAACTGAAATTCATTCCACCTAGGAATGTGCTTATCTTTTCTGTGGTGGACTTTCTCTGGGTAATTGGGAGCGTTTTTCTGATTGCGACGGATGGAATCTCGTTTATGATGACGTATCTGGGAATATGGGCTGTTAGTCTTGTGGCACTCGTAGTTGGTGTATTTGCCATATTTGAGTTTAATTATTGGTGGGTAAACAGATCACTGAAGAGAGCCCCAGATTGATTTTGTTGTCAATAAATGGAACAAATCAAGCTCTGTGAAGCAAAATTCCATTAAATTTTGGGTAGTGCAACTAATCATTGCGGGAGAGCGCTACACTGGCAATGTAGAGGTCAAGGTTCGATCCCGCTATACTCCACCTATATCAACTACGGAAACGGCAGAGATGCCGTTTTTTTGTATGAAGAAAAAAGAATATCAGGCTTTAAAACTCGTACTGACTGTTTAACTAACCCCACTGTGGGAGAGCGCTGTCTAGGGATCAGAGGAGAACTTCAACACATTTGATACCTCATTTGACAACATGCTAAATCATTGTGTACACTTTTTTTATTCTGACTGTTTGGTATAAAAAAGAATTGGATAAGGTGAAATAATGCCCAAATTAGGAATGGAACCAAAGCGTCGAGCAGATGTCATAAATGCCACGTTAACCTGCATTAGCATTCACGGGATTAATGGCATGACACTGGATAAGGTTGCTGAGTATGCTGACTGCTCAAAGGGAGTTGTCACTTATTATTATAAGAACAAGGATAATCTGACGATCGAAGCCTTTAAGTCGTTCTTGGCCTATTATGGTCTAAAGATAGAATCAGAAATTGAAAATACAATGACAGCCCGGGAAATGATTGACGTTACTTTGAAACATATACTACCGCCATACCGTGATGACACGGAGAAGAGGATTAATGTTTCGCAGCTGGATGGTATTGAAAAGATGTTTATCCCGCATGAAGATCAAGCAAGGCTCTTTCTACAGTTTTTCTCAAAAGCCGTGTTGGATCGCAATTTGCAGGAAGTAGTATCCAAGAGTTATATGGCTGATCTCCATGGCATAGCAAAGATTTTTGATTACGGTAACATGATGGGGCATATGTCTGTAGAAGATTCCAAAAGTGCTGCATATGGACTGCTTGCGATGGTAGTTGGACTAAGCTTCTTTAGAGTAGCGAGCATACCGCCCATAAATGGCGAAGATAACCGATACATTTGTGAGGATTATGTGAGAAGGTTTACCGATGTATGATGAGTATAAGCTAACTAGGAGGGTGATTATGAATATAGTGAAGGTAGAAGTAGGTGGGGGAAATATTGCCGTCGTGAGCAGCAACGAGATATTAATAGGGGATGTTCAGTCAGCGTTGGATCTTATGGCAACCGTACAATATGAATCAGGCTGCAATCGTATCATTATAAACAAATCCTTACTAAGTGAAAGCTTTTTCGATTTGAAAACACGCCTTGCAGGCGAAATCCTTCAGAAGTTCATCAATTATCGCGTGAAGGTTGCAATTATTGGAGATTTTTCTGTGTATTCAAGTCAAAGCTTAAAAGACTTCATCTATGAATCTAACAGCGGAAACGATATCTTTTTCTTGCCGACCGAACAACAAGCGATTGAAAAGTTAAGCATGTTGAAGTAGAAGATGGAACGGGAGGAAGATAGATGTCAAACGCACGGCGTAGTCATGCTCAGTATCCAATGGTGAAAATTCCTGCAGGTGAAATTGAATTAAGGGATGATCGAATAAAAATTACATGGACGGTTGAGGTGGATACTTTTTTGCTTGCACCGGTTCCTGTTACGAAAGCGTTATATTTCTCGATCGTGCAAAAGAAAGCCGTACCTAATGGCGAACCACAGGTTCCGGTTGTGGATGTCTCATGGAATGATGCAATCTCATTTTGTAATTTACTATCTAAGCACTCAGGTCTAAATGAATGTTACTCAGTAAGTGATGATGGTGAGAGTGTCGTCTGTAACTGGGGAGCGGATGGTTATCGTCTTCCTACAGAAGCGGAATGGCAGTATGCGTGTAAAGCGGGAACAACTGGGTATCTATACGGTAAGCTGGATGAGATAGCATGGTATCGTGGAAATTCTGAGGGCATGGTCCGTGAGGTGGGTAGAAAGGAGCCGAATATGTGGGGGCTCTACGATATGCTAGGAAATGTTTGGGAGTGGTGTTGGGATCTATACGATGTGAAAGTATACGATTCCTACAGAATTTTCCGCGGTGGTAGCTGGGCGGAAGAGGCTAGGGGTTGTGGGGCGACGTGCCGCCGCCGCAGTCACCCTACTTTTCGAATTGATGATCTCGGCTTTCGTCTTGCTAGGTCCCTGTAAGGGGGCGAAAAACGGCAAGAGTGGCGAAGATCGTTAGGTTCCAGTACAACTCCGTATTATAAGAATAAACAAGGGATTTATCCTTGGTAATTTGATAGTGCAACTGATAAGTGTGGGAGAGTGCTTAACTGGCAGTCAAGAGTTCAGGGGTTCGATATGAAACTCTTAAATCGGGGATTTTCTACAGAACCTATTCTAGGTTGGACTTTGATTGAGGGAGAACACTTTAAAAGAGAAATTGAAGAACAGCAAAAGACCTTTCACATTTGGCTAAGGATTTTATTCAAATTAAAGAAGTATTGAGTGGCTGGTTAAAAAAGGAGGTTTTTAAAGAGGAATATAATAAATACGGTAGTTCGTTTACTTTTGAGTAATTAGTTGAATACTCTGAACAAAAATTAGAAGAAATGATTGAATATAAACGATTTCTCCATCAAAAGTTGAAAGATGCAATAAAAGAAGATGAAAGCAAAATAAGGCTCTTGTTTCCAGCAAATAAATTGAGGAAAATAGAGATGTACTACACAAACAACCAAAAAAGGATTACGTTGATGCATAACTATAATATTTGGGAAAAAGTGTTGTTTTTGCCTACTGTTTTGGACAAGAAGAAGCTTGCAAACTCCGTACAAGGCAAGACGATTGTGATAACAGGTGCGAGTTCCGGGATAGGTGAGCAGGTGGCTTATCTTTTGGCTGATTTCAACGTTCATCTGATCCTTGTGGCAAGAAGAGGGGAAAAGCTACAAAATATGAAACAGGAAATTGAAAAGAAGGCTGCCAAGGTAAGTTTCTTTCAGGCAGATTTAAGAGATACGGATGAGATGGAAGGGTTCCTAACGTTTCTTCATCAACAGCCTGTCGGGGTGGATGTCATGGTGAACAACGCAGGCCTATCCATCAGACGTTCGATTATGGACTCGTTGGATCGTTATCACGATTTTACGCGAACGATGGCTATCAATTATTATGCGCCAGTGAGATTGCTATTGTCCGTCATTCCGCAGCTTAAACAAAATAATGGACAGATTATCAACATTTCTACTATAAACACTTCGTTAATACCTATCCCTTATTGGGCTGCGTATCAGGCTTCCAAGTCAGCTTTCGATACGTGGTTTCGGTCTGCAGCACCTGAATTGAATGCGTTGGGGATCTTAACGACGTCCATCTATCTTCCATTAGTGAAAACGCCAATGATCTTGCCAACAGCTGCTTATCAAAACATGCCCGCCATGAGCCCGGGACACGCAGCCCAAATGATCGCAAAATCGATGTATACAAAACGCAAAAACATGATGCCGTGGTGGTTGATTTTTGGACAATTGGCATCCATTTTTTGTAGAGGGCTTTGGGAACGGGTCATTCCGGGAAGGCTGCGAAAAAGGAGGAAGTAACGATGCGGATCATTTATCTCTTTGATGTTCTATACAAAATGAAAATACTTTCCCCAGTGAGTTTTTATAGGTTAATCGTTGCCATTTATCAGTATGGAATCAACTTGATGACACTCTTAAAGGTTGCAGAGAGAACTCATGGTCATAAAGTCGCATTGGTGGATGAGCAGGAATCAATCACCTTTCAACAGTTGTTATCCAAATCGGAGCGCCTCTCTATCATTCTGAAGCAAAAATATGGACTTACCAGCGGCAAGAAGGTCGGTTTTTTATGCAAAAACCATGCTTCTTTGGTGAAATCCATTTTTGCTGCTTCATTCACTGGTTCAGACATTTTTTTGCTCAATAGCGAAATGAGCATAGGACAGCTTAATCAACTTCTGGAAGCTTATGATTTAGATTTTCTTGTGCATGATGTGGAGATGACTACAATAATTGAAAAATCGTCGTATTCGAATGAGAAGGTTTTGAGTTACCATGATCATTTGCCTGCCATCAATAATTTACTTCATACATTCGTTTATGATGAAAAACAAAAGCGGCAGAGAACGTCTTCAAGCAAGATCGTACTGCTAACAGGCGGAACTACGGGGAAATCTAAAAAGGTCGCACACAAACCATCCTTATTCAATTATTTGCCTCCGTTTTCAATGTTACTTACCAGACTTCAACTACTACGTTATCATACGGCTTATATCGCTACTCCTATTTATCACGGATATGGGATCGCTATTTTACTTTTGTTCATCGCATTAGGGAAAAAAATAGTCATAACATCTGGTTTTGACGCTGCAAAGGCATGTGACCTCATACAAAAGCACAAGGTTGAAGTCGTAACCGTCGTCCCGTTAATGGTAAATAAAATGCTGAAACATAATGTCGAGGACTTGAAATCGCTTGCCTGTATCGCATCAGGCGGAGCAGAGCTCAATCCGAAACTTGTAGCGGAGGTGCTTAGCAAATTAGGAGATGTATTATACAATTTGTACGGTACTTCAGAAGCTGGCTTGAATATCATTGCAACGCCACAAGATTTGAAATACTCGGCGAATACGATTGGTAAAAAAATAAAAAGCGTCAGATTACACGTGTTGGATCAGAATAAGAAAAAACGTGGAGTGGGTGAAATAGGAGAATTTTGCATAAAAAATAATTGGTCAATGAGAAATAGATATCGTTCATGGATCGAGACTGGCGATTTAGGTTACCGGGATGATTATGGGTATTATTATTTATGCGGAAGAACAGATGATATGGTGGTTTCAGCTGGTGAAAATGTTTATCCCATTGAGATTGAACAAATACTTATCCATCATCCCTCGGTAGAAGACGTAGCCGTTATAGGGGTTCGTGATGAAATGTTTGGGCAAAGGTTGAAAGCTGTTGTTCAACCAGTTCAAAATGCTGATCTTACAAAAGAGACCCTACTGGATTGGTTGCGCCCTAAAGTTGCAAGGTATCAATTGCCTAAAGAGATCGACTTTGTTGATCGGATATCCTATACACATTTGGGGAAGCGCGATAAGAAGCAGCTTAAATAGACGAAGGTGTACATTTCATTTCGATGGGCAGTGCAACTAACTAGGCTACGGTAAGGTAGCATTGAAAAAACTTATTGAACATATGGGCTTAATGAACTGCAAAAGAATAATGATTGGACACAGACCCAATAACCAAATTGCTGGGAACTTGTATGAATCTTTGGGGTTTAAAAAGGTCAGTGAAGAAGTAATAGATGGTGAAATCATACGTCTACTTCAAATTACTTAGCAAAAGGCTTTGCCTTATAGAAATCGCAATGACTGTCGATAAATGCCGACAGTCATTGCGATTTCTATAAGGGGAGAAAAAAAGAAGCGAATATTTATAACAGAAGATTTAGTAAAAACGTTCCTCATTGCTTAAAAGAATAGGTGGAAGAAACAGAAATATATAATAAACAATAGACACATTGTATAAATATAATAGATTGAATTATCTGAATATTAGTACAATATGTGTAATGACTCGTTCTGAAAATAAGAGTAACATTAGCATAATAATTTTCTTTAGAGGGTTGAGGTGGTAATAAATGAAAGGGTACAGGTCAAGTGGGTAGTTACTATTATTTTTCTGAAGGGCGTAAAATATGTATTGATTAGGGAAGTAATAGGTTGTGACCATCATTCTATGAAATAAGGGGGCAGTCTATGAATAAAAATAGAAAATCAATCTTTTCGTTCGTTCTTATCCCGATTATTCTGGCAACAACTGTTCTGAGTGGCTGTGGGAATAGCGCTAGTTCTGATAAAATGATAACGACATCTGAGATTTCAGATCCAGGTACGACAGATGTTCAAAAAACCACTTCAGAATATACGATTCCCTTAAATATTTACGATCGCCTTGTTGAAGCAATAACAGTCTCCCCAGGTAAATCCGAACTTGTTCCCGGCCTTGCAGAAAGTTGGGAAGTCTCTCCAGATGGTCTCAAATATACCTTCCATATAAGAAAAGACGTAAAATTCCATAATGGTGAAATCTTAAAAGCTGATGACGTACTATATACCTTTGATAGAATGCTCGATCCTGCAACAAAGGCATTAAATACAGATTTTCTTGACATGATAGCAGGTGCTAAAGACAGAATGGACGGTAAAGCGAACAGCGTTAGTGGAATCAAAGTAATCGATGACAATACGATAGAGATTACTTTGGCGAAAGCCTTTGCGCCATTTTTAGCTAATCTTGCAACGCCAGCAGGTTCTATTTATAATCGCAAAGCAACCACGGAAGCTGGAGAACAATTCGGAATCGACCCTCAGAAAACGATTGGTACAGGTCCATTCAAAATGAAATCTTGGGCATTAAATGACACAGTTGTATTAGTATCAAACCCAGATTATTTCCAAGGCGCCCCCAAAATTGATGGTGTCAATATTAAGATAGTTCCTGACGCTGAAACGAATCGAATCATGTTTGAAACAGGGAAACTAGACATTTTCAATTTAAGCAATTCAGCCTCGCAGATCCCGCAGTTTAGAGACAATGAGAAATGGAAGAATAGCATAGTAAGCGGGCCTATAGTAGGACTTTATTACTATGCATTGAATGAAGATATTAAACCATTGGACGATGTAAGAATAAGAAAAGCCTTACAAATGTCTATTGATCGTCAGACACTTCTTGATAAGTTGTACTATGGAGAAGGTCAATTAGTTCATGGAATTTCGCCTCCTGGGCTTTTGGGCTATAATCCAGAATTGCCAAAAATCGAATATAATCCAGAAAAAGCAAAACAATTACTGACAGAAGCTGGCTATCCGAATGGATTTGACATGGAAATTGTGCAGACAACAGATAGTCCAAATACGTTGAAAATCAATGAAGCTGTGCAGGCTATGTTACAGAAAGTTGGCGTTCGTGTAAAAATTACACAAATAGATGAATCAACCTATTTTGCAACAAGACAGGTTGGAAAGCTTCCATCGAATCAGAATGAATGGTCTGCCGATTATAACGACCCCGACAACTTCTTCTACACATTTTTCTCTCAGAAAAATAGCAAAGTCAGATCTTACAATTATAATAATTTAGAAGTGAACGCGAAACTAGAAAAAGCTAGAACAATGGTTGATCAAACCGAAAGAATTAAGTTGTACCAAGAGATGGAAAAAACCATCGCGCAAGAAGATGCAGCGTGGATTCCTTTGTTCGCTCTTAATCAATTATTTGTTGTTCAACCAAGGGTGAAGAACTTCCAAGTGGCTTGGAATGGCTGGTCATCCATGAGCTATTATGGGTTAGAAATTGTTGAGGCAAAATAGAGAATTATCCATGTAAGAAATAATAAAGATGCTTCTAGTAAAAATAACTACTGATTTCAAGTAGTTATTTTTACATAGGAAGAAACGAAGAGGAGGGGTGGTTTAGTGGGACATTATATTATTAGAAGACTTGTCATTTCCATACCTGTAACGTTTGGAATCGCACTGATTACTTTTATTCTCTTGAATGTTATTCCCGGTGATCCTGTCGCACTCATGATGAAAGATCATATCAGTGCAGATGTTGTGGCAAGAGTTCGCGCACAGATGCAACTAGATGACCCTGCTTATATCAGATTTTTTAGATTTATTTGGAATGCACTGCATGGTGATTTTGGCGTCTCCTATAAACTAAATCGATCTGTTTCATCGCTTCTTATGGATGCTTTCCCTAACACGTTGATTCTAGCGATTTCTGGGGCTTTGGTATCATGGATAATCGGCATTCCAGCCGGGGTTTTATCCGCTGTGAAGAAGCGTTCCTTTCTCGACAATTCCATTATGGGATTCTCACTTCTTGGTGTTTCCATACCCGTTTTTTGGGCAGGTCTACTTTTCCAATATATCTTTGCTTTTTGGTTAGGGATTTTACCAGTTTCTGGATTCGATGGTCCCGAATATTTAATCATGCCTGCTATTGTCCTTGGGTGGAGTTCTGCCGGAACAATTTCACGACTAACAAGATCAAGCCTACTAGAAGTTATGCGAAATGATTACATTCGTACAGCAAGAGCAAAAGGAAATCTCGAACTAAAAGTGGTCATCAATCATGCACTGAAAAATGCCATGTTGCCTGTTGTAACAGTGATGGCACTTCAAGTTGCAGGGCTTTTATCTGGAGCCGTTATAACAGAGACCGTGTTTGGAATACCAGGCATTGGGAGAATTGCTGTCAATGCTATTCAAAACAGAGATATGCCACTTCTCCAAGGGGCCGTGATGTTTACGACAGTACTGGTTATCTTAGGAAATCTGGTAGCAGACGTTCTCTATTCCCTGTTAGATCCTCGGATAAAATATGATTAAAGGAGGTACTAGAAATTGAATATCGCGAAGAATATGTTATTTAAAAAAGAAATTATCGAACCCAGTGATGAACTCGTAAAAGAGACTTTTTGGCAGGATGTCTTCAAATCATTACGAAAAGATCGAATGGCTATGGCTGGTGGTACGATCATCGCTCTGTTCATTCTGGTGGCCATATTTGCCCCCTATCTAGCTCCTTATAATCCGTACGAAGTATCCCTGGATCTTCAATTTCAAAAGCCAAGCATGGAATATTGGCTGGGTACAGATATGTTTGGAAGAGATGTTTTATCCAGAATCATATACGGTTCGCGAATTTCTTTGCTGATCGGAATTGTTCCTAGTCTGATTACGATGTTAATTGGGATCATATTCGGCATTATCGCAGGATATTTTGGACGCAAAACAGATTTTATTATCATGACCGTATCTGATATGGTTCTATCTTTTCCATCGTTACTACTGGCAATGGTCGTCATGTACACGCTAGGTGCTAGTCTTTTAAATATCTTTATCGCACTAAGTATTGTTGGCTGGGCGGGAACTGCAAGGGTGGTTCGAGCACAAACTCTTTCCTTAAAAAACAAAGAATTTGTAGAGTCAGCCAGAGCTATTGGCGTCAAGCCTTCTATCATCATGATTCGTCATATCTTACCGAACTGTATCCCACAACTCCTTGTTCTGTTTACATTAGAGATCCCGGGGTCTATCTTATCTGAAGCAAGTCTTAGTTTTCTTGGAGTAGGGGCACAACCGCCAGCCTCCAGTTGGGGACTCATGGTATCAAATGGTAAGGAATTTTTATTTAATGCCCCTTGGGTCGCAATTTCTCCGGGAATCGCTATTTTAGTGATAGTCTTGGCATTTAATTTTTTAGGAGATGGTCTTCGGGATGCCCTAGATCCATACTTAAAACAATAGGGGGAATTGTGAGATGAATGATGCTAGTACCATTTTAGAGATCAATAATTTAAAAACCTATTTCTACACGGACAAGGGCGTAGTGCCAGCGGTAGATGATATTAGCATAAAGGTTAAAAAGGGGCAGATTATTGGCATTGTTGGAGAATCCGGTTGTGGAAAAAGTATGACCTCCTTATCTATCATGCAATTAATTGCTCCCCCAGGAAAAATTGCAGGAGGAGAAATACTATTTCAAAATAAAAATCTCGTAGGAATTTCTAAAGCAGAAATGCGTTCTCTTAGAGGAAATGAGCTATCAATGATTTTTCAAGAGCCAATGACTTCATTAAACCCTGTATATCCAGTAGGAAAGCAAGTTGCAGAAACTCTACTTTTACATAATAAACATATGAAAAAAGCTGAAGCGAAGCAAAAAGTAATCGAGATGTTTAAAATGGTGGGCATTCCAGAACCTGAGGAAAGATATCGGGTCTTTCCTCATCAATTATCAGGAGGATTACGGCAAAGAGTGATGATTGCAATGGCACTGATTTGTCGATCAAAACTACTAATCGCAGATGAACCTACCACCGCCTTAGATGTCACCATTGAAGCTCAGATATTAAAGCTAATGAAAAATTTGCAAGAAGAAATTGATACCTCAATTATCATGATCACCCATAACTTAGGGATTGTTGCAGAAATGTGTGATTATGTCTATGTCATGTATGCAGGCAAGATTATGGAACAGGCTGATGTATATGAACTGTTCGATCATCCAAAGCATCCCTATACGGAAGGATTGCTAAAATCAATTCCAAGAAGCAATGTTCAACAGAACAAAGAAAAGGGATTATACAGCATCAAAGGAATGGTTCCCAATATGCTGAATTTACCAAAAGGCTGTAGATTTCACCCTAGGTGTATCTATGCAGAAGATGCATGCAGAGAAGTGGAACCTGATCTCGTGGATGTAGGTGAAGGACACTTGGTCAGATGCATAAAATACAAGAATTAGGGGGTGATGATGTGAATCGTGTACTCATGAAAGTAAGAAATGTGAAAACATATTTTCCAGTTGAAAAAGGGATGTTTCGAAAAAAATCTGCGATGGTTCATGCTGTTGATGATATCAGCTTTGATATCTATGAAGGCGAAACGCTTGCTATCGTTGGAGAATCTGGTTGTGGTAAAAGTACCCTTGGCAGAACGCTTCTCCGCTTGCTAGACGCAACAGAAGGAGAAGCCTATTTTGAAGACCAGAATATATTCGAGCTAACAAGTAAAGAACTGCGCCAATTGAGAAAACAAATGCAAATCATTTTTCAAGATCCCTTCGCTTCTCTTAATCCACGGATGAAAGTAACTGATATCATTGGAGAACCCTTGGTAACTCATGAGTCAATGAACAAAAAAGAAAAGGATGAAAGAGTTGCAGAATTAATGGAAGTGGTCGGTTTAAGAAAAACATATGGCAATAGGTACCCTCATATGTTCAGTGGAGGACAAAGACAACGAATAGGCATTGCTAGGGCTCTTGCCTTAAATCCCAAATTCGTCGTTTGCGATGAACCTGTGTCAGCTTTGGACGTATCAATTCAATCTCAGATAATTAATCTATTACAGAAGCTTCAGGAGCAAAAACAATTAACCTATCTATTTATCTCGCATGATCTGAATGTTGTACGCTATTTTTCAGATCGTATCGGTGTCATGTTTGTCGGGAAAATCATGGAGCTAGGTCCAACAAATGAAGTATATGATCATCCATTGCATCCCTATACAAAGTTTTTGGTTGCAGCAGCACCTGTCCCTGATCCTCATGAAAGAAGTAAGGAAAAGCTCATATTGGAAGGGGAGATTCCAAGTCCGATAAATCCGCCTTCTGGATGTAGATTCCATACCAGATGTCCATATGTTCAAGATAGATGTAAAAGTCAGGAGCCAGAACTTAAGCAGATAGAAGGCAGAATGGTTGCCTGTCATTATCCGCTAGTATAAGAATTTTGTGTAATAAATAAGATTAAATATGAAACAATGGAAAATTTTAAAAGGATACCATCTCTTTAATAATCAGCAAATGATATAATGCAAGTACGAGAGAAGAATGCGGTTATTTCTGTTCTTCAACATAGATTGTAGGTGGATTCATCTTGACAAAAAACAAGCCGATTTACGTTGAGAGTACGATACGTACAGATATCGAAACATTGTGGAAATACACACAAACCCCTGAACTGCACGAGCAGTGGGATTTGCGTTTTACGAAAATTTCATATCTTCCGAAAAAGACTGAAGCTGAACCTCAACGTTTTCTCTATCAAACGAATATCGGTTTTGGCTTATCAATTTCGGGTGAAGGGAAAAGTGTCGGCACTACCGAGAGAGACGAGACGAAGACTTCAGTCCTGAAATTCTGGTCTGACAACGCCATTTCACTAATTCGCGAGGGTTCGGGATTCTGGAGATACGTACCTAGTGAAGATGGGATACGTTTTTTTACACGATATGATTATCAAACAAGGTTTGGAACAATGGGCAGATGGCTGGATCGTATGTTGTTTCGACCTATGATGGGCTGGGCAACGGCATGGAGTTTTGACGCCTTGCGTCTGTGGATAGAGAAAGGAATTCATCCAAAATTATCTTTTTTGCGAGCGCTAACGGAGTTGATTTGTTGGAGCATTCTTGCTTTCATTAGGATGTATCAAGGGTTGTTTCCAAAACTACTCTACCCTCAGACCCGGGAATTACAATTATTACAAGCGACTCAACTATTCCAAGGTTATGAACAACTGGTACTGTTTTTTGTTGGTGCTGGAGAAATCGGATTTGGGCTACTCTTCTTTTTAGTAGGAAGAGGACGTCGAAAAGCACTATACCTAGGGAATCTGTTTTTGCTTGTTTTTCTTGGACTCGGGGCGTTAAGTCAACCCAACGTGTTTGTCGAGCCGTTTAATCCGGTTACATTAAATATCTGCATGATGGCATTATCCGTGATCGGAATTCTCAACCTGACGAATCTGCCCAATGCGTATGCCTGCTTGCGAAAACCTACGACCGACAAGTTAGGAACGCAAGTAAATAGCAATTTTAATTAAAAGGAGATGTAAGTAAAATTGTGCTCTATTTACCAGAGATTACTTGGAGCAGACTTCGAAAAGCTTCATCCGAAGATTCAGGAACGATTCGGGTTTTCCAGCATAGATAAGCGAGCGTCGATTGGTCGCGGAATCATGGAGAAAGTGTGGTACGGGAAAGCTTTTACACTTCCTTTTCTCTATATTGGGACCTGGAGGAACATCATGTTTCCCGAGCAAGGGCAAAACGTACCATTTACTATCGAAAATTATGCATATGTAGACAGCTTCGGCCGTGAGACGGTTACGTGGGTACGAAAATACGAGTTTTCTAATCGTCTGCGCCGCTTTGATGCAACAATGATTTACAGTGAGAAAAGGCAAAAAATCATCGATTACCTTGGAACCCACCAGCATCTTGCTGTGGAAATAGAGATGTCTGTAGTGGAAAATGGGGGAATGCATTTACGATCGGGAAATCAGTACTTTTACGAGGGATGGTTCGGTTTCAAGTTCCCAATGCTGTTTTCCGGTTACGCAGATGTATATGAATGGTACGACAAACAAAGAGAAAAGTATCGGATCGATGTCAAGATCTCAAATCCAATTTTTGGAGACCTATTTGGCTATTCGGGAGCATTTGATGTTGAATATCTACATGTAGAGCTAGAACATATACCAGAAGATGTGAAACCGGTGCGTGAAGAAAGAAGGGAATGAGGGCTGCATAATTATTTCAAGTTAAATAACAAAGGATGATACAGAATACAAAAGAGAATCGATGCAAGATTTAGCTAAACTTATATTATTAGATGTACAGTGACACAAAATTGCATACCAAAATGGTAATAGAATATCCCGTACATATGAGGTTTTTCTTAAAAAAGGTAACAAGTTTGTAGCACACTAAAATATTTGAATCCACACGGACATATGTTGCCCAAACTCCATAAACAATTCACATAGGGTAGAAGGGTAGTGTTATATAACTACCCTTATTTCTTTTTGATTATTTATTACAATACTTCTTGTATTCCATTCTTCTTCATGATTGATTTCTCGAACGGTGTATCTCCTCATATGCATATAGAAAAGAAACAAAAGCATAGGATATGGCACTGTGACACATTTTTCACACGTAAGAATAATGTATGGTTGAGGATCAGTCATTATAATGCTAATATAGCAATATGGCTATATGATTAATAAAGGATGTGTTTTTGGAATGGATTTAATCCAATTATCTGCTGCTTTTAAAGCATTAGGTGATCCTACACGGCTTAAAATCATTGCTTTGTTAAATCAAAGAGACTGCTGTGTGTGTGAATTAGTCCCGATTTTTGGTATCTCGCAACCATCCATATCGCGACATATGAGTCGCCTCAAGACAGAAAACCTGATTAAAGAGACTCGAAAAGGGCAGTGGGTTATTTACTCACTAAACCGTATTACCCTGGAACAAATCGGAATATCATTATCTCAGTTACCAGATTGTACGCTAGACTTCGAAAAGCTAAAAGAAGCAAATCTTCAAATTACCTGTGAGTAATATTATCAGACAAAGATTATGTAAGGAGGTGCCCTAATGAGCAATCAAGGTAAAAAGCGCCTTTCATTTTTAGATCGATACTTAACCCTGTGGATCTTTTTAGCGATGGGGATTGGGATTGGATTGGGCTTTATCTATCCGCAGTTTGTTTCTGGACTAAATAGCCTACAAATTGGTACGACATCGATTCCATTAGCCATCGGTCTTATCTTAATGATGTATCCACCACTTGCAAAAGTGCGGTACGAAGAGATGGGGCGGGTATTTAAAGATACAAAGGTCTTAATGCTTTCGCTGGTCCAAAACTGGATTATTGGTCCTATTTTAATGTTTGGATTAGCAGTCATTTTTTTATACGATAAACCCGAATATATGGTCGGTCTCATCATGATTGGACTTGCCCGTTGTATTGCCATGGTAATCGTGTGGAACGATCTAGCAAAGGGTGATACGGAGTATGCTGCAGGGCTTGTCGCTTTTAACTCCGTTTTTCAAATGCTCTTTTTCTCGGTATACGCATATGTGTTCGTAACGGTTATTCCAGAATGGCTAGGCTTAGAAGGTGCTGTTGTAAGCATCACCATGCTAGAAGTAGCGAAATCGGTTCTCATATATTTAGGGATTCCATTTTTTGCAGGGATGCTAACTCGTTTTACTTTGGTTAAGATGAAAGGCCGCCAATGGTATGAAAAAGTATTCATTCCTAAAATCAGCCCGATTACATTAATCGCATTACTTTTCACGATTATTGTGATGTTCTCTTTAAAAGGAGGTACCATTGTTAGTCTACCGTTAGATGTCATTCGTATAGCTATTCCGTTATTAATCTACTTTGTGGTCATGTTCTTTGTTTCATTCTTTATGGGTAGAAAACTAGGAACTAGCTATCCAGTTACAACAACGCTTGCGTTTACGGCAGGAAGCAATAACTTTGAACTTGCCATCGCAGTAGCTGTAGGTGTATTTGGTATCCATTCTGGAGCAGCATTTGCAGCTGTCATTGGTCCATTGGTGGAAGTACCAGTTATGATTGCTCTTGTTAATGTAGCATTATGGTTTAAAAAGAAATATTTTTCTGATCGACTTTCATAAAAGGACGGTCCTTGCCATGAAAAAAACAATTTACTTCTTATGTACAGGTAACTCTTGTCGCAGCCAAATGGCAGAAGGATGGGCTAAAAAATACCTAGGGGACTCTTGGGATGTATACTCTGCAGGTATTGAAGCTCATGGAGTGAATCCAAATGCAATTAAAGCAATGAATGAAGTGGGAATCGATATATCGAATCAAACTTCCGATATCATCGATCCAACCATCTTGGAAAAAGCAGATCTTGTAGTCACATTATGTGGCCATGCGAACGATGTATGCCCTGCAACACCTGGTAAAAACGATCGAGTTCATTGGGGATTTGACGATCCGGCTAAGGCTGAAGGTTCTGAAGATGAAAAATGGGCATTCTTCCAGCGTGTCCGTGATGAGATAGGAGCTCGAATTAAAACATTTGCAGATTCAAGGGAGTAGAAATCACTAAAATCTGATGTGATTGATCCGCAAAATCCTGAATCGAATATTTCCTAACGGAAGGAAAGTATTTCACACTTTGAGCCGACCCTTGTGGTCGGTTTTTACACTGGAGCAAGAAGGAGTAACTGGTTATGAAAGGCACAACCGATTTAACGCAAGGTCCTATTATGCCAACTCTGATGAAATTGACGCTTCCCATCATTGCCACCAATTTCATTTCAACCACCTATGGGCTTGTCGATATGATTTGGGTTGGCCGGCTAGGGAGTGGTCCTGTTGCCGCGATTGGGACGGCAAGCTTCTTCATCAATTTAGCGATTGCACTATCCACAATGATTACGATTGGAACGGGAATCAAGGTGTCCCATTGTATGGGGGCAGGTAAGGTAGACAAAGCTAAGATATATGTGAAGAACGGATTTATCATGTCTGTATTACTGAGTCTTCTCTATGTGGTTTTTATCTTTTTGACTCAGAATCAGCTCATTGGTTTCTTTGAGCTTGGTAGTATCGAAATTGAACGGATGTCAAAACAGTATTTATTGATTTCAATCCTGGCGACCGTATTTTCAATCCTGAATACTCTATATGCAACTATATTGAACGCGATGGGGAACAGTAGGCAGCCTTTTCAACTTTTCTCGATTGGTCTTATTTTGAATATCATTCTCGATCCATTTCTGATTTTTGGAGTGGGCAGTTTCGAAGGTTGGGGTGTTGTAGGGGCTGCCATTGCCACATTAACAGCTAATATAGTCGTGACGACACTATTCATCATTCAAACAAGAAATTTGGAATTGATCTCCAAATCATCGGTCTGGGATAGCCGTCACATGAAAGAAGTCATTCGAATGGGGATTCCGATTACCATTCAACGGGTTACATTTACGTTGATTTCGATCATCATTGCTAAGATCATTGTGCGATGGGGCGCCGATGCTATCGCGGTTCAAAAAGTAGGGATTCAAATTGAATCGATCTCCTATCTGACAATCGGGGGACTGCAAGGGGCAATCGCGGCTTTCTTTGGACAAAATTACGGAGCTCGTCGAATAGATCGTATACAACAGGGCTATCACAAAGCATTGGTGCTGACATCTGTGTTTGGCATTGTCATATCACTCATCTTTATTCTATTTCCGAAGCTGCTTTTTTCTCTATTCCTATCGGATCAGGCAAGTTTAGCGCTCGGTACCGATTACATGCGGATTATTGGATTCTCCCAATTGTTCATGTGTATGGAGCTCATGACGGTAGGAGCATTTAACGGAATCGGCAAGACCCATGTTCCGCCTATCTTCAGTATTACATTTACGGCTTTACGAATACCACTGGCTTTGATTCTATCCGAACCTTTCGGCTTGAACGGCGTGTGGATGTCGATTGCGTTAAGTAGTGTGTTCAAGGGTGTAGTGTTGGTCTTCTGGTTTAGGAGATCTCTCGGCAAAATGAAGGTCCCGCAAACCGGGATTTAAAACAAGAAAAAAGGTAGGTCAAAAAAATGAATTTGTTAAATCGAGAATTTATACAGCTAATAAGAGACAAATCGTTAAATAAAGACCTAGTTCGAGGACATTTTGGACTAGAGAAAGAAAATGTTCGGGTGGATAAAGAGGGAAAACTGGCATTGACCCCTCATCCAAAAGCTTTTGGCAGTAAAACGGAAAACCCTTATATTCAAACGGATTTCTCCGAGAGTCAAATTGAGATGATTACCCCAACCTTTGACTCACTTGATGAGGCATATTGTTTCATGGAAGCCTTGCAGGACATTGTATCCTTGGAATTGAACGAGCACGGAGAATACCTGTGGACGAGCAGTAATCCGCCCATGTTGCCCAAAGAAAAAGAGATTCCAATCGCTCAAATGAACGATCCTATTGCGGATGAATATCGGAGTGAATTGGCAGATAAGTACGGTCGTAAACGGCAACTACTAAGTGGAATTCATTATAACTTCTCGTTTGATGAGCACTTCTTAAGAAAGTTACATAAAGTTGAACGGCGTTCTGAGGATTTTAAAACGTTCAAAGATGCCATTTATTTTAGAGTTGCACGTAATCTGCTCAGATACCGTTGGTTGCTGATTTATTTAACAGGAGCAAGTCCAGTCTTTGATAAGACCTATATCGAAAAGTGTGTAGCATTAGGACAATCCGAGGATGATAGAAGCTACTACTTCCCGAATATGAACTCACTTCGAAATAGCGTTTGCGGTTATCGGAATGAGAAACCATTAATGGTTTCTTTTGATTCTACTCTGGATTATGTTCACGATCTTCATGAACTCATTCAAAGGAATGAACTACTGAGCGTGAAGGAATTCTACTCTCCTGTTCGCATGAAAACAGCGAAAGGTATTGATCCATTAAAAGAACTTGTGGAGGATGGTGTGGCTTATTTAGAGCTTCGCTTTATTGACTTAAACCCGCTTTATAAGATCGGGATGAGTATTGATACAATGCGGCTTATTCATCTGTTCCTGATCTTTATGCTACTTAAAAAGGATGAACCCTTCGGTATAGAAGATCAAAAGATGGCCGATCTAAATCATGATCAACTGATTATGGAAGGCATAAGAAGCCGTTTTCATGATGCTGTAGATCGTCCGATTACGATGGAGGAAATGGCACTAGCTTGTATAGATGAGATGCAGGAGATGTTGCGTCTCTTGTTCCCTAACGTGGAAGAGTTCTTGCCTATCCTATATGGTGAGAAGCAAAAGATTTTGAATCCTGAATTGAGTTTTGCATCGAAGGTAAAGGCTGAGATTCATGAGTCATCCTATGTTACATACCATTTGGATAAAGCAAAGCAATATGCTGAACAGAGTATACGAAACGGATACGGCTTTGCAGGTTATGAGGATCTCGAATTATCGACTCAGTTGCTATTGAAGGCGGCGGTTAAACGCGGCATTAAGTTTGATCTGTTGGATCGGGATGAGAATTTTGTACGGCTATCTCATAGGGATCACCAGGAATATGTGAAGCAAGCGACGAAAACATCCCTTGACTCCTATAGCACGGTGTTGATCATGGAAAATAAGATCGTGACGAAAGCTGTTCTTTCACAGTATGACATTCGTGTACCGTCAGGTGAGGCATTCCGAAGTCTGGATGATGCGATGTCTACTTACGAAGCCTATCGTGGCAAACCCATTGTGATCAAGCCTAAGTCCACGAATTTCGGGTTAGGCATCACCATTTTTAACCGAGACTTTTCAAGAGAAGATATGCATAAAGCGTTTGAACTTGCCTTTCAGCATGACCGGACGGTTCTTCTTGAAGAATTCATAACAGGTAAAGAGTACCGTTTCTTGGTAATGGGAGACGAGGTTGTAGGGATTTTGCATCGCGTCCCAGCGAATGTAATTGGTGATGGTATCCATACGATTGAGCAACTGGTTCATGAGAAGAATAAAGACCCTCTTCGAGGACGAGGGTATAAGACACCTTTGGAGAAAATTCAAGTTGGCGAAGCAGAAGAAATGTTCTTGAAGAATCATTGCAAGGGATGGAGTGATATTCCACAAAAAGGGGAGGTCGTCTATCTGCGTGAAAACTCCAATATCAGTACGGGTGGAGACAGCATCGACTTCACTGACGACATACCTGATAATTATAAACGTATCGCGATTCAATCTGCTATAGCTGCAGGCGCTACAATATGCGGTGTGGACATGATGATTGATGATATTCATGTCGATGCAATGGAGTCTAATTACTGCATCATAGAGATCAACTTCAATCCTGCCATTCATATTCACTGCTATCCCTACACGGGAAAGAATCGAAACGCGAATGAAAAAGTTTTGGATTTGCTTTTTGGTTAGTTCTAAAAAAGTCGTTTCCTATAGGTTTAGGAATCGACTTTTTTATGTGTGTCCGGCATGGACGTTATCTATAAGATTCAAGTCCCGAATGGTGAAGGCGGTAGTAGCTACGAGCATGCATCTCATTTATCGGATTTGAAAAATATGTTGATCTATGTGAATCTTATACTAGCCCTCGACCTCTTACATCTTTTTTATACACGGGTCCACAAAGGCGGTTACTTCAGACAATGAGTAGTAAGATTCAATAGCCCTTTGTCTTTCCAACAAGGAGAGATAAGGGTATTATTTATGTTTCGGGTCATTTTGTTGCCGGATATGACCGATAAGTTTTTACATGATAGAACGATAAACTCGAAAATTATACCAGCTATTCACTTATGATTGCATATACCAAAAAGAGATTTTGAAGATTAGAGGAGAGATTATTTTGAAAAGAAACGATGAATTAAGCATTCCTTTCAAGTGCAAAAGATCTATATGTAGGAATTATTTCATAAGCGTAATCATTTTTCTGTGCTTTTTGGTTCTTCCCGTTTCTGCTTTTGGTGAAACAGCCAAACTTATGGCTCCATCAGCAGAATCGAACGCCGCAAAAACGACATCAGATGCACTCAAAATACCATCTATTGGTTCACTCAATCTTAAACTCAAAACATCCGTACTTGTGGAACCAATAACAGGACAAGTCTTATTGTCCATAAACGCAGATCAGGCTTACGCTCCTGCAAGTATGACGAAAATGATGACAGGATACATTGTCGCGGATCAAGTAAAAAAAGGAGAAATTTCATGGGACGACGTTGTCACAGTGAAAGAAAATGCTTCTAAAACCATTGGTTCTCGTGTTTTCCTTGCGATTGGGGAAACGCATACTGTAAAAGAGCTATATACTGCGATGCTCGTACATTCCGCGAATGACGCCGCCGTTGCGATTGCGGAATACGTATCCGGCTCTGAGCAGCAATTCGTTGAACGAATGAACCAGGAAGCCCAGCGTATGGGAATGAAAAATACTTACTACATTAATGTAACTGGTTTGGACCCTGCGGATATGCCGATAACATTTCGTCCTGAGGAAAAAGCAGAGAACATGATGTCCGCAATGGACGTTGCGACACTAGTTACATCTATCATCCAGAATCACCCTGAAATTTTAGAGGTGACCACTATCCAATCCTATAAGTTCCGTGTTTCAGACAGAGAACCTCTTGTAAACACAAATTGGATGCTGGAATCAAATAAAAATACAAAATTTAAGCAATACGCTTATGAGGGTCTTGACGGATTGAAGACAGGCTTCACCGACAGTGCAGGTTATTGCTTTGCGGGTACTGCAGAACGTGATGGAATGCGATTGATCAGTGTCGTAATGGGAACAGAATCGATGGACAAACGATTCACGGAGACGAAAAAAGTGTTGGACTATGGCTTCAATCACTTTGAAGTAAAACAAGTGGTTGCCGGCAATAGTACGGCAAAAGGCGTGGAAAGTGTTCCAGTTAAAAAGGGTAAAGAAACAGAGGTTCCTGTGCTGACTGAGCAAGCCGTTCATTTTATGGTTCCAAAAGGCACCGATTCTTCTCAGCTATCATTTAAGACCAATTTCGAAGTGGAAGCGCTCACTGCTCCTTTTCATGCAGGTACAAAGACGGGGACAATTACTTACACTTACCAAATGGAGGGAATGGATACGGTCCAAGAGAAAACGGTTAACTTGGTCGCTGCGGAAAAGATGGAAAAGGCAGGATGGATCCGCCTATTGTTACGTTCTATATGGGAAGCATTTACTAGTTTTTTTTGAGTTAAACGAATCTGCAAATGGAAACTAAAGTCAGTTATAAGACCTTAAACGCTGTGTGACAATCATTGTTCCATCAATGGTTGTCACATTGGTTACATGTATTCAAAGTGGTTGACGGGAACAGGAGGAAGCTGGAATGATTAATGAGGCATATACCAAATTGCTGAGAAAAATGCTTAATATAATGAAGCACATGTCGGCTGAAGAGATATCACAAAAAAATTTAGCGTATCTAGAAGACCGGATTTGCTTCTATGAGCGTAATCCTCAAAAGTACGGCACAGAATTTGATTGGTCATTGGAAGGGTACTTTGAACCATGGGTATTACAAATTTCAACACAAGTTGATAATTGGCGTAAACAGTTGGGAATGGATCCGCTTGATCAAGTAAAGACAGAGATGACAAGTAATACTTCTAGACAAAAACTTTCTAGTCAAGCAGCCAAAAAATTACAAAGAGAAATGGAAGACTGGTTAATTGAGAAAAAAGGGAGTCGAGAGCATGAGCGAACGGTATAAAAAGCAACATAGTTGTTTCCGAGTAGCTTCAAGCCCCGCTCCTTCATCGCACCGTACAACATCCATAAAAATTGGGTTGAAGCTTACTCATTTTATCAAAAAAAGCATGAACTGTTGCGAAGAACAGGGGGAGGGCTTTATATCGGGGAAGAGAACAGTTTAAAACACAAGTAGCTATATCCTTTTCGTCTCTTGTCATATACAGCCAACCATTTCTAACCATCATCAACAGTGGCTATTGCTTGATATCACGATGTTTATCAATTCGTAAAAAATGTATGGATCTTTTTGATTTGAAAACTATTCTCCAATAATTGATGTGAAAGGTTCTGCCGGCTTCTGTCATCCCCCTAACAATAGCGCCTATGACTTAAGCTCAAATTCGTGCACGCTCAGCTCGATAGGAAAGCAGGTAGCGGTGTAGATGCTCCTTGCAATACGCGATATGGCTGTTGTCACGTGCAAGCTTGCTTGCCATAATGGCGCCCTCCAGAGTAGATAAAATCAAAGAAGACAACGAAACGACTTCAGCATCTGATCGGAGCTCCCCACTTTGAATCCCATTCTGTATAATCTCCTGAACGGTAGCAAGAAATTGTTTCATAACCCGCAGGGCTTGCTCGCGCAGTTCTGGATGGGTATCGTCGCTTTCAATCGCTGTATTCAATAGCGGACAGCCACCTATTACAGGTGGATCATTGACAGCATCCTTGTAAACGTCAAATATCACCAATGTCTTCTCAATCGCCGTATCGGCACTTTCCACCGCTTTAGAGAATCGTTCTGACAAAATAGCAGTCGCATAATCAAAAGCCTCAGCAGCAATCTGATCCTTGCTTGTAAAGTTGCGGTATATGCCGCCTTTTTTTAAACCAGTCGCCTTCATGATGTCGTTAATGGTAGAACCTGCATACCCCCTGACATTAAATAGCTCGGCAGACTTTTGAATAATGTGCTTTCGTGTTTGCTCGCCCTTTCGCATGATAACCTCCATCGAGTAGTTGTTGTTTTAAAATTGTAACATATGTCTGTTGAGAAAGGAGATTCTATCCCTTATCATAAAAGAGACCGATCGGTCCTTTTTCTACAAGAATAAAAGAGGCGGATCATGAAACTATTGGAGAAAAGTCTTTATGTCATCCTAAGCATCCTGTCTATCGGCTGGGCCGTTCACATGTTGGTCAACTATTGTATCGTCGATCCAGGGGCAACGAAGCATCTTCAGCATAAAGAGCTCGGCGAAAATTTCATACAGACACAAGGAGAGATCACTATGGAAACAGTAATCATGCTTTACGATGGAATCACTGCGTTAGATGCAATTGGTCCATACGAAGTATTTGCTGCCACACAAAAATGTAACGTGAAGTTTGTCGCTAAGAACAAAGGTCTCATCAAGCTTGACACAAAAATGGGTTATTTGCATGCCGATTATAGCTTTTCTGAAATTACCATGGCTGATCTTCTCGTGGTTCCTGGTAGCAGTCCTCCTAACTACAAAACCCCAATGAATGATGAAGAGACGTTGAATTGGATCCGCAAAATTCATGAGACGACTAAATGGACTACGTCAGTTTGTAACGGCTCTCTGATCTTAAGCGCAGCAGGCTTGTTGGATGGAGCGGTGGCAACTTCCCATTGGGGATCTTTTGACCTGCTTCAATCGCTTGGAGCTATCCCAACAGATGAAAGGGTGGTCCGCCACGATAAAATCGTAACGGCAGCTGGTGTCTCCGCTGGTATCGATATGGCGCTTCAATTGGTAGCTTGGGAAATGGGGGAAGAGGTGAGCAAAAGAGTCCAATTGATTTTGGAATATGATCCACAGCCACCATTCGATACAGGTTCAATTAATAAAGCTCCTGCACCATTGATCGAAGAGTTAAAAGGGCTCTTTGAACGAATTTCAAAGAATGATCCCGAAAAGTAATACATACTAAATTACTACGCCAAGGCCGAATAAAGTGGTCTTGGCGTACAACTCGATGTATGAAACGATATATGTTTGGGAAAATAAATGACCCTGAAAATAGTTTCAACATTGAAGAATTTATAAGATGCTTATTAAATTTTTGGGTAGACCATTATGGATTGCCCTTATTTTGAGTTTAGAGTTAAGTAGTTAGAATGTGTGTTACGATTTGTGCAAGAAAACCTGGAAGGTGACCTGCGCCGGTTAACAGAGCAAGATGATGCGGTTTTCTCCGAGTTCCAGTCCTCCGCCTCGGAACAAGACTTGGATGACGCTTATGTGGAATTGGATCATTGGGCGGTGTTCGGCTCTTTTGAGCAAAACCGCCTGGTCAGCGCCGCCAGCATGTATCCCTGGGAGAATGCGCAAATTGCGGATCTCGGCGTACTGACTCTGACGTCCTTTAGAGGAAAAGGTCACGCCCGCAAAGTGATGCGTTCAATCAGCAAGTACGCCTGTGATCTGGGATACGAACCCCAGTACCGATGCCAGCTCGATAACCAGTCGTCTACGTCGCTGGCTAAAGCGGCGGGTTTGACGCTGTTTGGAAAGTGGGAAGTGATTTCTCCCGACTCCACTGACTGAGAGTCCGACTCAAAATTAAATTCTTTTAATTCAAACTCTTGCGCCGGATGGCTGCGATGAGCAGCCAGGCTTATTCGAAAAGAATTCTTGGAATAAGCATGGGAGCATGCAGATGTCAGTTATTAAGCAATCGTTCCTGTCCGCCGATCCGATTCGCTATCCGCTGATCGCTAGTCTGAAAGAGGAAATGTTCGCTGGAAATACTGCATCGAAGGAATGATTTCACTGGGGCTCGAAGTGATTTTACAGGGCATTATACAGACACATTAGAAAAATCAAGCCCGTATCGTTTTATCGAGAAAGCTTGATTTTTTCGTATTGTAGCGTGTAATTGAACTGCTGCATAGGGACTAATACGGAACAATGGCTTCAGTCTCTTGCGAATCGGGGGATACTCGGCGGTATAGGTTTATATAAGCTCGCCCTTTTTTTGTTTGCCTCTTGCCTGATATAAGTAATTGCCATACCTACATTTTTAGATTGCCACAAACAGTCAAAACTGTTTTGCTCTAAAATATTTAGTCCTGCGCTGCCAATTAGCAGCACGACATTATAATTGCGAAGCAACAGAATATGCGCTAGCTGGTAAACTTGATCCATGCTGTACATTCTATACTGATTGTTATCTATGTAAGCAGGTAGAAGAACTCCTTTCTCTTCAAAATAACGAATTTGATGAACAGACACGTTCATAAGCTTAGCTAACTCGCTAATGGTAATTTCACTCTTCATAAACGTTACTCCTATGGATGTGTTGGGATACCTCAACAATACACCTTAGGTCAGACATAAGGTCAAGTGGTTCGTTCAAAGAATGATTGCCTCTTTTGCTGGCGTTCCGTGCGAATATTAACCACAACAGAATTTTACCGATATCTCCACAAGGTTGATCCGTTTCACATGTTACGAAAGGTTCTTGTATAGCGTGTTCAATATCTCAAAAAAGGAAGTGGTAGTCGAGGGCTTTATTTTCAAGTCCAAAACTACCACTTCCTTTTTTGAGATTCGTCAAACAGATCGATATCAAACCTTGTTTTATTAACGAATCAGAGACTGTATCGCCAATCAACGAGTCCAGACTAAGACTTTATTTTAATCGAAATAGTGTAGATCCCTATTGATAGGAGTGATGGCGATTTGTGGTTGACCTTGACACATTGTAAATAGAATGAGTTTTACCTTCGTAGAATGAGTGAAACCTTGTGAGAAGTAACGAAAACATTGCATTTTATATGCCTGCATAATGGGAAAAATATGAGGGACCGTGGCTCCAATGGCCCCATAATGGAACCAATAAAGGCGAGGGTTACAGAGCTAAGCTCGATGATATTTGGGTAACGATGGCAAAGGAGCTTCACTGTGGTGAAAATGTGCATATTGTTGTATGCAATGATGCAGAAAAAGAGCATGTCCAATCAAAATTGAATGAAACGAAAGTAACTATGGATAAAATTGATTTCTTTTTTCAAGAAACCGATGACATCTGGATAAGAGATAATGTTCCTATTTTTATGAAAGATAAGGAAGGCAATCTTTCACTAACAAATAGGATTTTCAACGGCTGGGGAAATAGATTTCCATATGAAAACGACGAGATGGTCCCAACAAAAATAAGCGAGAACTATCGTATCCCAAGAGTTGAGGCCAGTGTTTGCCTGGAAGGCGGAGGAATTGAAGTAAATAGAAAAGGTAGCTTATTGGCAGCAAAATCCTCGATCATGAATGAGAATCGAAATCCTACGCTTTGTCAGGAAGAAATCGAAAGTGCGTTAACCAAGTATCTGGGGGTAACGAACTTTATCTGGATATCCGGGCTTCGTGGGGAGGATAACCATAATGAAGTAACGGACTACCAAATCGATGGTGCAGAACGCTTTTCAAATGAAAATACCATCTTCTATGAATATGACCCTTTTGGCGAAAGTGAAGCTTATCTTTTGGAGGCGTACGAAAAACATTATCAGGAATTACGACAAGCAAGAAATACGGATGGTAAGGCATTCCAACTCATTCCAGTGCCCGTAACAAGAAACGTAGTGAAAGAAGCTGGCTCTAAAGGTTCGTATTTAAATTTTTATTTTGGAAACGAAGTAGTATTGGTTCCCATCTATGGTGATGAACATGACCGGTTAGGGCTTCAAATCATTGAAGGCCAATTCCCGGGTAGAAGAATTGTCGGTATTAATGTTAGTAAATTGTATGCGTACGGTGGCATGATTCACTGCGTAACGCAACAGCATCCTAAATAAAAAGCATTTTTATCGTTTGTTAATAGAATATTCAATATATTTAGGGGTGTTTTTGATGAAGGACAAGAGATATCCTGCAATTCCACCGAGACAGAAGACCAGATTCATATGGTGAAATATTGAAAGTTTCTCTTTAACAAGGTTCAACCTATTTGAAGCAGAAAGATGGTGGCGGGATGGAAAAGAGAATCGTTGTATCGAATGCTATCCACAATAATATCTATGTTGCGGCTCCAAATCGAGTTGGAAAAGAAGATGCTACAAATGGAAGCGGCTACATGACCTTTTATGGAACGAGTTTTGTGGCTGATCCTTGGGGAGAAATTGTATCAGATGCCCAAACCATAGAAGATGAAATTATTTTGGCAGAAATTGATTTACATGAGAAATCGACATTCTTGCTTTTTTCAATTCCTATAGTGTTCCATATTACTTAAAGAGTAAGAGTAAAAATACAGTAACATAAAAGGCTTGCACTTTTTACATATATTGAAGGTTGGTACAACCGCAAATGAATACATAGAGGTTTAGGATACAAAACCCCTTAAGCAGTAGAAGATTTGCTGAGAAAAGCATCCGAGCACTTAACTTTTTTGTGTCCAAGATATTGACTCAGATCCATTGCGAACGTAGTCAGTTTTATCACACATAAAACCCTTAGTGCGCTGCGGGTGATTGGATTCGTGAGACGACCAAAGCCCCTTTACAACTCATAAACGAAAGATTATATCGCTTTGATCTGCTTCAAATTTCGGATTCAACCCTATGGATGTATATGAAATGCCATCATCTGATCTCGGACGGAGGAGCTTTCGTCTATGCGGTCAATGAAATCGTCGATTTGTATAGACAATTGACGGCAGAGCCATCATTAACTGTCCGGCAGCGATCTACTTTATTGAAGAGGCGGCTCGAGATCAGCAGTATATGAAGTTCAGCAGGTACGAGAAGGACAAGCAGTACTAGGTACCATATCAATGTAGAATTAATAATACAGAAACTATATTGAAAAGTGTGACAATTTGTTAACATTATCCTTTTCCAATTAATGATAAAACTCAGAAATGAAGTCGCTAGAATCTCCTATTTTAAGGTGATATCTTCTAAAAAAAGAATTAAAATACCATATAAGGTAAGAAAAATAAAAATATTTGCCAAAAATACATTTTAATGGTAATATTTGTTAAAGGTTAGAAATTAGATAGAATAAAATCCTGAATCTTAGAGATACCTAATCAAATCAAATACCTTAAAAAATTTAAAATACAGGAAAAGGAATTGCATGGAGCTGACGAAGTAATGGTGCTTGAGTAAAGCAACTGTCCATCAGCACAAAGTCAGCTGAAAATCCGGCAGACAGTGCTCGCTGTAACAAGTCCACGACGGCATCTGGTTTGCGGGTAAGAGCCTCCAGCCGACGCTTGTTCAGATATTCCTTCATTTCTCAAATCCGATTCTGCAGTTTCGTCATGATGAAAACACGCGTACGCGAAGAAGCAATGAGCGATTAGATTGCTTAATTAGGTGCGAAAGTTGAGTTATACATAAGTTTTATTTCTTAAAAGCTTATATAATAGTATTTTATAACTTTGGATAAAGATTTTTTTAAAGTACTAATATTTACATTCAATCACTTTGTAAAGATTAATCGTTGTTTAGGCACGTTAATTTTCCTTGGTGAAAATAGTCCTCGCTAATAGTCTATCTTAAAGAAGATAGATCAGTGGCGAAGCTATGCCTTGTATGATAAAAACTGGATTTTGATTCAATACTAACAAAAAAAGGGCAAGGAATGGTTAATTAATTCCTTATCCTTTTTTTGTTTAGTAATAATTTTCAAACCGCTTAAAATATCAATTTCAATGGAATCTATCTTACAAATCATAACTCGGGAATGACTAAACCCTTGAAAACTAAAGGCTAATGGGATGCTATATGAACGTCAAATAACATTTTAGAAAGTCAGTTAAGGTAATGATTGAATTTGAAAGCCGAACTGAATAATTAAATACCGTTCAAAGGAGCTATAGTATGGGTTGGTATGCACTTTTTGTTGAAACTGGCAGTGAAGACATTGTTCAGAAATGCCTGAAGTTACAATTTTGCCAGAAAGATTTATATTCATGTGTTCCAAAACGGCTAATTCCTGAAAAAAAAGGAGGGGAATTTTACAATGTCGTTAAACCGTTATTCCCTGGTTATCTTCTAATTAATACGAAGATGACTCCATCCATGTATTATGAGCTTAAAAAATTACCCAAGTACTATCGATTGCTCCGTAATTCGGCGTTTGTGCTAGACAAAATATATCGAAGGTCGCAGAGATTGATTGATCTACGTATAGAAGAAGAAGGAAACCAGATCTATAATTACGACGATTTTTTTAACGAAATAGATGAGGTAGAAATAAGACAGATCCTGCAACTCATTAATAATGAGAATATTATCGAGTACTCGAACGTCATTGTGGAAAACTCTAAGGTATGTGTTCAATCGGGTCCGTTATATGGCTTGGAAGGGATGATCAAAAAAATTGACAAAAGGAAGAGGAGAGCTCGAATTGCTATCAATTTTTTTGGTGGAGAGAGATTAATTGAAGTAGGAGTTGAAATACTTGTGCCGGATAGCCAAGGTATGATGAAAGTTCATCAAAACATAGACTGATGAAAGGTTACATATACTGAAAAGAAGAGAGGTTATATTTTGTTAATCGAAAATCTTGAACTTACGAACGAACAAACGGAGAAACAAAAAGAATTTAAAGCTTTTGTCGATACTGACATTGTGCCCGTAGCAGGACACATTGACCAAGAGGAATGTATGCCTGATTCCGTCCTTCAAAAGATTATTGATAAAGGTTACTGGGGAGCAGCATTACCCGCTGAATACGGCGGAGCCAAAATGGATTATATTACTTATGGTTTGTGGAATGAAGAAATTGGTCGTGGCTGTGCAAGTTTACGGAATATTATTGGTGTTCAAGGCATGGTCTCTTCGTCCATTCTACGATGGGGGTCTCAAGAACAAAAGCAGTACTGGTTGCCAAAGATGAGTTCCGGGGAGCTCATGGCTTCTTTTGCTATTACGGAATCCCAAATTGGTAGTGACATAAAAAACCTTCAAACCAAAGCTCAACGAGTGGGTGCTGAGTATGTGATTTCAGGACAAAAAAAATGGATAACGTTCGGACAAAGAGCGGATGTCTTTTTGGTTTTTGCTCAATGCGAAGGTCAGGCCGTAGCCTTGTTATTAGAAAAAAATACACCCGGCCTAACCATTCGTCCGATATCTGGGTTATTAGGCTTCAGGGGCTCCTTGTTAGCTGAACTAAGTCTCGAAGAATGCAGAGTGCCGATCGACAATTTGGTTGGTAAAGTCGGCTTTGGGTTAACACTTGTAGCCAATAACGGTTTGACTCATGGACGGTACAGTACAGCTTGGGGAGCCGTAGGCGTGGCTGAGGCTTGTTTGAATGCGAGCTTAGACTATGTTGGTGAAAGAAAACAATTTGACCATTATTTAAAAGAGCATGAATTGATTCAACAGATGATTGCCGATATGGTTACCAATACGATGGCTGCAAGGCATCTATGTTTTCGAGCAGGCCAGTTATGGGACAAAAATGATATAAATGCCACGTTTGCTACTTCGTTGGCCAAATATTTTTCTTCCGTTCATGCCTTTAAAGCGGCAAAGGACGCAGTTCAAATACACGGAGCTAATGGCTGCAGCAGCGAATACCCCGTTCAAAGATATATGAGAGATGCCAAGATTATGGAGATTGTAGAAGGAAGTACACAAATTCAACAGGTCTTAATTGCGCAGGATGCCTTTAATATCTTAAAAAAATGATTTGAAAAATATAAAAGAATAGGAGGGATTTAACTATGGAGAATATTCATTACATTCTACTAGATAAACCAATATCAATAAAACACGTAGAGGAACTAGAAAAACGGATTTTTTTCATCTCAGCCAACATTAATCAATTTAAATTGATTAAAGGTGAAAGTACCATTAATGGTATAGAGGTCAGTCTATTGCCAGGAACCGATCCTTTGGAAGTTGAAACTAAAATAATATCCGTGATCGACAATGAAATTGTGTTTCAAAAGGTTTTACCACCACGAGTAATTTGGAAATCAGATGAAAACTACATGAATTATCAGGATGATCTTTTTGATAAGCTGCTTGAAATGGGAATGGTTTTTGAGATGGGCGAAGGTCAGGTATGTTTTGGAGAAAAGTTGATGTTTTTAATGGACACCTTAGATCGAATGATAAAAGAGATGACGATATCTAATTTTGGAGCAATCGAATATCGATATCCTACATTAATTTCCACCAAAGCCTTAGAGAAATGTGGCTATTTTAAATCGTTCCCACATTTCTTAATGTTTGTTACGAGATTACATAATGATATTGATATCTATCGTGATTTTCTAGAGGATTATAAATCTAATAAAGGGATCGGTTCTTATTTACTCCCCTATTGCCAAAATGTCGACTATTGCTTACCTCCAACAATGTGTTACCACACCTATCATCAATTCCAAAATACCCAACATGCTGAAACACAAAATCGTGTCATAACATCTATCGGAAAATCGTTTCGCTACGAATCGAAGTATCATCGCACCCTAGAAAGACTATGGGACTTTTCTATTCGTGAAATTGTCTTTATGGGATCAAGAGATTTCGTTTTGGATAGTCGTCAAAAATTTATGGAAGCATCGTTTTCTCTTTTTCAAAAATTGGGATTGGAGGGGCACTGCGAAGTAGCTAGTGATCCTTTTTTTTGCAGTGAAGACACGGCAGCGAAAATATTTAATCAAAGAATGCAGGAACTCAAATACGAGCTCCGGTTAAAGGTTGCAAGCGATCGAACCATTGCAGCAGCTTCCTTTAATTTTCACGATCACTTCTTTGGTGAACAATTTAATATAAGACGTGGTGAAACAGAATGGATGACAACTGGATGTGTAGGTTTTGGTATTGAAAGGTTGGCATATGCATTTATTAGCCAACACGGTTTGGATGAAAAACAATGGTCAAGGATTTTATCTGAAGGATGTCCAGAAACCATTCTCGCTGACTAAATCTAACCTACCCGAGAGAATACAAGGAGCATGAGCTGCGGCTTCGTGACGGGCGTCTGGAGCGTTCGATTGCTTGTCCAGTGAAGGGGCGGCTTCTCAAATCTTGTTTATAAATCTAAAAATATGGGGGTATAAATGGAACAACAGCGTTTATTTCAAATCTTAGAACTCAATGGCACATTACAGAATGACAATATGGTAATAAACGAAAAATTGGCTATGGAGATGTAAGAAGTGAAAAAACTAATCGAATTCACAAACGTAACGAAAGAATACAAAGTAGGAGAAGTGACGATCAAGGCCCTTGCTGGTGTTGATTTTTCCATATCAGAGGGAGAATTCGTCGTTGTCTTGGGTGCTAGTGGTGCCGGTAAAAGTACAATTCTGAATATCCTTGGCGGTATGGATACGGCTACTACAGGCCAAGTGTCTGTTGGTGATCAAGAAATCACAAGGTTCAACGAAAAAAAATTAACCGAATATCGCGGTGAGAAGGTTGGCTTTGTATTTCAATTCTATAACTTAATTCCGAATTTAAACGCGTTAGAGAATGTTGAATTTGCCACGGAAGTATGTAAAAACCATCTGGATGCTAAAGATATTTTATATAAGGTTGGATTAAAGGACCGTATCAGGAACTTCCCTTCCCAACTCTCTGGAGGAGAACAACAACGCGTTGCGATCGCGAGAGCTGTTGCCAAAAATCCGTTGCTTTTACTCTGTGATGAACCAACTGGAGCTTTGGATTATGTTACAGGGAAGTCCGTCTTAAAGCTTCTTCAAGACTTGAACAAGGAAACGAAGAAGTGTGTTGTTTTGGTCACACATAACTCCGCGATTGCTCCTATGGCGGATAAAATTATTAAGGTGAAAAGTGGAAGGATCGAAAGCGTTACGATGAATCATAACAAACAGAGTGTTGAACGGATCGAGTGGTAATGATGAAGTTATTATTAAAATTGTTAAGGGATATAAAACTATCGATCGGGCAATTTATCGCCTTTGTGTTGGTTATCACAGTGGGCGCTTTTTTCTATGCGGGGCTGGTCACGTTAAGCGATAATCTTAGCGCTTATACGAAGGCTTACTATAAAGAGCATAATTTAAGCGACTTGAATGTCTATTACAGCCAAATTTCCAAGCAGGACGTGGCGGGGTTAAGTGAAATCCAAGGTATAAAGAAAATCGAAGGACGGTACACCTTGGATGCGACGCAAGCTTTTGAAGATACGAAAGCTACCTTAAAGATTCATTCGATCCCTGTAAACAACGAAATCAATACGTCTAAACTGATTGAGGGCAAGATTCCGTTACAAAAGGATGAAATCTTGCTAGATTCCCATTATGCCAAGGAGCATCAGTACCAGGTCGGTGATCAAATTCAGATAAGTGTGAATGACAAGAATATGACGTTCACCATTAGCGGCTTGGGCGAGAATGTGGAATATGCCAAAAAGAACGCAATCCAAGACCATAAATCCTTCGGCATAGCGTATATAACTGAAGTGGCCATCCCTCAAATTGCAGGCGGCTTTTACTATAATGAAATCTTGATCGACGCCGAGGAAGGTTACGATATTAACCAATTAGGCCAATCAATAGAAGCACAATCTAAAGAATTCTCCTATGTAAGCCAAATTAGTAAAGAGCGGATGTTCAGTTATTCTCAACTACAACAAACGATCCATAACAATAACTTGATGAGCAAGGTTATCCCATTGGTTCTCTTTATAATCGAAGCGATAATTCTATTCCTTACCATGTCGCGGATCATTGATTCTCAACGAAATCAAGTAGGTATCATGAAGGCGTTGGGTATAAAAAACAGAAACATCATGCTTCATTATATGGGATATCCTGTGCTGGTAGGGATCACAGGCTCCATTTTAGGTTGTCTCCTTGCCACTAATGTATTTATTCCAATGATAAGAGCGTCGAATGCGAAAGCCTACGCGCTACCTGACATTATGTTCTCCCTATCCTTAACTTCTGTGATTCCACCTATCCTTTTCTCGAGTGCGTTTGGAATCCTGTCCTGCTACTTAAGTGGCAGAGCCATCCTACAAGAACGTGCAGCTCAGGCGATGCGTCCTAAACCGCCTAAGAAGATGCAGAAGCTGCTCATCGAAAGAATTCCGGGCCTCTGGAGTCATATTTCCTACAACTACAAAATCATTTTGAGAAATATATTTTTAAATAAATCAAAAGCGATAGCAAGCTCCGTTGGTGTTGTAGTGAGCACGGTTTTATTGATTACTGCTTTTGGTACGATGACATCTTTACAAAAAGTAGCTGACCAGATTGAAGAGGTGAATACCTATGATTTAAGAGTCGATTATAAGAAAGGAACAGCTCCGGATACGTTACAACTACCTAACGGCATTAAAAGTAGTTATGATTTATCCACCTTTCCCGTGGAATTCATAAAAGGTAATGATAACAAAAATGTAACCTTAGTTGTTACGGAAAAAGAAAACAATCTCATTCATTTCTTCGATGAAAATGCTAATCGGGTTGCATTGGAAGACGGTGGTGTGCTTGTACCCAAATCATATGCCGACAACTATCAGATTGCAGAAGGGGATATCATCCAAATCAAGTTCACCGGACCAGAGTTTGCTAATAAAACGATCGATATGAAGGTTTTACAAATATCCAACCAGTATTCGAACCCATCGTTTTATAGCACGCCAGCGTATCTCGAGAGTTTGGGCATCAAGTACAATCCAACCTCGCTTTTAGTGGAAGCTAGCAGCGCTACAGAACTTACAAGTGTTCGCAGTTTCTTCGAACAAGATCAACAGGTAGAAACAATCGCAGATAAGGATGATTTAAAGGCATCGGCTCAATATATTTTGAAGCAAAATAGTTTTATCTTTATCATGTTTATCATTTGTGCCGTCGTTCTTTCCTTTGGCGCCATCTATACGATATCTTCCATAAACATTTATGAAAGGAATCGTGAGCTGGCCACACTAAAGGTATTAGGCTATCCCAAGCATAAAATAAACCGGCTTATCTTCTTTGAGAACATCATACTCACCACTTTTGCGGTTCTTGTAGCATTACCGATTAGTGGTTATATGTATACCCTAGTAGTTAAGTCACTGTCGAGCGCCCATCAGCAAATTCCGAATCAATTAAGTCTGTTTGTCATGGTAATAGCTGTCATTCTTGCATTCGTGCTCACCATTCTCTCGAGCTTACTGCTTCGGAGAAAAGTGTCACGAATCAATATGATTGAATCCTTGAAAAGTGTAGAGTAGCGGAGAAACAGCCTTACGTTCTTTTGGAACTCAAGGCTGTTTTTTATATGTATCAAGAAATGAGTAATCGCTGAAAAGGAAAGAAAGGAACCTTTAAGGAGATGAGACAAAATGAGTTCAGAGAAAACGTTTACAAAACCTGAGATTATCGCGTTTTTAGCAGAATTAGTAGAAGAAATTTTGGATGAAAAAGTTGTGAATTATAATGAGCCATTTATCAGTTTAGGATTGGTATCGGTTGATATACCACTATTTACGAAAAAAGTATCGAACCAATTTGGAGTTGATATCGAAGTAGCATCGATATTTGAACATTCCAACATCAACCTGTATGCGGACTTTTTATTTAACACATTAAACAAAGTAGAAGAATATGCAGAAAATGATGAGGATACGGGTAGAGACAAAGGAGAAAATAATTCTCAGGAAGATGTAGCGATTGTAGGGATTAGCTGTCGCTTTCCAGGGGGAGCCAATAGTCCTGAGGAATATTGGGATGTTTTAATTAATGGGATTAACGGGATTTGTGATATGCCTGAGGACCGATGGGATGTAGATAACTATTTCAGTGCTGACAAAGAAGAGCCTGGAAAAATGTATTCTAGAAAAGGCGGATTTTTGAACGTACCCATTGATCGTTTTGACCAGAAGTTTTTTAATATATCGCCCAAAGAAGCCAAGTCATTGGATCCACAACAACGATTGCTGCTTGAGTTGACATGGGAGGCTTTTGAAAATGGAGGCATCAATATTGCGCAGCATTATGGAAGCAACACTGGTGTATATATTGGTATAGCAGGAGAAGAATATTCGTTTGCCCACTATAAATCAGGAGATTTAAGTAAGATAGATGCCTATTCGCTTACAGGGACAACGTTTAGTACGGCTTGTGGCAGAATATCTTATACGTTTGGATTTGAAGGGCCATCCTTTTGTGTGGATACGGCATGCTCTTCCTCCCTTACGGCACTTCATTTGGCCTGCAGAGCCATTAAATCTGGTGAGGTAGATACCGCAGTCGTGGGTGCCGTGAATTTGATGGTTTCACCAGCAGTTCATGTATGCTTCTCAAAGCTAGAAGCCATATCCACTGACGGGCAAAGCAAAAGCTTTGATGCTGCTGCAAACGGATATGGACGAGGTGAAGGTGGCGGGGTACTGATCTTAAAACGCCTTCGCGACGCAATAAAGAATAACGATAATATACTTGGTATCATAAGAGGTACTGCGATCAATCAAGATGGCAAGAGCAACGGATTAACGGCACCTAATGGTTTAGCTCAAGAGAAAGTAATTACTAAAGCGCTAAAAGATGCTAGATTGGATTATTCCGATATTGATTATATGGAAATGCACGGAACCGGTACAAAGCTGGGTGATCCTATTGAGGTAAAGGCTGTTGTTAACACTTATGGCAAAGACAGAGCTATGGACCATCCTCTTCAGATTGGTTCTGTTAAATCAAATATTGGGCATTTAGAAGCGGCAGCAGGAGTGGCTAGTATTATAAAGGTGCTATTAGCGTTCAAAAACGAGGTAATACCTGCGAATTTGAACTTTAATGAGCCTAACCCTTTTATCCCTTGGGAGAAATCACCGATATCCGTTATTGCAGAAAATAGGGCTTGGAAAAGCGATGGTAGATTAAGAAGAGTGGGCGTAAACGGATTTGGCTTTGGTGGCTCCAATGCCCACATTATCTTAGAAGAGCCGCCAAAGAAAGAAACACCACCTACAAAAGATACGGATCCCATCTCTATCGTAAAAATATCAGCCAAAAGTGATAAGTCACTATATGAAAATATTAAAAGCAATCTTGAATACTTGAAGAAAAATCCTCAGATCCCTATTAAAGATTATGCTTATACCAATAACAAGGCCAAGGTTGATTTTACTTACAGGTTTACTGCTTCTGGTAAAAACCGAGAGGAATTAATGAACAGGCTGCAAGCCTATTTGGATACGAACAACAAAGTTGGAATTTCAACGAGGCATAATGAAAAGATCGATTTGCATCAGGAAACAAAGCTGGTGTTCCTGTTTACAGGACAAGGATCTCAGTACTTAGGCATGGGGAAAGAACTGTACGATCACAATCCTTCGTTTAAATTAGCTTTTGACGAATGTGATCAATTGTTTGAGCCTTATGTAAATAAATCGTTAGTCGACATGATCTATAGCGATAAATATTCCAGCAAAGACATTGGAAGAACCCTCTATGCACAGCCTTTGATATTTTCAATTGAGTATGCATTACTAAAGTTCTGGGAAAGCGTGGGGGTTACTCCGGAAACCGTCCTGGGCCATAGTATAGGTGAATATACGGCAGCAGTCGCAGCAGGCATATTGAGTCTTGACGATGCTGTGAAACTGGTTGCGCTTCGAGGTCGATTAATGGATTCAGCTCCGGGCAAAGGTGCGATGTCTGCTATTTATACGAATAAAGCTACGATTGAAGCTTTACTAAAGGGCTATGAGGATAAGCTATCTATTGCCCTGCATAATGCGGAAGAAAGTATCGTCATATCCGGAGAGCTGGATGCTGTTGAGGAAGTTTCTAAAGAAGCGGAAAACAGAAAAATAAAAGTAAATAGATTGCATGTATCTCATGCATTCCATTCCCATCTTATGATTCCGATATTGGAACCATTTAGAGAAGTTGCGAAGAATGAGGTGGAATTTAAATATAGCAAGCTGCCTTATATATCGGCTACCCTCGGCAGAGCTGTGGAAAAAGAAGAATTATTAGACGCTGACTATTGGACGAATCATATCAAAGATAAAGTTGATTTTTATCATGCATTATCTCAATTAAAGGATGTACACAATACCATATTCCTCGAAATTGGAGCAAACAATACATTATGCTCACTTGGGAAGCTCATCCTTAATGAAGAGAAGATGTTGGTAAACTCACTGGATATGAAGAAAAATGCATGGGAGCAAATCACGCATTGCCTGGGAGAATTGTATTGCCGTGGCGTAACCATTCATTGGGAAGGGCTCGAGACAAGCTTTGATCGTGACTACAATCGTGTAGCATTGCCTGCGTATGTGTTTGATAGAGAATCTTATTGGATGCAGCCAGTATGCTCTCATGAAGACAACGTGCCCGCTATTGCAAGTAAGGATTATCATCCGCTCATTGGGCAGAGAATCAGTACCCCTTATTTTAAAAATGGAACCATATATCAGAGCACTTATACCATGGAAAATCCGTATTTTATGCAAGAACATATTATTTTCGATACGGCGATAGCTCCTGCTGCTGCCCACATGTCCATGCTTGTATCGATCGCTAAAGAATTTCGAAATCCGTTAAGCTGTACGATATCTAATGTGGAATTTCATGCCCCCCTAACAGCTATACAAGACGAAAAGCGGGTCGTGCAATTTCTTATCGAAGATACGAATCAAGATCAAATGAAATTTGAACTTGTAAGTACAGAGAAGCAATCACAGCATGAGAATTGGATTAAACATTGCAAGGGCAATATTGTGATGTCCCAGGGACATGAGCATGAGAAGCGTGTGTCGATCGACGAGTTAAAAGACAGGTATCCTGAAGTAACATCTGGAGTTAATGCTTATGATGTGATGAAAAAGTTTGGGTTTAAATTAGGAGATGGCTTTACACGAATTTCGAAAGTGTGGAAAGGTGAAGCTGAAGGAGTCTGCTTTATTGACCCCAAAAAGGACATTCCCGATGTGAAAGATTATATCGTCTACGCTGGTACCATAGACTCTATCTTCCAATCTGTATTTTTTGTTTCCGAATTGAGTATGCGGATGGATTCGCAGAGTGAGGAGTATACATTAAAGACGGCTATTCCCATATCGTTAGGTAAATTAAAGTATTACTACAGAGACGCTGGGAGCTTCTGGTGCCATATTAAGGTAGATGATTCTCAACAATCTGGGGTAGTGGGCGATATCGATGTTTACAATGAAAAGGGAGAAATCGTATTTGAAATTGAACGTATCATGGCGAAGATAACAGAGCGAGATACCTTACTCAAAGAGTTAAATAGTAACAGCGATCGTATGCTCTATAACATGGAATGGATGGAAGCAACAAGAACAAGCAAAAATGTAAAAGCGAATGGAAATGAAAGAATTGTATTATTCGGAAATGACCCGGATATCGTTGATCAATTCCATGAAAAATTGAATAGCAATGGAATATCTTCGATACGAGTCATACAAGCAGATAAATATGTCGAGCATGAGAATGATCTATTTTTTATGTCGTACACCAATAAACACGATGTTAAGAAGCTTCTGAAGAGTATCGCGAGTCGATATGAAAAAGAAAAATGTAAGCTAATCTATATAAGCACAACGGATGAGGCCAAGCTAAATCATCTACATGCAGAAGATTTATTGAGTACAGTGGAAAAGGAATGCAGTGGTTTATTGTACCTTGTACAATCCATAACAGAATTAAATTACTCACATAAAATGGCAATCAAAGTAATAACGAATAATGTACATCAGGTAGATGGCGTAGCTACATCTCTCTATCAAGCTCCATTATGGGGATTTACCGAGGTCATTAGGCTCGAGCATACGCCGTTGTGGGATGGCATTATTGATACGGATCTCCATATGTTGAATAACCATATCGATGAGATGATCAACGAAATCATGCATGGAGAAGATAAACAGGTTGTGCTCAGGGATCACCGTAAGAGGTATATTCCTAGGCTGATTCGAAACTCCAAGAGCCGTGCTAGCAAAGAGGATCTCACGATTCGGATCGATGAAGAAGCCGCATATATGATCACAGGCGGGACCGGAACAATAGGTCAAATCTATGCTGAGTATCTGATCGAACAGGGTGCTAAAAACATCGTATTATTAAGTAGAAGTCAAGCTTCGGGCACATTGCTTGAAACCGTGAACTCGTGGAAGGAAAAAGGTGTCCAGATCATCGTTGAAAAGGCTGATGTGAGTAACGAAGCTGACGTAATCGAAGTAGTACAAAAACTGAAACAGAACAACATGAAGATTAAAGGTGTCGTTCATGCAGCCGGAATCATTGAAGATAAGATGATAAAAGATCAAACTTGGAACAGCTTTGAAAACGTATTCAAAACAAAGGTAGGGGGAACCTATCACTTACATCATGCCTTAAAAGATGAGAGCTTGGATTTCTTTGTTATGATGTCATCTATTTCTTCGGTAGTGGGGAATATGGGGCAAGCCAATTATGCAGCAGCCAATTATTTTATGAATATTTTTGCAGAATACAGAAGAAGTCTGGGAATGCCAGCAATGTCAATATGCTGGGGACCTTGGGAAGAAGCTGGAATGGCCACAAGTAACAGCAATATCTTAAAGAACATCGAGAATAAAGGACTTTATGGAATGTCGAAAGAGCTTGGAAAGAAAATGATTGACAAAGTATTTCATAAGGATCTTTCTTCAATCATTGTTGTCGATGCAAATTGGGAGTTATTTAGTCAGAGAACAGGTGTAGATGAAGTGACAGCGTTTTTAACGAATTTCATTACGAACACCCCTGTGCTCGGAGAACAAAGAGAAAATACAGCTGCTAAGGAAGATGTTGTCGCCAAACTGCAAGGTTTAAGCAAAACGGAGAGAAGTGAGTATTTATTAACCTTATTGCATAGAGCAGCAGCTAACATTATCGGATTTAATGATGTCAGTCAATTATCCATAGATAGTTCCTTTACAGAACAGGGAGTAGATTCCTTAATGATTTTCTCATTAAGGAACGAAATAAAAGCTCTATTACATGTACAAGTCGATATTTCCGTATTCTTCAACTATCCGTCTTTAAGAAAATTAAATGACTATTTATTAACTGAAGCTATGAGCTTTGAAGAGAAAGAAGAGAATGTCATCGCAGCCAGTGATGAAGAATCAGTAGATGATATTTTGTCTGAAATAAATTCCTTAATCAATTAAAGACGATTGTTTACTTGTTACTTCGGAGGAGAACGTGCCAATGAAATTGTTTTGTTTACCGTTTGCAGGTGGATCTAAGCGTGCCTATTCAAACTGGAATACATTCACTACTCACGCTATGGAAATAGAAGCTATCGAACTAAAGGGAAGGGGGGAGAGATTTGGTCATGGCTTTTATCAGGATATATCAGAAGCTGTAGACGATATTTATTCGATGATAAAAGATAAAATTAAGGAGGAAAAATATGCCCTATACGGTCATAGTATGGGGACGTTGTTGGCCTACGAGCTGTACTATAAAGTTTTAGCAGAAGGACATCAGAAGCCACAGCATATTTTTTTCTCAGGAAGACAATCACCCATTGTGCAGGATAATATGTATGTTAGTTTTACAATGTCTGATGATGAATTTATTACAAAAATAATTGCACTAGGAGGCATCCATGAGGAGCTGACTCAGTGTAAAGAATTAATGGAGTTTTATTTACCGATATTAAAAAATGACATCAGGATAATGGAAACCTATGAGTTTAAGGAAAGAACGGAAAAATTAAAATGTAATATATCTGTGTTGAATGGATTAGAAGATAAGATTGATAGTATCCAAAAGATTACATGGGATGATTTATGCGAACAAAAAAGCAAGTCCTATTATTTTACGGGCAGCCACTTTTTCATTAATGATCATGTCGATAAAATCGTAAAAATTATTGAAGACGAATTATGCCAGAATAATGAGGTTGGTCATGAACAAGTTAAGCAATAAAAAGCGGGCCTTTCTTTTTCAGGGTGTTGGAGCGGACTATCGAGATTTTTTGGACAGGTTTGATGAAGAACAGCTTGGTACCCTGAAGCAATACTGTTCGACTGTGAATGAGGAGATTGGGATAGATTTGTATGTCTATCTATTTAAACCTCATGATATGGAACATATGGAATACGACAAGATGTTCTATGATTGGATTGCCATTTATACATGTGATTATATTGTTTATCAGCAATATGTTGATTCCGGAATAAAACCTGCGATGATGGTAGGGTACAGTATGGGCTTGATCACCGCTATGGCGTGTGGCAAGTCCATTTCTTTTGCTGCTGGATTGCGAATGCTTGAAACGATATACGAATATCCCAAAGGTTATGCTGATTCATGCAGTATGGGGGTTATCGTAGGCAAGACATATTGTGAGATTCGCGATATCATTGCCAATTATTCAACGGATTATGACGTTTATATCGCTAGTGAAAATAATGATACCTGTCTCGTTATTTCAGGAATCAAGGACAGTGTTCATCAGGTTTTGAAAATCGCTGAGCAAGAGGGGGCTATAAAGGCCTCATTCATCAATACGCCATATGCGTTTCATTCTCCTTATGCAGCAAGGGGGATTGACATGTTCGTAAATCTGGTTGAGGAGACTCCCATTTCTAATGGAGAGATACCGATTTTATCCGTCTTTACTCAGACTGTCATCCAAAGTGCTTCTGATTTAAAGAATGAGCTTATCAAAAATATGGCAAGTCCCATGAATTGGAATTCCTCCATTCTAAAATTAGGTGAATGGGGAATAGACAGTTTTATTGAAGTTAGCTTGGATGATTCGCTTACTAAAATATCAAGGATCATCAATCTGGATTATGAATTTTTAACGTATAAAAAATTTATGCGATTAAAAAGCGCCCTGAGCGCCATGTAAGTAAAAAACTATCAAATAGAGGTGTATAACAATGGAAGAAATCAAAAACCGTACACGCGCATTTTTAAGTAAATTTATTAAAAGTAAGCAATTAGAAGATCACGATGATATTTTTGCCATTGGGGAAGTCAATTCTCTTTTTGCCATGCAGCTGGTTATGTTTATGGAAAAGGAGTTCGGTGTCGAAATCGATAACAATGACTTGGACTTAAACAATTTCAGGTCTATTCAAGCGATTTCTACGCTTATAGCGAGAAAAAGCGCTGCGGTAAGCCAATGAGATCAAGAACGATATGGTTTTCCAATATGATTTAGGGAGAGAAGAAACATGAAGGTCATTGGAGTCATTGGTGCAGGCGTTATGGGGACTGGAGTTGCACATAATTTTGCACTAGCAGGATACGACGTAATACTCGTTGATATTTCAGAAAATATTCTTAAGAAAGCCAAAGAGCAAATCGCCAACAACATTCGTTTTCAAGGGTTGTACAACAAAGATTTCATTGCGGAGAAGCCTGAAACCATTCTCAATCGAATATGCTTTACCGTTAATTATGACTTATTAAAGGATGCAGACTATGTCATTGAGAATGTGCCAGAAAAATGGGAGATTAAAAAAGACGTATATGTAACGCTTGATCGTATTTGCCCTGAGCATTGCATCTTTTCTGTTAACACCTCTTGTATTTCAATTACGAAAGTTGCTTCACTAACCAATAGGCCAACTAAAGTTATCGGCGCGCATTATATGAATCCGGTAATCATGAAACCGGTAGTAGAGGTTATCAAAGGTTTCCATACTTCGGAGGAAACCATTGAAGCTACTATTAATCTGCTCGCTACTTTGAATAAAGAGGCTATCATTGTTAACGACCTACCGGGATTTGTGTCCAATCGTATTTCTCATCTGATGATGAATGAGGCTGCGTTCGTCGTTCAAGATCAGGTTGCAGAGCCGAAGGATGTAGACGATGTATTTAAAAAGTGCTTTGGACACAAAATGGGACCACTTGAAACTGCTGATTTGATAGGCCTGGATACCGTCGTTCATTCACTCGATATTTTATACGAGAGCTATCAGGATTCGAAGTTTCGTTGCTGCCCGCATCTTCGGAAAATGGTAGAAGCAGGAACACACGGAAGGAAATCCGGACAAGGGTTTTATTCCTACCCGATGTACGAACACAGTTTAGTGCAATGACAATGATTTGGAGTGGAATAATGTCAAGCCCATTCAGGCGATTTTTACGCTCATAGCTAGTAAAAGCGCTGTGATAGGTCAATGAACTAAAGCTATTCGCAATTTTGCACGGAAAACAGGAATCAATAGGTCTAGAACAAGAGAATCGTGTTCGGTGAGTGAGCGGGTTGTTGCTCCAAACTGAGCGCGATTCTTTTTGTTTTAGTTCTCGACTGGAGGAAAAATGGAGAACACAAGCGAACCCAAAAAGCGGTTATGGTCAAAGAATTTCTTTTTGCTCTGGCAAGGACAGCTGGTTTCTACTTTAGGCGATTCCATCTATGAAATCGCCTTAACCTTTTGGATACTCTACGAAACAGGTTCACCAGGGTTGATGGGTGCACTGTTAGCGGCATCTATGCTTCCTAAAGTCCTCATATCTCCTTTTGCAGGCGTAATTGTAGATCGTACCGACAGAAGAAAAATGATTCTTTTAATGGATTTCATTCGTGGGGTATGTATTATTTTTGTGGGTGTTGCAGCCATTTTTGGATTTCTTGAAATTTGGATGGCTTTTGTTGCAGGGATTACGCTGGGCATATGCGCTGCATTTTTTAATCCTGCAGTCACATCAACGATCCCAGATATTGTTCCCTCGTCACAAATTGTACAGGCCAGTGCCAATTTAAGCATGTTACGTGCCTTTTCTCAAGTACTTGGACCTTCATCTGGCGGTGTGTTGTATCATGTCGTAGGCCCGCCAATTCTATTCTTATGTAATGGCATTTCCTATATCATTTCATTTATTCTCGCGCTTTTTATGAAAATTCCTAAGTCAACGAGTCAGGATCAGCAATATAATTTCTGGGAGGATATGAAGGACGGGTTTAGGTATATCTGGAAGATGAAAGGACTTAGAGACTTAATTGTTTTAGCGGGTTTTTTAAACTTCTTTGCAACGATAAGTATTGTATTGCTTGCACCGATGTTTAAAAATTCAGTGAATCTGGGAGAAGTAAAATACGGGATCGCTCTTGCCATTTTTACGCTAGGTATGCTCGCGGGAATGATTTTTACATCCGTATTTCGTATCAAGCCTGAAAATAAAAGTATGGTTTTTACTGTTTCAGGGCTGTTGCAAGGGATTGTTTTATCAACCGCAGTCTTGATGAACGATTTTATACTCATGGCCATTTGGTTATTTTTCGGTGGGATATGCAATGCAATTGTAAATGTACTGATCGAATCGACAGTACAACTAACGGTGACCCAGGAAATGAGGGGCAAGGTATCCTCAATAAAGGGAACTCTCACGATGGGACTTGCGCCGTTGGCCATGTTTATAGGAGGTCTGTTAGGCGAGTTTTTCCCGATAAAATACATTGTATTTTCAGGTTTTATAGCAATAACCATATTATTTATCCCCTTACTTTTCTTAAAATCCTTTAAAACTTTTATTCAGTACAATCCAGAAAAACAAAAAATGGAATTGTAATTACTAGTGGAAAAGGGAGTGAGTGTATGGAAAAAGAGATTGAAAAGTATAAACTGGCCCTAAAAAAAGCTGCAACCAAAATAGAAGAGCTGTCCACGATTATTCATGATCAAAAAAGCAATGAAGAAATTGCTGTAATCGGTTATTCGTGTCGTTTTCCAGGTGACGCTTGGAATCCTGAAGGATTTTGGCATGTATTGGCTAACGGGATAGATACCGTCACTGAAATTAAACCGGAGCGATTTGATTATCGCCATTATTACAGTGATAACCCTGACGATGAAGGTAAAATGATTACAAAAAACGCATCATTCTTGCGTGATGATATAAAAGATTTTGATAATATCCATTTTGGCTTATCTGCCATAGAAGCTGCATCGATAGACCCCCAGCACAGGCTCTTATTGGAGGTTAGCTGGGAAGCTATGGAGAATTCAGCCCTGAATATAGAGGAGCTGAAAGGAAGCAAGGCAGGTGTATTTATTGGAATGAGCGCTTATGAATATGCCAACGCCGAATTGTTTTCAGGCGATGCTTGCGATATAACGCCGTACTCCACGGTAGGAGTCTCGCTTGGGTCGGCAGCTGGAAGACTGTCGTATTTTTATGATTTTAAAGGACCGGCGATAACCTGTGATACGGCATGCTCTTCATCCATTTCAGCATTAAATATGGCTGTAGATAGCTTGAAGAATAACCAGTGCGACATGGCTATTGTTGGGGGCTCTAATTTATTGCTCACACCAGAGCCTTTTATTGGACTTTCAAAGTTCAACGGTTTGTCCAAGGATGGAAGATGCAGGGCATTCGATAATGAGGCAGATGGCTTCGGAAGAGGGGAGGGCTGTGGCGTCATCATACTCAAAAGGTTAAAAGACGCTAGACGGGCTGGGAATGAAGTCGCAGCCCTGGTGAAAAGTGTTGCGATCGGACAAGACGGCAAGTCAAACGGCTTTACGGCTCCTAACGGATTGTCTCAACAAAGCGTAATCAGACAGGCACTACATAATGCGAAATTAACGGTCGATGATATCGATTATATTGAGACACATGGTACGGGAACGCCGTTAGGTGACCTGATCGAAGTACAATCGATATCTGAGGTTTTTAAAAATAAAAAAGACCCTATCCTAATCGGTTCAGTCAAACCCAATATCGGGCATTTAGAAGCTGCTTCTGGAATGGCCGGATTGATTAAAGTAATTTCGTCTATCGAAAACAAGAAAATCTTGCCGAACATTTATTATAAAAATCCCAATAAGAACATTTCGTGGGAGAAGGTTAAAATCGCGGACGAGCTCATGGACTGGCATAAGCCTGACGGAGTCAGAAGAGCAGGTATTAGCTCTTTTGGGTTTAGCGGAACCTTGGCGCATGTCATCCTTGAGGAACCTCCTCAGAACAAGGATGAGCAATTCGATGAATTACCAAGTCATCTGTTGACCTTGTCAGCTAAGAATGAAAAAGCTTTAAAAGAATATGTAAGCACTATCAAGGAACAACTGTTAAAGGATAAAATCTCCATCGCAGATCTCGCGTATACGTCTACTATTAGCCGATCATTTTTGAACACCAGATTTTCGGCAGTCGGGAACAGCAAAGAGGACTTGTTAGATAAAATGGAAGAGGTCCTAAACAACACCAATCATGACTTTCTCATCCAAAAGAGTACGGTTACAGACAAAAAAATAGCCTTTTTATTTACAGGCCAAGGCTCCATCTATGAAGGTATTGCTAGAGATTTCTACAAAACATCAAGTACGTTTAGAGAAACGATGAATCTGTGTAATGAAAAGTTTAAAGCGATACTTGGCCTATCGATACTTGATGGGATTTATGGGGAAGACACAACGCTGCTCAGTAGACCACTCTATTCACAGGCGGCCATTTTCTCTATTGAGTACGCCTTAACCAAGCTTTGGGCTACGCTAGGCGTTAAACCTACCGTAATCATCGGTCACAGTATAGGTGAGTATACTGCCGCCTGCTATGCAGGACTAATAAGCTTGGATGATGTTATCCTGATGATTGCACAGCGTGGAAGAATGATGGAATCCATTGATGTGGAAGGTAAGATGGTCGTCATCCTTACGAATGTGGAATACGTGAAAGCTGCATTGGAGGAAAGCGGATGCAAAAATGTTTCGATTGCTGCGATAAACGCTCCTGACAATGTTACGATATCGGGCCGAAGCGATGAAGTAGATATCGTTATTGAAACCCTACTAGCCAAACAGAGGGTCTTTTATAATAAGCTCAATATCCCTCATCCCTACCATTCCTCGTTGATGAAGGATTATGAAAGCAAGTATGAGAAAAGTATCGGTAATATTACATTCTCTAATCTACATGTAGCTATGATATCCAGCATTACGGGAAAACTTGAAAAAGAAGAGTTACTGGGCAATAGCAAGTATTGGGTGGAGCATCTATCAAAAACGGTTGATTTCCAGAGTGCCATGCAAGAAGCAAAACGACTTGGCGTGGATATCTTTATTGAAATCGGAGGAGATGCGACCCTAAGTGGGTTGGCCAACCAATGTTTAGTTGATGATGACATCATGTTTTTACCTTCCATGAGAAGAGAAACAGAAAACTACATGCAATTCTTTAACTCTGTATCTGCTCTATTTATGAAAGGTATGGATCTGGATTGGAATTCATTCTATAAATCCTATACCAAAAGAAGAGCAAAGCTTCCAAATTATCCATTTCAAAAGAAGGAACTTTGGAGAGAGGTAAAAAGAATGGATCGTAATGCTGGTGATCAAAAGAAAGCAACAGGATCAGGCATGGAGATGAAAGAAATTCCTCAAATTACACAACAACTTCAGCATCCACAAGAGTCTCAAACTCGCAGGAATAGCTTGCGATCTAACCATAAAGAGAAAATCAAATCAGAATTAAAAGAAATGATAAAGATTCTGACCGGGCTAAAAATCGAAGAAATCGAGGATGACCTCAACCTGCTTACGCTTGGCTTTGATTCTTTAGTGCTCATACAACTCAACAAACAAATTACCAATAAGTTTAACGTTTCGATCACGTTAAATGAGTTTTTTATTAACCTGGATACCGTCGAGAAGATAACCGAGCATATTAGCAAACATATTGATTGGTCTATAGACGAAGATGACAGCGCGACTATTTCTGAGCCCGTGTCTGGTGAGACAATAAATAAGATGCCGGATGCCGAGCCAATAAATAGCTTTGTAGCCGTTGGCAAGGAACAAAGTTCCTCATTGGGCGCACTCGATGGTATGGACGCTATACAGAATATCTTTACTACCCAGATGAAAATCATGGAAGAACAAATTGGTATTCTAAAGAATCTAACGAATCCCAGCCATAAGCAAACAGCAGATAACAAGCTGCCAAGCGTGAAGCATAACCAGGTCAGTGTGAGCAGTTCGAATGCAACACCTTTGACAGTGGACACAAAAAACCACTATGTTCCCTATAAAAAACTGGATTTAATCGATAATGAAAATTTCAATGAATTACAACTAACCTATATTCGAAATATAGAAAAAAAATATACAAGCTTCTCTAAAAAATCAAAAGAGAATATCCAAAGATACAGAAAAGTATATGCCAATAATAGAAATGTAGCGGGATTCAGACCTGTAATGAAGGAAATGATTTATCAGATTGTAGCTGACACCGGACAGGGATCGAAGCTTCGCGATATAGATGGAAATAACATCGTTGATTTAACGATGGGATTTGGCGTTAACTTACTTGGACATAACCCGAGCTTTATCAATAAAGCATTAACGGAGGAGCTCAGTCGAGGAATGCCTCTAGGTCCGATGGGGAGGCTGGCGGGCACCGTTGCAGAACAAATCAGCCACTTAACAGGCGTCGAGAGGGTAGCCTTTTATAACTCGGGTACAGAAGCCAATATGGTGGCCGTACGAATAGCTCGAGCAAGCACAGGCAAGAAGAAGATTGTTACTTTTGCTGGCTCCTATCACGGTACCTATGATGGCTTGCTTGGATTGTCTTCCATTGGAGATGATGGAAGCCTGACGACGATCCCGTTAGCCCCAGGTATTATGGATAGCGTAGTCAGTGACTTAGTCATGTTGAATTACAATCAAGAGGCTTCATTGGAGTTTATAAGGAATAACGCGAATGAGATAGCTGGTGTCTTAGTAGAGACCGTTCAAAGCAGAAGACCTGATGTTCAGCCTAAGGAGTTCCTTAAGAAATTAAGGCAAATCACAGAAGAGAATGGGATTGCACTAATATTTGACGAGATTATTACTGGCTTTAGAATAGGTGCAGGAGGAGCTCAAGAGTATTTTGGCATCAAGGCAGATATCGTAACCTATGGAAAAGTCCTTGGTGGCGGAATGCCCATTGGGGTTGTATCTGGAAAGTCAGAGTTTATGGATTGTATCGATGGGGGCATGTGGAGCTTTGGCGATACGTCGGTTCCACCTTGTGAGGAGAAGAGAACATTTGTTGCAGGAACCTTTTCACATCACCCGTTGGCCATGGCTGCGGCTCACGCCTCATTAACTTATATAACTGAGAATAAGAATATGCTTTATGACAAGCTGAATAAAAAAACCAATGATTTTGTGAATCGAGTAAACGCTTATTTCGAAGCTCATCATGTCCCGATAAAAGTAGTGAATTTCGGTTCATTATTCAGATTTGTGTTTCGAGGCGATTTTGAAATATTCTTCTTCGGCTTGCTGGAGAAGGGGGTGTATGTCTGGGAAGGACGGAATTGTTTCTTCTCTACCGAACACACGGATGAGGATATCGAATATATATTTGCTGCCATAAAAATGACCATTGAAGAGATGAGCCATGCCGGATACTTGGGTGAATCCCCGTTGAACCAACGTGAAAATCAGGAGATTCGCTCCACCCAAAATGAAGTACAGCAATCCGTACTTCCTATGTCATTAATTCAACAACGATTATACACACTAAGTTCAATCGGTAAAGATGACCCCTATAATATGGTGACCGTATTGAAGGTTAAAGGACCGCTGGATCGTCATAAATTTGAGACCGTACTCAATGAAATCGTTAGGCGCCATGAAAGTTTACGAACACGCCTATTTGTTGAGGATGGGGAGTTTAATCAAGAGATACTTGAGCATGTGGAGTTTAAGATCGACATAGTCAAAAAAGGATACCAAGAGGATCTAGATGATTTAATTGAAAAATTAGTTACACCTTTTGACCTAGCGGAAGCTCCTTTGTTTAAGGTCATCTTGATCGATGAGGCAGACAATGAAGGTACGCTAATTTTTAACTTTCATCATACGATAGCAGATGGAATTTCGATGAGCATATTTGTACAAGAGTTTATGCAATTGTATGCAAATGAACGTCTTTTGCCTGTGAATAAGCAGTATAGAGATTTTGTTGAATGGGAAACTCAGTATCTGATGTCGAACGAGAAGAAGCAAAGTGAACAATATTGGCTAAGCAAGTTATCGGGAGATATTAATGTACTGAAGCTGCCAACCGACTTTCCGGCACATGCCGAGTCAGATTTTACGGCAAATACAGTTCACATGAAGATTGGTTCAGAATTGGTTCATGATTTGAAATTAGTATCTATGCGCAATAAATGCTCTTTATTTATGTTGTTAGCTGCAGGATTTAATCTTTTACTTAAACAGTTAACAGGTAATGAAGAAATATGTATAGGTACCCCTGTGACGAATCGAGCAGATGGATCTTTTAATGATAGTATTGGCATGTTCACCAATACGATTGTACTTAAAAACAATCTTTCAGATGATAAGACATTTACAGCGTTTTTAAATGAAGTCAAACAAAATTGTTTAGAAGCTTATTCCCATATGTATTATCCGTTCAATTTTCTGGCAAGTCTCATTAAAAAAGCAAAAAATAGTAGGGAAGGCTTCCTTAATGTTAGGTTTGTCTATGAAAAAACGGACGAAAGAGTATTAACGATAGATAATTTAGAAATTGCACCCTATGAATATAAGAGTAAATTATCCGATTTTGATTTTGTCATTGAAATTCTTGAGGAAAATGGCTTATTTCATATTGGCATGACCTATAAAACAAGCCTATTTAAAGAAGAGACGATAGAGGGATGGGGACAATACTACAGAAATATTTTAGAGTTTATTACCCATAACGATAATGACGATAACTCTATCTTTAAACTCAAGGATTTTGCGGATATCGGACGAGATGAAACGAATAAGCTTACTCCGGATGGAAAATCGGATCGTGATGCGTTGCCGGTGCTTACTGGAAGTGTCGGCGCGGGTGTAAGTTATGAGGCTCCGCGTAATGAAATAGAAGAGGTAATAGCTAAGGTATGGGAAGTAACTTTGGGCTCAAATCCAATCGGTATCAACGATGATTTCTTTCAATTGGGCGGAGATTCGATTAAAGCCATTCAGCTTATATCACGAGCCAGAGCAAAGGGCTACAGCTTTGAAGTTGATCACTTATACAAAAACCCCACGATTAAGCAGCTAGTAAAATTTGTAGAGCAGCAGCATACCAAGCATAGTCAGGAACCATTAGCTGGGGAAGTAAAGTTAACTCCCATCCAGAGGGAGTATTTTAAACAAGAATCCAAGGATCAACATCATTGGAACCAGGCGAGAATGTTACACAAGGCGGCTGGCTTTAAGGTTGACATCATAAAGGAAGTTTTTAATAAATTAATCGCTCACCATGACGCTTTAAGAATGGTGTATAAGAATGACAATGGCAATGTGGTTCAAATCAATCGAGGTATCGATCAAAGTCTGTACGACTTGAATGTATATGAGAATGTATCGGAACAAGAAGTTATAGAAAAATGCAATGAGATGCAAAGCCGCATAGATATTCAAGAAGGACCGTTGATTAGACTGGGCTTATTCAAAATGAACACGGAGGACAAGTTATTTATCGTCATCCATGGCCTTGTAATCGATGAGGTATCTTGGAGAATCCTGCTTGAAGATTTCTCGAACGCTTACATGCAAGCGGAAAAGGGATTGAGCATCGCTTTTGCTGATAAAACGATATCCTTCAAGGAATGGTCAGAAAAATTGAATGGATATGCGGATTCCTATCCTGTTAAAAGGCAGGTTGATTATTGGAAAAGTTTACATGAAACAGCCAACAAAAAATTGCCAAAAGAAAGAGGTAAACTTGCATGGAGTTGAACAAACAAGTTCTAGAGCTTGGTGAACAAGTTACCGAAGCTTCACTGGAAACTATAAATAAAGCATACCGTACGAATATTCTTGATATATTATTATCCGCCTTAGCTTTGACGATCCGTGATTGGACGAAAGAAGAAAACTCGTTGATCACCTTGATTAGCCATAGTAGAGAAGAACTATTAAAATCTATGGATATTAGCAGAACCGTAGGGTGTTTCAGCTCACCATTTCCGGTTGTCCTAAAAGCTTATGATGATCTCGGTGATACGATAAAACATACGAAAGATATGCTGCGACGAATTCCAAATCAGGGAAGGTTCTATGGAATCATCAAGTATTTATCAAGCGAAAACTGGAACCATGTAGAACCTGAAATTTGTTTCAATTATTTAGGAAAAACAAATAAGGATACAGGAGAAAATGTATTTAAAATTACGAGTCATGGCTACAGAGACCACGCCACCAAACATCCCGCGGGTACACATTCTCTAGACATCGAAGCCATTATCATAGACGAAAAATTAACGATTTCTATAACCTACGAGCAAGATGATTTTTATGTTGAAACCATCGAGAAGTTCCTGGCCACGTATCAAGATTATTGGATCCGTTTGATTCATCACTGCACAACCAAAAAAGAAACGGAACTAACCGTAACGGATATTACGCTCGAACATATAACAATGGAAGAATTGACTGTATACAAAGATGAGCTTGCCAATATTAAAAACATCTACCCTCTTGCCCCTATGCAAGAGGGTATGCTCTATCATGCCTTGACGGATGAACTGGATACGTATATTAAACTATCGTGTTTTCAGATCGAAGGACAAATTGATTTGGAAATGTTAGATAAGGCTTTTAACACCGTTATCGAACGACATGATATTTTAAGAACCATTTTTGATTATTCTTCATTTAAACAAAATATGCAGGTCGTTTATAAAAACCGAAAAGCAGCGGTTGAATATATCGACATCACGGATCAAAGCGATAATAACGACGCGTATTTAGATCATTTAATCAGTCAATATCGTACAAGACGCTTTGACTTAAGCAAAGATATGTTACTACGAATTGTCCTCGTTCGGATGAAAGAGAATACCTATAGTATGATATTCCATCTTCATCATATTCTTATGGATGGATGGTGTAACAGCTTAATTTTAATTGAATTATTTAAAATTTATAATGAATTAAAGCATGACATTAAAGCGAGTCTGAACGAAGTAGTACCTTATCTCACTTATATAGACTGGTTGAAAAACAAAGATATAGATGAAGCAAAAGCGTATTGGAAAGATTACTTGCATGAATGTAAAGAAGTCACGAAAATACCTTTTGAAAAAGAAAATAAAACGAATGAAGTCATCAATAAAGAGATGGTATTCGTTTTAGACGAGGAAAAAACGTCATGCATAACTCGTATCGCTCAGGAAAGTAAAGTTACGGTAAATACAGTGATCCAAAGCATCTGGACGATTCTTATTAACAAATACAATGATACGGATGACATTGTTTACGGATATGTCGTGTCAGGAAGAAATGCTGAAATTGAAGGCGTGGAAGTGATTCCAGGACTGTTTATTAACACGATCCCACTTCGTGTGAAATTTACAGAAAACTTGCTTTATCAAGACTTGTTGAAGCGCATAAGCAGCATCACGCTGCAAAACACCAAACATGACTATGTAAGCCTAGCGGAGATCCAAAATCTGAGTGAGGTTAAAAATGATTTGATCAGCAGCCTCCTTGTATTTGAAAATTATCCTATCGATGAGAAGCAATTAAATGAAGAAATTTTGAAAAACAACGATTTAAAAATACTCAATTCCGTGTTTGTTTTACCTCATCAGCTTATTGAAGGAACGAACTATAACTTAACGCTAGTTGTCAATCAAGACGACAAAACGTCAATCAATTTCATATACAATGAAAACGCTTATTCTGAAGAGGGTATTTCGAGTATCATAGGTGGGTTTGATGCTATTGTTGATCAGATTATAGAAAACAGACATATTAGCATTGAAGATGTAGATATACTCGATGATGGAGACAAGCATCAAATTCTCTATGAGTTTAATCATACGCAGAGCCATTATCCTAAGGATAAAAGCATCGTCCAGCTGTTTGAGGAACAAGTAGAGAAAGTACCCCATCATACAGCATTGATCTACCAGGATGAACATGTAACTTATCAAGAACTCAATGAGAGAGCCAATCGTCTAGCCCATCATTTAAGACAAAAGGGTGTAGGGAAAAATGTCTTAGCAGCTATCATGGGGGAACGATCTGTGGAGATGGTTATCGGTATTTTGGGAATCCTAAAGGCTGGCGGAGCCTATTTGCCTATTGATCCGAAATATCCGGCAGAAAGAATAAAGACCTTGCTTGCAGATTCCAACACAGGATTGCTTCTTAGCCAATCAACCTATATGGAAGCGTTACAACATAACATCGATAGCCAAATAAACGTAGTGCTTATGGATAAAATCACTGAAGAGTTATCGTCTGAAAGCTCTGAAAATCCGCTGTGGATGAACAGCTCCTCTGATTTGGCATATGTCATGTATACATCTGGCTCCACGGGAAAACCAAAAGGGGTTATGGTTGAGCATAAAAGTGTTGTACGACTTGTAAAAAATACGAATTACGTAGAATTCTCGGAAGGTGATCGGATTTTACAAACGGGAGCCATGGTATTTGACGCATCTACATTCGAACTCTGGGGGGCCTTGCTGAACGGAATCGGATTGGTTTTGGTTGAGGAGCATACCCTCTTACATGCGGAAAGGTTAGGGCAAGAGATCAAGCGAAACCAAATTACAACGATGTGGCTAACCGCTCCGTTATTTAACCAACTGGTTCAACAGAATGTAATGATATTCACGGGACTGAAGACCTTAATCGTGGGCGGTGATGCGCTATCATGTGAGCATATTAATCAAGTAAGAAAGGCTCATCAGGCGTTGAAGCTGATTAATGGGTATGGCCCAACGGAGAATACAACCTTCTCGACCTATTATGTCATTGAGGAAGAGTTCAACAGATCGATTCCGATTGGAAAAGCGATTAGCAATTCAAACGTGTATATCGTCGATCGTCACAACCACCTACAGCCTATTGGAGTGGCTGGTGAGCTATGCGTTGCCGGAGATGGTCTGGCTCGCGGGTATCTAAACAATGCGGAATTAACAGAAGAGAAGTTTGTGCCAAACCCGTTTGAAGCGGGTGCACGGATGTATAAGACAGGAGACTTAGCTCGCTGGTTACCTGATGGGAATATCGAATATTTGGGCCGGATCGATGAACAGGTTAAAATTCGAGGCTTCCGCATAGAACCAAACGAAATTGCCCAGCAATTGATGTTGCACGAGCAGATCCAAGATGCAGTTGTAGTGGCCCGAACAGAAGTGGACGGACAGGCATATTTGTGCGCGTATGTCGTCAGTGAAGTGGAACTGTCGGCATCAGCGTTGCGTGAGCATGTATCTGCATCGTTGCCTAGCTACATGATACCGTCGTACTTCATACAGATGGAGCGGTTGCCGTTAACCCCCAACGGCAAAGTAGACCGTAAGGCGTTACCGGAACCGGACGGTGAGGTACATACTGGAGTAGAATATGTGGCGCCACGAAATGATATGGAGAAATCAATTGCACAGGTCTGGGGAAAAATACTAGGTGTAAAAAACGTGGGAATCAATGACGAGTTTTTTGCCTTAGGCGGAGATTCCATAAAAGCCATTCAAGCTATCGCTCAAATGAACAATAAAGGGTATACGTTTGAGATTAAGGATTTGATGAATAACCCCAGAATTAAAGACTTGATCATTCATATCAAGCATATGAAAAAAGCTATAGATCAGAGTGAAGTAACAGGTGAAATCGAGCTGACGCCTATCCAAAAATGGTTTTTAGATCAAGAATATATGATGAAGGATCATTTCAATCAAGATCTTATGTTGTTCAGTAAAAATGGCTTTAGAGAAGACTGGATCCAACGAGCTTTTGATCGAATTGTACAGCATCATGATGTTCTAAGAGCAATCTATGTTGACCAAAATTTTATAAATAGAGAAGTAACCAATAAGTTATATGATTTGCATATTTTTGACCTTAGGGGAAAACATATTGCAAATGAATATATAACAGACTTATGCACCGAACTCCAAGCAAGTATGAAATTAGCGAAAGGCCCGTTAGTAAAAGTAGGGCTATTTAAAACAGACAAAGGCGACTATTTGTTTGTATCCATCCATCATATGGTTGTAGATGCTGTGTCATGGAGAATTATTATGGAAGATTTTGACGCGATCTATAATGGACAAGAACAGAGATTACCTTTAAAAACAACCTCCTTTCAAGAATGGGCTTCCAAGCAAAAACAATATGCTAGCGGATTTACATTAAAAAATGAACGTAAATACTGGAATAGTCTTGGCCAATGGGAAATTAAAGAGCTTAACAAGGACAATGAACCCCCATGTATACATGGCGCTAAGATCATCAAAAAGACAATCGTACTGGATAAGGCGTATACCGAAAAGCTATTAACCAAAGTAAATAAGGCGTATTCAACGGAAATCAATGATATCCTTCTATCGGCCTTGACCTTCACGATAGCTAACTTTAACCAAACCGAACGAATACTAATTAATCTGGAATCGCACGGAAGAGAACAAATCGTAGATGATGTAGACATTACAAGGACAGTTGGGTGGTTCACCAGTCAGTATCCTGTGGTTCTGCACACCAAAGATCGTGTATCGGACTTAATTAAAAATACAAAGGATACACTAAGACGAATCCCTCGTAAAGGTATAGGCTATGGAATCCTGAGATATTTATCACCTTTTGAATTGAAGGCTATACGTAAACCAGACATAAGCTTTAATTATTTGGGACAGTTCGATGAGAATATTTCAGGTGAAAACTTTACGTTATCTGATATTTCACCGGGAGATTCGGTGAGTAAAGATAGCGGTAGATTGTATCCTCTGAATATTTCAGCAATGGTACTCCATAAACAATTTAGTCTGACCTTGAGCTACATCAGGGAAGAATTTACCGATGAAACCGTTGAAGGATTGTTACAGCGCTATATTGAGAGCCTTAAACTGATCATTGATCATTGCATATCCCAGGAACATGTAGAAATAACCGCTTCGGATCTTACAGATGAGAACATATCATGGGAAGAATTAGCTCCAAACTTCAAGCAAATCGACAATCTGAAACGAATATACCCGCTAACCCCGATGCAGGAAGGGCTGCTTTTCCATTCGATGGCGGATAAAGGTAAATACTACCATGTAAATATGGAGCTTAGGGTGATCGGAGCACTGAACGAGGAGTTATTTAACAAGAGCTTTATGGAGCTCGTTGCCCGCCATGACGTCTTTCGAACGAATTTTGACAGCAATAGTTTTAAAGAAAACATGCAGATCGTTTACAAATCCAGAGAGGCTGAGCTCACGTACCTCGATATCAGAGACTTACAGGTCGATAAGGAAGCGTATATCGAACAGCTGGTCATAGAGGATAGGAAAAGAGGCTTTGATTTATTTAAAGATATCCTAATAAGACTTTTTGTAGTGAGGATGAACGAACAGGAATACAGTTTGATTTTAAGCAATCACCATATTATTTTGGACGGATGGTCATTTGGAATCATTAGTAGTGAGTTGTTCCACATCTATAGTCGTCTCTTGCGAAATTCTCTTGTAGAGGCGAAGAAAGTAAGACCTTACGAAGAGTACATCAAGTGGATAGGTTCGCAGGATAAGACGGCAGCTCTGAACTATTGGTCGACGTACTTGAAGGGGTACGACACCACAATCGAAATTCCGTTTAAAAAAGCTTCAGCAACCCAAGGAAAACCACAAGAGGTCATTCTAAGCCTAGATAAAGGCGTTACCAAACAAATCGAGGTTCTGGCAAAAAATAATAACGTTACAATCAATACGATCTTCCAAAGTGTATGGGCGATCCAGCTTCAAAGATACAATAATGTGGATGATGTCGTATTCGGATTTATTGTATCGGGTAGAACAACTAAAATAAATGGAATTGATGAAATGGTAGGCTTGTTTATAAATACCATTCCATTGCGAGTGAATACAACTCATGAGAAAAGATATAGGGAAGTGCTACAGAAAATAAAATCGGATTTCAATGAGAGCGAGCCTTATCAATATTGTTCGATAGCTGAAGTTCAAAAGCTTACTGAGGTTGGTACTGGTCTCATAAATGGGCTGATGGTTTTTGAAAATTATCCGATTGATCAAGATATGATTAATAAGGATATTCAGGATCAGGTAAATCTCCAAATTTGTTCTGCTCGGATTTTTGAGGAAACGAACTACAACTTTAATATCAAAGTCATTCCAGGGGAAGAACTGGTTCTCAAATTTGATTACAATGATGGGATATACGATGAAGAGGAAGTCAATAAAATCAAAGGCCACTTCTTCAATATTTTAAACCAGGTCATTACCAATCCGAATATACAGATCGATGATATTGAGATTGTGGGAACTGATGAGAAAAGCGAAGAATTGGTTACCTTTAACGACACCTTTATGGATTATCAAAATGAGGATACGATTCAAAGTCTCTTTGAATATCAAGTCACGAGAAACCCAGAAAAAACAGCGGTTATATTTGGCGAAGATACAATAAGCTACGGTGAAATAAATAAGAGAGCGAATGCATTAGCCAAACTTCTCAGGGATAAAGGCATAAGTGTAGAGTCCATCGTACCGATCATGATCGATCGGTCCATTGACATGGTTGTCGGCGTACTTGCCATCTTAAAGGCAGGCGCTGCCTATCTACCTATTGATACGAACTATCCTGAAGACCGAATCAATTATATTTTAAAAGATAGTAAAGCTGAGGTTATGCTTTCTACCCATAAAATTGCGCAAATGAGAACACTTGAAATCAAAGAGGTTATTGATTTAGAAAATGAGGGGCTGTATGCGCTCTCTGTTGAACAAATCGATAATATCAACCGTTCCAATGATTTGGCCTATGTGATCTATACCTCGGGAACGACCGGGAAGCCTAAAGGAGTTATGGTAGAGCATAAAGGTGTTATTAACTTGAAGCATTGGTTTGAGAGCGATCTTGGGATAGGAAACGATGAAAATATATTGCAATTCTCAAGCATTGCGTTTGATGCGTTCTCATGGGAGCTATTTATGACGGTATTGCTTGGTAATACACTCTGTATACCTGATAAAGATGTGTTGCTCAGCACTGATTTGTTGAACGAATATATGAGAACTCACGGGATCACAACCATAACTCTACCTCCATTTGTAGCGGCTAATTTAGAGGCAGGGAACGGATTGAAACGGGTGATTACGGCAGGAAGTGAACTAAAATACGAACAAATCTCACATCTACTTGGAAAAGTAGAGGTTATAAACGCATATGGCCCGACGGAAGATACCGTATGTACAACAACTTGCAAGCTATCCCAGGATCATAAAGCGAAAATATCTATTGGAACTCCCATAAGAAATCATAGGGTATTGATACTGGATACCCATAATAAACTGGTACCAACGGGTGTAAACGGTGAACTGTGCATCGCAGGTGTGGGGTTAGCAAGAGGATACCTGAATAATGAAGAATTAACGAAAGAAAAATTTATAAATAATCCTTATCAGCAAGGAGAGATCCTATACAAAACAGGAGATGTGGCGAGATGGCTGCCCGATGGAAATATCGAATATGTAGGAAGAATCGACCATCAGGTTAAAATAAGGGGATATCGAATCGAAATAGGTGAAATTGAACAGAACCTGTTACAGCTGCCAGAAGTGTCTCAGGTTGCAATTATTGATAAGGAAATGGATGGAGCGAAGTATCTCTGTGCCTATTATGTGTCTGAAAAGGAAATAGCCATCCATATATTACGGGAATCTTTAGGCAAGAAATTGCCTACCTACATGATACCCGCGTATTTCATTAGAATGGAATCGTTACCATTTAATTTAAACGGTAAAGTTGATCGAAAGCTATTACCTGAAATTGAAGGCATAATAAAGACGGGCACTCATTATGAGGAAGCCGAAAATGAAATAGAAATTCTGATGATAGACATTTGCAAGGATGTATTAGGATTGCAGCACCTGGGCGTAAGGGACAATTTATTTGAAGTTGGGGGAGATTCAATACGAATTGCAAAAATATACAAAGAGTTAAAAAAGGTAAATATCCACATTTCAATTAAAGATATTTTCTATTATGAAAATATACGTGATATCTATAAAAACTGGGCGAATAAAGAAATGGATTTCAAGGAAGAAAGGCATGAGGGCAAGGATCGTATTTCACCGAGCTTAACGAAATGGAAGCAAGCACTAACCGACCAACTCAACGAATTTAGCAGTACGATTGTAAGCCACAGCGAGATTATGAGGGTTTATCCACTATCAGCGATGCAGAAAATCCTACTGGATACCAACCAAACGTATAGTGGGGCGATAATGGATTTTAACCATAAGGTCAATGTGCAGCTGCTGAAAAAAAGCATTGAATGTGTCATTAACGAACAAGGTTTATTAAGAAGTATTTTAATAAAATCAGATCATCAAACCATGATCCAAGAGTACAACGTGGTTAAGGGCATTGATATACCCTATTTAGACTTGGAGAATGCGAGTGAAGAACAGAAAGAAAATATCCAGGCCTACATCCATGAGCTTTATGGAGAACATTTAGAACGCACAGATGTTTTTAATAAATTGTTGTATAAAATGATAATGATCAAATTATCTGACAGTCACTATAAGGTATATATGCCCTTTAACCATCTAATCTTTGATGCGATGAGCTTCGAAATAATCCAAGCAAGTATACGACAAGCATATTCAAACAATGGTGAATTAATGGGACATAACATATTGCAATATGAGCATTATGTTAAAGAACTGTTGAAAGGACCTCAAGGGATATCGGAAAAGGAACTTATCGAGAGATTTAATCTAAATAATTTTCATGATAGCTTTAGCCAGTACTTCAAAAAATATAAGGAAGCATCATTAATAAATACAACAATTACCATTCCGTTGGCAGAAGAAATTCGCGAATCCGTACAAGAAATGTCATGGGATATATCCTTAAAAATATTTTTGAAAATTTTAGAGCTTAATTTCGAACTTGATACGATACCGTTTGCACTTATGCATACAGGAAGAAAATATAAATCTCATAATTATTACCATACAATTGGGGCATTTATTGATATTCTGCCTCTAAGCTTACCACATGATCAACATCTAGCTTTTGAAGAAATAAATGAATTAATTAGCTTTGCATACGAGAAAAATATTAACTTTGCAGCATTGTTGTCACATGAAGAACCGAAGAACAAGTATAAAAAGGTGAGGGGTGCATTAAAAGATATCTACAGCTCAGAAACGATAAATATTCCGATTTTTAACTATCTGGGTCTGTATGATTCACAATTAGAAATGAAGGAAGAGCTTAGCGGAATTAAGCAGATGTACGGTAGTAAGACAAAGAATTTATCTACCGAGATAGTTATTGCAGTACAAGAGGATGAACTAATGATTAGGTTATTTTGTGAGGAGCATAAAATAACAAGGATTACAAAAGAGCTCCATAACTATATTAATATGTGTAGCAAAGTCCTGTATTGAAATACGGATGCCTTGCGGGTAGAGAATCCGATTGGTTCTCAAGGCTTCAATCAGGTGATAGCCCGAGGTAGCGTAGCTGTCGATGACGCGTGCGCAAGTGAACCACGGATCCACGAGCACGTACCCACCATGAGGCGGGAGGGGAATTGTGGCAGCCATGTCGCACGCGCGATCGATATTAAACTTTACCGTCCGCAGAAGTGTTTGTTTTGTCGTACAAATCGATCGAATAAATCAAGGACATATCACGACATTGAAGAATCGTTGCCTGAACCTGGTGGCCCCAAACGACTTTTCCCTTCAGATGTGAATGATGAAAACCCGTCTGCTCGATTGGAGATGTCGCCTGTGACGAAAACTTACTTTTCTCGCAAATCGTATCATCATCATGAATCACAAATAGAGGCTCCGACATACGCTTGGACTCGCCCAGCACATGACGGACGGACTCTGCCTTAATTTTATTTTGCAGCACCGCTTCGTCCCACTTGCCTTCGGCCAGAAAATGGCCGATTGTCGTACGATGACAATGGCTATACTCTGCTAGATCCACAACCTTGCCACGAAAATCTTTAGCAGTAGCTGCCGCCAAATAGGTCACAACTACTGGTAAACGTACTAACTTAAGCGTTGTTTATAAAATGAAGCCCCTTTTATGGAGACGGATGCAAATATGAAAAATATTTATGCAGTAACTATCAGAGATAGAAACTATATTGAAAATATATTTGAAACTTTAATGTTATATATATCCAAAGACAGACAAGCAAGAATCAAGAGCTTCTATCGAAAAGAGGATTCTTACCGTGCGCTTCTTGCAGATGTTTTGATTAGAACGATTATTTTCAGAGATTTGGGAATCAATAATAGTGACATTATTTTTCATACGAATGAGTATGGAAAGCCCATCTTAAGTAACGAAAAGGGGTTCCACTTTAATATATCTCATTCTATGGAATGGGTCGTATGCACTACAAGTGATCGACCTATAGGAATCGACATCGAATACATTCAACCTATTGATTTTGATATTGCGAAGCGATTTTTTTCAATGGATGAGTATGAGGATTTAATGAAAGTGTGTATTAACCGCAGGTTATCCTATTTTTATGATCTTTGGACATTAAAGGAGAGTTATATAAAAGCAATTGGAAAAGGTTTGTCCATTCCATTACATTCATTTTACTGCAAAGTAGGGGATGACGGGATTATCAGAACAGATGAAAACATGGATGGTTGGATTTTCAGTCAATACAACGTTGACAGCAATTATAAATTATCAGTATGTGAAAGTAAGGAAGGGGAACAGAGGACAAAAGATATAAATGTTATAGGGATTAGCGAGCTTTGTGATACTTTTATGTCTGGATTTAAGGAAAATGTTTCCCCCAGCCTAAGATAACCGTTATAATCAAATTTTTGATTAGAAAAAGGTTATCTTATAAAATGAACATAAAGAAGGTACTGATAGAAGTATCTTCTTTTGTTTTATACAACACCGAGTGTTTATATAAAATCCAAATGAATAGAACCATATTGAACAATCTAAACAGAAGTAGCGATGATAAATGAAATCTTTAGAAGCAAATAACTACATGAAGTAATGGCATAATAAAAGAACAAACTGACATGCTGTATTGATAAAAATAACGGGGATGAAAAAACTCGACTATGCGAAACATGAGTTATGAGAATAACGATTAGAAAAGTAAATGTATCCTACAAAAGTGTGACACAAACTTGTATACTTCATAATAAATTTTGGTATACAAGTTTGTGTCACTAGACAATCAAAAGTTAACATAATATTAACTATGTAAACTTTCCGTGTTTCAGTTCTTAAAACAGCCATTTCATGCACTGAAATACAGAAAGAAAAAAGACCTACATTAATTACTTTTCTTACAGCCCCCATCATTTTTCCTTCCATTTTTAAACTATATCAGCTTTACATACAATGCTGTAAATCTATTTATCCCTCCATGATTCCATCCAAAACCGTATTGATTGATCTTGGGACTCATCATTTGTAGTCACGTTGATTTAGAGAATAAAACATGTGTATGTAAACACACTATCCATTCTAGATAGATCTTCTACTGTATACAATCCACCAGCTGAATATGCCTTATTAATATCAATATCAGAGGCTGCAATGAGATTTCCATGGGTATTTTACCCATAGCCAGATGTTTTGGCCTTTAAAATGGCTCTCTCAACATCTAAACCAGTATACGTCATCGACAAAGGATCAAATTTTTTTGTTTAACCACTTCAGCATATGTCTCACCACAAACAATCTCTAAAATCCTACCAAATATGGTTCAATCATTTTAGATCAACTTAAGACAAATACTCGAAATACTTACTGATCGTTTTACGTTGCATGTGATTACTTTATTTTTCGGTTTATTTGTTTACATAATATATATTATCGGACTCAATGTAAAAATATATTGTACTCCTTCTCTACAATTTATAGACTGTCAAGTTGTCTGGCGACACAAATATTGATCATAACTTACTGATTGCATCATGTATGAGTTATTATTGTACACAGAAAATATAGTATTAGACTATATGATCCTCCATAAATAAAAGCCAGTCAAAACACGAAAATAAAGTGTTAGACTGGCTTTTATTTATGGAGCTATTGAACCCGTTAATTCAACAATTTAAGATTTATTCAGAAATTAAACTATTAAGATTACAACATTTTAATGCTCTATATATGTCGTTATTATTTAAATCTTTTTCGATACGACCAAATTTTTCAGATGTCATCCAACTAAACAGCGGTCTATCTAATTCAAAAATATCTATCTCTAATCCACCTATATTTGTATCAGTACCTATATTCTTAATATTAAAATTGAAGCAGTTAGTTATAAATTTCTCTTCAATTGATTTTCCTTCTTCATCCACCACATAATTTTTTTGTTCAACAATAGAAATCTCATTATCTCCCGTAGCCTTCCAACTAAATAAAGTAATATCATAATACCAGGGTCTCAAATAAGCATAGAATCCATTTTCATTCACATCAAAGGATATAATCAAGTCTTCAAAAGCATCATAATAAAAAACACAGGACGACCATACTCCAACTAAATATGATGATAGTAAAGTACTATCTTTATCACTCATTATGTCACCTCTACTAGACCTCTAAAGATCTCATGAATTATCGATGTCCATTAGCTGAATAAAACCTAACAACTTAAAGACAGGTAATGTTTGTTCATATTAACGCTAAATAAGATTATTCAAAACATGCTTAAAAAGTTTGATAAATTATCTGTTCTTCTTATCAGTCTCAAATTCTTGTACAGAACTTCTTGCATCTTCCTCATCGTATCTCTCATGAAAATTATCATTAGTATAGTCTGAAATTACACTTCTCCAAAAAGCCTGTGCTGGGTAATTCTTTTGTATTTGTATAATTTTCCATTTACCTGGAAACATATCAAATATTCTTTTAGCCGCTTTTCTTCCTACTCCTTTACCGTTATAATTCTTCATAGTAAAGAACTGTTCAATAGAATTCGGTTCTGTATTTGTTTCGCTTCTAACTAAAACAAAACCTGCTAATTCACCATCAACTTTAATAAAGAACGGATGATAGTTGGATTTTGTCCAATAATCCTCAAGGTTAAATGGTTTAAAAAGACCTTTATCATTTAATTTTATAGTGTCCAAATATATACTAAACTCGTATTTGTAAAATTGCACTAAGTTTTGAAGTATAGATTCCTCTTCTAATGTCACTTTTTCCAAAGTAATGTCCATAATAACCTCCTAAAGACAAGAATTATTCAAATATTATTTTAAATCATACTATTATTCTACCTCCATGCTGGTTTTTATTAAGTCAACCTGTACTTGGAAGCATAATTTTAAATAAATAGTAAGGCTCTCGTAAGGAGCTTCTGCTCATTTTTGAAAAAAGCAATTATGAAATTGATTCGATTATTTACTAACAACAAAACTCCTTATTTGTAAAAACAGCCTTAACAATAGCCAAAATGAATTTTGGATACTCTATATGACTATCATACTAAATCAAGGAGATTGTTTTTTATTTTGTATTTTTTATTACATGAATGAACGGATTACATTGTTCTCATTCCCTTCAAAAAATGAACTAGTTAGCTTGCTTTAAACCATTAGGAATCACTGATTTTGACAACCAATGTTGGTCCGTTTGCACGTGGTTTTTCCGAACAAATTTGGCAACAGAATTTTTAAAATCATCGTACTGAAATCCGTCTGTTGTTCGTACCACGTACCCCTCTTGTTCGCCGCCAAATACAGATATTTTGCTGTAGCATTTTTTTATCGTCTCTTCATTCCAAATTCCTCTGTATAGAATAGGCGCTGTTTCTAAACCAAGCAAAGCAGCCCATTCAACTGTCTTATCCCAAGACAAACACTCATTTTTTGTACTCCGTATTCTCGTCATTACGAGCGACTGTAGCTTGATAGAGAACTTGTTCGTGTTCATATCAAGAAAAATATTCCAACAAATACACTGTCTGCTCCACCGGCTTCAACAGGGCGAGTACCGTTCCCCCGCCAATAACCGACATAAAGCGATAGCGCTCAACCGCACCGCAAACCAGACTCTCGTCAATTCCGTAATCGTGTGTGACGTTCCATGTAAGGTTCATGAAAAACTCTTCACTCATCTCTTGGGCGGTCTCTTGATCGATCAGCACATCCTCGTCATTGTGTCCCCAGCCCTCCGTCAGCTCGGTGATGTGCCGGAATTCACCGGTGCGTTCATAATAATATTTGGTGAATTCGTAGCTGTAAAATGCTTCGGCATAATAATCTGCGTTAAAATTGGCCACCTCGGACAAATCAGCTTGAATTCGCCCTTTGTATTCTGCGACAGTTATTTTGTCATTCAAGTAATGATCCTTGTTTTCCGCAAAATCAGCTTGCAGAAAAGCATGCACATCTGGCACATTCTCCTCGCCAAACACCTGGAGGTCACCAAGAAATTCGTATTTTCCTGCTACGTAACGGAAGCCCCAAAAGTTGTTTTCTGAATTTCGATATTCCCCCTCGCAGTAGAGACCATCTGTTCCCAAAAGATGAAGGGAATATGCAGTGCCTTCATGCACATAAGAAAAGGTGAGCAATGGTCTGAAATAGCAGGCCAGACTCTCATCCACAAAAACATCGTTTGCTTTTGGGTATAGGGTGATCTTTTTCTCGTCTAGGTTTTTATCCATCTCTTTTCCCCTCTTTCTCTTCTTCTAAAGCCAAGGACCAAACAAGTTCCGTACCTCATGCTCGGAATAACCATCTTCACCACGCCAATTTACGACGGCAAAAAAGTCATTTTTCCCGCCACGACCGGGCCTGTCCTTGCTAGGAGCCAAAATACCCGCCGTAGCTAGAATTTCCATGAACACATCCCGCTCCTGCTTGTTGGAAGGAAAAACACCGTGGAGCCGCTTCTCTAACTGACGGGCCGCGTCGGTTGGCTCACTACTGGAGATGGTTTCGAGCACCTGACGCAATATAGCCACATCCTCTTCTTGTACATCAATGCCCTCTTCCTTGCTCAAAAGCTCCAGATCAAGTAGCACATAAAGAATGTGATTAAGGCGAACGCCTCCCCACTTAATTCGCTCGAAATTCAGTACATTTAGATCTTCATCTTGATAGAACTCGCGGCTAGCGATATGGTAGCTGTCACAGATATGGCAATCACCATACATTGCGTAGTTGCTGCCGTTTTCGGGATGGGTATACTTCCCTGCGTTACTTTCAAACGTATGCGCTGTGAATTGTTGAGACAAAGCCCAACTGGAAAGCGCGCTTCGCAAATACACCTTTCTTGTGGAGAGGCTATGCAAAAAAGCAGTGGCTACTTGCTCTTTTGTAACATTTTTATGTATGTCGATGACCTTCCGCACACATTCATCATGACTGATCGTAAACAACTCAAACATCAAACCCTTGCTTTTCGCATATTCAAAATCCGTTCCAGAAAAATTGTACGGGCGATCCTTCCAGCCTTGGCTGCTCCAGAATGTTTTCATTAAAATTTGCTTCGCTTTTTTATCCATAACCATCTCTCCCCAGTCCATATTAACATGGAATTGCTTTCGTTAAGGTCAAAATTGGAAACTCTTTAGCGCTTTGCGCTGGCGTCCAGCGTCATCTACATGTACTTAGCGTTACGCTGTTAATAGATCAATTATCAAGGGTTCGTTAGTTTTTTATAGAATAATGATTGTGTCCCCAGTCATAAGTAAGCTCCAATGTAATGCTCAAGGTGAAGTTTTCCTGTAATCCCGTCCCTTTCGCACGTTTGGATTGCAGTGGATTGATGATCGTCAATTTTAAACATTAACTGTAACTTGCTTTCATGTTATAATGCTAATATTCAGTTGTAAGTTATTTTACTTTTAAGGAGGGAATACCTGATGAAAAAGAGATCGATAAAATATTTATCTTTTGGTATTGGGTATTCTACGGCTGTTTTTTTCTAGAATTGTTTTTGACGGGATAAGTCTGTCTAAAAATGAGAGAAATGATAAAACAGTGTAAATATATAACACATCCATAGGTTATGTATTTCCTATTTAAAAGGAGACTTTACAAATGATGAACGTAAATAATAATGTAATTAAAAGGTATAATCCCGAGAATATAGCGAAACCGGTTGGAAACTATAGTCATGTAACGAAAATAAGTAAAAATGCTGAAATATATGTATTTTCTGGTCAAATTGGGATAGATCAAAACAATAATATCCCCACAGATTTTAATCAACAAGTAACAAATACAATGAGCAATATTGTTGAGATCCTTTCTTCTCAAAAGTTGACTCCTGATAATGTAATTAAAATCAACATTTGGGCCACAGAAGAAATTGATTGGGATCATTTCTATGAAATATGGGATAGAGTATTCGGTACCACTCCCCCTTCAATGACGATTGCTTATATTAAAGGGTTAGGTTTGCCTGAATTAAAAATTGAATTAGATGTTTGGGCTGCAGGTTGATTTTTAAAGCTCTGAAAAAAGTGCCTAAGTGATATTATCCCCTCATGGAAAACGGTTAAAAAGAGCTCATGTTATGATGAGTTCAAAAACTGTTTATCGGAGGGGATTATTCATGTCTACATAAGGTTAATAATTAACGAAAAACCCGTAAGAATTGAAATGGAAGCGGTTCAACTTCATGTAGAAGAAAACATGAGTTTTCGCAGATCAAAGAAAAGCGCCGCTGCGCCGCCTTTATCTTTCAAAAAAATAGACCCTATCCATCTGAGGTCTACTTATACATCACTCATTTTATCAGATCAAGCTGTTAAAATAATCGGCTTACCTTCGCGCTCATTATCCAAATAAGAAAGCCTTATATTTTGTGAAGTATTATATTTTCGTATCATTTGCTTCTTTACCTTCTTCTGCTCCTCCCAAAGCCATTCTCTCAATCAATATTTTGATAGAATATTTCGTAAAATCAATCCCTATTCATTTGTGAGGATTTTAGAGTAAATCCTTCATATCCTTTTGCTGCAATTTCATCGCATTTCTGACGGTATGCACCTACTCCACCAAGATAAATCAAAAATCCGCGCGGCTTACCGTCAATATTTGCTCCCGTGTACCAAGAGTCGGTCTTCGTGAAGAGTGTTGCCTCGGCCACTTCTTGGCAGTGCTTACTCCACACTTCTTCCGCTTCAACGCTTGCCTCAATCGTATCGATATCATTTGTGTGAAGATATTCGAGACAATCTGCAATCCATTCTACATGTTGCTCAATGGATACAGGTGCGTTACTGAGTGCGGAAGGACTTTCGGGACCGGTAATCATGAACATGTTTGGGAAACTAGCATTAGCGACACCGAGATACGTTTTTGTCTTTGTTCCCCCAGCCCATTTTCCTTTTAAGGTTACTCCACCTTTGCCATGGATATCGAACTTCATCAATGGACCTGTCATTGCGTCATACCCAGTAGCAAAAACAATCACGTCCAATTCGTATTCCCTCTCAGCAGTTCGCAGCCCGTTGAACGTGATCTCCACAATCGGAGCTTGTTTCATGTCGACCAAGGTGACATTCTCACGATATAGGTTTCATAATAATTTGTATCCTTGATTGGACGTTTGGTGCCGTAATGGAACGATGGCAACAGTTTCTCGGCTACTTTGGGATCATGTACGATCCGACGTATCTTGGAGCGTAAGAACTCCGACACCGTTTCATTTGCTGCTTCATTAATCAATAGGTCGTTATACGTTTCTAAGAAGGTCTTGCCTGTCTCCCATGCTTCTTCATATACCGACTTACGTTCCTCTGCTGTAGCTTCCAGTGCCGAACCAATCGGTGGCAACGACGGGGTTCCGTAAAAGGAGTCACGCATTTGCTTCTTAATCTCATGAAAGTTTTCTTTTGTTTGTTTAACGAACGCTGGGTCGTAAGGATGATTTCTCACTGGGACACTGTACCCCGGAGTCCGCTGAAAGACAGTGAGATGACCTGCCTCTTCAGCGATGACTGGAATGGCCTGAACGCCGCTTGAACCCGTACCAATTACTCCAACACGTTTACCCTTGAAATCTACCTTTTTATCACGAGGCCAGTTACCAGTGTGGTACCATTCCCCCATGAAGCTATCCAAGCCTTTGAACCTTGGAACATTTACGCTAGACAGCCAACCTACCCCTGTAATGAAGTATTTTGCAGTGACGCTGGTCCCATCATCGAGATGAATCCGCCATTGATTATTCTCCTCATGATAATGAGCAGATTGAACCCGCGTTTTAAACTGGATGTCTGGACGCAGATCAAACCTATCGGCTACGAAGTTAAGGTAACGTAGGATTTCCTGCTGATCTGGATATCGAGAAGTCCAATTCCATTCTTTATATAGTTCTTCTGAAAAAGTGTAGCTATAATAGATGCTTTCCGAGTCGCTGCGTAATCCGGGATAACGATTCCAATACCATGTACCACCGACACCATCACCCGCTTCGAAAACACGCGTTGAAAAACCAGTCATTCGTAAGCGATATAGCATATACAATCCTGAAAAACCAGCTCCGATAACAACTACATCGAAGTTATTCATTAGATTTGGTTGAGTCGAATTCATGAAGGATCACCCTCCTAACAGATTATTTTCATATTCTGCAAGCGACTTACATTAACCCTATGGGTCATTGCTTGATCTGTTTTATTGAAAAATTCTGTTATTCTTGGAGGCTTAGCAAAGGCGATCCTTGGTCTAGACTTCCACTTTATTTGAAGTGCTGCTGTGCTCTAGTAATTTGATACACTTTTGCATACAAGATATCTTTAAAAATGGAAAATTCCTCTACCGTGAGCGTTTGAGGATAGCTCATCATTTTGAGCGGTAAATCAGGCTCCCCTTTTGCTGCAAGGATCGGATGGCGTCCCGGATCGGCTCCAGAATATTATTCTCGGGCGCAAGCATTCATTAAGGTAAAGACTTTATTTTTAACACTTGCGCCAGACCTGATTAGTTTGATCAAAAAACTATAAATATCGCCTGTTGATTTGTTGGGCTGCCATCAAACGGTGGTACATATCCATATTTGGTTTAGTCAACTCAGTCCACTCAGTCCACTCCGGTCAACCTCCTTTCTGGGATAAAAGGTACTTCTCATATAGATTCCTTCCTAACTTCTTTTTAGTTCATCAACTGCTGGAGATACACGTTTAATAAAAAATGTAGCCAGTAGTCCCAACAGTAAGCAGCATGCCAAGATCGAAAAAGTAAGTACATAATTCCCAGTGTTGAGTAACATTACGGCTAAGATTGGCCCTATAGTAGCACCCAAGTTCACAATAACCGTATAAATGGAAATCGCCGCACCTCTTGCAGCTCCTCCCAGTTCACCGACCAGTGAAACCAACGATGGGATAGCAACCGCAATTCCGGATACAAACACAACGCTCATGACAATTATAAACACCATGTTTGCACCAAGTCCTAAGAGGATCAATCCGATAGCAGATAGGATTATTGCGCTTCTAAGTATCGGTATCACGCCAAATTTCTTAACCAGCCCACTCGCAAAAAGAGACATTAGCATCCCTATGATCCCTAATGAACGCACATATAGTATTTGTTGATTCGTGAACCCGAAAAGAGGGCTGCTTAAAAAATCCCCCAATGCACTGTACATGCCTACAAAAGAAAGCAACATAACCAATGCGATTACATATGCTAACCATAGTGACTTTTGTGACAGTGTGTTTCTCATTTGTTTAAATGTTTCCGCAACACGAACCCCATTCGCTGGAAGGTTTGGTATAAAGAATAACATTAGTAGTGTTAGTATAAAATATATGGCCGCCAAAATGATGAATACATATTGCCAACCTAGATGAAAACTTACAAAGCTACTGAACACCTGCCCGATAATTCCAGCCATAAGAAAACTTGCACTCATACAGCTGATTGCAAATACTTTTTTATGTTGCGGGAACAATTCCATTACATAGGGAAGCACTACGGGAGAGAAAGTAGCCGCAGCAAAGCCTTGTATTGCTCTGAAAAGAATAACGGAGAGCAAACTGCTTTGAAATCCTAGAAAGATAGTAATAATCGTTAATGCAGCTAATCCCCCAAGCATGATTCTTTTTCGGCCAAAACGATCTGATAATGGACCAAACAACAAGGCTCCAGCAGCGAAACTAAACGTAAACGAGCTACTTGCCCATACTGCTTGACTATCTGAAACCGAAAACTCCTTTGAAAGTACGGATATTAACGGAATTGTAGCATAGAAGCTGGACATAATTGCTAATCCTGAAAAAAACAATATCAATGTAATGAAAGAATAATGTTGTTCTTTCACTTTTAACTTCAAATCATTCATTTTTTCACTCCATAACATATTAACTCTTCAACTTAACGAAGGCCACCGATCCATACGGTCCTGCGGTTTTAGTTGAGATCTTTTCTGCTCACTAGAACGAGGTTCATTTTTGCTCTTCAGGTCGTGTTAATGCTAATTTATTATATTTGATATGAATTTTTTCAATTTTGTAACACCAATGATGAATTGTCTGAATTTCATCACCTCCTTAATCAGCACATCTGAACTCGGGAGACTGTGGTACGTACATTCCCCATCCAACTTTTGTACGGAGATATTAAAGACTTTTTATATCCGTGATTTGTCCGCATATATACTCCTGCGGACCGAAAAATCTTCCTCCGTCAAATCCATATTTACGCTCATAGCGGTTCGGCTGCCATCTGCTGCAGCAAAAACCACTTGGGAAGGAGCCACGTACGAAGCATCTCTGGCGATATATAAACCTGCTATTGAGGACCTCCCCTTTTCGTCGGTTTTAATCCCGCCCGCCTATAATGGCGCAATCGTAACTCATAACACTCAACTACTCTAATACAGATATGAAAGACTTATTATATCCTTAATTAAGCGAAAAAATTCTGATACTTAGGAACTGCACACCTCCTTTCGTCATTAAATGTGTTACATTTAAGCTTGTGATTGCTTTAGGGCCAAGTCGGTCAATTTCGTGTTTTTGAGATGGCTTTCCATTTTCTCTTCCGCTTCCTTCATAACAGCTTGAATTGAGCATTCATCACCGTGAAAAAAATCACATTCAAACAAGGAGGCAGTGCCCTCAATAGCGTGGATAATATCCAAAAAAGTCATGTCTTCTTTTTTGCGGGATAAGCGATATCCCCCGTTGACTCCGGAAACAGACTCGATCATCCCTGTTTTTACTAGCCTTGTTAAAATTTTAGAAAGATAGGTTGGCGAAACACCTTGCATTTCTGCTAACTCCTGAACACCTATCGGCTTAACCGGTGAAGCTTCAAAAAGCTTGAGCATGGTGTGCAGAGCATAATTCGTTGCTTTTGTAAATTTCACGGTAGCACCTCATTCAAAGATATCTTATGTCTATAATATCCTTGAAGTCGCTAATATGTCAAGTAGTACATTTTCATAAAATTCCACGAAGACATTAATTTTAACTTGAGGTACACAAAAGGAAACGGACGCTCCCCTAATTTGATTTGCAAATCATTCCAGACCACATTTATTGTTCTAACAAGATAAAGAGGTGTACTTTCTTTAAAAACTATTTCTTGCTTCCGACACGATACTTCCTATCCGTTTCAAGGACAATAAATCGTATTCAAAGCGATAACTCTCAGCCGCACCGAAGCTCTATTCGATTTTTATTGTGCAAAGCATTCCGCTGTCACGTATATTATTATTTGAAAAGTACAAAAAATCGTTATACTGGTTATAGTATAGTGAAAATATCAATAACACTGGGGGCAAAGAAAATGGTAGAAGAAATGATCCTGCTAGATCATGTAGGAATAAATGTAAGATATTCATTAAATGAGAATCCCGTTGTGTTATTTCTTCACTTTAGTGGTGGAAATTTAAACATGTGGGAAGGAATCATACCGCAATTTGAAAAGAATTACAGTATCATTGCCCCTGATTTTAGAGGACATGGCAAATCCGACAAGCCCGAATCAGGATATCACATTGATGATATGGCTCATGATATTTATTTATTGTTGCAGCGATTAAACGTAAACCAATGCCATATCGTGGGTAGTTCAATGGGCGCTGAGGTTGGTCTTAGCTTAGCTGCGTCACATCCAAAGTTAGTTCTATCCCTGATTTGTGAAGGCGCTTTTTATAATGAGTTTGGGAAACACGGGCTATTTAATGGAACAGTGGAAGAGATTGAACAAAGAAAAGAAGTCCTGCGGGCACAATTGGCTGAAAGAAAAGAACTTATATTTAATACGAAAGAAGAGTATATCGAGAAAGAACGAGCAAAATTTACCCAACAAGGATTATGGAATGAAAATTTCTTAGCCTTTTTCGAAAATAATTTACAACCGCTAATGAACGGTACTTTTACTTATTGCTACTTAAACCGTGTGAGAACAGAATATATTCAAAAATACTGGGATGTGAAGTTTGAGGAATATTACAAGAAGGTACAATGCCCTATTTTATTTCTTCCCAGCGAAGAAGAGTGGGAGAATGAGACAATTAGAAGCATTCTATATACGTTCGCTGGTCTATTAGATACATATGAAATTGAGCGAATAGATAATTCTATTCATGCTTATGTCTGGATGCAACTTCCGACTCCAGTAGGCGAAGTAGCAAAGAGATTTATCAGAAAGCATGATGAATGATTGTATAAATGGATAATCCCCCCTCCATATAACGTGGCTGTTATCTATACCTATTTTATACAACGATCACACTTTCCGCTTCCGCTCATCTTCATAAGCATGATCGAGAAAATCCAATAAACAAAGCACAGATCTCTTCGCTTCTGATGTCACCTGTGCTTTGTTTCAATGTTTTATTACTCCTTATTTCGCAATCAAAACGGATTGTCCAGTCGTTGCATCGATATGAACTTTTTGATTCGCATTCGCTATTCGTGGCAGTTCCTCATAGATTAGGCGTATTTTGTTATCCTCAGTAATAAAGTAATAAAGCTTAAGCTTATAGTGTTTCATCCACTCTTGTGCAGCTACTTCCGGAGTTACAACAGTTTTAGAATCTGGCAGTTCCTTTGAAAAGTCAGTGATCTTACCTGTCATTGAGTCTACTTCTACCCGATAACTACTGGTAGCAGTACGTGTAGGAAAAACAGGTATACCCTGATAACTACTGAAGAACTGGTATGCATAATCCCCTTCCTGAAGCCCGTCCTTTATTTGAATGCTATAGCCTAGTATCAGCTCCGTCTCCCAAGGGTCCAAATATCTCTGCACAAATTTGATTGCAGCTTTTCTTGCATCCGTTTCTTTGATCGTGCCTTTTTTAGGACTATCGCTACTACTATCAAACACCTGAATTACTCGACCACTAGCTTTATCTGTAATTAGATTTACATGTCCAAATTTGTACCTAACATCTTTCCCATCGTTCATATCAATCGTTTCTACATCAGAAGGTTGCAACTCTTCCATTTTTACATTAAATTCTTCCTGAACCAGTGCTCTCGCTTGCTGCTGGTTGTGTACTTTCTTTGCCTGTGTAGGTGGCTGCACAGGAATTGGCGTATCATTATTCCAATCTTGTTCAAAATAAACACCAAAGTTCGATTTGCTAGAGTAATTATAATAAAGAGGTTGCCCTGTTTGGGCATCGAATTGCATAGGAATGGGAGCTAGGATCGTTTGATTCAGCTATCTTGTTTTTGTGACAGGTCCTACTAGATTTTACTCTTTTGAAATTAGTTAGTGATAATAAGTCGTTTCTGAAACAACACAAAGAAATCGAGCTTCTGATTGATTCTGTCAGCCAGTAGCTCGATTTCTACTATAAGAGAGACGTCATTTTAAATATTGCTTCTATTCATAGTTTACGTTTAGGACTGTATAGTGCATTACTTATTTCCATATCCTCTCAACGTGCTCCAATATATTACGATCAAATGTCAATCTATATATATCAGGCTTCGAAGTAGCATTCCAAAAATCAAACCCATATTTATCGTCAAAATAATTCATTATTATTGTCATTATATTACCATGTGTGCCGATGACGATATTTTTTCCTCTATGTTCTTCTAAGAGTCTTTCTATGATGGGTATAGATCTTTGTTGTGCTTTACGTGTAGATTCGCCGCCTTCTAAAGCCAAATCTTTGTTATTAAAAGATCTACGAATGGCATCATACAATACATCCCACGGGGCCTTATAATCCAGGCCCTTTATTGGACGCTCGACTAGTTCTTCATATTCTACGATATCTAGGGACTTTTGTTCAGCTATGTATTGAATTGTCTGTTTAGCCCTGGTATAGGGGCTGGAGGCAATATAATGGACATCAACGTCACTGAAAAACTCAGAAACTTGCTTCGCTGCCACAAAACCTTCTTCCGAAAGCCCCCGAGTTCTCTCTTGACCGAATTCAAAAGGTGATTCAGCATGCCTTACCATGTAGATTGTGGTTTTCATAGATCCTCCTAAATACAGTTTTATTCAACCATACCAATTCGCGTATGCTGCTTTTCCAGTCAGCGATCTCTAGCTATCGAAAGTATAACCCTCTATACAACATACATCTCAACCACCAAGACAACCTTATTTCCAATTATATATAAATTATATAATCCCTCATGTTCACTCTTGTCAAAATCTTCACTGTTTATGAAAGTAGGTACGAGTGCGTTTAGAACATAAAACGAGTCTGACCCTGCTAGTAATTTATCACGTTCCTCTTTTTCATTGACTATCACAAAATTGTTAGGAGCAGTAAGATCTATTTTGAACTCCGCATAATCTACTCGAATGCTAACTCCGTCTTTTGCTAATGTAGCTTCTTTTATATATCCTTGTTTATAAGTAATCCCAGGGAGATTAGTAAGTAACGTCTGATTCATATTGCTCCGATTTTTTAGGGTTGTTATCTCCCCCATTATAAATTGAATTTCACCTTGTAATTCCTCAATGATTCCTTTTTGAACGGCTAGTTCCTTTTTCGAATCATCCAGTTGTGTTTCTAATTGTTTCAGCTCATTTGTCGCAACTACTATTTGTACCTCATTGTTTTTCATATCATTACTTGTACATCCCATCAATATCAATACAAGAGCATGTAACAAAAAAAGCTTATAAAATCTCATAACATCCTTCTCTCGTTACTCTCATTGAAAAACCAAAAAATATCCTTTTTCTTTAGCCAATCTTGGAAAAACAATAAAAAAAGGGGGCATCTCGCCCCCTTTTAGAAATTTTGCCGACTGACGAAATCTTCTTTACTTTGTTATGCTCACTTCCTCTTTGCCAGTCTTATACGTATAAATTTCTAACACTGCATGATCTTGTTCATCTCCACTTGCCACAACCTTAAAGGAATGATTCACTTCATTTTTCCCAGGCGTGTAAATATGACTACTAAAAGTGGAAGAAGCATTGAAAATTGCTTCCACGATCTTGCCAGTCGTCTCATCAATGATCACCAAGTTAATAGTGGGCATTTTGTCAGTCAATTCCTTTATATCAATCGCTAAAGTTTCGCCGTTCTTTATGACAAAGGCAGCACCGAGCTGTACCCCTTGTTTTGCTAAAGTTTCTTCCGCCTGATTTATTTCACCGATATCATTGAGATTAGTTTTGGGTAGCTTAGCTTTTCCGTTAAAAATGTCTGTTATTTTTATTTTTTTGTCATACGAAGTATACATTTTATGACCAACGATGGCGCCGCTTGTCTTTTGGTATAGTCTATAAGTAAACTGTTTCGGAGTAATAACCTCCTCTATTACATAAACTCCCCGCTTCATAAGCTCTTTGATAAATGCCTGATGATCATACTTATATTTTGGGTCCTGGTAGTCCAAGTCAAAAGTAATTTGATTGACTATCATCTGTTTAATCACTTTATCGTCTATGTAATCCTTCGCGTGTTCACTGAAAGCAACCGTTACCGTATGGCCTTCTATAGACATCGTTTTGTTGATCATGTTCGCAGCTGACTCTTTATCCTTCCAATATTTTTTAATTTTATAGTAAGGCTCTGTGCGGTTGAAGTAACCGATCTTTCGTCCTTCAGCATCAATATACAAATGTTCGCTTATATGCATCGACTTTGTTCCAAGCGCGAGTTCCACATTTTCTTCAAGCGTTTCGAACGTATGGTAATAGGTCATAATGCCACCGCTATCTTCCGTAAGAGGCTTGGATTTCTCAGCAAAAACTACGGAGGATGAGAAGACTGACACTGTTGCAATTAGAACAACAAGGAAGATGCCTAAGACCGTTTTTTGGCTTCCCGTATTTCGTTTCATTATTAGAGAAAACCTCCTATACAACTGATTATTGGGTTGAGCCAGATTGCTGTTCAGAACAGGCGAACTTGAAGCAAAATGTAAAATCATCTCGCTGTATCGCTTCTTCTCAGCAGTTTTCAAGCCTTTCGTTATTTGTTCATCTACGGCGTATTCGCAGGCCTCGCTAATATTAGCTAAAGCAAGATAAGATACCGGATTGAACCAATGCAGGCAGTTGACCAACACCGCCATAAGCTTAATCCAAGCGTCTCTTTGCTTGTAGTGGATCCATTCATGCTGCAGCGCAAGTTTGTAATCATCTGCATTTATGTTCGCGTTTGGCATTACGATTGTCGGCTTGAAAAATCCAATTAGCATAGGAGAGTGCACATAATCGCTGACTACCACTTTCAGATCTCCTATACGATCGATCGGGGAGGATTGAATCGCTTGCTTTTTAAAGCGAAAGTAAGCGGAAAAATAACGGTACAACATTGCTAAACAACCGACCATCCAGATTCCAAGTATCCACTGATCTACAGATAAAATAGAAAAACCTTGGTTTTCAGACGTAGTGCTGGCACTTGCCGTCTGGTCAGGCATTGACGTTCCGATCGGTGCAGTCATCTCTATAACAGCGCTCGTTGAATCTGGTTGCACCTGTTTTTCATAAAAGGAAAGCAGCGGTTGATTCATTGACATGTTAAAGTGCAGCGGCAAAATAAAAAGCGATAATGCCATCAAACTGGCGTAATAATACCAACGGCCACCATATTTTGAGGCCAATTTCGTTCGTAGCAGAATGAATAATAAGCTTGCAACACTACCAGTAAGAGAGGTCATTAACAACCATTTAATCATAGCTGTCCACCTCGCTATTTATGAATGCCCGAAGCTCTTCGATATCCTTCTTTGTCAAATTCTCAGCCTGGAACAATGAGCTAATCAAACTTTTGGCAGAACCATTATGGATGGAGAGTAGAAAGCTCTTTGTTTGCATTTTTCTGTAATCCTCTTCGCTTATAGCTGCCCAATATTCATGAGCATGCGAACGTCCGAGTTTCACGGATTGCAACGCCCCTTTGTCTAGTAACCTACCGGCAAGTGTGAGAATAGTCGTCTTATTTTTGTCAGGAAAATATTCCATGATTTCATTGGTAGTCATCCTTCTTCCACTTTCCCATAGGACTTGCATAATCTCCATTTCAGCTTTTGTGATTTGCATAGCGGTAAGTCGCCTCCTTTTATTCTACATTACGTTTTTTATTCTACAACATGTTGAAACGAAGTGCAAGCCGAAGTCGAGCAAACATTAATTGGCCAATCCCGTAAAGATAAGGACGTATTAAAGGAACTGTTGATTTTGTATTTGAAAGTAAACAATGACTATCATTTCTATGATTTGGTCAACGTTATTCGACAAAGGTGGATGTCTCAAAAGAAACGCTATTGGGTGATCTAAAATCCGCCATGGCGGAAGAAGAGGATAAGCAGTTGATTGAAGAAATGCAGCGGAACAGCCGCGTACACCCATTATAAAAGCTTTAGTGAAGTCGTTGAGTGATTCGTGGACATTTATTAAAATGTATATTGTGAATCATTGTACATAATTTGATTTCGTGCAATTCGGAAATAAAAGTAAGCCTATGACCCATTTTTACACGTGTCTCGGCTGAACATATGAATAAACTCGAGTTCCTTAGCGTGGGTTTTATGTCATTTGGTTGGCGGTATCCCTATTTAGGAAAATTAAACTTAAAAGGGGATGTTTCTATGGTTAATCCAAAAGAAACCAATAAACAAAGTGACACAAAAGAAATCTTTTAAGCAGGTACTGATTACGTCGAGGCGTTAGAACAGTTTATTATGATCCTCGATTTCGAGGATTTTTTCTTTCCTCCCTACACTCTTTGCTTTGTAAAGATAAAACATACTGTGACTCCTTTTGGATAACACTAACTTTATTCTTAATGAGGAGGGATTTGCATGGATGAAACAACAAATAAAGGTGACTTAAAGAACCAAGAGAAAACTTTAAAAACTAAGGGATTAGCCGATGCTGAAAAAGAAGGCACACAGACAAAAACGGTCAAGTCCGAGATGATCCGCGCCGAAAATGCCGATAGCATTTACGAGTACCCCGTCAGGGGACTAAGTCGTCGCGGTATCCGCAAATTTTAAATGATCAACTCGTGCCGGAAGTGTCCGGCCTCCGCAGGTTCCATCGGCGGCGGGAAACGATCTGCTTGGAGCTGTAGTAGCTGCTTGCCGCTCCTTGCTGGTCCCCGCCTTACGAAAGCCTGCTGTATGGAAGCAGCCGCCGCGTAAATGCTTCCCTACGTAAGTGATAATCCCGTCTTTTGGTTTCGGTCCATGTCGCTAGAGTAATATTTTGATCCTCGATCATCCTTACGATGGCGTACATAGTCGAGTGCCTGTTTTCCGTTAAGCAGCTGCGTACCTGGTTGCAAGTTAATATGGGTACCATCTGTTGAGTCTGTATAAACCATTCGTTTATCTACGGTTACTTCAATACCATTAAGTTGATCAATAATTTTGGTGAATCCTTCAAAGTCAACTAATACATAATGTTGGATGGGAATCCCTAACAAATTGCTTAGTGTATCCTTTAATAAGCTAGCACCTGTTACTGTAATGGGTTTTTTTTGACTTTTGGCATTGTTACGGGCGATCTCTCCCCTCGCATAGGTGGAATTTACTTTATAGTGCCGGCTGTATCCTGGTATCTTTACTTTCGTATCACGTGGAATGGAAAGGAGTGTCATTTTTTTATCTGTAGGTTCAAGAACTAGAACCATAATGACATCCGTATTAAGACTTCCCCCTTTCTTTCTTGTATCTTTCCCAACGATTGCGATCGATATGGGTTGAACGAATGATGGATCCGCAACAAGTTGATTGGTATCCGGTACAGGAAGCGGTTGTTCTATCGGTATATCAATCTCTGGTACTGCTACGTGTACAGAACTGGATATAATCAAGTTAATAAGAGCTACAAGCTCCTCCTGGGGAATATCATCGCCGTTTGATACGATGTTTGCGATCAGTTCCATTTTTTCTTGTGACAGGTTTTGATTCTCTTGAACAACTTCGCCTAGCTGCTCCTCTTCTAAGAGCTTTGCTACATCTTCATCTATTTCTTCCTTCAATTCTTCAAGTGTTGGTTCATGTACTTGTGATGTTATAGATTGTCCGCTCGCTGATACATATAGTAAGGTGTCATTTATTTTGTTATAGATGAGAAATCCGGCTATGCATAAGCTAAGTAAAAATACTAGATATAGCTTTTTTTTACTCATTAGTTGGTAATCTCCCCTTTTCTATTGTCCTGGTCCTTTCAATATAAAAAAATAGATATATCAATGAAAAAACCCCTATGCCTATCCCTTGAAATAAAGGATAAGCATAGGGGTTTTCCCTTTGCCTACAGAATTATTATTGTTTTATCATATCACATTTGGTCAAAAAGAAGAGTTAAAGGTGCCCTATTATTACGCTTTGAAAAATTTATAATAGTAGTGTAATTATCTGCTTAATCTTACCTAGGTTTCGAGGGATCTATATAACCTAATGGATTATTCCATACATACGTATACCGATTCAAACTTAGCGGATTATTTGGCACTCTCCAAAAAAAAGACGGCTATCAAAAAAACATAGCCGCATCGATTCTTTATGCTTATTTATCCATATCCCATCTGAAATATTTCGAGATATTAAGTAGTGTTTCTTCGTCCTCTTCTTCTTGACTTAAATTTATTATCCTCTCAACGGTAGTTACTACTTTGCCGTGGTCATAATCATTCATTATAAGTAACCCTCGTCCTATCTCTAAATGTGTTGATTCAACAATCTTACTCAGTCTTTTCGTGCTTATAACTTCGAAAGAGAACATATCTGTAGATCCTAGAATATTCTCTAATCCAACATCAACTTGATAGGAGATCAAGAAGTCATCTGCTTCTTCACCCCAATACTCATTAACATTTGTAATAGCCTTTACTACTATCAAAAGTGATCACCTCTTAATCAAGAATATCAATGTGAACATTTTTTATTTCAATTCTTTTTTCTCCTCCTACTGTATTAAAGAAACTATTTTCCTGGAAATTTGTTAATCGTTTCAAGATTTGTCATACCATTGATTTATAACTTAAAGGTATACAGGTATTTTATCAGGACACGTATGGTAAGCCAGTATGTGTCTAAGATCAACAAAAAGCCGGTAACTCCAACATTAAGGAATTACCGGCTTTATTTATATACATCACCACGGGATCCAATTGATTCAACGTAAACGACCTTTTCTTCATGATCGACATAAAATAGAATACGAAAGGTCCCCACTCTCAGACGATATAATCCCGTATACCCTTTCATGGTCTTAATATCGCCTTCAGGTGGGACTTCTAGGAGTCCTTCCATCCCTAGCCCAATTCGTTCCCTTACTGACCTCTCTTGGGTAGACAAATATTTAATTGCGCGTCGGCTTACAACTAACCTATATTCCAAGTTCATGCTTTGCTTTTTCCCACGAAATATATTCGTCATTATTATTTAATTGGTCATTTTCTTCCTGGCTTAAAGGTATATCATCAGGTTCTGCTGCATCGATTGCACTCCAGGAGGATGGTTTTTTTTGAGAACGATCGATTAAGTATTTCATAAAATCAAATACAGTTTTTTTATCAGTCTCACCTAATTTATCAATTAAGTTATGAAGGTCTTCTTTTCGTACTGCCATGTTATCGCCTCCACATAAATATTTTCAAAAGAATACTGTTTCTTTTACTGTTTTTCAAGTTGAAGTTACCTACATTTTACTCTTTTATTGCAATTATATACAAGATGGAAATGATTTAATGACCCATACTCTCTTAATAATGTACTGAGGCATTCCAATGTCGTTCTGCAGTAAATCTACAATAATAATGAAAAGTGCCCTCGATTAGTTCATTTTTACTTACTCGCGTTCTTCAATTGGAAATGAGAGCTCTTCAAAGGGGACTTTATTTATTTGCAAGATCATCCATGGCTTGAAGAGATAGTTTAAATGCTTTAATTCTTCTTTCTAAAAGCGTTTTTTGAGGGCTACCCGCTTTTGACTTACCATAAATGTTCTCAAGTGATGGGAATAAACCAGTCAAAACATTGCGAGCTTCTGCTAAATCTTTCTCGGTGTAATGATGAGGTCTTAGATTCCAAGCAGTTTCTAGCATGGCTAAGCCGATGTATAAAGCTTTGAGGCGTTTCTTTAATAAGGTAGTGTTAGCACCTTTCTGAGTCATATTAGCTAAGGCGTTTTCGGATTTACGGATTGTCGATTGGAAGGCTTTGATTGATTCCAATTTATCTTCATCTGATACGTTTTCCATTTAGTGCTGACCTCTCTTTGTCTCTAAATTATTTTGCTTGATACTCGTAATAATCGTTGAGAACTCCACTCATTATATAGCTTCTAACCATAGTCAGAGACTATTGGAAGGGTAATTTTCTCGACAAGCAATTTCACATCATGAATATCATTTTACGCTACTTAGAGGAATTGACCAGGATTTAGTTTTAGGTTTTAATTACTAAGCAAAAAAATGAAGAGAGAAGCACTACCGGGTTAATTGGTAGTGCTTCTCTCTTCATTTTTTTGCTTATATTAATGCTGTTCACCGATTTTACTTAGCTTCTGTTCTGAAATGGGCTATTTTAATATTGTCCCAATAACTATCAATTTTATAAGATTCATTGTCTGGTAATAAGGTTACTCGGCCTGCTTGTTGCATGACCTCATCATTCAATGTGCCTTTTAGGTAAATCTTGTAACCGATATCAATTGAACCTGAAACGTCATTTCTTTTGAAATTAGTAATTTCTACATCTTCTACAGTTAAAAAAATGTCATTATATGCCAAAAAAGAAGCGGTATGACCTATTCCTGTTTTATGAAAATTTTTTGTTTCCTTCTCAGTTATATAAGGTTTTGCTTTATCTTGTATCACTATTATATAAGCAGTGAAATCGTTGGGAGTTTTTTTATACTCCTCTTTTTTAACTTCATAATTAATTTTACTAAAGCTAATCAATAGTTTTTTAGCCTGTTCTTTTAATTGTTCATCCGAAACGTCTGATGAACATGCAGTTAAACTAAACAATAACACAATAGCTGTAAGTATGATCCTCAAATGGATTCTACCTCCTTTTGTGGTAATTATTTGGCAAATAAATTATATCATATTACAAAAAAAGAAATGGTTTTTATCTATAGAAACTAATTTCTTCTATTTTTATTTTAAATTGTATTATTTTCTATAAATCGATTGTGTTTTTTGTGAATATTTTACTTTGTTAAGTAAGGGGTATCCCTAATCTTTATATTGGGGGAGGGCTATGCTTAACATTGAAGATAATATACAGAAAGAAAAATGTTCAAAATCCTACAGAGGATTGCTTGGAATCTACCATATCGGGTAAGGAAAAAGAATTCAAAAGAAGTTCTTGTTTCTGATGACATTGTTATTTCGGTCTTTGATGATAAAAAAATTTCTTCAATTTATGTAGAAGAGATCATCGATCATATACCCTCGGACAAAGGGAAGTATATTATCCGAAAAACAATAGTAGATGGGCTTACAGAGAAAGAAGTGGCTGCTAAATTAAACATGACTCAACAGGGGGTACATAAGTGCAAAAAGAAAAACTTAGAGATACTGAGACAGCAGAAATACAATTTAAAGAATTATTAGAAAAAGCAAAAAAAGGTGATACAGAATCTTTGGCAGGTTTATTAGAACAACTTGGATGAAGTATATAATGCCCTAACTGGGGTCCTACCAACAAAACGCGCAAAACATACGCTAAGCAAATTTCGACATGAAAAAAGCCGAGCTTTCCTACGGCAAGGAACGCTTCGGCTATTATACTAATCTTCAATCAAACCCTACGTTTACTAACTCCATTGAAACACCAATGTACGGCAAACAGATGGGACAGCGGAACAATAAGCAATCCATAAGCCGCAGTCAGAAGTACAATTCCTATCGCATTAGGTCGTTGTAGCATGACAACGATGACCACAAGTATGATCCCCACAAGCAGTTCCTTGGCCACGCGGCTCTGAAGAATTCGCATCCAAGATCGGCCTGCCAACCGCAATGGGAAGTCACGCTTCGACTGTAATGTTGCTGTGATCAATGCACTGATTGCAGTAGCAACACTGAAAGCAACCACCAGTGCAATCAGCGAAAGATTCTGCAACCACACAAGGTATGCTGCGAACTGCGCTTGTAGTACGCCCTCTTCGGCAATGTAAACAACTTTCAGTTCACCTTTGATGCCACGATCCCGTAGCGCCTGTAAATCAAGACTGTGTCGTTCTAATAATTGTTGCGTAGCAGTTACACCAGTGAACACTATGTTGTCACTCGAGATCATGGATGTCAAAGTAGAATCATTAAAGGTGTCGTACAGCGAGGGAACGACAGCGAGTAGGATATCATCTCCAAAGTGGAGACTTTCGCCCCCTCCCCCTTGAGCCACCGGAAGTCGGGATCCCTCGACCGGTTGGAGGAATTGTAATTGTTCGAATAGATTCCCAGAATGCTCCTCCCTCGACAAAATATCAATCTCTTCTTGAATTTCGTGAACAAGATCTTCTGAAATGTTGTGGTGCGAAACAGGCACTACAACCGGCTTTTTCGCACCCATAGTAACTAGGTCAAGCCAACGCTGGTTTACGAAAGAGACGGTGGAGTACTTACCGAAATCAACCGTTGACCACATTTCCTTGGTGTAAGTATAGGAAAGTGCTACTGCTTCAATCGATTCCGCATCCCTTACCATCTCGCCGATCAATGGCTCCATTCGATCCATTTCGTCAATGTCTGTTGCGAACACAATTGACACTTGGTCTGCAAGTCCCTTCCACTGTGCCATTTCAGTTGCCTTGGCAGATGATTGTTTATATGTAGACCAAGCAGGAGCAGAAGTAGACACCACTAAAACGAACGTTAGCGCCTGAATCACAATCGCCACCGAACGCAAGCTTTTTACAGCCGGTTGTCTAGTGGCAAGCATGACAGCACTTGGCCACGCAAAGGCTGACATAATAAGCGCAGCAAGTATGGATATGGCAATAACAACGACTTGAAGACTAATCAGTACTTTGAGGAAGGTACTGACGTACATCCAGCCATGAAAAACACCCACATAGCTTGCTGCAACCATAGCTACAGCCCCCGCCGAAACGAGTAACGCCCCACCAAACTCCGTGAGGTCCTGTATCTGAATCCGCATAGTCGGAGACCCACCAAGAACTCGAAGGGCACGTCCTCGCGCCCTTACTGACAACCAGAACAGCGCTAGCGATGCAAGAATTACAGTAGCAAATCCCCTTTCCAGCACAACGAATACAAGACTGTCCAATATTGAGGCATCCCATCGGCCTACCTCCACCCCCGCACCTTTCAGAGTTTCTTCAAAATCATCCAAATTAGCAGTATTCCCAGTTACGAGGTATAACCCATCAGGATAGGAATTGGCAAGCCGATCTTTGCCAACAATCTTGCCTGTATCGTCGCCGCTAAACCAAGTAAATTCATCGGGCAGCCCTTTATCGTTGAGCGTAGCAAAAATCTTTCTATCTCCATCGCTGGCAAGATCTGGAGCAATCTTGACCAGACCAAGCCCCAGGCGTGTATCAAGTTCTTCTAACTTCGAAAACGCTTCAGTGATAGAGAATCCTGATTCGTTGAAGTTAATATTAAGCCTGCTTTCACTTCCAATAGCCTGTGGGAAGTCTCGATCATTTAGGTCGGTAATGATTGCGGCCAACAGTGCAAGCAAAGTAAACAATGCTACCGAAACAGCCACTATGATACGTTTATACATATTCATCTCTCTTTTTCACCCCTCTTTCTTTTTAAATGCGAGAGACAACGTTTGGGGATAATTAGCTGAAAACCTACGCTAGCGCTTCTCCAAATGAACTGGAACCCCAAATCCTTCGCTATGAGTAAGTAGGTTGTTGATGGCATTACGCTCGGATTTCGACTCATATCTCACCAAGACAAGCCCCCGTTCCTGATTATCTGGACATGGCTTGCCTACTTCCACTTTAATCCCATCTCCCAGCTCTTCTATTTCCTTGGCGAAATTTTCGTGATTGTCCAAGGCAACAGTGACCTCTGCAACGGTCGGTAGCTGGTCGCATGGAGGGTGGGTGTCTTTTGGTGATGCCGTTATCCAACCATTTAAAAACGCAAATGCTCCTACTAACAATAGTAAGCCAACAATGACACTGATAATAATCTTAGAAGTTGATTTCATAAGTATCCTCCTCGTTAAATATTTTTTTAATTAATGTGATGAACTGTTGGAACCGATCTGATGCATTGCACCGCACGCAGCAATCATCTCGGAATCATGCGTTGACACGATGACCGTCCGGGCACGCACAGCAAAATCCGCAAGCAATTCGATGACCATCTGCCGGTTAGTTGCATCCAGTGAAGCAGTTGGCTCATCAACAAACAGGATATTAGCATCCTTGTAAATGGCACGAGACAAAGCAAGTCGCTGTTTCTCGCCTCCACTCAGGTGTCCAGCCAACTCATTTTCCCTACCTTTTAGACCCGTCTGTTCAAGTGATTGTTTCAACCGTTCTTTGTATCCCGAGAAACGTTTTCCAATGACGCTCGCCTGCATAGTGACATTGAAGGCAACCGACTCCTCATCCATAATGCCATAATCCTGAAGTACGAATGCCGCGTTATCGCGCCAGAACCGACGTCGTGCCGCGGTGCCGTACCTTGTGACATCTTTCCCGTCAATTAAGATGCTTCCTTTATCCACCGGAAGCAACAATCCGAGACAATGTAGGAGTGTGGTTTTTCCAGATCCACTTGCGCCAACGAGGGCTGTCATAATACCGGGCTTGCAACGAACGGACTCACCGTCAAGCACAAGCCGCCCACCAATTGCTACTGAAATGTCTTTAGCTTCAATTAACATTTGCACCACCACCTAATTCAACGTCTGTTGAGAACATTACCAGCATAGTGAACATCCCTTTGGTAGTTTGATTCAGGTCTTTCCATCTTTGCGTATATAAAGGTTTTTCCATTTATTTCATTCCTTCCAATTCAATAATGAATGGTTCACTGCGAACAATCAGTTTCAATATGTAGTATAGGGCAAAAAAATAAACACCATTGAAATGGTGTCTTAACAGAACCTTAATTTTAGTAAGGAAATAAAATTTTTATCTTCGTTCCTTTATTTGGCTCACTTTCGACTTTAATCTGTCCCCCTTGTTTTTCAATAAACTGTTTAGCAATGGACATTCCCAACCCTGACCCGAGATGTGACTTGTCCGTCGTCGTCCCCCGGTAATATTGATTAAATAATTGTTGAATTGTTTTATCATCCATTCCGATGCCATCGTCTTTAATTTCTATTAAGGTTGAACCTTCTATTGTTTCTATGGAGACAGTAATCGTTGTTTCACGGGGATTATGATAAATAGCATTCATAATGAAATTTTCTAGTGCTCTTTTTAATAATGTCTGATCAAAAGATAATAAAATATCGCCTTCATCCTTGAATTTTAAATGAATAGGATAGTCATTAGCCATCGGATACTGACGAAGATCTTCCAAAACATTTTTTACAAAAGTGACCAGATTTGTAGTACTTAAATTCAAAGGAATTTGCATTTTATCAAACTCATAAACACCACCTAAATCATCAATTAACTGCTCCATATATAATGATTTATCTTCAATAATATTAGCAAATTCCTTAATTTCTTCTTCATCCCATTTATGTTCGGAACGAAGCATGGCTGCATAACCTTTAATGTAAGACAACGGTGTTTTTAAGTCATGTGTCACCCCTGAGGTCCAGTTCTTCCTTGTTTCATCAAGTTCTTTTCGTTCTTTCTCTGCTGCATTGAGTTGATATGTTAAACCATCAAGCTTTGATTTAAGTTCCAAAAACAGACTAAACCTCATCTTATTTAAGGGGAAATCCTTTATTGTATCAGGCATTTTAAAAACCCCAAGTGATAATTGATCAATCCAGCGTATAAAAAAGAAAAGAGGCTTCCTGATTTGACGGTCGATAACAAGTCCAATCAGAATAAGCATTCCAATGAATAGTAGTGGGAATAAAACATATGTCACCAATCCATTAATTCCTAATGGAATGTTCAAAAAGTTAAGGACTGAAAATCCCGTAATAAAAAAAATAGCACCTATGGTCAATAAAATAATTATTAATATCAATGAAATTTTGGTTTCTAATTTCATTGGGGACTCCTTTGTTTTTCATTATTTAGCATGTAACCCAATCCCCTCACATTTTTTAAATACTTGGGATGTTTAGGATCTTTTTCAATTTTTTGACGCAGACGACTAATATGGACCATAACCGTATTTTCTTTCCCCACAATACTGTAATCTCCCCAAACTTTTTCATATAGATGGTCTACGCTAAAAACCTGATTGGGATGCTGGCACATGAATTTTAGTAATTGGAACTCCTTGGCTGGGCAATTTACTTCTTTTCCTTCCACAATCAACCTTGCTTGGTCATAATGTAAAACGAAATGCTCTGTTTGAAATACCTGAGCTATCTCCGGTATTGTTTTCCTTTGACGATGTAGAATGGCTTTGATTCGGGCAGCGACTTCGAGGGGATTAAAAGGTTTCGTTATATAATCATCGCCACCCATAGAAAAGCCAGTTAATTTGTCAATATCAGTAGTACGTGCTGTTAAAAAGATAATGGGTACATCTGACATTTCCCTAATTTGTTGACACAAATCGAAACCGTTTGTATCAGGCAACATGACATCGATCAATATTAGATCAATCCTGTGTTCCTGTACCTTTTTCAATGCTTCAGCACCTGACTCGGCTTGGTATATCTCTTGAAATCCTTCCTTATCTAACAGCCGTTTTAGCATTTTAATTAATCCTACTTCGTCTTCTATAATGAGTATACTTTCGTTCACATTTTTCCTCCTCGTGAGTAGGTATCTTATACCAAACATATAACAACCAAAAACCACGGCATTAAACATCTGTCACCTAATGGTTTGAATCTATAATAAAAAACCCTTACTGTTTGCTACCTTTATAATTTTTCTCTTTTTGAATTTTATAATTTGGGTGTTTTTGCCCATCCCCCCGAAAAGGTGGAATAAGGAGTACTTCACTAAAAGACTAGGGAAGTACTCCTGAAACATTGCTTACTCTGTTTCCGGTATTACGTTTAATTGCGCTAATTCCTGTATGATTGCCTCCATGTCAACAGACTCTTGTTGTATATTAAACTCGTATCTTCCATAGAAGTTAATATGTTGCCATGCAACTGGGGATATTTTTTTCATAACATCCGAATCCAGACCCTTTGTTTCTCTGTAAGCCAACATATTAGATAAAATACTAGCATTGTAATAAATAATGCAATTGGAGAGTAAGAGACTGCATTCGCCCCAGATATGTTGATCATTTTCATTTTTAAAACGCAATTTTCCAAAATTAGCAAAGGATACTGCTTTGCTTCCCCCCGGTTTAATGCCTTTTGCACATTCCGTCGTAAAGGTGGAGAATCAATATAATCCAAAAAATATAGACTTCTTATGATGTTATCGTACTCCCATAAAGCACGTTTGGTTTTGTTCTTCCGTGCATAAGCACTTAACTTACCAATAATAATGCTTTGTGTGGTTGTTTTAACCGCAAGAGATAGCATAATTCGTTGAATATTTTCCCATTCTTCTATAATAAGATTCGTATTTATCTTCCGAACTGGCTTTATCAGTTTATCTTCATATTGGCTTGGATGTTTGAATCCGTAAAGAGATTTGTTGAACTTATCGTGAATATCCTTGTAGCGTGGAGCAAACTGATAGCCAAAAAAGTGAAGAATAGCAAAATTCACTTCGTTGGTCCCATGTGTATCCGTGGAATGCACATCAGGCTGAATATCAGTTGTGTTGTTAAATAAAATATCAAATACATAATGACTTTCATGCTCATTGGCCCCAATGATTCGGGCGTTAACAGGGATATGGTTGGCTACCATTGTGTAGGAAACAATCCCTTTACCAAGGCCAAAGTATTTAGGTGAATGACGGGAATTAATGGTATTGATTCGAGTCTCGGCTTTCTGTCCATCACTACTAGAATGAATCGTCTCCCCAATGTCATAATGTTTAAAGATTGGAAGTTTGGCTATTGCATTACTAATACAATCATTAGCCTCTTTTAAAGTCTCCGGACGAATAAAGTTATCAGATGTGGCAGCCAGTAACGGATAGCTAATATCAGAAATTTCCCCCATTCTCCCTAACCCCATGTTGGTTCCCCAAGCAATCAGACAGGCGACAAGAATTCGATTTTCTTTATTCTGTTTGGCATAACGTCCTAAGATGTGCTCAAATGAGTCAAGGAATTGACAGTGCTGTTGAACAAAATGCAAGACACTCCTAATGTTTATTTGCTTTAATGTATCGTAGAATGAGTGATTAATAGATTCTGTGTCCCGAGTATAAGGTAATGTCCATCGGGTATGTGAGCCCCGTTTTTTGATTTGAAGATGCTCATTTTCCCCAGATGAAATACTCTGGTTAACTTTAGTAATTCGATCTTCTAGTCGCTTCTCAAGCTCCACTAAATGACTATGAATGGGTTGGTTGAAAATCGTCAGATTAGTATCAGCGATCAACATTTCTTTCTGTTCCCATTGACGATCATTGATCAGGTCGTCCTCAAAACTGCGAAATCGGATACTATCACGACAAAAAATATCTCCTGCTTCCAAACGCTTGCGTAGGAGGCGATAGACTAAAAATTCATAGCGGTCTGCTAAAATTGTTTTTTGTTCATAGATATAACGCTTCACACCATCGGATATGAAACCATTCGGCAAATCATCTGAGTGATATTGTCCTAATGCTTTATTCTTATTAAAAGCAGTTTTCATAAAATTCACAGCTTTAATTAATGGATCATTTGGTGAAGGAGCTACGAAATCAACCTGCAAAAATATAGGTCTTAAATAACGTTTAAATCGTCGTGCCTGCTGATCAATATGTTCCCATTGGAAGGCAGTTTCATCATATTTTATATTTGTAGTAATCTGTTTCGCTACGGATTCCAGTTTCTGACGTTCCAGAATTGTAAACGCACGGTCTTGAATATCCTTAAAGGGAGTATTGGCAGGAATATGATCATCAGTGAATATTTTAAGCAGTTCCCCTGCTTTTTTCATGTCTTGATTACTCTCTGTATAGCACTCGTAAACTCGTTCTTTTGCTGCTAATTTAGCTTCATCTGCATAACCTCTTACGCTATATATGAGGGTGTTGATCAGGTTGTCATGCATCCGTTGATAACGATGGGATACAAAACAAAACAGATAGACATAAACAATCCATACATTCAGCCGTTTGAGCTTGTAGACAGAGTAGTAACTTACTAACGAAGCATAGTACTTGATGCTTTCGTTAGAAACACCTAACTTTGGTAACAGTTCTTGAGCAAGGTAATATAAATGCTGTATTTGTTTACCACGATTCATTTCAAGCTTTATTTCAGTGGCGCTAAAGTCTTTCGGTTCGTGTTTTAGTAGTGTTATTTCATACAGCCCCGAAGAGTCCTCAAGTAATCGATCTAAGGATTCAATATCAGTCTGTTTAAGACAATCCTGCATCAATGTGATTAATCGGTTTTGCTCGTGGGTTATTGCCTGTCCTGTCATATCTTGCATAAAACTATAGCCGGGAACAACAATGCAGTTTTCAGACAAATAATTCATGATTTCTCGAAAAATATAAATAGGCTTACCACAAAACGCTGCAGCCCTTTGAGCCTTCTCCTCCATCTTACGCCGTTCTTTAGCGCCGCAACTTTGGTAGTTAAATAATTTAAGAATCAATTGTTGTTGTTTTAACCTAGTGGACTTATCAATTGAACTCAGGTCAATAATTTTACTGTTGTTGAAATGTTCCTTCAGAATATATTGAAGATCCTCTTCTACCTCATGGAGGTCAAATGTAAAAAATAGTTGTTTGGCTTTGAAATAACCCAGTTGTAAAACGAAATAAGCCTTAGATTTGACAGAACGCAATGTGTGTAGCAGCTCTTTCTCTGGCTGTGAAAGAGAAAAATAAGAACAGCGATCTTCGTATGAGAAGCTTGGTCTGTCATAAATGATCTTTATTTCATCGTCACTAAGAATCTTCAACCGTTTTTGGTTCGTTGTATTATTCTCCATATTCATATTCCAATCTCAAATTCCCTGACTACTTTATAAAATGAGTTCTTTTTCAACCCAAGTAAACGCATGAACTCAACGCCCGTGATCTCTTTATTTTTCCACTTCGGATAGTGAGAATCTAATAATTGGTGCTGTTCATGGGAAAGGGTCCGTAAATTAAGCTTTGGTCGTCCCAAATGTTTACCTTGAGATTTGGCGAGTGCTATGCCTTCGGCTTGGCGCTGTTTGATTTTCTTTCGTTCTTGTTCGGCCACATAAGAGAGAAGGCTTAGAAACTGATCTTCCATTAACTTTCCGATATCTCCCATCTCACTATATTTACGACTATCAAACAATGTTTCGTTTTCCAACACGACAATATCTGCTTGAATGTTCCTTGTGATGTGTTTCCATTCGTGGATAATCCCTTCGTAATCCCTTCCCAATCGATCTAGGGCATCCAGATAAAGGAGATCCCCTTTTCGCAGGATACGCTTCATCGTCTGGTAGCTGGGGCGATTAAAGTCTTTTCCACTTTGTTTATCAACAAAGATCATTCGCTCTTCGATGCCTAAAGCTAACATTTTTTTCACTTGACGTTCTTCATTTTGATCTGTAGACGAAACGCGAACATAACCGATCTTCACAACGAACTTCCTCCAGAAGATTTATTTTCTTCTATCATTCTACTATATTTTGTTTCCAAAGGTATGATCAGTTTAATAAACGTTTATAAAATGTTTTTCATACATTTTTAAACGCATAAATCAGCCTGTATCAGATAGGTTTTAAAAGTACACCTTTAAGGAGACTTAACAACCGCTTATCTGAAACTTAGTTGTACCAATGGTTTCAGCCTGTTCGCCTTTTTCAGGGCGTTGGGCAAAAACACCCCATTAGCATTTGGAATACCGTGTATCTGTCACAAGCTATTGAACACTTTAAAGATATGGGAAAATATCAAGAGGAATTGCTTCCACACATCTCACCGTTAGGATGGGAACTAGGAGAATATTCATTTAAAACGGAGGCTTCGAACTCCATACATTCCTTGCGTCCACTTAGAAAATAAAGAACCTTGATTTTTCTACTTAGCATAGAAAAATCAAGGTTTTACCTTCCATAAAATGTCTTAACGTATAATATCTGCGTTTTGTCGGTGGTACCCCTAATAGCAAAATTTTCCCCTTCTCAAATGTTTCTTTTATGTTAGGAATGATTAATATTATTTTTAAAAGAATTGAAGATAGCTAATCGAAAACAATTCCAGAAAAACGCTTATGGTATATGCCTTATCAATATTACGATGAGTTTGTTAGAGGTGTAGTGGATAATTCAAGTCAATTGTTCCCTAACTCCATTTCAGCAGATTCAAATTTTTCCACTTTAGCAGATTTGCAATGGGCCCGATCGGTGAATAAAGGCTATGATTATAATTCTCATTTGAACACATCAAAGACTTTGCTTTCACCATCTTCATACGGGCAATTAACAATTTGTAGGTCTTTCATTTCCCATTTTGCGGAGCGAAGATATATAAATGACTTATCAAATTCTACAATATTGTGACTCGTACCATATTGTAAATCGTCGTATTGCTCATGATAACCTGGTTGTTCAATAGTTTTAGGACTAAATAAATTTGATGGCTGTTGTGTAGTTTTTTTGATTATTCTAGTACTAATATCATATTGGTGAGTAAATATATATTTATTAGACGACATAGACATATCATCATTTCCAATAAAGATTGTTGTACCATCTTGCGATACAGATGCCAACATCATTGAGATGCCATATGACTTAATTTGCTCATATGAAATTCGATTAGTAACAATTGAATCTTGCATATTATATACGACTACTCCAAATGTACCCTGCATAACTGCTATCTGGTTATCGGCATATAAAAGTCGGGGCATCTCGGCACCAATATTCATTTGTTCAATTTCAGACAGGTCCACCGCTAATTCTTCACCTTCAGGTAAGGTAATATTTTCATTACCAGAACCCTGTGCAACATGCTCGTTTTCCGGAACTACAATTGGACTTTTTAGAAAAGATAGGCTTAGTACGAGAAAAATAATTGCTGCAGAAGCCAAAACTGTCCAATATAACGGATTAGCGCTTCTTGATTTATAAAACTCTTGTTGAATTTTTAGGTGAATTTTCTCACTTTCTTCAGTCGAAAATTCAACATTTTCATCTAAATAACTCTTCACTTTACCTGATATCTTCTTATCAAAGTTATTCAAGTTGACTACTCCTTTCAAGTTTTCTTTTAAGGGCTTCTTTTCCACGTAACAGTCTTGATTTTACGGTATTTATACTAATATTTAAGACATTACTTATTTCCTTCATGTTCATTTCCTGATAGTAATAAAGAATGAGAACTTCTTTGTATTTTCCTGAAAGACTAGCGATTTGTTTTATTATTTCTTTGGAATGTTGTTGCTGAAATATATTCATTTTCGGATGAATGACTTGTATTCAATGAATAAATTTCTGGTTTATAAATTAGATTCTTAATGCTCCATCGCTTACGATGATCCTTACATTTGTTAATCGTAATTCTAATTAACCAAGTCTTATAACTAGCTTCATGACGAAAATTGGCCAAGTTTTGATAACAAGTTATGAAAACTTCCTGAATGATATCTTCACATTCAACTCGATCATTTACATACAAATAGGCGATCCGTTTTAACTCTGATCCATACTTAACCATTAACTGATGCAAAAGATCATCACTAGTTATTTCTAAATCATTACTTTCTTGAATAAGCACCGCTGCCCCTCCCTTCAAAAGATTAGACGAATGTAAAGCTGCTTTTGACCCGTTTAAATTGGAATTTCGTTTATCGTATCCTAATTAGTTTACTAAAGACAAAAAAAGACTCACTGGAAAATTAACGGGTTCGGTTGATGGGGAGAAAAGTGCGATAAACGGAGCAACAATCCATCTAAAACATGAATCGCATCCCTTGAATTTGTATGAATAATCTTGGTGTAGTAAGAGGAGAATTGATCACTAGTAAAACGGTAGATGGTGGCTCCTTTTCCGGTTCCATAATGTGGATTTGCATCTGCATGTAGAGATGAAACACCTGGCTGCATTTACCATTTTAATTCGGAGAAAGCGATTTTATTAGATTCTTTAAGACCATTGAAACTTTCTTAACGTTGTTAAAAACGGAGGTCTCGTCAGGAAAATTGGCTTAGCGTTGTAAATCCGAAATGTTGGCTGTACCCCTATAAGGAAGCGTCCATTCTTTATTTAACAGGGATTTGTTTATCGGAAGATCCCTTAATCCACCTTTTCGAGGGGATGGGCAAAAACACCCAATTTCTTTGGTTCCGATAAATAGATCTCATAGATTTCACTTCTTGAAACACTTGTGGAAAAAGCTTTACAGCTAATTTTTTTCTTAACATTCCAATCCCCCCTCACTAAGCATAATAATAATATGTCTTTCCTTCAAATAATCTTGAAAAATTCAATAAACACTTGTATACAAAATTAACGCAATTTTATCTCCGATCTAGTTATAGCATTAAAATAGACGAGAATTAGGCGAACTAAGTCTCGTCTATTAATTGGAGTATTATGGCAAAAGAGGATGAATTAATTGTGCTGCGTGAGCTCGTGTTAAAGATGCTTTTGGTTTAAATGAATTTTCTGGAAACCCTTTGATAATATTTGCCTTCACAGCAGCTCCAACAAGAGATACGTTCTTTATGGTGTTCTTATCCTTAAATGTTAGTGCTTTGCTGTCACCTTGGAGATTAAGAGCGCGTGCTAAAAGAACTGCACTTTCTTCTCTCGAGATAGGACTAGATCCTTTAAACTGACCATTATATTCTTATGGAACTACAATACCTGCAGCTACAGCTGCTTGTACATACTGTGACGACCAATGATTATCTGGTACATCTTTAAAAATGGTTTTCCCAGTTGTTCCTAATTATTCCGCTCGATACTAGCTTATCAATTACCCCTATGGCCCAATGGGAAGCGGGAACATCAGTAATATAATGCGGTTGGGGTGAAATATTCGGAGCGGTAATAGTTTGATTACTAGTAACCTGTATGATTTGAGATTGCTTTTTCCCATTTATATAAAGCTGATAATCTCCAATTGGTAAATTAGTGAATGTAACCTTTCGATCTGATGAAGTAATCTCTCTTACTGTTGTATTAGGCTGCATTAATTTTACTTTTACGTTTCCGCTGCCTCCACTCCACGTAATCATCTTGGAAGTAGAGTCCTGGTTATAATCGGTTACCGTAATATCTTGAATCATTTGGGATTTATCTTCACCAAAGAGGATCTCTCCCACTTCTTTATTTTCAATTAATAGGGTATATTTCGTATCTGGTTCAAAATTAAAGAAGCTAACCTCTTGATTCTTCGTTTTCTTTTTATCCATAATTTTCGAACCCAGTTTAACACTAACTTCTACTTCCTTATTCTCTTTATTTGCTGTAGATTTCCAATCCCAAGTTATATCTACAGACATGTCCTCCGAATACTTTTGAATATCAAGATTTTTCACATCTGTATGCTTACTTTCTTCAGTTAAATCATTAATAACAAAGGACTCAACAAAGTCATCATCGATATATAACTTATATTTCGTATCAGGATCGAGTTCGGTAAAGGATATAACCTTTGCTGATGTTTTTTCCTTTTTCACTACATCCTTTCCATCTCGAATCTCTACAAGAATCTTCTTAGAAGATCCCTTCCACTTTACCTTTATCGATGTATCGCTGCTTTTCTCTACGGATAAATCATAGTCATTGTCACTACTCTCCACTAGCTCATCTAGAGCAAATATGGCGTAAGCTTTACCAGCTATATAGACCTGGTACGCTTGATTAACATCTAAGTCACCAAACCTTGCTGTCTTCTCTGCTGTTTTCAACTGAAAACTAGCTTCTTTTGATCCCTTTTCTTTTACTTCTACCAATACCTCCCCACTCGTTCCCTCCCAAGAAATCTTGACTCCTTTTTTCCCATCTTCTGTAACCTTTACATTCTTTGCTACTTGATTTTGAACAGGTGTAGAATCACCGGTATGAGTGAAACTTCCTAGTTTTACATCATTAATGTAAACATCAAATGTCCCGCTTGGTACGTTAGGAATGGTCATACTAGTAGTCCTTGTCTGGGAGCGGAATTTCTGTGTATTTCCTTGTTTTATAATGACAACCGTTAATCCTTCAGTACCTTCCCATTGGAGTAGCTTAGAATTTTTACTAGTTCCGTCTGAAACTGTTAGATTTTTTGGCATGTTCACATTTGGATTGGGGTTAGGTGATGGATTATCTGTAGAATGTGAAAAAGCTCCTGCTTTCTTCCCGTTTAAGTAGACATCATATTGACCAGGTGGAATTTTTGTTATGGTAAGTGTCGCCTGTCTTGTAGATGCTGTGTAATTAATTTTTTCATCCTGTCTAAGTTCTACCTTGGTCAATCCTGTTATTCCTTTCCAAGATAGGATTCTGCTATCTGGTAATGAACCTGGAACGATTTCTAGTTGATTCTCCATTTCTTTACCATGTTCTGTTTCCTGTAAAGGCTCTACAATGATCGAACCTGCTATTGTCCCATTAAGGTATACTTCGTAATCACCCGCTTTTAGACCTGAAAAGGTGATGGTCTGTACATTTGTTTCATTAGCATACATGACTTGGTTGTTCTGCTTAAGTTCTACAGTGACCAATCCAGTTGTGCCACTCCATTTCAATATTTTCGTAGTTGGTACATTACCATTGGATACAATAAAATTGGTAGGAGCGGTAACAGGAGCAGCGTATGCCTTTACGGGAGTTACAACTGTTTGACAAACACCTAAAGAGATAATGGAAGCACATAAAACGTAACAGACTTTATTTTTAACTTGCATGTAAAATAATTTCCCCTTTCTACCATACAAATAAAGAAACCCCCTTTAATCTCTAACCAAACTAGAGAACAAAGGGGGTTTCCCATTCGTGTATGTTATTGGCTTTATTATACAGTAAATCCATATCATTCGCTAATGCTAGATATTCGATTTATTCTTTTAACCATCCAATGGATGTTAAATCAATAATTACTGACATAGCGCAATTTGGTGCTTCGTTCTTCATAATACGTGAATAGGCTCGTAAATGCTCATTGGTTAGAACCGGAACATTCAAAAGTTCTCCTTCTATATACACTATTATCATCTTCATTAGTAACCCCTCTTATCTACAGTAGACCTAAATGGGTGAACCATTACTTATCAGAACATTTGGTATTTTCTTACATCAATATAAGTGGTTATTCTTTCTAACTTGAGATAAATGTGTCCTTTTTGCGAGTCATGTGTTCTGGAATATGGTCCACACAATACTTATTTCTTATCTCATAATGAAGTAAGGCTTGCTCATCAATTTTGCTGAGTTCTTTTTTGCAAACAACGCATTTATCACTGGTTGTTTGAGATGTAACCTCTTGCAACCCAATACCAGGATTCTTTGCCCATTCTCGATATGGAGCTAAATCCACCCATCCCATTTCAAAATGGTCGCATGCATCACGTAGAGCATCAGCAGCAGCGGCACGTTTCGCATCTTCATAGTTTCGAAATTTCCCTGGGTTGTCGTGATAAGTTTGTAAATCATGAAAACCCATTCCTTCATGTTCACGATGTAGGATTTTTAATACTCCATTTACCTGTACTTTGTTTGACTCACGGTCTATTACCTCACTGGTAATCTTCCAAGACCATAAGGAACCCACTTCTTCATTCAACCTATGAATGTACACCCGTGAAGGAATGTAGGCCCCATTTCCATCTCGATTACGAAATTGTACGGAGCCCAACGGAAAAGGTTTAGTCAAGTTATCCTGAATCCTCTTCCATAGCTGTTCCAATTCGTCGAAGTTTAAATGTTCAAATGGCATTAAAACCACCTCTTTTTGTATATTTGAATACCAAATTCATTATAATTAATCTTTCAATTACTTTCAGAAAAAAGAAGATCACTGAAGAATCATTTCAGTGATCTTACAATAGTATTTATTTTCTGGTTTATAGCTTATATACAATTTGAGAACAAACAACAGTAAGGAACAAAAATCCTTGATTTGGCAGCCATATTTATCGTTGATGGTAAAACGGCCAACTGCCATTAAATACACAAGTTTTTATGAACAGTTGCCAATCGAATGGCAAGCCTATCTCTCAAATTGTACGGATCCAGAGTAGCAGGAAGCTCTTCGGCTACTGTCCGTCATTCTGAAAGACGATGATATGAAAGTACCTACGCAAGCATTGCAGCTTGCATCTGAAAATGGTCACCCATCGGTTGATTCGATTAAGCAAATCTATTATCAACTGATAAATGGGCGTGGACAAAGGGATACCATCCATCCGAAAGGTTTTGTTCCTACCGTTCCAAATGCCACTAGAGGATTAGCACATTATAATCAATTCTTTTAGGGAACGGGTGGAGATCGCTAGTGAACTTGTTAATAAAAGAATACGCAAAACGTCTAAAGTTAAGTTGGATAGGACAACATTATCAGGAGGTTGAAGCGAATACAAATGAGGAGTATTTACATAGAATTTTAGAAAACGAGTTGCAACAACGAAAAGCTAGAAAAATCAATCTACTATTTAAGCAATCTTCCTTGCCAAGAATAACGGAAAAGCCATTTGACTGGAGTCACATTCAAATGGGACAAGGTCTCACGTCAGATCATGATCGATTATTTCATCACTCTCATTTGATCATCTTCAATGGCGAAAGCCATCGATACAAAGAATCGAACTACATGGGAAATAATTTAGGGGTTGGTAAGTGGTACATTTTTAATTGCCATTTGGTACATTTCTTACTTACCAAAACAAACGTTAATATACTTCTAATTTAGCTTCAGAAAGTCTTAGCATTATAGCCTCTGCCTTTAAAACTAGAGGATTACTCTACATTTGAACAAAAAAATCCCCTTCGGTAGACATTAATGATTTCATAATAACATGAAGTCTTACTGACTACTGTCAGGGGACCATAACAACTTTTTTTCTTGTTTTTTTATTGTTCTTTTCCGGTATAAACAAATACTACTTCCGAATTTGAAAGGAGTTATTCAAAAGTACTTCAGTAAGTAACATTGGATTGAGTTATCTTTTCAAAATAAATTTCATTTTGTTTCTTTTATCCGACTATACCCTGTTGCTTTAACCCATCTTTCTGCTAGTTCTTTTGCTATTTCTTCTTCAGATAAGCTTGTGCCAGTTAATTCTCCGTAGTACTGTTCAAATTCCGATTTACCTATTACCACAGAGTAATTTGCCGTAATGCCTCCTGTTGGTCTAAAATGACTTTCAACTAGAGCAATAGGTAAGTCATATTTTCTATTATATAAATAAACCCATGCTCTCATAGCCGCTTCCACTTCAAAATTTTTTACATCATCTCCCCATTTTTCTCCCTTAGTTGATATAAACAATCTAAATTTATCCTCTTCCACTTCTTGTTCGGGTAATTTTTCATATAAATAACTATTCAAATCATTAAAAACCTCTTTATTAACTCTATCTAGCCACAACTTACTTACCTCTATCTGCTTAATAGAATTATATTCTCTGGATAGTTCACTTATTATTTTTTTATCACTTACACTGTCACCTGGCATACTTGGCCTCTGATATAGTACTATCAACCAAGATAAAATTACTACAACTGTAAGAACTAAAGCTCCTGTAAATAGTATTTTTTTCATTAAATACCTTCTTTACTTAATATTTTCCCAGATCTTATCAAGTGTTACTGAAAGATTTGATATAGAGGGGGCTATGGCCCAAGGTTTATTAGAAAAATAACTTGTATGGGCCGCAGCTCCATTTGCAAGTTGTTCCAAAAAAACAGTAAAACTTTTTTCTGGTAACGGCTCATATCCTTCTGTCCAAATACCCAATATTGAAATGGGATCATTATATGCACTTAAAAAAGTTGTTTGGTTAATAACATGTCTATTTGTACTTTCAACCCTTGGTGATCCAACTTGTACCATTTCATGGACAAGAATCTTATCATCATTGTTTAGTTTTTCAGAAGCTCTGAATCCGGATACCCCTCCTCCACTATGACCAATTATTACTATCTTCCCTGATTGGTAAGTACTTTTTATATATAAATATGAAGGGGATAAGTAGTAAAAGTAGCCTTTTTCTTTAAGATCCTGAATTATAAAATCTAATTGCATAGTTGCTAAATTTACCATTTCTTTTTTGTTATTAGTATCAATTTTATCTGTTGTGCCATAAGGAAAAAAACTTTCCACCTGTACAGTTGACCCTTGATCTGCATACCTCTTTATTATATCTATTTTAGCAGATTCAAAAAGTGATGAATTACTTAACATCCCTCACAGAAAATAAATCGTATAATCTGGATTATTTGCAGTTAGTTTCGAATAATTTCTTTCTACCGCTCCTCTATCATTTGCAGCATCTATTGCATTTTGATTAAGAGGTGTTAACTGAATAAAATCATCATGAATTTTTATACCTATATCCCTTTTTTCTTTTAGCGCAACGGCATTGTACCATATTTCATTTTCTAATCTAAAATAATCTTCTTTTTCTATTAAATCTTCTAAGTTATCTAAACCAAAAGTAGGTATTTTTACATAAACTCTTCCATCTTCATAGCGACGAGCATAATCGTTAAATATATTTGATGGCTCTTCATCAGGTAACGTGATCGCTAAACCGAAATCCACATAGTTAATACTATTGTCAATTGCTACAAAATTAAAATAGCTAAAAAAGGTTAATGGAACATTTGAAGAATTATAAATAACTATTTTTCCTCTTTCAGGAATTGGTTTAGCGGATATTGCATTTTGAGACTCTGTATATATACTTCCATCAGCATTATACGATGTGTAGCTATATCTACTTCCATCAGATACATTATTTTTCAAGATTACAGATCTATCAGTAAGATTTTTAAAAACAATGCTTTCCTCAGGTAATAACGTCACTCTTTTAACTGCCTCATTTGGACTTCTTTCTACATCAAATACATCTCTGTTATACGTAAGTGTTACTGGAGTTGGTGAATTGACTGTAACAACCAATTTGGCATTGTCTATTACAGAAATTACGTTTTTCTTTTCATCAATGTAACTATAAAGCCCATTTCCTTTCGCACTTTAGATAGCATAATCAAATAATCCTTCATTTATTGAGGAAGCATCAGTGATTATTTTTTGGGAGCTATCATATAAATTTTTAAAAATGTACGTTTCGCCTTCTTCAATTGTTAGTGTCTCTAATGCAGCTTGATTTGAGTCTTCTCCATAAAATGCCAGGTTATATGTATAAAACAGTACGGGTACTGTAGTTGTAACTGTTATAATAACATACCCACCAACAGGAACTGTTGGGGATAATGTTGTATTATTTCCTTGAGACTTTACTGTTCCATCAGCATTATATAGAACATAGTTAAATTTCTTTTTGGTACTAGCATTATCTTCTAATGCCATAGCCTTATTACTGATATTGATAAACATATAACTTTCTTCTTGAAATAATTCTTTTTTGAGTAAAGCTTCTGAGTCATATATTTCAGATTTGAATATACTATTATTGTAAACAAACGAAGATTCATCTGAAATAGAGGTTATAACGATATAACCACCAGCAGGCACTGAATAACTTGTATTTTTTTCCATACCTAATTTATAGGGTGTATCATCCTCTTTATAAATTGCATAATCAAATAAGCTATCTTTTGTGTCATCTATATCAAGAAGTTGGTTAGTTTCAGTTTTGTTGTAAAAAATATAACTCTCTTCTTTACTTATCGTTAACCTTTCAAAAGCACTTTCTTCTATTTTCTGATATGAAATAAAACCATTTAATACAGAAAAATCGAGTGCATCATAAAAAACATTGGAAATAACAAGTTTATTTTCAGAAGGAATATCTGGAAGGCTATATTTATTTATCCCCTTTTTAATAAGTGAATCATTTTTATCATATAATGCATAATCAAAATACACTTTACTAGAAGAAGTAATGTCAGTTAAAAGTTTTACATTACCAGTATTTATATTATGGAATATGTAATTTTCTCCATTCTCTATCGTAAGTTTTTCGTAGACTCTCTCATCCCTTGAGTCATATGTAAAATCATCATTAATTGTAAAAGTAACATCGTTTGGTGAAGTTACCGTTATTATTATGCTTCCACCCATAGGAACAAAAGGTCTTCCTGTAAAGTCTAACTTTCCTATAGAAAAATCTCCTTTTTTATCAAAGGAAACAAAATCAAAATAACGTTTATTAGCATCAGAAGAATTATTAATTAAAGTCTTAGTAGCTGTGGTAGAGGTATTAAATATTTGGATCTGAGTCAATATCTTGGACACAAAAAAGTTAAGT